>NZ_JAHLPU010000050.1 GCF_018918045.1 Pseudoflavonifractor sp. MSJ-30
TAATTTTAATTCGTCCCGAAGGGACACCATAATTGTCAATTGTTCATTGTCAATTGTCAATTTGTTTACTCTGCAAACACCAATTTTCCGACTACTTCACACCGCTACAATATAATTTGGAAAGGAAGTCATTTCTATGTCTAAAATTTACACCTCTGCCGACCAGCTGATTGGGCACACCCCGCTGCTGGAGCTGACCCATATCGAGAAAGAAGAAAAGCTGGAGGCCAGAATTCTGGCCAAGCTGGAGTATTTCAACCCCGCCGGCTCCGTGAAGGACCGAATCGCTAAGGGAATCATTGACGACGCCGAAAAGAGCGGCGCGTTGAAGCCCGGCGCCACCCTGATCGAGCCAACCTCCGGCAATACCGGCATCGGTCTTGCCTCCGTGGCGGCGGCCCGGGGCTACAAGCTGATCATCGTTATGCCCGATACCATGAGCGTAGAACGCCGCCAGCTGATCAAGGCTTACGGTGCTGAGCTGGTGCTCTCCGAGGGCGCCAAGGGCATGAAGGGCGCCATTGAAAAGGCCAATGAACTGGCGGCTCAAATCCCCGGCAGCTTTATTCCCGGCCAGTTCACCAATCCCGCCAACCCCAAGGCCCACTTCGAGACCACCGGTCCCGAAATATACGAGGACACCGACGGAGACGTGGATATCTTCGTGGCGGGCGTGGGCACCGGCGGCACCGTCACCGGCGTTGGCGAGTACCTGAAGAGCAGGAAGCCTGAGGTGAAGGTTGTGGCCGTTGAGCCGGCTTCCTCCGCGGTTCTCTCCACCGGAAAGGCCGGGCCCCACAAGATTCAGGGCATCGGCGCGGGCTTTGTTCCCGAGGTGCTGAATACCAAGATCTATGATGAGATCATCCCCGTTACCAACGAAGACGCCTTTGCCACAGGCCGCCTGGTGGGCCGTAAGGAGGGCGTTCTTGTAGGCATCTCCTCCGGCGCGGCTGTCTGGGCAGCCGTGCAGCTGGCAAAGCGCCCCGAGAACAAGGGCAAGACCATTGTGGTCCTGCTGCCCGACACCGGCGACCGGTACCTCTCCACTCCGCTGTTTGCGGATAAATAAGCTTTTCTCCTTCTCTTCAAAATTCGCCCGCTGCCAAACACGGCAGCGGGCGAAAAAATCAGATCATCCTACCCGAAATCGGTTCAGAGCCCCCAGCAGGTCGTCGTGGATCACCAGGGCGAAACGGGCCACCAGCTTTTCGGGGTCGCTCCGCATATCGTCCTTGATCCAGTCCAGCATCAATCCCACAAAGGCATAGGAGTAGACCCGGGCAATAAACGCCTTGTCCTCATCCCGGACGACCATATTGGCGGACAGCTCATTGATAACACCCATCAGCAGATCGTCTGTCAGAGGGGTCAGATAGCGCTCCACCTGCTCCCGGCTGACGCAGCGGTATACGTTCATCACAAAGGGTTTGTTTTCCTGAACAGCCTGAAAAATCTGAACAAATCCCTGCTGCCAGGTGTCGTAGCTGCTCTTGCCGTCCAGCGCCTGTCTGGCATCCTCCAGACAGACCCACTCCACCAGATCGTAGATATCTTTGAAATGGTAGTAAAACGTCATGCGGTTGATGCCGCAGTCCTCGGCAATATCGTTGATGGTGATCTTATTCAGCGGCTTTTTCAGCAGCAGGTGCTTCAGGGAATCCTCCAGCGCGCGCTTGGTAAACTGTGCCATGGACATCCTCCTTTTTCTTGAATCCTACCCTGGAAAACGAAAGCCAGGAAAAACGAAGTGTGAATGTTTTGAAAACATGAAACTCTGTTCCTATACGTCGTCTTGATTTCCGGAAAACGATTTGATAAAATAGCTAAAAAGTATTTTGAACGATTCTTGGGGGTGCGCTATGACCATCCAGCAGCTGCAGTATGCTCTGGCTGTTTACCGGGCGGGTTCCATTTCCGCCGCGGCGGCCAGTCTGTTTATCGCCCAGCCTAATCTGAGCGGTGTGATCCGTTCTCTGGAGGAAGAACTGGGCTATCCGATTTTCATCCGCACCAGCCGAGGGGTTCAGCCTACGGAGCAGGGGATAGAGGCACTGCGGCAGGCGGCACAAATCGTGGACTGCCACGAAAAGATGTGCCAGGTGGGAAGCCTGACGCCTCGCCGACGGCTTCGCATCGGCGGCATTTCCTATAATCCGGTGTGTGATGCCTTTGCGCAGCTGTGTAAGGAATGCCAGAATGAGGACGGCCTGGAAATGGCCTTTTATACAGATGACATCGATGTTTCTCTGGAAAAGCTCTGGCTTTCAGAGATTGATCTTGCCGTAGCGCTGCGGGGTTCAGATGAGACAGACCGGTTGGAGAAGATCTGCCGTCAGAAAAATCTGAAGCTGACCCATATGGCGGATGTGCCCATGGTACTGCGCATCGGCCCCCGGCATCCGCTGTACAGCGCGCCGGAGATCCGGTTCAGCGACTTTGAAAACTACGCCATGGTGGACTACAATGACAAAGTCTTCCTGGAATATCCCAGTCTGTCCGCCCTGCTGCACATCAATCCCGACAGGATCGTTACAGTCTCCGACCGGGCGCTGAAGAACCGACTGATCTCCGAGACTTCCATGTATTCCATCGGCTGCAAGCTCCCGCCCCGCTCCAATGAGCGGTTCGGCTTCCGCTGTATCCCGCTGGACAACCTGCACTACAGCCTGTTCGTCATGGAGCGCTACGACAGCCGGCGGGGAGAGCTGACTGTTCAATACCTGAACCTGCTGGAACGGTATCTGGAAGATCTGTAAATAAGCGGCTTTTCAATCACATAAAGCACAGGGGACGATGCCTGCACCGCCCCCTGTGCTTTTTTACAGCCTTTTCAGCGGCTCCGAATCATCCTGGGCAAGCAGCAGATCGGAGATGATGTCGTTGGACACCAGAAAGCCTCTGGGGGTCAGATACCACCGGCCGTCCTCGCTCTGGGCGGTGCGGTAGTAGACCCGGTGTTTCAGAAGGACCTCCTCCAGGGGCTTGAAGGGCAGCATGAAGGTGCGTTCATATTCCTCGGCCAGAATACCCGCGGTGGTCCGCAGCCGGAGCATCAAGTATTCTCCCGCCCGCTCCCGCAGGGGGATCTCCTGAACGTCCTCCATGATGTTGCCGCCGGTCTGAATGCCCTGAATATAGGCCTGCAGATCCCGAACCATGGTGAAGCGCTTGCCCGCGAAGTCCGAGCTTGCGCTGGGGCCGAAGCCCAGGTATTCTCCGCCGGTCCAGTACTTGGTGTTGTGCCGGGAATACAGACCCTTGCGGCAGAAATTGGAGATCTCATACTGCCGGAAGCCGTGATTGCGCAGGGACTCAATGGCGGCCATGTACATATCCGCTTGGGTGTCGTCGTCAGCCAGCCCGACGAAATCCTTGATTTCATACAGAGGCGTGCCCTCTTCCACCTTCAGACCATAGCAGCTCATGTGCTCCGGATTCAGCTTCAATACATTTTCCAGCGTCTCCTGCCAGTCGTGGAGGCTCTGGCCGGGCAGGCCGTACATCAGATCCAACGACACATTCCGGAAGCCTGCCTTGCGGATGCGCTGGTAGGCGGTGACGGCCTGGGCATAGGTGTGGGGACGGCCCAGTTTTTTGAGAATTTCATCATTGTCGCACTGGACCCCTAGACTCACCCGGTTAAAGCCCTCTGCTTTCAGCCGGTGCAGCAGCCGGTCGGTGACGGAATCCGGGTTGGCCTCAAAGGTGATCTCCGCGTCGGGGGTCACATCGAAATTCCGGCGGATGGCCGTCAGGATAATGGCCAGAGCGTCCGCACCGAAGTAGCTGGGCGTGCCGCCGCCAAAGTAAACGGTATCCACCCGGTAGCCGGGACACAAGGCCCCCGCCTCCTTCAGATGGGCGCAGATGGCATCCAGATAGCTGTCCATCAGCTTGTCGTCCTTGCAGGGCATGGAGTAAAAGTCGCAGTACTGGCACTTGCTGCGGCAGAAGGGAATGTGGATGTAGATACCCAAAGGGGTTTTGTTGTTGCGTTTGGTTAATATTGCCATGTGAGCCTCCGTACAAATTGACAATTGACAATTGACAATTGACAATTGAGGAAGCCGAAAGGCTTCATCAATTGAACTGTCAGGTCATTGTTCTGAGGGTTTTGTGGATTTTAGAATGGATGTCAAAAGTCGTTCCAGTTCTCTGCACTGGACGATCATGGTCCTGTATTCGGTTTCCGACAGATAGTCGGTGGCCCGCAAAAGGCGGAGCCAATAATTGGTTTCGCTGGCTTCTTTTAATGCGATACAGAGCTTGGAGATGAAATCCGGTCTGCTCTGGGCCTGCTGTGACTCCGCAATATTTGCGCCGATGCTGGTACCCGCCCGAAGAAGCTGCTTGGACAAGATGAACTCCTTTTTCTCGTCACGAAGATACCTGCAAAGGCTTACTATGCGCACAGCAAACTGAAAGCTCTTTTCTTCAATAGCATTGTTCATAATCAAAATCTGTAGACGTTTCCTGCCCGCAAAAATTGTCAATTGTCCATTGTCAATTGTCAATTTCCTCACTGTCAACTGTCAATTGTCAACTGTCAACTGATTCTTATTCGTCGTCTAATTTGAGGACGGCCATAAACGCTTCGCTCGGTACGGCTACGGAGCCGAAGGTGCGCATGCGCTTCTTGCCCTCTTTCTGCTTTTCCAGCAGTTTCTTCTTTCTGGTGATGTCGCCGCCGTAGCACTTGGCAAGGACGTCCTTGCGCAGGGCCTTGATGGTCTCCCGGGCGATGATCTTTCCGCCGATCGCCGCCTGGACGGGAATCTCGAACTGGGCGCGGGGGATGTTGTCTTTCAGCTTTTCACAGATTTTTCTGGCTCTGGGGTAGGCGTTGTCCGCAAAGAGGATGAAGCTCAGGGCGTCCACCACCTCGCCGTTGAGCAGGATGTCCAGCTTCACAAGGCGGCTGGGACGGTAGCCCAGGAAGGTGTAGTCCAGGCTGCCGTAGCCCCGGGTGCGGGACTTGAGGGCGTCAAAGAAGTCGTAGATGATCTCGTTCAAAGGCATCTCGTAGTGCAGCTCCACCCGGCTGGCATCCAGATACTCCATGTTCTTGAACTCGCCCCGGCGGTTCTGACACAGGTCCATAATATTGCCCACATACTCCTGGGGGGCAATGAGGCTGGCTTTGACAAAGGGTTCCTCCGCCAGCTCAATCTCCATGGGGTCCGGGTAGTCCAGGGGGTTATCCACCATCAGCACGGTGCCGTCGGTTTTGGTCACCCGGTAGACAACGTTGGGGGCGGTGGTAATCAGGTCCAGGTTGTATTCCCGCTCCAGCCGCTCCTGAATGATCTCCATGTGCAGCAGTCCCAGGAAGCCGCAGCGGAAGCCAAAGCCCAGAGCAATGGAGCTTTCCGGCTCAAAGCTCATGGAGGCGTCGTTCAGCTTCAGCTTTTCCAGGGCATCCCGCAGGTCCTGATATTTGGCCCCGTCGGCGGGATACACGCCGGAGTAGACCATGGGCTGCACCTGCCGGTAGCCGGGCAGGGGCTGGACGGCGGGGTTTTCCACGCTAGTAATGGTGTCGCCTACCCGGGTATCGGAAACATTTTTAATGGAGGCGGTGATATAGCCAACCTCGCCGGCCCCCAGACTCTCTGCGGGGGTCAGACCCAGCGGATTCATGGTTCCGACCTCCACCACTTTATAGACCGCGCCGGTAGCCATCATCTTCACGTCCATACCGGCGGTGACGGTGCCCTGCTTGATCCGGGTATAGACAATGACACCGCGGTAGGAATCATACTGGCTGTCGAAGATCAGAGCCTGCAAAGGAGCCTCCCGGTCTCCTTTTGGAGCGGGGATATCTTTCACGATCATTTCCAGCACGGAATGGATGTTGATACCGTTCTTGGCGGAGATTTCCGGGGCATCCTCGGCGGGAATGCCGATAATGTCCTCCACCTCTGCCTTAATCTCGGCAGGACGGGCAGAGGGCAGGTCAATCTTATTGATGACCGGCAGCACCTCCAGTCCCGCGTCAATGGCGAGATAGGTGTTGGCCAGGGTCTGGGCTTCTACGCCCTGGCTGGCATCCACCACCAGCACCGCACCCTCGCAGGCGGCAAGAGACCGGGAGACCTCGTAGTTAAAGTCCACGTGGCCCGGGGTGTCGATGAGGTTTAAGTCGTAGGTTTCCCCGTCATCGGCGGCGTAATTCAGCTGTACGGCGGTGGCCTTGATGGTAATGCCCCGCTCCCGCTCCAGATCCATGGAGTCCAGTAGCTGTTCAGCCCGGGTCCTCTGATCCACGGCGTTGCACTGCTCCATGAGCCGGTCCGCCAGAGTGGACTTGCCGTGGTCAATGTGGGCGATAATGGAAAAATTACGAATATGGGAAAGATCCGTCATAGGCTGATTCCTCTCTTTGAAGTTGGCTTCCTCAGGGGAAGGCATATAAGGGCATACTTTAAGCATTTTACCAATTATAACGAATTTTTCCGAAAATGTAAACCGTATGTTTTCACAAAAACAGGGGAAAATCAAAGTGGCGCCTGCCGGATTTTGACTTTTTTCTCGCAAAACAAAGAAATATTTGAAAAACCCTTGCCGGAAATGCAAAATCGGGGTATAGTTTTACGGCAAGAATATTTTGAAGTCGTAACACAGACAGAGGTAAAGAGGGATTTGACTATGAGTACTGCCAAGAAGCCGACAAAGAATGTGGAGGATCTGCAGGCCGCTATGCAGGCCCTGATTACAAAGGGCAAGAAAGAGGGCATGATCCGGGATACGGAGTTGAGTGCCATTCTGGAAAAGATGCAGCTCTCCCCTGAGAAGATTGAGGAGATTTATGACCGGTTCGATGCCATGAACATCCAGATCGTCACCACGGAGCTGGAGATTGATGACACGCTGGATGTACTGGGCGATGGCCTGGGGGATGGGCTGGATGACGGCCTGGATCTGCGGGGCATCGAAGAGGAAGAACTCATTGACCCTGTGGATCTGGCCGCGGAATACAGCCTGGATGACCCTGTGCGGATGTATCTGAAGGAGATTGGTCAGGTGAAGCTCCTGTCTGCGGAAGAGGAAGTGGAACTGGCAAAGCGGGTATCCGAAGGCGACCAGGAGGCCAAGAACAAGCTGACGGAGGCCAACCTGCGTCTGGTTGTCTCCATCGCAAAAAAATACTCAGGCCGGGGCCTGCACATTCTGGATCTGATCCAGGAGGGCAACACGGGACTGATCCGCGCGGTCGATAAGTTTGACTGGACAAAGGGAAACAAGTTCTCTACATATGCCACCTGGTGGATCCGGCAGGCCATTACCCGGGCCATTGCGGACCAGGCCCGGACCATCCGGGTGCCGGTGCATATGGTAGAGGTCATCAACAAGGCCACCCGCTGCAACCGGAAGCTGGTCCAGGAGCTGGGCCGGGAGCCTACCATGGAGGAGATTGCCGCGGAGCTGGGTCTGCCTGTGGAAAAAATCATTGAGGCCAACCGCACCGCCGCCGATACCCTGAGTCTGGATACCCCCGTAGGTGACGAAGAGGATACCTCCATCGGCTCCTTCGTAGAGGACGAGCGGACCCCCGGCCCTGCCGATGCCACCTCCAACGCATTGCTTGCCGAGGCTCTGAAAGAGATTCTGGGTACCCTCACCGAGCGGGAAGCGGACGTGCTGCGGATGCGCTTCGGCATGTACGACGGCCGCACCCACACTCTGGAGGAGGTGGGCCAGATCTTCGGCGTTACCCGTGAGCGGATTCGCCAGATCGAAAACAAGGCTATCCGGAAGCTCCGCCATCCCAGCCGGGCCAAGAAGATCCGGGATTTCTATTGCTGATGGATACTTGCGGCCTCCCCGTATGGGGAGGCCGTTCTTTGTATAAAAAACCGCCCCGAGTATTCCCGGGACGGTGCTGCAAAGAGCCGATATTCAATTCGCTTCCAGAAAGCGGGCGCAGGAGAGGCGGAATCTTTCGAATTCCTCGCCGCCGCATTCTGCCCGCACCGAAATGGGGCCGTCCAGCTTCAGACAGAAAATCTCCATAAAACTCTTTCCGTCAACCGTCCGGAAGCCGTCGCTCAAGGTGACGCCGCACAGCGGAGCGGTCAATGCAACAAATTCATTTACATCCCGCACGGAGCGAAGATGTATGGTAAATTCCTGCATAAAAACCTCCTTTGGCTGTACAAACGCCGGGTTTTCGTGTATAATATGACTGCTGACCGAAAAAACTGTAAATATGCGATTATTATAACAGATTTCAATTGAAAAGCAATTGTCGGTTTGGCTAATTATAACAAGGGAGCGCCAATAAAATTGGCGATTTTTACAGAAATGCGCTTTGCTTTTTACACACTGGGCTGCAAGACCAATCAATATGAGACGCAGGCTATGGAGCATATCCTCCAAAATGCCGGTCACGAAATTGGACATTTCGATGAAGTTTGCGATGCCTATATCATCAATACCTGTTCCGTTACCGCCGTTGCGGATAAGAAGAACCGGGCTGTCATCCGCCGTTGCCGCCGGGATAATCCCAATGCCGTTATCGGCGTCTGCGGCTGCTATACCCAGCATGCCCCGGAAGCCGTGAAGGAACTGGGGGTGGATGTGCTGGGCGGTTCCGGCGGACGGCAGGAGTTTCTGGAGCATATGCTCTCCGCGCTGAATGGGGAAGCCCATACGGATACCCTGGACAACGCTCTGCGCCGCCGGGAATTTGAGCTGCTGCCCCCCGGAGGGCTGGAAGAGCGGACCCGCGCCATGCTGAAGGTGCAGGATGGCTGCGTGAACTTCTGCACCTATTGCATCATACCCTATACCCGGGGCCCTGTGCGGTCCGCGCCGCTGGAGGATGCGCTGCGGCAGGCCAGGGAGCTGGCAGAGATGGGCTACCGGGAAATTGTTGTCACCGGCATTGAGATTGCCAGCTGGGGCGTGGACCTGCCGGGAAAGCCTCCTGTAAAGGACCTGATCACGGGGCTGTGCGAGGCCGTGCCGGAACTGCGCATCCGCCTGGGCAGTCTGGAGCCCAGAGTGGTCACGGAGGACTTCTGTCAGGCTCTGGCCGCCTATCCCAACCTCTGCCCTCAGTTCCATCTGAGCATGCAGTCCGGCTGCGACACTGTGCTGAAGCGGATGCACCGGAAATATGATACCGCCCGGTATTACGAAAGCGTCTGCCTGCTGCGAAAATACTTTCCGGGCTGTGCCGTGACCACGGACATGATCGTGGCCTTTCCCGGGGAGACCGAAGAGGAATTCCGGAAGAGCCTGACCTTTATTCAAAAATGCGCCTTTGCGGATATGCATATCTTCCCCTATTCCCGCCGCCCCGGAACCCCGGCTGACAAAATGCCTGACCAGTTGGGCAACGCTGTCAAAGAGGACCGCAGCCGCCGTGCCATCACCGTGGCGGATGACATGAGCAAGGCCTACCGGGAAAGCCTTATCGGCACCACTCAGGCGGTGCTCTTTGAGGAACAGTCGCTGGGCTTCTACACCGGCCACGCCCCCAACTACGTCCGGGTCTATGCCGCCGGAGAGGCGCTGCACAATGTGGTGAAAAATGTGAAGATCACAGGACTGTATGAGGATGGAGTGTTTGGCCGGATCACGGAGTGAAATGCCGTTCGATTGCCGCAATATTTGCGGTTTCACGGCTGTATTTGAAATAAAAAACTGTTTGGCCTTGTAAGTGTGGCTGCCAGCCGCTCTTACAAGGCCAAAGCGCATAATTCGCATTGCCGGTACAAACCCAGAACGGAAAAGGATATTGACGGAATATGTCGAATATGGTATGATGCGTTTACTGGTTTACAGAACACAGAAAGCCGGGGGATTGGGATATGCGGAAATGGAAATGGGTTATGTTAGCGGCCACACTGTTTTTGTGCGGCGCGCTGTTCTGCGCTGGGTGTCATCGTGCCCAGATGACGGAGCAATCAACGGAAGAGCCCTCAACGACGGAGACGGAAACGGAGCCGCAGGCGACAGTATCCGCGCCGACGCGGCCAAAGCGGGGAGAGACGGCGCGGCCCCGGGGGCATATCGTGGAGCCTCCCGACGCGTGTCCCAACGGCAGCGACCCTGATACGGTACTGCTTTTCGGAAAGGCTTTCCTTACCAATGCCGAAGAGGTGGACCTGACGGACTGCCCCATAGAGGATCTCTCTGTACTGGAGGCAAAGCTCGCCGACTTCCCAAATTTGAAAAAGCTGATTCTCAGCGGCTGCGGTCAGTCCAGCGAGGCGCTGGAGGCACTGAACGACCGCCTGCCGGGGGTCAGAGTGGTATGGACGGTGCGGCTGGGCGGACTGGACGTGCGGACGGACGATACCTGGTTCATGCCGGTGAAATTCAAGAAAGAGGTCACGGACAAGGATCTGGTGGAGCTGAAATACTGCCACGACATGATCTGCATTGATGTGGGCCATATGAAGATCACCAATTGCGACTGGGCGGCGGAGATGCCGGAGCTGCAATATCTGGTCATTGCGGATACTCAGGTCAGCGACATCAGTCCTCTGGAAAATCATAAAAAGCTGGTATTTCTGGAGCTGTTTCTGACCAAGGTCACGGACCTGACGCCGCTGGAAAGCTGTACAGGTCTGGATGACCTGAATCTGAGCTATTTGATTGCGGATGCCACGCCCATCAGCCATATGACCTGGCTCAAGCGCCTGTGGTGGACCCAGCCCGGCCCCCAGCGCTATGAGCTGCCTGAGGAATGTCAGGCAGAACTGATCCTGCCGGATGCTCTGCCGGACACGGAGATGAAATTCCACAGCGCCGATTCCGTAGGCAGCGGCTGGCGCAAGGGAGCCCACTACTACGAAATGCGGGATATTCTGGGAATGTTCTATATCAATTCCTGATTTGGGAAAGGAAATAGAGTAGAGGCTGCGGCAGCAAACCGGAACGGAGCGGAAGGTGCTTCCGTCCAGAAGGAATTCCATGTTCTTGTTGGAACTGCACGGAGTGAAACAGGGTTTTATGGAGCCTCTTTGGTGGTAAACCGACATTTAAATGAGAGTACATCTATTGATGTTCACTATGCGGCAAACGCAAAAAGGAACCAGCCGCATTGCTGCCGAAGATTACGGAAGAATCCGCTACTCCTACTGGTTCCAAAATCAGTATAGCAAGGCTACTGGATATTGTCAATGAGATTTACCCGGATATTTTGCCGAAAGAAGCGCTTAATCATTACGGGCATAACGAAAGACCCACCGGAAAATTGGGGAATCCGCCCTGTAATCTTCTTGAAATGCGTGGGATTCGTGTCCTTTGAGGGGCAAATCGTAAAGAGCACTCGGCGTCCAGCCGCCGAGTGGCAAGGCTCCGCCGGAGCTTCGCATTGAAGTGGGTTCGAATCCCTCCCTGAAGCAAAAAGAAGAGACACCATGTGGTGTCCAAAGAAGAGAATGAGGGATTCGATTACCGATTTGCCCTTTGAGGGGCAAATCGTAAGGAGCACTCGGCGGCTGGACGCCGAGTGGCAAGGCTCCGCCGGAGCCTTGCATTGAAGTGGGTTCGAATCCCTCCCTGAAGCAAAAAAAGAAGAGACACCATGTGGTGTCTCTTCTTTTTTTGGCAGAGGATGAGGGATTCGAACCCCCGCAAACGGAGTCAGAGTCCGGTGTGCTACCGTTACACAAATCCTCTATGGCGCTGTTTCGCTTGCCGCGTCACAAGCAACATGGGTATTATAGCACTGAAAAGGAAAATGTCAAGCATTATTTTCCTTTTCTGAAAGAATTTTTTCTTCTCCGGCAGTATCCCCTGTGGGGAAAGAAAATATGTACCCAAAAGGAAAGAAAATGAAAAAAGCTCTTGAAAAATGACAAAGGGAATGGTACTATGGATTTGTAACATTTTGGGCTTTCCGGAAGGAACGGCTTTTGGCGGATTTATACGATGAGAACGCCGGAAGCGCTCCGAGGCGGCCTTTCAAAAACCACAGGAGGGTTTTAGAAATGGACAAAACAAAACTGCGGCAGGCCAAGGCCTGGACGGAAAAGGAACTGGCGGTCTGCGCGGACTTCTGGCTGAGAAACGGCATGGACAAGGAGCACGGCGGCGTGTACACCTGCCTGGACCGCTATGGCCGGATCTACTCCACCGATAAGAGCGTATGGATGCAGGGCCGGTGCGGCTGGATTTTCGCGTACCTGTGCCACACCTATGGCGTGAAGAAGGAGTGGCTGGAGGCTTCCAAGAGCTGCCTGGACTTCATGGAGAAGTACTGCATCAACCCCAATGCCGACGGCAGAATGTATTTCACCGTCACCGCTGACGGCAAGCCCTTGCGTCAGCGCCGCTATTATTTCTCTGAGGCTTTCTATGCCATTGCCAATGCCGAATACTACGGCGTCACCGGCGAGAAGGAGTGCCTGGAGCGGGCGAAGAAGGCTTACAATATTTACTGGGACCTGTGGCACGGCGCTAAGGATCCCACCGGCCTGGGACCCAAGACCGAGCCTGAGACCCGCAGCGGCCGGGCTTTCGGCCTGCCCATGATCTACCTGAACGTGACCTCCGTCATGCTGCGGGTGGATCCCGAGAACAAGGCTCTGTACGAAGAGCGTGCCCAGGGCTGCGTGGATGACATCTTCAAGTACCACGTCCATCCCGAGCTGCACTGTGTGCTGGAGAATGTGGGCCCCAACGGTGAGGCAAATCTGGACTACACCGACGGCCGTATCGTGAACCCCGGCCACGACATCGAGGGCGTGTGGTTCCTGCTGGAGCACGCCAAGCGTACCGGCAACAAGGAATTGGTCGGCAAGGCAGAGGAGATTTTCAACTGGGCCATCAAGGCTGGTTGGGACGAGGAGTACGAGGGCCTGCTGTACTTCGTGGACTGCCTGGGCAATCCCCCCGAGGCATACGAGCACGACATGAAGCTGTGGTGGCCCCATGACGAGATCCTGATCTCCTCTCTGATGCTCTACCGCGACACCGGCAAGGAGGAGTACCTGGATTGGTACTTCCGTACTATGGACTACTGCAAGAAACACTTCTCCGACAGTGAAGCCGGTGAGTGGTACGGCTACCTGCGCCGGGACGGCAAGCCCACCGAGCCCTCTACCAAGGGTTCCACCTTCAAGGGCCCCTTCCATCTGCCCAGAATGCTGATCATGACCGATTTGATGCTGGGCGAGCTGCTGGCTCGGTAACCGGAGACACATTTGATACATTCTGCCGGGACCGGATTTCGGCCCCGGCATTTTTTGAGGAGACAAAACCATGGAGGAAAGACAGCAAAGCGTGATCCTGCGTATTGGCAGCGACTACTATTCTCTTACCCCCGCGGAAAAACGGCTGGCGGATTACATCCTGGCCAATCAGGAGCGGGTGGTCCAGCAGTCCATTTCCGAACTGGCGCGGGAGAGCGGTGTAGCGGAGGCAACCATATCCAGGTTCTCCCGGCATATGGGTTATAAGAGCTTCCCGCTGCTGAAGCTGGCGGTGGCCAACGCTATGGCCCAGGCCCGGTTGGGGGACACGCCTCTGAGCGGTCAGGTGGAGCAGAGCGACGACCTGAAAACCATGTCCCAGAAGCTCTACCGGGCGGACGTGGAGGCCATGCTGCAAACCATGGAGGTACTGAATCTTTCCATGATCGCGCAGGTGGCGGCGCTGTTCCACCATGCCAGACAGGTGCTGTGCATGGGCCAGGGCGGCTCCATGCTGATTGCCCGGGAGGCGGCCCATCTGTTTTCTACGGTGAGCAACAAGTTCTGGCCTGTGGAGGATTCCCACCTGCAGGCGGTTGCCGCCTCCACTATGGAAAGCAGCGATGTGCTGTTCTTCTTTTCCTACTCCGGCTCCACCCGGGATGTTCTGGATATGGAGGCTGTTGCCCGGGAGCGGGGCGCCAAGGTCGTCATTGTGACCCGGTTCCCCAATTCGCCCGGCGCACAGGCGGCGGACTATGTTTTGCAGTGCGGGGCCAACGAAAGTCCCATGCAGTCCGGCTCCATCGCCGCGCGGATTGCCCAGATGTATCTGCTGGATGTGCTCTTCTCCGAGTTTTCCAGAACGGATATGGATCGGGCGCTGGAGTACCGCCGCCGCATCGCGGAGGCACTGAAGAGCAAACATATGTGACCCTGCTTTTTCGCCGCGCCTGCCCGGGCGCGGCTTTTTTGACGTTTGTGCATGGCATGCCAATGGACGGAAAGACCTGTGTACATTCCTTGCGCAGCATAGCCTTGGCAGGCGGATTTCCCTCCATATGCCGGCATCCTGGCATTTTCGCGTATTTTCGCCGGCGCAACATAAAGAAATTTTCATTTTTCATGTATATAAATTAACAATGGATTTACAGAAAAGTTCACTTAGAACAAAATCCTTTCAACTATCATATATATTTCCTTATGAGAGTTGTCAAAATAGACAACTTCAAGCAAGCTGCGACGAGAAAATTCAAACATAAATTGTGCGCATTGCTAGAATTTTCGAAAAAATATGGAGCTGAAAGAAAATTTCATTCAAGACCGATTGACTTTCGCGGTGGGGATAGCTAAAATAAATACAGTTCGAGACGGGAAAATTAATCGCTTTGAACAAAACAATTTTTGAGGAGGACATTATGAAGAAACTGTTTGCTGTTCTGCTGGCAGTGGTCATGGTCGTGGGCCTGTGCGCCTGCTCCGTGTCCGAGAAGCCCGCGGAGACGACTGCCGCGGCTACTACCGCTGCCGCTACCGACGCTACTGAAGCCGCTACCGAAGCTGCTGCTCCCGCTGCCGCTTCCGAAATCACCCTGTGGACCTATCCCATCGGCGGCTGGGGCAATCAGGAGACTGTTGACGCTCTGATGGCTGACTTCGAGGCCGCTACCGGCATCAAGGTCACTGTTGAGTATCTGACCTACGCTGACGGCGACGACAAGGTCAACACCGCCATCGAGGGCAACGCTACTCCCGATCTGATCATGGAAGGACCCGAGCGTCTGGTTGCCAACTGGGGCGCCAAGGGCAAGCTGGTCAATATCGCTGACCTGTTCGACGACACCGACAAGAGCGAGATCAACGCTGCCGCTCTGGCCGCCTGCTTCGCCGACGACAACACCGCTTACGAGTATCCCCTGGTCATGACCGCTCACTGCATGGCCATCAACAAGACCGTCTTCGAGGCTGCTGACGCTATGCAGTACATCAACGAGGACACCCACACCTGGAAGTCCACCGAGGATTTCTTCAAGGCTATGGACGCTGTTTATGCCTACACCGGCAAGCAGGTCGGCGCTGTCTACTGTGTCGGCCAGGGCGGTGACCAGGGCACCCGCGCACTGGTGAACAACCTGTACGGCGGCACCTTCACCAACGCTGAGCACACCGAGTACACCTGGGGCTCCGAGCAGAACATTCAGGCTCTGAAGGCTCTGTACGATTCCGAGGCCATTGCCTACGACGCCGGTATCGCTGGCGGCGATGAGATTGCTCTGTTCTACAACGGCACTCTGAACGTTGCTTTCTGCTGGAACATCGCCCAGCAGCTGAACCCCAACTCCGCCAACACCGGCGCTGAGAAGACTGCTAACGGCGATGACATCATGTTCATGGCCTTCCCCGCAGACGGCGACCCCAAGCTGCAGGGCGGCATCTGGGGCTTCGGTATCTTCGACAACGGCGATGCCGGCAAGATCGAGGCTGCCAAGACCTTCGTCAAGTATATGTGCGACTCTGAGGCCACTGCCAATGCTGTCAAGGCTGCCAACTACTTCGCAGTCCGCGACACCGCTGAGGGCGCTGACCTGTCCACCATCTGGGCTGACAACGAGGTCATGGCTTCCTACAACGTCCTGATGCCTCTGCTGGGCGACTACTACCAGGTCACCACCGGCTGGGCTGAGGCTCGTACCTGCTGGTGGAACATGCTGCAGCAGGTCGGTGCTTCTGACGGCTCCGTCGAGGCCATCACCGCTGCTGTTGAGCAGTATGTGAGCCAGGCGAACGGCCAGTAATTTCCGGTCATCCTGAAACGCATGAGCGCCCCTTCCCGTCAGGGGGAGGGGCGCCTTTACGAGTAAGAGGTAATCGTGGATCGTGAAGCCCGATTCACGCCTCACGATTACCTCTTACATATTTTAAGAGGAGGATTCTCCGTGGCAAACAAGAGAATTGCTTTGAACACCAAGTCCCGGAAGCTCGTAATGCATGAGACCATGACCGGCTACGCCTTTATGCTGCCGTTTTTGGTTTTCTTTGTCATGTTCGTCCTGTACCCCATGTTCATGTGCGTTTACACCAGCTTCTTTGACGCCACCATGGGCCGGGATGACATCTTTGTGGGCTTGGGCAACTATAGAAGTTTGTTCCAGGACCCTGTTTTCTGGATCGCGCTGCGTAATACTTTGGTGATCGTGCTGGTTTCCGTGCCTGTCACCTGCGCGTTCTCCCTGTGGGTTGCCTCCGTCATCAGCAAGATGCGTGTGGGCGCGACTTCCGCATTCCGCTGCATCTTCTACCTGCCTGTGGTCACCGGCTCCGTAGCTGTCACTATGGTCTGGAAGTGGATGTACAACAATTACTACGGCATCTTCAATTATCTGGGCACCAATCTGGGCCTGCTGGATAAGAACATCAACTGGCTGGGCGATTCCCGCTACGCGCTGGGCTGCATCATCCTGATCCTGCTGACCACCTCCGTGGGCCAGCCCATCGTTCTGTATGTGTCCGCGCTGGACAACGTGGACAAGTCTCTGGTGGAGGCCGCCGAGGTTGACGGCGCCAGCCAGATGCAGGCATTCTGGAAGATCAAGTGGCCTCAGATGATGCCCACCACTCTGTACATTCTGGTCATTACCACCATCAACTCCTTCCAGTGCTTCGCACTGATCCAGTTGTTGACTCTGGGCGGACCAAAGAACTCCACCATGACCATTATGTACTATATCTATTACAACGCGTTCAAGCTGTACAAGTACGGTTATGGCAACGCCATGGGCGTGATCCTGGCTATCATTATCGCCATCCTGTCCGCCGTCCAGTTCAAGCTGGGCGAAGAAAAGTAAGGGAGGAGCGAAAATATGAACGATCAAATTCAGAAGAACGCCACCCGCCAGAGAGTTTACCGCATTATTTCCTATATCTGCGTGGGCATCCTGGCTTTCCTGTTTGCCTTCCCCCTGTACTGGATCATCACCGGCGCCTTCAAGACCGGCCGGGAGATCAACGCCACCACCCCTGTGTGGTTCCCCACGGAGTGGGAAATCGGCAACTTCCAGCGCCTGTTCAGCAAGCGGTCCGCACCCCTGTTTAACATGAGCATCGGCAAGTATATCATCACCGGACCCACTGTGCCCGCAGCCATCCGCTGGCTGATCAACACCGTTTTCATGTCCGTGGCCTCCATGCTGATCACCTGCCTGACCGCCGCCATGGCCGGCTACGCACTGGCCAAAAAGCGCTTCATCGGCCGGGGCGTTGTGTTCTCTCTGGTCGTCTGCGCTATGGCACTGCCCAAGCAGGTCATCCTGATCCCCCTGCTGCGGGAGATGTCCGCACTGCATCTGTACGATACCATCTGGGCCGTCATCTTCCCCATCGTTGGCTGGCCCTTCGGCGTGTTCCTGCTGAAGCAGTTCGCGGAGGGCATCCCCACAGAAATGACCGAGGCCTGCCGTATTGACGGCGCTTCCGAGTGGAGAACCTTCACGGACGTCATGTTCCCCATGATCAAGCCCGGTGTCGGCGCCTGCGCCATCTTCACCTTCATCAACAGCTGGAATGACTACTTCATGCAGCTCATTATGCTGACCTCCAACAAGAATCTGACCATCTCCCTTGGTATCGCCACCATGCAGGGCGAAAGCTCCACGGACTACGGTCTGCTGATGGCCGGTGCGGCGCTGGCTTCCGTGCCCATCATCATCGTGTTCCTGATTTTCCAGAAGTACTTTACCAAGGGCATCACCATGGGTGCTGTCAAGGGTTAAGGCAAAACGTTTTACAAACCGCTCATGGGGGCAGCTCCCTGTCCCCATGACCAATTTCCAATAAAGGAGTAAGAAAAATGTTTGATATTTCCAAGTATCAGGGCATTATCCCTGCCTTCTATGCCTGCTATGACGAGAAGGGTGAAATCTCTCCCAAGGCTGTTCAGGAACTGACCCAGTATTATGTGGATAAGGGCGTCAAGGGCCTGTACGTTGGCGGCTCCTCCGGCGAGTGCATCTATCAGACCGTTCCCGAGCGGAAGCTGCTGCTGGAGAACGTCATGAAAGTTGCCAAGGGCAAGCTGACTGTCATTGCCCACGTAGCCTGCAACGGCACCCGGGAATCCATGGAGCTGGCCGCCCATGCCGAAAGCTGCGGCGTGGATGCCATTGCCTCTATTCCTCCCATCTACTTCCACCTGCCCGACGCTGCCATTGCCAAGTACTGGAATGACATTTCCTCCGCTGCCCCCAACACCGACTTCATCATCTACAACATCCCCCAGCTGGCCGGTGTGGCCCTGAATCCCGGCCTGCTCTCCACCATGCTGAAAAACCCCCGCTGCATCGGTGTGAAGAACTCCTCCATGCCTGTGGAAGACATTGAGAAGTGGGTACACTGCGGCGCCAAGGTGGTCTTCAACGGACCCGATGAGCAGCTGCTGGGCGGCCTGGTCTCCGGCGCTACCGGCGGCATCGGCGGCACCTACGGCGCTATGCCCGAGGTCTTCCTGAAGATCTACGAGCTGGCTACCACCGGCCGTGACCTGGCCAAGGCCCGGGAGCTGCAGCAGGATGCCTGTCAGATCATCTACAAGATGTGCTCCGGCAAGGGCAACATGTACGCCATGATCAAGGAGATCCTGCGTCAGAGCGGCGGCCCCGACGTGGGCGGTGTCCGCGAGCCTCTGCTGGACCTGCAGGAAGGCGACAGGGAAATCGCTGCCGAGTGCGTTGCCATGATCAACGCCGTAAAGGCAAAGCTGTAATTTCAGAGATTCCGCCAAAGGGACCCGAGTTTTCGGGCCCCTTTTCGCATCTTGCGGAAAACAGCAAAAAGTGCTATGATGCTTGCATCGAAACACAAAGGAGCGAAGACTTATGGATCCTGTAAAACTGAATAAAATCCTGTCCGCCATGAAGGCCGCGGGGGTGCCCCAGCTGCTGATCTCGGACCCTGCCGTGATCTACTATCTCGCGGGCGTATCCATCCAGCCCGGAGAACGGATGCTGGTGCTGGTGCTGCGTGCCGACGGGGCCCACCGGTTCTTTATCAACGACCTGTTCCATCAGACCAGGGACCTGGGCGCACCCATTACCTATTATAACGACACCCAGGACGGCGTCGCTCTGGTTGCGCGGACTCTGGTCCCCGGGGAGACCGTCGCCGTGGATAAGAACTGGCCCGCCCGATTCCTGCTGCGGCTCCAGGAGCTGCATTCCGGAAAGTGTGTCAACAGCTCTTCCATTGTGGACGGCGTCCGGGCCATCAAGACTGCCGATGAGCAGGAGAAAATGCGTGTCGCTTCCCGGCTGAATGACCAGGTCATGGATCGGATTATTCAGGCACTGCCCGCAAACCACACGGAGACGGAGCTGGCGGACCTGCTGCTGCAATATTATCTGGATGCGGGCTGCTCCGGTTACTCTTTTGAGCCCATCACCGCCTTCGCGGCCAACGCCGCGGATCCCCACCATGTGACGGACAACAGCCGCGGTAAGCGGGGAGACTGCGTGGTGCTGGACATCGGCGGCAGAAAGGACGACTATTGTTCCGATATGACCCGGACGGTTTTCCTGGGCGAGGTATCCGATCGGCAGCGGGAAATCTATGAAATCGTGAAAGAAGCCAATCTCCGGGGCATTGCTGCCGCCAAACCCGGGGCCCGGATGTGCGATGTAGACAAGGCCGCCCGGGACTACATTACGGAAAAGGGCTTCGGAAAGTATTTCACCCACAGGACCGGCCATTCCATCGGCCTGGAGGTCCATGAGGCGGGGGATGTGTCCGCCGTCAATGAGGCGGTGATTCACCCGGGCCAGTGCTTCTCCGTGGAGCCGGGCATTTATATTCCGGAGGAGGGCATCGGCGTCCGCATTGAGGATCTGGTGCTGATTACTGAGGACGGCTGTGAGGTGCTGAACCATTATCCAAAGGATCTGACGATTGTCCCGTTTGAGTAAACCCTTAAAAGGGCGGCCTCGCGCCGCCCTTCAGCATTTCCAAGGATTCATAAAAAAAACGTACGCTTTTTGTGAAAAACCGAAAAAAACTTGAAATGGTGTCGGCAAATGTTGACAAATGATGAATTATGGTTTAGGATGGCACTGTCAGGTGAACACAAGCTAATGTAATTTCGGATGTATGGCCCGAGAGTTTCTACCGCAGCGCCAGGAAGCTGTGACCATTGGTGAAAAAGATACGCGTTCCGTCCCCAGAGTGCTGGGTCTTGGAAGGCGTTTGCTCATTTTTGCACCGTGGACTGTAGATGTCCGCGGTTTTTTCATTCTTTGACAGAAGGAGCGTTATCCATATGAAAGCAATGGAAAAGAAGATCCTGGAGGAAGGAAAAGTCCTTCCCGGCGGCATTCTCAAGGTGGGATCCTTCCTGAATCAGCAGATTGATACCGCGTTCCTGGCTGAGATGGCCGGGGAATTCGCGCGGCTCTATAAGGACGCGGGGGTCAATAAAGTCCTGACCATTGAGTCCTCCGGCATTGCCATCGCGGCGGCAGTGGCCCTGGAAATGGGCGTGCCCATGGTTTTTGCCAAGAAGCACAAGTCCAGCAATGTGGACGGCGCGGTGTATACCGCCGTTGTCCATTCCTATACCCACGGTACGGATTATACGATTGTCGTCAGCAGCGATTACCTGGGCGAAAAGGACCGGGTGCTGTTGGTGGATGATTTCCTGGCCAACGGCAAAGCGCTGATCGGTCTGACAGAGCTGGTCCGTCAGGCGGGCGGTACCGTTGTGGGTGCGGCCATCGCCATTGAAAAGGGCTTCCAGGGCGGCGGAGATGCCCTGCGGGCCGAGGGCGTCCGGGTCGAGTCGCTGGCTATTGTGGATTCCATGACCGACGATGCCATTACCTTCCGGGCTTAACACGTTGTTTTTCGCAAACCGCGATCAACATATACATTTTTCTAGGAGGAAAAAGAAAACATGAAAAAGATTCTTTCTCTGGCTCTGGTCCTTGTGATGGTCCTGGGTCTGGCTGCCTGCGGCAGCAAGGCCGACACCGCCGCCACTACCGCTGCTGCCACCACCGCTGCCGGTTCCGATGAGACCACTGCCGCCGCGGAGACTGAAGCTCCTGCCGCTGCTTCCAACATCAAGGTAGGCTTCATCTTCCTGCACGACGAGAACTCCACCTATGACCTGAACTTCATGAATGCCGCCAAGCAGGCCATTGCCGACCTGGGCCTGACTGAAGATCAGTACCTGTTCCGCACCAACATCCCCGAGGGCCAGGAGTGCTACAATGCCGCTGCTGAGCTGGCTGACGCCGGCTGCAACATCATTTTCGCCGACTCCTTCGGTCACGAGGATTACATCATCCAGGCTGCTCAGGAGTTCCCTGACGTGCAGTTCTGCCACGCCACCGGCACCAAGGCCCACACCCAGGGCCTGGCCAACCACCACAACGCTTTTGCCGCCATTTATCAGGGCCGCTACATGGCCGGTGTTGCTGCCGGTATGAAGCTGAACCAGATGATCGAGGAAGGCAAGATCACCGCTGACGAGGCCAAGATGGGCTATGTCGGTGCTTATACCTATGCCGAGGTCGTCTCCGGCTACACCAGCTTCTTCCTGGGCGCCCGCTCCGTTTGCCCCTCCGTCACCATGGACGTTACCTTCACCGGTTCCTGGTATGACGAGACCGCCGAGAAGGAAGGCGCCAATAAGCTGATTCAGAACGGCTGCGTCCTGATTTCCCAGCACGCCGACTCCATGGGCGCACCCACTGCCTGCGAGACTGCCGGTGTTCCCAACGTTTCCTACAACGGCTCTACCGTTGCCGCCTGCCCCAACACCTTCCTGGTGTCCTCCCGTATCGACTGGACTCCCTACTATGAGCTGGCCATCAAGGCCGTTATGAACGGCGAGGAGATCCCCGCTGACTGGACCGGCACTCTGCAGACCGGCTCTGTCGTCCTGACCGAGCTGAACGACGCCGTTGCGGCTTCTGGCACTGCCGAGAAGCTGGCTGAGGTCAAGGCCGCTCTGGAGGATGGTTCCCTGCAGGTCTTCGACATCAATACCTTCACTGTGAACGGCGAGAAGGTCGAGTCCTTCATGGCTGACGTGGACACCGATCCCGACTACACCCCCGATACCGAGGTCATCGAGAACGGCGCTTTCCAGGAATCCACCAAGCGCTCCGCACCTTACTTCACCCTGCAGATCGACGGCATTACCCTGCTGGATCAGGCATACTAAACATTTTTACCCAGGGGCCCCTTTCCGGGGCTCCTGGAAATGCTGCAAAGGGCAGCGCAGTGACCATTCGCCGCGTTGCCCTTTGAAGCATTCAATATGAAAATGGCTTCCCCAGGGGGAAGCTGGCTCGGCGGAACGCCGAGACTGATGAGGGGCGGCAAGCAGAACCAATATAGAACCGGCCTAAGCCGCTTCCAAGCTGTTTACCGGAACGGAATTGCCATAGATTTCTCCTTATCGGTTCTTCGGCCCGCCCCTCATCCGACCCGCCTGCGGCGGGCCACCTTCCCCCAGGGGAAGGCATTTCAGAGAAGGAGTGATCTTTTTGGAAGAAAAGAAAGCCGCCGTACAGATGCGGGACATTACCAAACGGTTCGGCCCCGTGCTGGCCAATGACCGGGTGTGGCTGGACATCTACAAAGGGGAAATCCTGGCACTGCTGGGCGAAAACGGCAGCGGCAAGACGACCCTGATGAACATGCTCTCCGGCATTTATTTCCCGGACGAGGGACAGATATTCATCAACGGCAAGGAGGTTCTGATCCGGTCTCCAAAGGATGCCTTTTCCTACGGCATCGGCATGATTCATCAGCACTTCAAGCTGGTGGATGTGCTCACCGCAGCGGAGAATATCGTTCTGGGTCTGAAGGAGCCGGGCAGACTGGATATGAATAAGGTCGCCGCGAAGGTAAAGCAGATCTGTGATGCCTACGGTTTTGATGTGGACCCCAACCAGAAGATTTACAATATGTCCGTGTCTCAGAAGCAGACTGTGGAGATCGTGAAGGTCCTCTACCGGGGGGCCGACATTCTGATTTTGGACGAGCCTACCGCCGTGCTGACCCCTCAGGAGACGGAGAAGCTCTTCAAGGTTCTGCGGAATATGCGCAATGACGGCAAGGCCATTGTCATCATCACACACAAAATGCATGAGGTGGAGGACCTGTCCGACCGGGTGGCCATTCTGCGCCATGGCCAATTCGTGGGCGATATGCTGACGAAGGAAACCAACGCGCAGGAAATGACCAACATGATGGTGGGCCGTCCCGTAACGCTGAACATTGACAGACCCGCGCCTGTGGACCCCAAGCCCCGAATCGTGGTGGAGCATCTGACCGTCAAGGATATGGAGGGGACTCTCAAGCTGGACGATGTGTCCTTTACAGCCAATTCCGGCGAGATTCTGGGTATTGCGGGTATTTCCGGCTGCGGACAGAAGGAACTGCTGGAGGCCATTGCGGGCCTGCAGCCTACCCTGTCCGGCTCCATCCGCTATGTGGAGGATGACGGCAGGGAAGAGGAGCTGATCGGCAAGGACCCCACCGCCATCGCGGATCTGGGCGTAGGCCTCTCCTTCGTGCCGGAGGACCGGCTGGGCATGGGCCTGGTGGGCTCCATGGATCTGACGGATAATATGATGCTGCGCTCCTTCCGCAAGGGCCACTCCTGGTTTACCAATCGAAAGGATCCCAGACACCTGGCTGAAAAGGTGATCGAGGAGTTGGAGGTCAACACCCCCGGCGTCTCCACACCCGTCCGCCGTCTGTCCGGCGGCAATGTGCAGAAGGTGCTGGTGGGCCGGGAAATCGCTGCCGCGCCTACGGTGCTGCTGACGGCCTACGCCGTCCGTGGTCTGGACATCAACGCCTCTTATACCATTTATGATTTGATTAACAAGCAGAAAAAGGCCGGTGTGGCCGTGGTGTTTGTCGGCGAGGATCTGGATGTGCTGCTGGAGCTGTGCGACCGGATTCTGGTGCTCTGCGGCGGCAAGGTAAGCGGCGTGGTGGAAAAGCCGGACGCTTCCCGAAAACCGGAGGTTGGCATGATGATGACGCGGCTGGGAGGAAAAAGCAATGAATAAGCATGCTGTATTGCATATTTCCAAACGGGATAACCTGCCCTGGTACGGTGCCTGGGCCATCCGGGGCTGCGCCATTTTGTTGGCCCTGATTGTCTGCGCCATCGTGACCACGGCGCTGACGGGCGAGAATCCCATCGGCGTTTATAAGACCATGTTCGCCGGCGCCTTCGGCACCAAGCGGAAAATGTGGATTCTGGGCCAGAACATTGCCATCCTGCTGGTGGTGTCCCTGGCGGTGACCCCCGCCTTTAAGATGCGTTTCTGGAACGTGGGCGGCGAGGGCCAGATTCTGATCGGCGGCCTGGCCACTGCGGCCTGCATGATTCTGCTGGGCGGCAAGCTCCCCAACTGGGCGCTGATCGTTCTGATGGTTTTTGCTTCAATGCTGGCGGGCGCCGTCTGGGGCGGCATTCCCGCCATTTGCAAAGCCAAATGGAACACCAACGAAACCCTGTTCACGCTGATGATGAATTATGTGGCTACCCAGCTGGTCGCCTATTTTGTCATCCTCTGGGAGGTGCCCAAAGGCGCGGGTAAGATCGGCATCATCAACCAGTCCACCATGGCGGGCTGGCTGCCCCAGATCGGCAGCTACAAGTATCTGCTGAATATTCTGGTATCCCTGGTGCTGACCGTCGCCATGTACTTCTATCTCACCCGCTCCAAGCAGGGCTATGAGATCGCCGTTGTGGGCGAAAGTGAGCGCACCGCCCGGTATGTGGGCATCAAAGTGGGCAAAGTCATTGTGCGGACCATGATGCTCTCCGGCGCGGTCTGCGGCCTGGCGGGTCTGCTGCTGGTCAGCGGCACGGACCACACCATTACCACCACCATTGCCGACGGCCGGGGCTTCACCGCCGTTATGGTGGCATGGCTGGCCAAGTTCAACCCCTTCTCCATGATCTTCACCAGCTTCCTGCTGGTCTTCCTGGACCGGGGCGCCAGCGAGATATCCACCATCTACTCCCTGAACCATTCCTTTGGCGATATCCTGACGGGCATTATCCTGTTCTTCATTATCGGCAGCGAGTTCTTCATCAGCTACAAGCTGAATTTTCTGAAAAACAACCGGAAGGAGGAAAAGTAATATGTTTGATTTCGTTTCCTTTTTCCCCAGAGCGGTCATGCAGGGAATTCCTCTGCTGTTCGGCGCTACCGGTGAGACCCTGACGGAGAAATCCGGCAACCTGAACCTGGGCATTCCCGGCATCATGTACGTTGGCGGCATCTGCGGCGTTATCGGCGCTTTCTTCTATGAGCAGGGCGGTAATGTGCAGCCTTTTCTGGCGGTACTGATTCCTCTGGTATGCTGCCTGCTGGGTTCCCTGTTCATGGGCCTGCTGTACTGCTTCCTGACCGTTACCCTCCGGGCAAACCAGAATGTGACAGGCCTGGCCATGACCACCTTCGGCGTGGGCTTCGGCAACTTCTTCGGCGGTTCACTTATCAAACTCACCGGCGCGGAAGTCCCCTCCATCGCCCTGTCCGCTACTTCCGCCTGTTTCCGGAAGACCCTGCCCATTGCGGAGACCACCGGTGTGTTTGGCAAGCTGTTCCTGTCCTATGGTTTTCTGGCCTATGCGGCTGTCATCATCGCTCTGATTGCCTCCTATGTGCTGAAAAAGACCCGTGTGGGCCTGCAGCTTCGGGCCGTGGGCGAAAGCCCTGCCACGGCAGACGCGGCGGGTATCAACATTGCCCGCTATAAGTACAAGGCTACCTGCATCGGTGCCATGATCGCGGGCCTCGGCGGACTGTACTACGTTATGGACTATGCCTGCGGCGTCTGGTCCAACGATGCCTTCGGCGACCGGGGCTGGCTGGCCATCGCTCTGGTGATTTTCACCATCTGGCGGCCCAACGTGGGCATCCTCAGTTCCATTCTCTTCGGCGGGCTGTACATCCTGTACCTGTTCATTCCAACCGGGGCCAACCTGGCGGTGAAGGAGCTGTACAAGATGTTGCCTTACGTCGTAACCATCATTGTGCTGGTGCTGACCTCCATGCGCAACAAGCGGGAAAACCAGCCCCCCGAAAGCCTGGGCGTGCCCTACTTCCGGGAAGAGCGGTAATAAGCATTTCCTTTCACGGACCGGCATCGAGCCGGTCCGTTTTGCTTATGATTTTGGGTGGCGGTGTTTTGAAATTCAGCCCTGTCCGCCCGTAGGCTGGTTGCCTCCGGCGGGGAGCTTCTTGTCCCGCCAAGAAGCTCCGCAAGAATGCGGCTTAAGGGAGGCGCTGTCGGCAAAGCCGCCCTCCCTTAAGAATCCTTCCCGGCCTCAAAACCAACGCAGCTTTCTGCACCGCCTTCCGGCGAGTACGGAGTGTGCAATTTATCATACTTTTCTTGGAACATTTCAACTGAAAAGAATCAATATTTTAGCAACTTTCTATTTCGGTATCCTATGTTTTGAGAATTCCATGTCAGTGTGTACACTGGCGCGGAATAGAAGAGGAACCGAGCTTTTTGAGCGTTTTCACTCTGTGAAAACGGCAATAGCGCCTGGTTTATGATAAGATTCTGATGCATATTACATGCTTCGATAGAACGTCGCCGAAACATTGCTTTTCTGACGTAAAAGCGCGCCGGAAAGGATTCTTAAGGGAGGGCGGCTCTGCGGCGGGAGCTAGCAGCGGTCAGCGCCT
>NZ_JAHLPU010000067.1 GCF_018918045.1 Pseudoflavonifractor sp. MSJ-30
ATTCCCCCTTAGCTCAGTCGGTAGAGCAACGGACTGTTAATCCGTGTGTCGTTGGTTCGAGTCCAACAGGGGGAGCCAGAGAAATACCCGGTATTCGCTTTGAATACCGGGATTTTTCTAACTTTCGGGCACGATTTGAAACGGGCCAGTTCGCCGTTTTGGGTCACTTGGGTTAAAAGGGTTCTATAATAAGGTTCTATAATAAATGGGATCAGCCAAAGGCTCTGGGGTCGGTAAAAGGTCTGGAAATTATTTGAGAAACCTCATATTTTACTGTACTTTTCAGGAGAAATATGGCTGTAAATATTATCAGATTATCATAAGGGAATACAATTACTCCCAATGAGTTTCCATTTTAAATCTTGGAACATCCTTTCCATTAGACATCGTTTCTACCAGCGATTCAACAATTCGGAATCCGCACTTTTTGTAACATGCTTGTGCTCTATAATTGTCCTTATCCGTATACAGGATAATTTGTTTAATTCCTCTTTGCCTTAAGTGGCACATTACCTCTTGAATTGCAAAGGAACCAAATCCTTGTCCCTGATAATCCGGAAGAAATACCGCCATTTTTAAGTACGCCTTTTTATTCTCGTTAAGGAGGCCATTTACTCCAAGCCAACCTATTGGGGTGTTTTCATCAAAGACGATATAATCCTCTTCATCATCATCGTGAGACCATTCGTTGATCGCATCTATCCAATCTTGTAGTTCTGTTGGAACCTCATTTAATATTTGCAAGACAGTCGTACAATTCATCAGCACATTCAAAAACTCGGCTTCATTTTTACAGACCAACTTGATGTGAGCGTTCTTATAACTATGCCCCGCGTGAAATAAAGTGTTACCCAAATTCATTGCATTGACTTCCTTCCATGGAATTACATTGTTAAAAACGGGGTCAGGCGAAATGCCGACCCCGTTTAGAAAAGTTACTCAGCGGTTTACTGCCTCAACAAACTTCAAAAAAGCTGCCTTGCCGCTCTCTGTGCGCTTGTACACACCGGCGTCCTCCAGAACCTGAGAGAAGACCCTGCCGGTTTCCCGCAGGAGAATATCCAGAGCATTTTCGGCGGTAAAGGTGTACCGTGTTTTCAGTTCGTCCACCCAGTCGGCGTGCTTGGCCTGAACTGCGTCTGTCCGCAGATCTGCCCCGGTCACGATTTTCTCCGCCAGATCGCTCAGTTCGCCCTTCAGGCGGCTGGGCAGTACGGCAAGACCCATGACTTCAATCAGGCCGATATTCTCCTTCTTGATATGGTGCTTGTCCGCATGGGGGTGGAACACACCAAGGGGGTGCTCCGGAGTCGTGATATTGCACCGCAGCACCAGATCCAGCTCGTAGAGATTGCCTCTTCGGCGGGCGATGGGCGTAATGGTGTTGTGGGGTTCACCGTCAGAGAAGGCAGTAATGCCCTGGCTTTCATCGGAATAGCCCCGCCATACGTTCAGAATCTTCTCCGCCAGTTCCGCCAGTCGCTTGGGATCCTTGCCGTCCAACCGGATGACGCTCATGGGCCATTTCACAAGGCCTGCCTGGATATCCTCATAGCCACGGAAGGAAACGGGCGTTTCCACAGGGGCGGTTTCCATGGCGAAGGTGTAGTGTCCGCCCTGGAAGTGCTCGTGGCTCAGTATGGAGCCGCCTACGATGGGCAGGTCGGCGTTGGAGCCCACAAAGTAGT
This sequence comes from Pseudoflavonifractor sp. MSJ-30, assembly GCF_018918045.1. Classification (GTDB taxonomy): domain Bacteria; phylum Bacillota; class Clostridia; order Oscillospirales; family Oscillospiraceae; genus Faecousia. Next base: position 1,689 of record NZ_JAHLPU010000067.1, read on the forward strand.
GGGGGAACACTGTTACAAAGTCCAGCAGCTTTTCAAAGGCGGAACGGTCGATCTTCATGGGCACATGCCGGCCGTTAAAGACAATGCAGTGCTCGTTATAGTAAACGTAAGGGGAGTATTGCAGATACCAGTCCGCCCCGGCAATGGTGATGGGGATAATGCGGTGGTTGGCACGGGCGGGGTGGTTCATCCGGCCCGCGTAGCCCTCATTCTCCCGGCACAGCTGGCACTTGGGATAGCCGGACTGGGGCGCGTTCTTGGCGGCGGCAATGGCTTTGGGATCCTTTTCTGGTTTGGACAGGTTGATGGTGATGTCCATCTCGCCGTACTCGCTTTCATACTTCCAGCGCATGTCCTTGGCAATGCGGTAGCGGCGGATGTAGTCCGTGTCGCAGCTGAAGCGGTAGTACCAGTCCGTGGCCTCCTTGGGGGAGACGGCGTACTTCTCCCGGAAGGCGCGGATGACTTCCCGGGGCATGGGAGTCAGCGCACCCATAAGACGGGTATCAAAAATGTCCCGGGCGGTGATGTTATCCTCGCACAGCCTGTTTCCACAGGCATAGTCCAGCAGACCCTTGAGAATTTCCTCCAGATCTTCGCTCTGGGGCTCCTGAGAGGGGGTGTAGTCCTCCTTGTGCAGAATGTCCAGAATGCGGTTGGTCAGTACCTGGTGATCCACCGGCTCCGCAAGACCGTGGTTCATGGCATAGGATACCAGAGAATCAATGTAGGTTTCAATCTGCACGATTTACGCCTCCACTTCCATTTCCACGCCGCCCTGGGGACGGATGGACAGCACATGGCAGGCACCCTGACCCAGAACGGCGTCAATGCCAGCCCGGAAGGAATCCAGCAGCTCGAAGGGCACGAATGCCTGGACGGTTCCGGCAAAGCCGCCGCCATGGACACGGTAAGCGCCCTTGCCCCGGAGATAGTGCTCGCACAGGGCCAGGGAGACAGCCACATCCTGATGCTCCACATAGCCCGCGGGAATCACGTTCTGCAGGTACATATAGGAGGAATAGCCGCTCTGCTTGACCAGCTCCAGGAACGCGGCAAAGTCACCCCGGCGCAGAGCTTCCACCTGCTGAGGCACACGGGCATTCTCCTGATAGAAATGGATGGCCCGCAGCACAGCCCGGTCGGGGCAGATTTTCCGCAGGGCGGGGATGGCGGCGAAGAAGTCGGCCTCGGAAATCTGGGTCAGCACCTCTTTGCCGAAATAGGCGCAGATCTGCTTCAGCTCACCGGGAATGGCGGCGTATTCATCGGTCAGGTCGGCGTGGCTGGCCTGGCTGTCAATAATGCACAGGGCATGGCCGCAGGCAGAGAAATCAAAGTCAACAGGCTCGATGACGGGGTGATCCTTGTCGAAGAAGTCAATGGTCACCAGATTGCCCACGGCAGAGGCGGTCTGATCCATCAGACCGCAGGGCTTGCCGAAGAAGACGTTCTCGGCGTACTGCCCGATCTGGGCAATCTCCGGCTGGCTGACCCGGCCGCCAAAGAACAGGTGGTTGACGATGGTACCGATGAGCACCTCAAAGGCGGCGGAGGAGCTGAGACCGGACCCCGGCAGCACTGTGGACTCGCAGTAGGCATCAAACCCCTCGACTTTGCAGCCAAGCTCCGCGAACCGGGCGCATACACCCCGCACCAGGGCGGGCGTGGTGTTGATCTCGTTCTCCTGGGGCACCAGCGTGTTCAGGGATACGGTGCATAGGGGATAGCCCTTGGAGAGAATGCGCACAGTGTCGGTGCCGTTGACCCGGACAGCGGCACGGGTATCCAGATTCACGGCAGCGGCCAGTACACGGCCCCGCTGATGATCCGTATGGTTTCCGCCGATTTCCGTGCGCCCGGGGGCGGAAAAATACCGCTCCGGGGTCTTTTCGAACGCCGCGAAGAATCCGGCATCCAGAACCTGCTTCTGGTCCCGGGAGAGAATAAGACTGGGTGAAGACATGGAACTTCCTCCTCATTTTACATTCGATCTTAATTTAGCTGGATCTCACTGATTTGATTATACAGTATCCGCAGCAAAAAGGGAAGGGGATAAACATAATTTCGTCAGTATTTACGCAAGCAGTAATTTACGGACGATGTACGCTTATTCCGTGCCGCCTCTTGACAAATAACCGAAAATATGGTACTATCCTCCCACAATTCTATAGGACAGTTCGTAACCATCCTGTCGGTAAACAAAACTAGGACTTTGATGGGTGCATTTTGCGCCCGTTTTTCTTGGATGGACGCTGAAAAGCGCCCATTTTGTTTTTGCGTGGGTGGAACTGTCCGCCCATTTTTGTTTTCAAAGGAGAAAAAACATGAACAAGACCCGTTATCTCGCCCAGGCTGCCGTCATTGCGGCGCTGTACGCCGTACTGACCCATATGCAGAATTTCCTGCTGCCCGGTTCCGCCACCTGGGCCATCCAGATGCGCATCAGCGAAGCCATGACCGTGCTGGCCTTCTTTACCCCTGCCGCCATCCCCGGTCTGAGCCTGGGGTGCCTGCTGTTCAACCTGACCTATTCCGCGACACTGCCCCTGGACTTTGTGGTGGGCACTCTGGCGACCCTGCTGGCGGCGATCGCCATGTGGCTGACCCGGAATGTGAAGGTTGGCAAGCTGCCCTTGCCGGGCCTGCTGATGCCCGCCCTGACCAATGCTGTCCTTGTGGGCTGGGAGCTGACGGTCTATATCGGCGGCGGCTTCGGCATCAATGCCCTGTATGTGGCTCTGGGTGAACTGGCTGTGGTGCTGGTGCTGGGGAGCCTGCTGTATTTTGCCATTACAAAAAGAGGCCTGGACAAGAAGCTGCTGAGTGCGGGCTGATACAGGACAAAGTGACAATTTTGCATAGCCGGGGCATGCCGCGTTCTTTCACGGCGTGCCCTCTTTCTTTTCCAAACAAACTGTGATATACTGACAAAAAATGAAAGCGGGGAGAGCATGGGCCTTACACTGGATATGCTCAGAAAGCGGCTGAGCACAACGAACTATGAGAATGGAATGCGGGACTATCTGGATGGGAAAATCCACGGCCTTGCTGTTCATGAGGTTCGGGGAATGCAGCAGATGGCGTGCGAATACTGGGGCAACCAGGTGTACCATGTGCGTATTGCGGAAAACGCGTATGGCGACTATTACGGAAGGTGTACCTGCGCGACTTCCCATTATAACGGAGAATGCCGTCACATGGCGGCCGCGGCCATTGCCTGGGCGAAGGGCGAGACGCAGGAGACACAGCAGACGGACCGGAACATGCGTCAGGTCCTGAACACCTATCTGCGGCAGAGCCAGCCGGAAGAACCAACGGACGTTCCGGTCTCGTTGACACCGTTTTTGAAATCCTCCTATGAACCGGACTATCCGGCGGTGAGCTTCCGGGTTGGCCGGGAGCGGCCATATGTCGTGAAGAACGTGGCGGATTTTTTGAAGGATATGGATGAAACCGCCACAGTCACCTACGGAAAGCAGCTGACGCTGACCCACAGTCCTGGCCAGTTTGACGCAGACGCGCGGCAGCTGATTGAGCTGATCCGGGCGGCAAGACGGGACAAACGCTATGAATTTGAATATACCTACAAGCTGACCAAGGATCAGGTGCGCTTTCGGGGGGAGACCTTTGCCAGATTCTTTTCCCTGTACGAACAGAGAACCGTGGAAAGCGATTTGGGCCCACTGCTGTTTGTGGAAGAGGACCCTCAGATTACCGTTTGTCTGCAAAAAAAGAAGAATTTGGCCCAGGTCCTGATAAAAGGCGCGGAGGGGATGGCGTTTTTCGGGGACACATTCCGGCTGTACGCACTGGGGGACGGAAAAATCCGCCTGTGCAGTCCCGCATTCCGAAAGCAGGTATTTCCGCTGCTGGAAAACCAGAAAACGGAACACAGCCATGCGCCCCTTACACTGAGACTGGCGCTGAACGACATTCCATCCTTCTGCGCCTGTGTCCTGCCTCAAGTCCGGGAGCTGGCAGCGGTCGAGGATCCCGATGGCCTGCTGGAAAAGTATACCCCGGAAGAATGCACACCCTGTTTTTATCTGGATATGGATAAGGACACCCTGACGCTGGACCTGCGCTTCCGCTATGGGGATCGGGAAACGCGCTGGGATGCCCCGCAAAAGGACTGGGGCAGTATTCGCCGGGATCTGCCGGCGGAGCAGCGGGCGAAGGCCCTGGTCAGCCGCAGCTTCCGTCTCATTGACTCAGTTTTTTCCCTGCCCGGTGGAGAGGATGCCGCCTATACCTTTTTGGCGGCATCCCTTCCGGCACTGCGGGCGGTGGGAGAGGTGTATATCAGCAGCAAGCTGCAGTCCAGACAGGTAAAGGCGGCGCCTCCCAGCGTTGGTATTTCCGTATCGGATGGGTTGCTGACGCTGAAGCTGGATACCGGCGGCTTCCCGCCGGAGGAACTGTCTGCCCTTTACCAAAGCCTGCTGCAGCGGAAAAAGTACCACCGGCTGAAGGATGGAAGGTTTCTGACACTGGACGGTTCCGGTGTGGAGAAACTGGCCGAAATGGCGCAGATGCTGCAGCTGGGGAAAAAGAATCTGGAAAGCGATACCGTCACCATGCCCGCTTTTCGGGCGCTTTATCTGGATGGGCTGCTTTCCGGCAGCGATGCGGTGACGGTGAACCGGGACAGAAGCTTTCGGCAGATGATCCGGCAGTTCCGGGCTGTGGAAGAAAGCGATTATAACCTGCCGGAGAATTTGGAGCGCACCATGCGCGCCTACCAGAAAACCGGATTCCGTTGGCTGAAAACCCTGGAAAGCTGTGGCTTCGGGGGAATCCTGGCTGATGAAATGGGGCTTGGCAAGACAATCCAGACCATTGCCTATCTGGCGAGTACCCCATATTCCGTGACCGGGATGCCCGGCCTGGTGGTATGCCCCGCCTCGCTGATCTATAACTGGGCGGATGAAGTAAGGCGGTTCGCGCCGCAATTGTCTGTGCGGATCATTTTGGGACCCGCGGCCCAGCGAAAGCAGCTTCGGCAGGATGCCGGGAACGCGGACCTGTGGGTCACCTCCTATGAGCTGCTGCGGCAGGACATTGAGGACTATGCCCAGCGAAAATTCTATTGCTGTGTGCTGGATGAAGGCCAGCATATCAAAAATCAGACCACACAGGTGTCCAAGGCCGTGAAGCGCATTGACTGCCGCCAGCGATTCGTGCTGACGGGAACGCCGATTGAGAACCGGCTGAGCGAACTGTGGAACCTTTTTGACTTCCTGATGCCGGGCTACCTCTTTACAAACGCGGCGTTCCGGGACAAACTGGAAAAGCCCATTGTGAAGAGCGGCAATCCGGAGGCCCAGGAGCAGCTGCGCAAGTTGGTGAGCCCCTTTATTCTGCGGAGGCTGAAAAAGGATGTGCTCAAGGAGCTGCCGCCGAAAAGCGAGTATATCCGCCGGATTCAGCTTTCTGAGCGGGAGCAGAAGACCTATTATTCTGCCGTTCAGGCATTGCGGGATTCCATTGGGGAGGAGGACGGCAAGCTGAAAATACTGGCAGCCCTGACCCAATTGCGGCAGATCTGCTGTGATCCGGCGCTGTGCTTCCAGAACTACGAAGGAGAAACCAGCAAGCTGGATGCCTGCATGGAGCTGGTGGAGACCATGGTGGAAAACGGCCATCAGATATTGCTGTTCTCCCAGTTCACGTCCATGCTGGACATCCTGCGCGGGAGGCTGGAAGGGCGGGGGATTTCCAACTTCACCCTCCGGGGCTCCACCTCCAAGGAGCAGCGGGCAAGGCTTGTGAAGGAATTCAACGAGGGCAAGGCTTCCGTGTTCCTGATTTCTCTGAAAGCCGGGGGCACGGGATTGAATCTGACGGCGGCGGACATTGTCATTCACTATGATCCCTGGTGGAATCTGGCGGCCCAGGAGCAGGCTACGGATCGGGCACACCGCATCGGCCAGGAGGCGCATGTGCAGGTGTACAAGCTGATCGCCAAGGATACCATTGAGGAACGCATCTTGGAGCTTCAGGAGAAAAAGGCGGCGCTGATGGATGCCCTTTCCGGCACCACGGAGGCGGGAATTCTGGAAATGTCCAGGGAAGAACTGCTGGAGCTTCTGAAAATTGGATGAAACAGTAAAAAGATATCGACTTGTCAAGATTCACATGGTTTTTTTGCTTTTTTTGGAAATTCTGTGGTATCTGCTTTCTTGACGAAAAAGGCAACACCATGCTATAATGGACGCATCCAATAAGAACCCTTATGACTGACGGATAAAGTGGAGCACCACATGGAGTAAGGGAAGATTTTTTGCCGACCGTCTGGGCTTGCTTGCGTTCCTGAATCAGGGGGGTAAGTGGGCCTTTTTCGCTTTTTTAGGAGGTAAAGTAATGAAAAAAGTTGGAATTATAATGGGAAGTGACAGTGATTTGCCCATTCTGCGCAAATCCATGGATGTGCTCAAGGAATTGGAGATCCCCTTTGAATGCCATATTTTCTCCGCCCACCGCACTCCGGCGGAGGCCCGGGATTTTGCCCTGAATGCCCGGGCGAACGGGTTTGGCGCGCTGATTGCCGCCGCCGGTATGGCGGCCCACCTGGCGGGGGCCATTGCGGCCAACACGACCCTGCCTGTCATCGGTATTCCCTGCAAGGGACCGGTGCTGGATGGTATGGACGCTCTGCTTGCCACGGTGCAGATGCCGACCGGCATCCCGGTAGCTACTGTCGCCATCAACGGCGGAGCCAACGCGGCGCTGCTGGCAGCCCAGATTCTGGCGGTTTCCGATGAAGCGCTGGCCCGAAAGCTGGACGGGAAGCGGGCAAAGGACGCACAGAAGGTTCTTGAGAAAGACGCGGCTCTGCAGCAAGAGCTGAACGCATAAAAGGAGGAATTCCATGGGCGGTTTCTTTGGCGCGGTCTCCAAGCGGGACTGCATTCTGGATGTATTCTTTGGCACGGACTACCATTCCCACCTGGGCACCCGCCGGGGCGGCATGGCAGCCTATGATTCCCAGCTGGGTCTCCAGCGGGAGATCCACAATATTGAAAATTCTCCCTTCCGTACCAAATTCGACGGCATTCTGAACGAGATGAAGGGTACCAGCGCCATCGGATGTATTTCCGATACGGACCCCCAGCCCCTGCTGATCCGGTCCAATCTGGGCACCTATGCTATCTGCACCATCGGCATCATCAACAACGCGGAGGCGTTGCTGAGCCAGTACCTGTCCTTCAGCGGCGGCCATTTCGATGCCATGAGCGGGGGAAAGGTCAACTCCAACGAGCTGATCTCTGCCCTGATCGATCAGAAAAGCTCCTTTGCGGAAGGGATTCGCTTTGCCCAGGACCTGATCGAGGGCACGGCTTCTATCCTGATTCTGAAGGACGACGGTCATCTCATCGCCGCCCGGGATAAGCTCGGCAGACTGCCCATCGTTCTGGAAAAGAACGAGGACGGCTTCTGCGTCACCTTTGAAGACTACGCCGGCGAAAAACTGGGCTATACCTATTGCCGGGAGCTGGGCCCCGGTGAGGCCGTGGAGCTGACCCCGGAAGGGGAGACGGTGCTGCTGGCCCCCCGGAAGAAGAAAAAAATCTGCGCTTTTCTCTGGTCCTATTATGGCTACCCCACCTCCTGCTATGAGGGCAAGAACGTGGAGGTCATGCGCTACCGCAACGGCCACATTATGGCCAAGGCCGACCGGGAGAACGGCATCGCCCAGGATATCGACTATGTAGGAGGTGTGCCTGATTCCGGCACACCTCACGCCATCGGCTACGCCAACGAAAGCGGCGTACCCTTTGCCCGGCCCTTTATCAAGTATACTCCCACCTGGCCCAGAAGCTTTATGCCCTCCAACCAGAGCGAGCGGAATATGGTGGCCAAGATGAAACAGATTCCGGTGGATGAGCTGATCCGGGATAAGAAGCTGCTGTTTGTGGACGATTCCATCGTCCGGGGTACTCAGCTGCGGGAGACTGTAGACTTCCTCTATGAGCACGGGGCTAAGGACGTACACATCCGCTCTGCCTGCCCGCCTATTCTGTATGCCTGCAAATACCTGAATTTCTCCCGCTCCAATTCGGAGAACGAGCTCATTGCCCGGGCGACGATTCTGGAACTGGAGGGGGAAGAGGGGTTCAACCATCTGGACGAGTACATGGATGGCACCACAGAGCGGGGCAGGAAGCTGCGCCAGACCATCTGCGAGAAACTCCATTTCTCCACCCTGGAATATCAGACCCTTGACGGCATCCTGGAAGCCATCGACCTTCCCGCCTGTGACGTCTGCACCTACTGCTGGAACGGCAAGGAGTAACGCCAAGCCTTCCCCTCTGGGGAAGGTGGCTCGGCGAAGCCGAGACGGATGAGGGGCGGCAGAAACCAAAGTATTTGAAAATCCGAAAAACGACGCTACAGTCAAAAAGGAGAAATTTAACATGGATCACAAGAATTCTCAGTCTGCCAGCTACGCCGCCGCGGGCGTGGATATCACCGCGGGCTACAGAGCCGTGGAGCTCATGAAAAAGCACATTGCCAGAACCAAAAATGAGGGCTGTCTGGACGATGTGGGCGGCTTCGGCGGCTGCTTCGGCCTGCCTGTTGCGGGCATGGAGGAGCCGGTGCTGGTCTCCGGCACCGACGGCGTGGGCACAAAGCTGCGCATTGCCCAGCTCCTGGACAAGCACGATACCATCGGCATCGACTGCGTCGCCATGTGCGTCAACGATGTGATCTGCTGCGGTGCCCGGCCCCTGTTCTTCCTGGACTATATCGCTTGCGGCAGGAACGTGCCTGAGCGTATCGCCGAGATTGTCGGCGGTGTGGCCGAGGGCTGCGTCCAGTCCGGTTCCGCACTTATTGGCGGCGAGACCGCGGAGCATCCCGGCATGATGCCTGTGGACGACTACGATCTGGCGGGCTTCAGCGTGGGCATTGTGGATAAGAAGAAAATCATCGACAATACCCGTATGCGTGCCGGAGATGTGGTCATCGCCCTTGCCTCCACCGGTGTTCATTCCAACGGCTTCAGTCTGGTGCGGAAGGTGTTCGATGTGGAGCACAATGAGAACCTGAAGGAGCCTGTTGAAGCATTGGGCGGAAAATCCGTTCTGGAAACCCTGCTGACCCCCACCAGAATCTATGTCAAGTCCATTCTGGCACTGCTGGAACAGGTGGATGTAAAGGGCATCAGCCATATCACCGGCGGCGGCTTCTACGAGAACGTTCCCCGCAGCATTCCTGACGGCCTTTGCGCAAGGATTCAGAAGTCCAGCGTTCGGGTGCTGCCCATCTTCAAGCTCATTGCCGAGACCGGCAATATCCCCGAGCGGGATATGTTCAACACCTTCAATATGGGCGTTGGTATGAGCGTCGTGGTGCCTGCGGAGCAGGTGCAGACCGCGTTGGATATCCTGAATGGCCACGGTGAGACCGCTTATGTCATCGGCGAGATCGTGGAGAACGAGGAAAAGGTGATTCTGGCGTGAAAACCAAAATTGCGGTGCTGGTTTCCGGCGGCGGCACCAATTTGCAGGCTCTGATCGATGCCCAGAAGGCGGGGACGCTGTGCAGCGGCGAGATTGCCCTGGTGGTGTCCAACAACGCAAAGGCCTATGCTCTGGAACGGGCGAGGAACGTCGGCATCCCCACGGCGGTTCTGCTGAAAAAGGAACTGGGCGGCCAGGCGGGATTTGAAAAGGCGCTGGGGGAGACCCTGGATAGCCACGGTATTCAGGTCATCATTCTGGCAGGCTTTATGAGCATCCTTTCCGGGGACTTTACAAAGCGGTACCCCAAGCGCATCCTGAATGTGCACCCCTCTTTGATTCCGTCCTTCTGCGGGGCGGGCTTCTATGGGCTGCGTGTCCATGAGGCGGCCCTCAGCTATGGCGTGAAGGTCACAGGAGCTACGGTGCATTTTGTGAACGAGGTTCCGGACGGAGGAGAGATCATTGCCCAGAAGGCAGTGGACATCCTGCCCGGAGACACTCCCGAGCGCCTGCAGCGCCGGGTTATGGAGCAGGCAGAGTGGATCCTGCTCCCCAGAGCCGCTGAGCAGGTCTGCGCGGCTATTCAGAATTCGGAGGAAGAACGATGAACGTCTATGAAATCGGGTCCATGGAGGAAAAGCTGTCCTCCAACCGCTATCCCGGCCGGGGGATTGTCCTGGGGCTGACCCCGGACGGAAAGCAGTCCGTTGCCGCCTATTTTATCATGGGCCGCAGCGTAAACAGCCGCAATCGCGTTTTCGCGATGGAGCCTGACGGCATCCGCACGGAGGCTTACGATCCCGGCAAAATGGAGGATCCCAGCCTGATTATCTACCATCCCGTCCGCCAGCTGGGCCGGGCACTGATCGTTACCAACGGCGACCAGACCGACACCATCCGGGAGTTCCTGGAAAAGGGCAAGACCATGGAAGAGGCCCTTCGGACCCGGAAATTCGAGCATGACGGCCCCAACTGGACCCCCCGCATCTCCGGCCTGCTGAGCCCTGACGGAAGCTACAAAATGTCCATTCTCAAGGCATCGGACCCGGAAGGAAAGGGCTGCAACCGCTATACCTATGACTATGACCCCATCCCCGGACTGGGCCACTTCCTGCACACCTATGTATGCGATGGCAATCCCGTCATTCCCACCTTCCTGGGGGAGCCTGAGCGGGTGGCTATCCCGCAGGACATGGACCTTTTTGTGGAAACCCTGTGGAACAACCTGAACGAGGATAATAAAATTTCCCTGTTCGTCCGCTATACGGACCTGACCACCGGTGAATACCGGCAGAAGGTCATCAACCGCTACGAATAAGGAGGTAACCCATGAAAGAATTTGAACTGAAATACGGCTGCAACCCCAACCAGAAGCCCGCCTCCATCTATATGGCGGACGGCTCCGATTTGCCTATTACGGTGCTGAACGGCCGCCCGGGCTATATCAACTTCCTGGATGCGCTGAATTCCTATCAGCTGGTGAAGGAACTGAAAGCTGCCACAGGCCTGTGCGCCGTTACTTCCTTTAAGCATGTGTCGCCTACCTCCGCCGCTGTCGGCAGGGTGCTGCCCGAGAGCCTGAAAAAGGCATGCTTTGTGGATGACGTGGAGGGTCTGGACGACAGCCCCCTGGCCTGCGCCTATGCCAGAGCCAGAGGCACGGATCGGATGTGCTCCTTCGGCGACTGGGTGGCCCTTTCCGATACCTGCGATGTCCTGACTGCCAAACTCATCGCCCGGGAGGTTTCCGACGGCGTCATCGCTCCCGGCTATACGCAGGAGGCGCTGGAAATCCTGAAAACCAAGCGCAAAGGCAATTACAACGTGGTTGCCATTGACGAAAACTACGTTCCCGCTCCTCAAGAGACCAAGATGGTCTATGGCGTCACCTTCCAGCAGGGCCGGAACAATTTCAAGATCGATGCCGCTCTGCTGAATAATATCGTTACGGCAAACAGGGAACTGCCTGAGAACGCCAAGATCGATCTGGTGGTAGCCTTGATTACCCTGAAATACACCCAGTCCAATTCCGTGTGCTTTGCCTATGACGGCCAGGCCATCGGTGTGGGCGCTGGCCAGCAGTCCCGGATCCACTGCACACGTCTGGCGGGATCCAAGGCGGATACCTGGTTCCTGCGGCAGCATCCCAAGACACTGAATCTGCCCTTCCGGGAAGACCTGGGCCGTCCGGGCCGGGACAATGTCATTGACGGCTATATCAACGGCAACGAAGAGGATGTGTGCGCCGAGGGCATCTGGCAGAACTACTTTACAGAGCGCCCCGAACCCCTGACCGCGGAGGACAAGCGGGCATTCCTGGGAGCCATCCGCGGGGTGTCCCTGGGCTCCGACGCCTTCTTCCCCTTTGCGGATAACATCAAGCGTGCCTATGCCTCCGGCGTCAGCTACATCGCCCAGCCAGGCGGTTCTATCCGGGATGACCTGGTTATCGAAGAGTGCGATAAGGACGGCATCGTCATGGCCTTCACCGGCATGCGGCTGTTCCACCATTAAATGATAAAAGCCTTCCCTTGGGGGAAGGTGGCACGGCGAAGCCGTGACGGATGAGGGGCGGCAAAGACTGATCATTCCGTGGGGCCTTTGCAGACGCCCGAATCCCTCAAAACCGTTTCCCTGTGGGAGTTGTTCCTTATTTTACCTGGTTCCGCCCCTCATCTGCCGCTGCGGCGGCACCTTCCCCCAGGGGAAGGCAGGGGTTTTTGAAAGGATGATATACATGAGAATTCTGGTAGTCGGCGGCGGCGGGCGGGAGCACGCCATCATCAAGAAGCTGAAAGAAAATAAGTCCGTAGAGGTTATCTATGCCCTGCCCGGCAACGGCGGCATCGCAAGGGATGCGGTCTGCGTGCCCATCGGGGCAACGGACATTGCCAAGATCACGGAATTTGCTGTGGAGAACAAGATCGACTATGCGGTGGTTGCTCCGGACGATCCTCTGGTGCTGGGTGCTGTGGATGCTCTGGAAGCCAAGGGCATTCCCTGCTTCGGCCCCCGGGCCAATGCCGCCATCATCGAGGGCAGCAAGGTCTTCTCCAAGAACCTGATGAAGAAGTACGGCATTCCTACGGCGGAATATGAAGTGTTCAACGACATGGATTCCGCCCTCAATTATCTGGAAACCGCTCCCATCCCAACGGTCATCAAGGCCGACGGCCTGGCACTGGGAAAGGGTGTTATCATCGCGCAGACCCGGCAGGAGGCCATGGATGCCGTGAAATCCATGATGGCGGACAAGGTCTTTGGCAAGAGCGGCGAGCACATCGTCATTGAGGAATTCCTCACCGGCCCGGAGGTCAGCGTGCTGTCCTTCACGGACGGAAAGGTCGTCAAGCCTATGGTATCCTCCATGGACCATAAGCGGGCAGGAGACCACGACACCGGCCTGAACACCGGCGGCATGGGCACCGTAGCACCCAATCCCTATTATACCGGAGAAATTGCGGACCGCTGCATGAAAGAGATATTCCTGCCCACCATTCAGGCTATGAACGCCGAGGGCCGGACCTTCAAGGGCTGCCTGTACTTTGGCCTGATGCTGACCCCCAAGGGCCCCAAGGTCATTGAGTACAACTGCCGCTTTGGCGATCCGGAGACCCAGGTGGTGCTGCCCCTGCTGGAAAGCGATTTGCTGACCGTTATGCAGGCGACTACCAATGGTACCCTGGCGGATACGGAGGTTCGGTTCTCTGACAAAAATGCCTGCTGCGTCATCAAGGCGTCCGAGGGCTACCCCGTCTCCTATAAAAAGGGTTTCCCCCTGACCATGACAGAGGAGGCGGAGAAGCACACCTTTGTTGCCGGGGCCAAGCTGGATGAAAACGGTACTCTGGTCACTTCCGGCGGCCGGGTCACCGGCACCACCGCCGTGGCGGATACTTTGGATGTGGCCATCCGGGAGGCCTACCGGCTCTCCGACGGCGTACATTTTGAAAACGCCTATCGCAGAAGCGACATTGGACAGCGGGCTCTGCAGGCCCTGAATTAACGATACGAAGGAGCTGCCGTATGGTTTATCGAGTATATGTAGAAAAGAAAGCGGGCCAGACCCACGAGGCCAATGCCCTGCAGCGGGAGATTCAGGATTTTCTGGGCATCCACGGCCTGACGGGGCTGCGGGTGGTAAACCGCTATGATGCCGAGAACATCGACAAGGAACTCTTTGATTCCGCGGTGAATACCGTTTTCTCCGAGCCCCAGGTGGATACTGTTTTCTATGAGGTCCCCCGAGGGGATGTGGTCTTTGCTGTGGAGCCTCTGCCCGGCCAGTATGACCAGCGGGCAGATTCCGCGGCCCAGTGCATTCAGATCATCTCCCAGGGCAACCGTCCCACCATCCGCACCGCTAAGGTCTATGTGCTGTCCGGCGCGCTGGGTGAGGCGGACGTGGAAGCAATCAAGAAGTACGTTATCAACGCTGTGGAAAGCCGGGAGGCATCTCTGGAAATGCCTGAAACGCTGGCAATTGACTATGCCATCCCCGAAACGGTGGCGACTGTCACAGGCTTTATCGCCATGGACGGGGCGGAATTGTCCGCATTGTTGGAAAAATTGGGCCTTGCCATGGACCTGGATGATCTGAAATTCCTTCAGGCATACTTCCGGGACCAGGAGAAGCGGGATCCCACCATTACGGAAATTCGGGTGGTGGACACTTATTGGTCCGACCACTGCCGTCACACCACCTTTTCCACCCATCTGGACGACATCGTCATCCATGACCCCGCTGTTCAGGCTGCCTATGAGGAATATCTGGCTGCCCGTGTGGCGGTCTATGGTGAGGAGAAGGCTGCTGCCCGGCCCCAGACTCTGATGGACATTGCCACCATCGGCGCCAAGTACCTGAAAAAGCAGGGCAAGCTCCCGGAGCTGGACGAGAGCGAGGAAATCAATGCCTGCTCCATCCATGTGACGGCCACCGTCAACGGGGAGAACCAGGACTGGCTGCTGATGTTCAAGAACGAGACCCACAACCATCCCACAGAAATCGAGCCCTTCGGCGGCGCGGCCACCTGCATCGGCGGCTGCATCCGGGACCCCCTGTCCGGCCGTGCCTATGTGCATCAGGCCATGCGGGTCACCGGCGCAGGAGACCCCCGGACCTCTTTGAAGGACACCCTGCCCGGCAAGCTGCCCCAGCGGAAGCTCTGTCAGACCGCCGCCGCGGGTTACTCCTCCTACGGCAACCAGATCGGTCTGGCTACCGGCCATGTGGCGGAACTGTACCACGAGGGCTTTGTCGCCAAGCGTCTGGAGTGCGGCGCTGTTGTGGCTGCCGCTCCCGCGGGCAATGTCCGCCGGGAGTGCCCCGCACCCGGGGATGTGGTGATCCTGCTGGGCGGCCGCACGGGCCGGGACGGCATCGGCGGCGCCACCGGTTCCTCCAAGAGCCACAATATGAAGTCCCTGACCACCATGGCGTCCGAGGTCCAGAAGGGCAATGCCCCCGAGGAGCGGAAAATTCAGCGCCTGTTCCGGGATGGCAAGGTCACCCGGCTGATCAAGCGCTGCAATGACTTTGGCGCGGGCGGCGTGTCCGTGGCCATCGGTGAACTGGCTGACGGCCTGCGCATCGATCTGGATGCCGTGCGGAAGAAGTACGACGGTCTGGACGGCACGGAGCTGGCGATCTCCGAATCCCAGGAGCGTATGGCGGTCGTCGTTGCCCCCGAGGACGCGGACGCCTTTATCGCCGCCGCGGAAAAGGAGAATCTGGAGGCATACCGGGTGGCTGTGGTCACGGAAGAGGCCCGGATGGTCATGTCCTGGAAGGGTCACGAGATTGCTGACCTGAGCCGGGAATTCCTGAACACCAACGGCGCTGTGAAGCACACCGCTGTAGAGGTGACGGAGCCCGCGCCTCTGGACATCCCCGAAGCAACTCTGCGGGAAATGGCCTCTCAGCTGCGTTTCGCGTCTCAGCGGGGCCTGGTGGAGCGGTTTGATTCCACCATCGGCGCAGGCAGCCTTCTGATGCCCTTCGGCGGCAAAAACCAGGCGACCCCGGCTCAGGCCATGGCGGCCAGACTGCCGGTGCTGCCCGGAGAGGAGACGGACGCCGCCAGCGTCATGGCATGGGGCTGCGACCCGGAACTGCTGAGCGCGGATCCCTTTGTGGGCGCCCAGATGAGCGTTATTTCCTCCATGGCCAAAATCGTGGCAGCCGGAGCGGACTACAAAAAGGCCTATCTGACGCTTCAGGAGTTCTTTGAGAAGCTGCGCAATGAGCCCCAGCGCTGGGGAAAGCCCTTCGAAGCGCTGCTGGGCGCGCTGACGGCACAGCTGGGCCTGGATGCCGCGGCCATCGGCGGCAAGGATTCCATGTCCGGCTCTTTCCTGGATAAGGACGTGCCCCCCACGCTGATCTCCTTTGCCATTGCCCCTGTTAAGGCGGGGGAGGTCCTCTCCAACGAATTCAAGGAGGCAGGACATCCCGTTTACTGCTTTGGCTCTGACGGTACCTATGAGGGCCTGAAAGACACTTGGGAGAGATTCCATGCCCTGTGCCTGACCGGCAAAGTAAAGGCCGCCTGGGCAGTGGATGCCGGCGGCGTATCCGAGGCTGTTATGAAGATGTCTTTCGGCAATTCCATTGGCTTCAAGGGCGAGGACATTGAATGCGGCTACGGCGACATCATTGCCGAGCTGACCGGAGACTGCGATTTTGGCACCAAGATCGGCGTCACCACTGCCGAGCCGGAAATTGCTCTGGATGACGAGACCGTGTCCATTGCGGAGCTGTACGAATTGAATTCCGCTGTTCTGGAAAAGGTCTATCCCACCCAAACCGTGGAGACCCGGGAGACAATTCCCGCCTTTGATTACCACGCCGCCTCTTACTCCGCGCCTGCCGTGAAGTGCGCCAGACCCAAGGTTTTGATCCCGGTCTTCCCCGGCACAAACTGCGAGTATGATTCTGCCCGGGCCGTTCTGGCCGCCGGGGCGGAGGCGGATATCGCGGTCATCCGGAACCTGACCGCCGAGGACGTGGCCCGTTCGGTGGAGGACGTGGCGAAGCGTATCGCGGACAGCCAGATGATCTTCATCCCCGGCGGCTTCTCCGGCGGCGATGAGCCCGATGGCTCCGCCAAGTTTATTACGGCCTTCTTCCGCAATCCTGCCATTAAGGAACAGGTTACAAAGCTCCTGGAGGAGCGGGACGGCCTGATGTGCGGCATCTGCAACGGCTTCCAGGCCCTCATCAAGCTGGGTCTGGTGCCCTACGGCAAGATCATTGAGACCGATGCTTCCTGCCCGACGCTGACCTACAATACCATCTCCCGGCATCAGAGCCGCATTGTCCGTACCCGGGTTGCCTCCAATAAGTCTCCCTGGCTGAGCCTGACGCAGGTGGGCGATATTTACAACGTTCCCATTTCCCACGGCGAGGGCAAGTTCCTGGCTACGGAAGAGCTGGTAAAGCAGCTGGCCGCCAATGGCCAGATCGCTACCCAGTATGTGGATCTGGCGGGCGTGCCCACCATGGACGCCGCCTTTAACCCCAACGGTTCTCTGTATGCCATTGAGGGCATCACGTCTCCGGATGGTCGGGTCTTCGGCAAGATGGGCCACAGCGAGCGTATCGGCAAGGACCTTTACCGCAACGTACCCGGCGAATATGATATCCGCATGTTCGAGGCTGCCGTAAAGTACTTCAAGTAAAGAAAACGCAAGGACCGCTGCGACGCAAAACGCAGCGGTCCTCCTTTATCCGCAGGCCAGAAATATGTAATCGTAGGGATTTAAGTGGGCCTTCTCCAGCGTCTTGACCCGCTTTTCCGGAGCCATGCGCCGCAAAGCCCGTTCGCTGAGCCCCGCCCGGGCCAGCTTCTCCCGAAGGGGCCGATACTCCGCCGTAAGCACCGGGTCCTCTTTCCGTGTCCAAAATCCAATTTTCATGGGATACCCCTCCTTGCTGTTTTGTGCCCTTATAATACCACAGGAAATGTCCAATAAATTGGAGTATTTTGGGAAGCGCATGTAAAAAATTTCGAGCAGCCGGGGAAATCCAAAAAAGAAAGGGCCGCTGTGCAGCGGCCCGAAAACGATTCAATTCAGTTTACAGCTTGCTGTAGGCCGCGGCGGTCTTGGCGGTCAGCGCGGCGTTGTTGTACACCAGCTGGATGTTGGAAGCCAGACTGTCGCCGCCGGTGAGCTCGGCAACGCGGGCCAGCAGGAAGGGGGTGGTCTCCTTGCCCTTGATGCCCTGCTCCTTGGACTCCCTGATGGCCTGGTCGATGGCGGCATCGATGACGGCCTTGTCCATGGAATACTGCTCGGGGATGGGGTTGGTCACCAGCATGCCGCCGCCCAGCTGCAGATCGTTCTGGGCCTTGAAGGCGGCAGCCAGATCCTCGGGAGTGTCAATGCGGTAGTCCACGCCGAAGCCGGACTGACGGGTGTAGAAGGCGGGCAGCTCATCGGTGCCGTAGCCGATGACGGGCACACCCTTGGTCTCCAGGTACTCCAGAGTCAGGCCCAGATCCAGGATGGACTTGGCACCGGCGCAGCACACCATAACGGGAGTGCGGCCCAGCTCTTCCAGATCGGCGGAGATGTCCATGGTGGTCTCAGCGCCGCGATGCACGCCGCCGATGCCGCCGGTGGCGAAGAAACGGATGCCGGCCATGTGGGCGATAATCATGGTGGTGGTAACGGTGGTAGCGCCGTCCTCACCCCGGGCGCACAGCACGGCCAGGTCACGGCGGGAAGCCTTGTGAATGGCGCGGCCCTTCTTGCCGAAGTACTCGATCTCCTCGGCGGTCAGACCGGCCTTCAGGCGGCCGCCGATAATGGCGATGGTAGCGGGCACAGCGCCGTTGTCCCGGATGATCTTCTCAACGTTCAGAGCGGTCTCTACGTTCTGGGGATAGGGCATGCCGTGGGAGATGATGGTGGATTCCAGAGCCACGACGGGTTTGCCGTTGACCAGAGCCTCGGCGACCTCGGGATTGACGTCCAGATACTTGTTCATGTTCATAGCTGTACATTCCTTTCTTTTGAAAAAGCCCTGTTACCGCCGCATCCGGCTGCGAAGACCGGCGGCGGACATGGCAGAATTGATGGTTTCAGAGGATTCCATGGCGATGGAACCGGCGGCGAGACCGGCCAGAGCGGTGTCCCGGAGCGTCATGCCCTCCAGGTAAGCCCAGACCAGGGCGGCCATGAAGGCGTCGCCGCAGCCTGTGGTGTTTACCATGTTGCCCGGGGTGTTGGGAAGGGTGACGCGTTCATCGCCCATGGCCCCGTAAACGCCGTCAGGCCCCAGGGAAACAAAAACCCGGTGCACGCCCTTTTTCAGCAGTACATCCACGGCTTTGGCCACGTCTTCCGTGCCGTGGATGGGCACGCCGGAGAGCAGCTCCGCTTCCAGACGGTTGGGTTTCAGGGTGTGGATCCTGGAGAGAATGGGCCGCAGCTTTTCAGCCTTCACCGTGGACACAGGATCCACGAACAGAGGGACGGTGCAGTTCTCTGCCAGATATTCCAGAGACTCCTGAGGCAGATTGGTATCGGCTACCACAACCTGCGCGTTCTGCAGCAGGGGCAGCTGGCTGGCGAGGTAGGCGGGGGTGATCTTCTTGCAGATCTCCATATCGGAGACTGCCAGCGCCATTTCCCCGTGGTCGTCTGCCAGATACAGGTAAGTAGAGGTGGCGGCGCCGGGGATACGCAGAGCGTGGCTCAGATCTATGCCCAACTCGGAGCAGGAGGCGGCCACACGCTCACCGTGGAGATCGTCTCCATAGGCGGTGAGAAGCCGAACATCGGTGCCCATGAGACTCAGATTGTGGGCGATATTGCGGCCCACGCCGCCCAGACTCAGGGAGACCCTGCCGGGGTTGGAGTCAGAGGCAACCAGAGGCGCGAAGCTCCGGCCGCCGATATCCACATTCACGCCGCCCACCACGACTGCGTAGGTGCCCGCGTGGAGGACGTAGCCCCGGCCGGCAATGCAGCCTTTTTTGGTCAGATTGGAAATGTGTACCGCGACACTGGAGCGGGTAATGCCCAGCTTTGCGGCAATGTCCTGTTGAGAAATGAGAGGATCGGCTTCAATCAGCTGAAGCACCTGACGTTCCCGCTGGGTCATGGGGTTGCCTCCTAAACAATTTGTATTCTTCTAAGCACATGTTTATTATATGCGCTTGCGATGGGATTGTCAATGGAAATTTGCAATAAAAATGGAAACAGCCATTTGTTGAATCTGCTGATAAAAAATCGGACGGCAGAAAGCCGTCCGAAATATGGATTTAATTCTGTGCGTCAAACCGCCGGAACTGGTCCGGGCAGTCCTGGACGCCGGAGGTGCGGTGGGGGATCGACGGGGCAGGGGAGGTGCAGGTCCGGGCAACCTTGGCCAGCGTGCGGCTGGTCAGGGGATGGGCCTGCTCGAAGGTAAAGAGGGCGTCCTCATCCATGGCAAGAATCTCCTCGGGATCCCTGTCCCGGATGGTGTCAGCAATCTCCTTTCGGGCGCACACCCGGACGGAGGTCCCTGCCTCCAGGTCATAGACCGTGAAAATCAGCTTGCCGGTCTTGTAATATAGTAAGTGCTTGGTGCCGGCGGTGCAGTGCAGGCCGATTTGGATGGCGTCTACGCAGCAGCCGTCAAATTCCGTGACACAGACCAGCCGCCCGTGGGGGGGATCCTCCAGGCTCAGCTTTTCCAGAGCGGTGCCGCATACCCGGACACCCAGAGCGAGCAGCGGACAGCTCTGTCCGTGGAAGCGAACACAGTCCTCGTAAAGTCGGCGAAGATTGCGGCTGCGGGAGTTGAACATGGAAATCTGTCCTTTCAGTCTTTTTTATTTATTATAAGGGAGCAAGGGGGGATTGTCAACGTATGCGCTTCTGAATACGGCGAAGGCGGTAGGCCGGGTATGCTGACTGTGTTTCCGTAACCAAAGAATGAAATGATAAGCGTACAACTGAATTATATACAGTATACAAAAACAGAATGTAAAATATGTACAAAATTACACGTTGAAAATGCGGAATTATTGTGATAATATATAGACACAAAGGAGAGATACCAAGGTGTCCAAAGAAAAATCGGGTTAACCGGACTTTGGAAGGAAACAATGAAGAAAAGGGTATCCGCCGATGGGCTCGCAGAAGGGCCAAGGGCAGAGCCTCCTGTTTATCTCCGTTTCAAATAGAGTTTATTGCCGGCTTTGATTGAAATACACTGTATCACGGAGACAGAAAACAGCAGGAAGCGGCCCCACAATCCGCAGAAAGAGAGGTTAACCACAGATGTTAGATACCAAGAGTGAACAGAAGTGACCCCTGACGAGGAGGCGAAAGCAAATCGTCAGGGGTCACTTCTTTTTGCGCTTGGCGGCAGGGAAGGGCTTCCCCGCCGGGCGGTGTGTCCAATGGAACATAGCTGCCGGTGGCAGCAATATCATGAAAAGCGAAGCCGAGACGGAAGAGGGACAGGAGAGATTGACTGCTTTTTGCAGGGCTTCGTCGAATTCTTACCTCCTTCAAAGAGAGACCTCCTATCGAGGCAGTACGGATTCGCCGGAGACTGTACAGTATTCCGGCTTGGACCGTCTCTCTTTCGTCATGGCCTGTGGCCGCGCTGGGGCTGTTGCAAAATAGGGTTTTCTGTAGGGGCGGCAACCTGCCGCCCGCTATCTCACGGAATTACGCACTTAATT
>NZ_JAHLPU010000071.1 GCF_018918045.1 Pseudoflavonifractor sp. MSJ-30
CTGCTGTGGTGTTTGGTTGGAATTGTCCAGCCAAAAGCCGATCCGTGGTGTTGTCTGCATTTTACTAAATACAAATTCTGATTAGTAATATATAAGCGAGGGCGTTACAGCCTTCGCTTTTTCCTTTATGATGAAGGTGATTGGCTGACGGAATTTCCGATTGGGACCCCACGCCCGCCGACAAATGTGTCAGCCAGCCTTCATCATTCTGCATTCGATTCAGCAAGTTGGGACAAATTATTGCTCCCGTTTCACGGACTAATCTGATTGAATCTTGAAGTGCTGGAACCAATCGTATCTCAACTTATGAAGGAGGAGTCACATGATCGCAGTTGGAATCGACATATCCAAAGCCAAAAGTACCGTGGCAGTGATCAACTCAGACGGTACAATTCTGGCAAGTCCATTCACAATGGCGCATACGCGGCCGGAGATGGAGGCTTTCGTGACATACCTGAAGGGACTTGGAGAACCCACAACCATTCTCATGGAGTACACTGGCCACTACCATTATCCGGTGCTCAAAAAGCTTCAAGACGAGGGGTTTCCCGTTTGCATCGTCAATCCATACCAGATGAAAAAATACGGGGATGTCGAGATTCATAAGGCAAAGACGGACAAGAAGGATGCGCTTCGGATAGCAACCTATGCACTTGAAAAATCCTACAAACTCGTACCGTATAGCTCAATGGAGCAAAAGTATGAGGACTTGAAATTCCTTTCTCGCCAATACAACCAACGTATCTCTTATGTTACAAAACTGAAGGTTCAGCTCATATCTCTGTTGGATCAAACGATGCCTGGGATTACAAAAATACTGCCATTGAACAGCAGAAATCCCGAAAAATGTGCATTGCTGCTTTTTATCAAACGATTCAAGTCCTTTGATGAGATTCAGAGAATTGGAAAGGCTCGGTTCTTGGCGTCCTATGATGTCTTGGCGAAAAAGGCCTCAGAACGCAGTGCATCCAGCAAGGGTCTCAGTATCTACGAGCTCGCTGCTGACAGCATTACCACCCGCGGTGAAGACCCTTACATTTGGCTCTCACAAAATCAATGCGTCGACCTGCTTTCCGCAACGCAAAATGCTGCCGATGATATTATTTCTCAGATGAGAAATATCGCTCAAACGATTCCGGAATACAAGATACTCCGAGCAATGCATGGAGTCGGCGACCGTCTCGGACCGATTATCCTCGCTGAGATCGGCGACATCCGTCGCTTTCACAGCGGCAAGGCCTTGAACTCCTATGCCGGCAACGATGCCCCTCCATATCAATCCGGACAATTCGAGAGCAGAAACCGCCACATTTCAAAACGTGGCAGTTCTGCCCTCCGGAAGGCTTGTTACGAGGTAATGCAGGCCCTTAAACTGACAAAACCTCAAGACGACCCCGTGTACCTCTTTATGCTCAAAAAAGAACAGGAAGGGAAGCCTTTCAACGTAGCCAAGATGGCTGGCGTGAACAAGTTCCTCCGGATCTACTATGCCAGAGCGATGGAACTCTACAAGTAAACCGATTTGATTCTACATCATTTTTTCAGAGCCCGCAATCTGGCGGGTTAATTTAGTGCGCCCTTTTTTCAGTGCAACTTCCGGAAAAAAGTCCTTGACAAACATTAGCAAGATTTGTAGTTCTCTAATCTGATTCTATACCACTCTGTCTATACCGTTCAATAAATATCTGTTCCTTGCCTGAAGGTATCCTCTTCGAATGCCCGCAGGCTTTTTTTATTTTTTCTCATTCAGGGGTGCGTTTCTCCCCTCCTTTCGAGGACGGAAGACATGAAGGGAGAACAACAAAGAATCGAGGTGATGACATGAAACTCAGACACAGAATCCGCATCAACGTCACAGACAGCTCCGGACGCAGGACAAAGGTAGTAAACAGCGGTGTCCGCCACCTTCCGATGAAACTCCTCACAGCTCTCTTCGGGGAAAACACGGAAGTACTAATCCTCTCTCCTGGTCAGAGCGTCCAGTCAGTAGAAATCCATGAAATGAAAGGAGGCGAAACAAATGACTCAGGAAGAACTGCTTAAGGCAATCGCAGAAGATTTCCGCAGAACAGCCGACCACATTGAAAAGCTCACAGGTGCAGGTGTAGAAAGCCCCGCCGATCCTAAAGCGGAAACGGCCCCGTCTGCAGAAAACGTACCGGATGAAAAGCCGGTGACACTCGAGGAAGTTCGCACGGTTCTCTCTGCAAAGAGCAGCGAAGGCTATGGAAGCCAGGTCCGCGATCTCATCCACTCATTCGGTGCAGAGAAGCTCAGCGCGGTCGATCCCTCGCACTACAGGGAAATGCTGAAGAAAGCTGAGGTGATCGGGAATGCCGGTTACCGCAACCTTGAACCACAACGAGAAAGTATCCTTTTTAACAATTGACTGTGCTTTGTTCTTAAATTGAAAGGGAAACATCTTGTTCCAAAACATTACAACCACTGCGAGTATAGCTCCAAGTTGAATAACAACAAAAAACATTTCTTTAAATGCTTCGCTCATATTAAGTGTGATAAATTCGTCCACAAGAATCATATGTCCTGTGCTGCTGATAGGTAGCCACTCAGTAATACCCTCAACAATTCCAAGAAAAATAACTTTTAAAATTTCTATAAAATCAAGTACCATTATTTCAAATCCTCCTTTTTAAAATGATGAAAGGTCATAAGAAAACCAACTGCTGATGGAATCGCTCATATACACACCATGCTTGCGGATGGACGGGAGAACTTCATCAAACACCCAGTGTTCAAACCGTTCTGCCGATGGCAGCTTGCTGTGAACGATCAGCCGGTAAACATCGCCTTCCGTGATAAAGGAGATTTCAACGACCTGCTCTCCAGCATCCCCATACTGATTCACCTTCTGAACGACCCCCTCGCGTTTCGTTAAGGGGCCTCTGCAATGGCGTTTCACTGCAGCGTAGGGATTCACATATCCCAACGCTTTCGCCACATCGCTTGCACAGAAAAAGGTCTTGCCTGCCTCCTGCAACACGCGGATCGAACCAAACTCCTGGTTCTCGAACACCTTCATCATCTGCCTCGACTGTCCGCCATGACTGCCCACATCGGTGTCATGGGTCTTCTGATTGAAATCCATCATACCTGTTACCTCCTACTCAGATTTGTCTCGCCGGATTTCGGGCGAAAAAAATAGAGCCTCGACCCATTCTCGTTTTCAAAGAATGAGCCAAGGCTCTATGTAACAGGATACCTGATATTATTTTTTTGCAGAATTCGTCAGAACTCGCCAAACGATCCTGACACTGTTTTTCATTCCATTTCAGCCGGATTTTTACCGAAAATCTGTCAAGGATATGGGGCTAATTTCCCCTCCAAAATGGCCTTCTGTAAACCCATTTTCCCACCCATTAGGCTCAAAAATAGGCCGTAAACCCATGGTAAACCCATCAAAATGGGCTAATTTGAAGTCAAATTTCCTCAAATTTCACCATCGGAATCAGGTGATTTTAGGCATAGAAAAAGCCCGGAAAATGGCGTATTTCCGGGCTTTTTTAGCATTATTAAGCTGTAGATTATCGCTTGCTGAACTGAGGTGCGCGACGAGCGGCTTTGAGGCCGTACTTCTTTCTTTCCTTCATTCTGGGGTCACGGGTCAGGAAACCGGCGGCCTTCAGAGAAGCACGGAACTCGGGGTTGACGGTCAGCAGGGCACGGGCGATGCCGTGACGGATAGCACCGGCCTGGCCGGAAACGCCGCCGCCGCAGACGGAAACGACAACATCGACCTTGTCGACCAGCTCAGTGGTGACCAGGGGCTGACGAACGACCAGCTTCAGGGTCTCCAGACCGAAGTAATCATTGATGTCGCGACCGTTGATGATGATGGAACCGGTGCCGTTCTCGTAAACGCGAACGCGGGCGATGCTGGACTTACGACGGCCGGTGCCGTAAAAATACTTCTTCTTGCTCTCGTACATACTGTGTTACCTCCAATTAGTCCAGAGTCCAGGCTTCGGGCTTCTGGGCGGCATGAGGATGCTCAGCACCCTTGTACAGGTGCAGACGGGTCATGCAGTTGCGGCCCAGAGTGTTCTTGGGCAGCATGCCCTTAACGGCGACTTCCATGGCGTAGTCGGAACGGTTCTCCATCATGGTGCGGGCCTTGGTTTCCTTCAGACCGCCGATCCAGCCGGATACGCGATAGTAGATCTTCTGCTCGGGCTTCTTGCCGGTCAGAACAGCCTTGTCGGTGTTGATGATGATGACATTGTCTCCGCAATCAACGTTGGGAGTGAAATCGACCTTGTGCTTGCCGCGCAGCAGGTTGGCAGCGATCACAGCGGTACGGCCCAGGGGCTTACCGGCTGCATCGATGACGTACCATTTGCGCACCACGGTCTCCTTCTTGGCGAGGGTAGTGGACATATGGGTTCCTCCAATTTTTTGGTAAAATATTTTGACATTTTCGTGTGTTTGAAGTACAATAGCTTCAAACCGCTTGACCTTTATACCATAAGAAAATTCAAATGTCAACACCTTTTTTGAAGAATTTTATGCAGTATATGATAACCTCGTGAATTCTTCAAAATGCTTGCGAATGCTCTTGAATTCTCACTTGCGGTTTCAGCTGATTTTTGAAGGAAATGATGACAATGCAAAGACTTGTCGGCTTGGTCCGCCGGTGCGTGGAAGACTACTCGATGATTGAAGACGGAGATAAAATTGCCGTAGGTGTTTCCGGCGGCAAGGATTCCCTGGTGCTGCTGAAGCTTTTGGCGGCCCTGCGGGAGTACCATAATAAAAGTTTTCAGCTGGAGGCCATTACCGTTGATATGGGCCTTGGCATGGATTACAGCGGCATCGCCGAAATGTGCCGGGAACTGGAGGTCCCTTATACCGTGGTCAAGACGGAAATCGGCCCCATTATTTTTGACTACCGGAAGGAAAAAAATCCCTGCTCCATGTGCTCCAAAATGCGCCGGGGTGCTTTGAATCAGGCGCTGGTGACGAAGGGCTTCAATAAGCTGGCCCTGGGGCACCATTATGATGATGCCGTGGAGACCTTCCTGATGAGTCTCATCTACGAGGGCCGCATTAGCTGCTTCCAGCCGGTGACCCACCTGGACCGCACGGGCATTACCCAGATCAGGCCCATGCTCTATATCCATGAGAAGACTGTGTCCGCTTTCGCGCAGAAAGAAAACCTGCCTGTGCTGCAAAACCGCTGCCCGGTGGACAAGCACACGAAGCGTGAGGAGATCAAGGATTTGATTTACGACCTGGTCAAGACCTACCCGGATCTGAAAGAACGGATATTCGGCGCTATGCAGCGCTATCCCCTGGAGGCGTGGGAGCCCCATGGGCGGTACAAGCGGCCCAAAGAGCCGGATGATCTGGAATTTTAGGGAATGATTTCCAGAAAATATGGGAAAACTTTCTCCACAACCGGAAGGAGGAAGCGGTATGGTAAAAGGCATTTCCCGTCAGGTGATTCTGGTTCCCAGCCCTGATAAGGCACTGTTCGACCAGGCAATCTTTATTCTCAAGGATAACGCGGTGTCCGAGGGCGTCAGCGACGAGGCGCTTATCAAGGAGGCCCGCCAGGTCATGCGCTCCGGCGGGCGAAAAAAGCGCGGCGCGGTCCTTTACGGTCTTTTCTGGGCCGCCTGTGGTGCGCTGCTTACAGGAATGGCCTGGGTGCTGAGTGCGGTGCTGTAAAAATTGAATTCAGAAAGAGAGATATTCCATGAAAATTGGAAATTTGACAGTAGAAAACCCCCTGTTTCTTGCCCCAATGGCCGGGGTTACCGACTGGGCATTCCGGACGGTCTGCGCAAAGCTGTGGGCGGGTGTCACGGTGACGGAGATGGTCTCCTCCCGGGCTCTGGTGTATCAGGACAAAAAGACCGCCAAGCTGCTGCGGAAAAACGAAGGCAGTCTCTGCGGCGCCCAGATTTTCGGCAACGATCCGGAGATCATGGCCCGGGGTGCCCGGCTGGCGTTGGAGATTTCCGGCTGCGACTTTCTGGACATCAACATGGGCTGTCCCATGCCGAAGATTGCCAATTCCGGGGACGGCTGCGGTCTGATGCGCACACCGGAACTGGCCCAGAAAATCGTGGAAGCAGTCGTCAAGGCCGTTGATGTGCCTGTAACGGTGAAATGCCGTCTGGGCTGGGATAAAGGAAGCATTAACGTTTTGGAGTTTACCAAACGCATGGAGGATGCCGGGGCGGCTATGGTTACCGTCCACGGCAGGACCCGCAGCCAGCTCTATTCCGGCGTGGCCGACTGGGATGCCATTCGGAAGGTCAAGGCCCAGCTGTCCATTCCCGTTGTTGCCAACGGAGATATCACCGGCCCGGAGGCCGCTCTGCGCTGCGCCAAATGGACCGGGGCGGACGGATTGATGATAGGCCGCAGCTGCTTTGGCGACCCGTGGATATTCCAGCAGGTGAAGGCCGCCTTGGCTGGGGAGGAGATTCCGGAGCGGCCCCTGCTGAAAGACCGCATTGCCGTGGCTGTGGAGCAGTTCCGGCTGGCGGAGCAGGACCACGGGGAGCATGTGGCCTGCCTGGAAGCCCGGAAACACTTTGCCTGGTATCTTCGGGGCGTCAGTCACAGCGGCTTTTACAAGCAGCAGATATCCTCTCTGACCACCATGGAGGATATTTACCGGGTGGCAAAGGAAATTTCCAGAGATTTGCGGTAAATGGAATGCATAAGCGGAATAGCCGTTTCACATCCTAGCCAAGAGAGGTGAGAGATGTGAAACGGCTTTTTGCTGCCCTGTCGGCGTTTTTCCTGATCCTGCCAGTGTCGGCGGAGCCGATACGCTGGGTGGATTTTGATGTAAGCACGGAGTCCATGGCCTATGCCATGCGGCAGGATATCCGCACGGCGGAGCAGGAGAAGCACCTTTCCTGGATAGAAATTCTGGCTCTGGCAGCCTGCCGCACCGGCGGAAAATGCCCCCTGTCCGCCGTCAGAAAGGCCGCAAAGGACTTGGAAGGGGAGAAGCCGCCCAAGGAAGCGGCGGGGGATCTGGGAAAGTACTATGACTACTATTATGAGGCGTATTCCGCCGCTCTGGGCGGGCTGGTGGGCAGCTATGCCATTTGGAAGGGGGGCCAATGGATCCCGCAATACGGCCTGAAGGCTTTTTCGCCTGTGGCAGCGGGCTACGGCTACAGCCACTGCGATGATTTTGGCGTGGGCCGTAGTTTTGGATTCAAACGCAAGCACCTGGGCAATGATTTGATGGGCGGCCCGGGAACGCCTATTGTGGCTGTGGAGGGCGGCGTCATCGAGGCCATGGGCTGGAATCGCTACGGCGGCTGGCGGGTGGGCATCCGCTCTTTTGACGGAAAGCGGTACTATTACTATGCCCATCTCCAAAAGGATACCCCCTTTGCGGAGGGGCTGGAGGTTGGTGACCAGGTGGACGCCGGGCAGCTCATCGGTTTCATGGGCCGCACGGGGTACTCCGATAAGGAGAATGTAAATAACATCGAGGCCGTCCATCTCCATTTCGGTCTGGAGCTGGTCTTTGACGAAAGCCAGAAGGAATGCGACAGCGAGATCTGGATCGATGTTTACCAGCTGGTCCGACTCCTGTCTGCCCACCGCAGCAGCTACCGAAGAACCGACAGCGGCTGGGAGCGGGTATACCCATACAAAGACCTGGATTGGGTGGAATTTTCCGGTAAGTAAAAAAGATGCCATTGCGGCGCCGCAATGGCATCTTATGATCTAAGGAACCTCTGAATAAATCGTCTGCGGCTGGAGAGCGGATCTTTTCCGCCCGCTCTTCAGCATCAAAAGCAGGAAATACATCAAGTATTCCTCTGCTTTTGATGCTTCGACCGGTCAAAAAATCTCTCGCTCCCAGCTCTTGCTGATTTAATCAGAGGTTCCCTAAGCCTGTTTCTTCACGCTTTGGACGGTGAGGGTAACATCCTCCACTGTAAACCGAATATCAAATCCGGCGAAGTTCAATCCATAGACTCTCCCGGGTTTCCGCTGATAGGAGGGCCGGGGGTCGTGGGAGAGAACGCCGATGGCTGCCGCCTGCTTGTCAGGGGGCAGCTCTTTCAGCAGCTCCGGAGGAAATTCCACGCTCAGGAGGAAGTCGCCTACCCGGTCCGTAAAGCCGCCGGCCGCCTCCGGTTTGCTGTCAGAATAGGAAATGTATGGCTTGATGTCAAAAATGGGGGTACCGTCCAGCAGATCCGCTCCGCCGACTACCAGCACTGTTCCACAGCTTTCCGTGTGAGTCACTTCCAGCAGCCGAACGCAGGAGAGCCCCAGATTGTTTGGCCGGAAGGGGGAACGGGTGGCGAAAACACCCATTCTTGTGTTGCCGCCCAGACGGGGCGGCCGTACAGTAGGGGACCAGCCCTCCCGGACCGCCTGAGAAAACTGCCAGATGAGCCAGAGGTGAGAATACTCTTCGATGCCCCGCAGGGCGTCATCATTGCGGTATTCCGGCTCGAAGACGATTATGGACCGCAGTTCTTCCACAAGGCCGCTCTGTCTGGGAATGCCGAATTTCGTGGGGAAATCGCTGCGCATATGGGCGATGGGGTGCATTTCTATGGTCTCCATCAGGCGTTCCTCCCCCGGAAGACATAGGTCACGGCGAAGAAAAGCGTCAGCACCAAACTGATGGCAGCGCCTGCGGAGCAGCCGAAGCTGTAGGAGATGGAAAGACCTGTCAGACCGGAGGCCAGAGCAAACAGCACGGAATAGAGGTGGTACTGCTTCTGATTCCGGGAAATGTTTCGGGAGGCGGCACCCGGCAGCACCAGCAGAGAGTTGAGGATCAGCAGACCCATGCTGGATATGGACAGAGTGACGACTACGGCAATGGCTACGGTGAACACGGTCTGGGACAGCGCTACGGGGATGCCCCGGGAGGAGGCAAGCTGGGGATGCACCGCCGTCAACGTCAGTCGGTTGGCATACAGGCACCAGAAGACCAGAACTGCCAGCAGGACGAGGGCCAACATCCCGATTTCCCCGGGCGTAATAGACAGTACGTCGCCCACAAGGTACTTATTGTATTTCGTGAAGCTGCCGCCGCCCAGGGTGGCAACCAGAATGCCCAGCGCCACGGCGGCGCTGGAAAAGACACCAATCAGAGTGTCCGCCGCCTGGTTGCTGTCCCGGCGAATATAGGAAAACAACAGGGCGAAGAAAACGCTGAAAGCTACCGCCGCCCAGGTGGGGGCGGCAATGCCGAAAATGGATCCCAGGGCAATGCCTGTAAAGGCGGAGTGCCCCAGGGCGTCGGAGAAGAAACTCATGTGTCCGGTGACGATCATGGTGGAGAGAATGCCGAACAGGGGAGCCATGAGCAGCAGTGCCAGAAGGGCGTTCTTCATAAAGTCCCATTGGAGCATTTCCAGGGGGATCGCATTGCAAATGGCGTACCAGAGGCTCATAGGGCGCCTCCTTTCATGTGGAAAATGGCCTGGAAAGCATCGGAGGAGAGAACCTCTCCGGCGGTACCTTTTGCTTTGATGCCGCCGTCAATGAGAACCACCTGATCGGCGTATTTCGGCAGCAGCGAAAAATCATGGGTGGTCATGAGGATGGAGAGATCATAGGTTTTCCGAATCTCGTCCAGCATGTCCATCAGGATCGTCATGCCCTCGGCGTCCACGCCGGAAAGGGGTTCATCCAAAATCAGAATGTTGGGCATGGGCTCCAGAGCCAGGGCCAGCAGCACCCGCTGCAGCTCGCCGCCGGATAGGGTACCCACCCGCTTGTGAATCAGATCTACGCCGTGTACCCGGTCCAGACAGGTTGTGATCATCTCCTCCATGGCCTTGGAAATGCCCAGAAAAGCGGGGCGTTTGGACATGCAGCAGGCGAACAGATCCGCTACGGACAGGGGCTCCCCGGGGTCAAAGGCCGGGCTCTGGGGCACATAGCCGATCCTCGGTTTATGGCTGCGCTGGCCGGGCTCGGAAAAAGCGATGACGCCGGTATAGGACCGCTGGCCCAGAATGGCCTTCAGAAAGGTGCTTTTGCCTGCGCCGTTGGGGCCGATAAGGGCAACCATTTCTCCGCAATGGACGTGCAGATTCATGTCCTTCAGAATCTGGCTGCCGCCGATGGTGACGGCCAGATTTTCCACCCGCAGGCAGCAGGCGTGGCCGCAGTCCTTATAATGCAGTTCGCTCATCCCAATGCCTCCTTGATGGTGTCGATGTTGCGGTACATGGCGTCAAAATAGCTGTCCCCGGCCATGGCCATGTCCAGAATATATTCTTTAGCGCCGGTTTCCCGGGAGAGAATATCCGCCGCCGAGGTGCTGCCGTTCTGCTCTGTGAAGATGGCGGGAAGGTTGTGCTCCCGGGTCAGGGTGATCAGCTGGATCAGTTCTTTCGCGGATGCCTCACTGCCGGATTCCTCTTCCACAGCCGCCAGAATTTCCAGGCCAAAGGCCTGGGCAAAGTAGGCAAAGCCATCGTGGAAGGTGATAAGCTCCCGGCAGGAGAGCTGGGAAAGGGTATCCTGACCGTACTGCTCCAGAGCGTTCAGCTTTACCAGCAGTGCATCCAGATTGTCGGAGAATACCGTCGCCCACTGGGGGTACTGAGCAGTCAGCCCGGCGCAGATGTTGGCGGCCATGATTCTGGCATTGGCAGGGGAGAGCCAGATATGAGGGTCGTGTTCGTGGTGATGGCCATCCTTCTGGCCGACCTCATGGTCATGAGCTTCTTCGTGTTCCTCGCCATCCAAAAGGGCGATGCCCTGGGAGGCGTCAATGGAGGGCTTCCCGGTGAGGATATCCTCCATGAATTCTTCCAGTCCGGCGCCGGAGAGAACAATCAGGTCTGCGCTTTCTGCCTGCCGGACCTGGTTTACATTCAGGGAATAGTCGTGCAGACAGGAGACAGATTCCGTGACCAATCTTCCCACGGTCAGGCCGGTCCCCCGGCAGAGGCTGCTGGTAAATTCATAGACCGGCAGGGTCGTGGCGGCGATATCAGAAGTCTCCGCCTTCCCGGCGCAGCCGGAGAAAAGGAGAAGACAGAGAAGAAATACAGCAAATAACTTTTTCATAAAAATACCTAAGAAGAAAGGCCCTGATGATCAGGGCCTTGGAGAGTCTGGGATCAGTGCTTTTCGGTCCACTCTTTGACCTTGGTCTTCGCCAGCCGAAGAATGTCCTCATTGGGGTAGGGAGAAGCTTCGCCGCCGGCGACATACAGGAAGTACAGGCCGCCCTCGGTCTGGTACAGACTCTCTTCGTAACCGGCAGGATCACCAAGAGCGCCGCTGGTGAACTTATGGATCAGGGTAGCGGTTTCGGTATCATACTCTTTCTTGCAGATGATCTTTTTCATAGAACAAGCCTCCTTTCATTTGCGATTCTTTGTACCATTATACAGTAATCCCAAGGGAAATCAAGTGAAAAATATGATGTTTTCCAAGCATTTCCGAAAAATTGGTGAATCAAAAGGAAAAGAAGCCCCAAGGTGCTGCATTGCACAGCACTTTGCACAAAATTTTTCCCGGTTTTACAAGGAAAAATTCGGGGAATAGAGCTTTTTACAAGAAAGAACCATAAAACAAACGTTGAATGGTTAAAAAATCGGCTGCCCGGGGATCAGGGCAGCCGGGGAGAACTCTGTAACAGGAAGACAGGAAAGAAATAGTTAGGAGGTATTTCGGCAATATGTGTCCAATCACAGAGTGTTTTGCAAAGGGAGGATCAGACCAGCGCCTCGCCCAGCTTGCGGCAGGCGTCCAGAGCGTCCTCATCAGGCGTTTCCTGGCAGATCACGCTGTCGCAGACCAGATTCGCGCCCTTGCTCTGGCAGGTTTCTTCCCAGGTGCGCATCCATTCGCCGTCGCCCCAGCCGTAGGAGCCGAACAGAGCGATCTTCTTACCGGAGAGTTTGCCCTCGCAGCCCTCAAACATGGGGGCGAACTCGGTGTCCTCCAGTTCTTCGGCGCCCATGGCGGGGCAGCCGAAGGCGACAGCGTCGAAGCCATCCATCTTATCGCCACCGAATTCAGTAGCGGTAAACAGTTCGGTTTCCGCGCCGGCCTTCTTTGCGCCCTCCGCAACGGCCTGGGCCATGGATTCGGTATTACCGGTGCTGCTCCAATAAACAACTGCGATTTTCATAATTTCAATTCCTTCTTTCTTGATTTTTCAACCGGCTACGGTGAGCCGTTCGATGTTAGCGCCTTTGGAATACTGCCGGCAGTAAATCTCTGTGCATTTCCTGTACATTGCAAAGGTCTTTTTTGCGGTCTCTTCATTTTCGTAGACCTTCCAGCAGCCGGTGCATTTGCAGGGACGTTGCTCCAGAAAACCCCTGACATCCTCCGCGGGATAGCTCAGGAAAAGACCGATTTCGTGAGGAAAATCCTCCTGCTGGCGCAGCCGCTGGGCGAGCTTTGTCAGGCACCGGTTCCCGCCCCGGCACTGATAGCCGCATTGGCGCAGCAGCTCTTCCGAGAGAGAACGGGACAGATCTTTTTCCAGCTTTGCCGGACGGTAGAGATAAATCAGCGCCTTTTTCTCAGAGAACCGCAGCGGGATGGCACGGATGCCCTTTGGCCCCAGGCGGCGGTTCAGCTGCCGAATAGAATCCAGCAGTTCCTCCCGGCAGGTATAGGGACAGCTGAAGAGATTCCCGGTCTTCAGGCCCGCCAGTGTGGGGGCACAGTTGCGCACAAGCAGTTCCTCAGACATGGCGATTTCCCGTATGCAGGATGATCCGGCGCAGGGAATGCCGAATGCAGATAACACCCATAAAAATACCGGTGATCGCTGTCAGTGCGTTGAGCACGGTTAGAATTCGTAAAAACTCCATAGGTCGAACCTCCTGTACGCGAGATGGGGAGAACCACCTTGCTGTCTTTGGTTAGCATCTGCTAACTGCTGACATCATACACGATACATACCCATTTGTCAAGCATTATTTTCCTACTGTTTTTATAGGGATAAACCGGACAGCAGCATGGCGCGGAATTCCTGAGCGGCAACGCGCAGGGGCTGGGATGCCTTTTGGACAAGGCAGATGTCCCGCCGGGGCTCCGGGATGGTCAGGGAGAGAACGCGGACCTCCTCTGGCTGCACCTCTTCCAGAAAGGCTTCCGGCACAAAGCCCAGCCCCAAATCGTTTTTGACCATGGGAAGGATCTGATCTGCCGTAGCCGCTTCGATGTTGGGCTGAAAGGGCAGACCCAGCTTTGCGAACCACTCCTCGTAAAACCGATAAGTCATGGTGTCACGGCCCAGGGTGATCAGAGGGTATTGCGCCAGACTTTTTGAAGACAGTGTATCCGGGCAGTTCAGTCCCGGTCCGCAAACGGGCACTTCCCGCACGGTCTGCAGGACTTGCATCCGCATATCATTTTCCAGCTCCAGCGGTGTGGTGACCAGGGCAAAATCCACCAGTCCCTCTTGAAGCGCCGCAATTGCCTGGGGGGTGGAGTGATTGGAGACGCGGATCTGAACACCGGGATAACGCTTTCGGAACTGCTTCAGTACCGGAAGCAGCAGGCACCGCAGGGCTACCTCGCTGGCTCCGATGGAAAGACTGCCGCTGCGCAGCTCCCGTTCCATGGTCAACTCCTGCTGGGCAGCTTCCAGATGTGCCATAGCGGGCTCCACATGAGCATACAGAATTTTTCCCTCAGGCGTCAGCTGAACGCCGCGGTTTGTTCTGAAAAAAAGCCGGCAGCCCAGTTCATTTTCCAGAAGACGGATCACTCTGGTCACATTTGGCTGGTTGGAATAGAGCAGTTCGGCAGCTTTTGTCAGGCTGCCGCAGCGGGCCGCGTGGTAAAAGACCCGATAATAGTCCAGTGAAATCTCCATATCTGTTTCTCCATACAAATGTAATATCACAAATATATGAATTATATATTTTACATATTTCAATGATGAGATTATACTACTTAGGTAGTTCGGTGTCAAGGACACAAAAAGAGAGGAAGCATTCAAAAATGGAAGAAAAATATGCGGTTTGCATCGGCCGGCAGTATGGCAGCGGCGGCCGGGAGGTGGGCGCGCTGGTTGCAAAAAAGCTGGGCGTTACCTGCTATGATAAGCTCCTGATTCAGGAGGCCGCCAGGAAGAGCGGCATGGATGAAAAAGTTCTGGAACAGGAGGACGAGCGCCTGACAAATCTGCTGCTGCCATTCAGCGGGAATGCCTTTGCTGACGAGGCGGACATGGCGGGCATGTTTTATTCCGCCGGGGAAAATGCCTATGGTGCTGAAAAGCAGACAATTTTGTCCATTGCGGACCGGGAGTCTGCGGTGATTATCGGACGCTGCGCTTCCTCTGTGCTGGCGGGAAGACAAAATGTGCTTTCCGTTTTCCTCTATGCCAACGAGGCGGACTGTGTGAACCGGATCGCCCGGCGCAACGCTCTGAGTGAGCGTCAGGCCCGGGAACGGATGGAAAAGGTCAACCGGATGCGCAGACACTACTTTAATTTCTATTCCATGACCGAGTGGGGCAAGCCCGAGAGCTATGACGCTATGCTCTGCACCAGTACCCTGGGGCTGGAGGGCTGCGCGGAGATGATCGTGCAGCTGCTGAACCGGAAACTGGAGGCGATTCCCCATGAATAAGGATCTGACAGTCGGAAAGCCTGAGTCGGTGCTCTGGAAGTTCTGCCTGCCGCTGTTCGGCAGCATCATTTTCCAGCAGCTGTACAATCTGGCGGACAGTTTCGTGGCGGGCAAATTTGTAGGGGAAAGCGCCCTGGCCGCGGTTGGCAACAGCTATGAAATCACGTTGATTTTCATTGCCTTTGCGTTTGGCTGCAACATCGGCTGTTCTGTCATTGTCTCGCAGCTTTTCGGCGCCAAACGGATGGCGGACCTGAAAACCGCCGTGTACACGACTTTGATTTCCAGCGGCATTGTATGCCTGCTGCTCATGGGTCTGGGAACGCTGCTGTGCACAGACCTTCTGGAGCTGATTCATACCCCGGAGGACATTCTTCCGGATTCCAAGCTCTATCTGGACATTTATATTCTGGGCCTGCCCTTTGTGTTTTATTACAATGTGGCAACAGGAATTTTCTCGGCTTTGGGGGATTCCAAAACGCCTTTCTACTTTCTGGCGGCTTCGTCATTGTCCAATATCGCGGTGGATATCCTCTTTGTGACGGCATTTCAGATGGGCGTTGCCGGTGTGGCCTGGGCAACCTTCCTGTGTCAGGGCGCCAGCTGTGTGCTGGCCGTGGTCGTGGTGTTCCGCCGTTTCCGGACCATTGAGACGGAGAGAAAGCCCGCCCTGTTCTCCTGGGTGCTGCTGAAAAAGATCGCCGTAGTGGCAATTCCCAGCATTCTGCAGCAGAGCTTTATCTCTGTAGGCAATATCATCATTCAGGGGGTTATCAATACCTTCGGTTCCAGCGTCATTGCGGGCTATTCTGCGGCCGTGAAGCTGAATAATCTGGTCATTACGTCCTTCACGACTCTGGGCAACGGCATTTCCAACTATACAGCCCAGAATATAGGCGCCGAAAAGCCGGATCGTGTCCGTCAGGGGTTCAAGGCGGGGGTGAAGCTGGTTTGGATGCTCAGCCTGCCGCTGGTGGCCCTGTATCTGCTGGGCGGCGGCGTGCTGCTTCGGATATTTCTGGACGATACCACCGGAACGGCCATGCAGGTTGGTATCCAGTTCCTGCGGGTTCTGGCGCCCTTCTACTTTGTGATCTCCGCCAAGCTGGTGTCCGATGGCATCCTGCGGGGCGCGGGACTAATGAAGCAGTTCATGGCGGCAACCTTTACGGACCTGATCCTGCGTGTAGTGCTTGCCAAGGTGCTGTCCGTCCCGTTTGGAACCCTGGGCATCTGGTGCGCCTGGCCCATCGGCTGGACAATTGCCACGGTTTTGTCGGTCCTGTTCTACAGACGGGGCCCCTGGAATAAGAAATAACCCAAGCGAATACAAAAAAACTCTGTCGGGCCAGCTTCAAGCCGCTCCGACAGAGTTTTTTTATAACAGATTTATAATGCGTGCCCCAGCAGATACCAGATGATGAGGAATCCCGGCAGCAGTGGCAGATAGGCCGGAAGTGCCTCGGGGCTGATTTGAATCACAAGAAAGCTGAAGTGATCCATGGCGTAGAAAACGCCGCACAGGATGGCTGTAGAGAGTACGGACTTTGTAACCTGACGGCCTACCAGGTTGGAAAAGAAGAAGGTATAGATCCCGCCGATAATCGGATTGACAACCGTAAGAAAAATGCCCAGCACGAGCTTGAGAAGCCCCACAAGAAGGCAGCAGATCAGCACCACAAGCAGGACTGCGGGAGCGTGATAGACAAGTGCCGAGGGCAGATACTTGTCTATAGCCCAGTTGACTGCCACGTGCAGGCCCATGGCCAGAATAACGCTCAGAAAGCGGGAGAGGAACCAGGTAAAGGGATTGTCTCCGTCCGGCAGCAGGGCATCCATCAGGTTCACCACAAAGGCCAGAATAATCAGCGCAAGAATCTGGCTGCACAGAGTCTCAAAGGCCGTTCCATGGAAAGGAAGCACGAAAAGGTAGTCCTGCACAAAGGTCACAAAGGGAAGGGGAGAGAGCAGCTTCGAAAGTCCTGCCGGCTGAAAGGCATAGACAACGATGGTTAGAACGTAAATGGTCAGAATGCCTGCCGAGGAAGACAATGCGTGGTTCAGGTCGGATTTGTTTCCGAAGAGCAGCTTGAAAACCACGCCGACGCCCAGCAGCGCTGCCACAAACACCAGAATAAACTTCAGGGAAGAGCTCAAGTCAAAGGAGACAGGGATGACAGAGGCGGCTGCTTTTAAGAGCTCACCAAGATCCAGATCCTTCGGCAGGAGGTCCTTAGCGGCAGAGAGAATCGTATTGAGGTCCAATTCCATAGAAATACCCTTTCCGAGAGATGATGCGTGTATCTATCCTATCCAATGAGGAGAGAAATCATGCATGTATCAAAAAACCTCCGCCGAAAACGGCGGAGGTAAAATGCCTTTTCGAGATAAATTACTTGATCTCGGCCTCGGCGCCGGCTTCCTTCAGCTCGGCAACCAGCTTCTCGGCGTCTTCCTTGGAGATGGCTTCCTTCAGGGTCTTGGGGCAGTTGTCCACCAGATCCTTGGCATCCTTCAGGCCCAGACCGGTAGCGGCACGGACAACCTTGATGACACCCAGCTTGGAAGCGCCGGCGCTCTTCAGGATAACGTCGAACTCGGTCTTCTCTTCAACCTCAGCGGCAGCGCCGGCAGCGGGAGCGGCAACAGCGGCGGCAGCGGCGGAAACACCGAACACATCCTCCAGGGTGTGGACCAGCTCGGACAGCTCCAGAACGGTCAGACCCTTAACTTCCTCAACGAGAGCAGTGACTTTTTCACTAGCCATGGTAATAATCCTCCTAAAAAGTAGATTGTAGTTTTGTTTTTAACTTACGAACTTAGGCTTCTGCGGTAGCAGGAGCGCCGCCTTCCTTCTGTTCCCGGATCTGATCCAGGACGAAAGCCAGGCTGGAGATAGGTGCCAGGAAGGTACCCAGAACGGAAGCAACCAGAGCATTCTTGCTGGGCAGCTCACCGAAGCCATTGAGCTGGTCGGCAGACAGGACGGAGCCTTCAACCAGGCCACCCTTGATGGACAGGGTGTTCTTGTTCTTCTTGGCAAACTCGCAGACAATACGAGCAGGGGCGATGGGGTCGCCGGTGGTGGAAGCCATAGCGGTAGTACCGTTCAGAATCTCGGCAAAGTCGTAGCCAGCATCCTTGGCAGCGAAATTGGTCAGGGTATTCTTGACAACGGAGTACTCAACACCAGCTTCACGGAACTGCTTACGCAGCTCGGTATCCTGAGCAACCGTGATACCCTTGTAGTCGACGAAAACCACGGAAGAAGCTTCCTTGATCTTGCCGGACAGATTGGCAACAACGGCCTTCTTGCTCTCAAGAACCTTAGCGTTGGGCATAATTTTCACCTCCGAAAAAATAAAAATATCTTCCTGCCAAAGAGCAGAAAGATACGAAGAAATTCAATTCAACGCACCTCGGCAGGATTTAGGTTTGTACCTGCTGTCTTTGGCAACCTCAACATTATAGCATAGACAATGCTGTTTGTCAACCATTATTATGCAAGATTTCTTAAAATTTTCCCTGCGACAAGCGTCGCAGGGAAATGAAAGATTACAGATACTTGGCAGTAGAGACCTTCACGCCGGGGCCCATGGTGGACACGACGGTGCAGGACTTGATATACTGACCCTTGGCAGCCGCGGGCTTTGCCTTGACGACAGCCTTCAGCAGGGTGTCCATGTTCTCGCTGAGCTTCTCGGCACCGAAGGAAACCTTGCCGATGGGGCAGTGGATGATGTTGGTCTTGTCCAGACGGTACTCGACCTTACCGGCCTTGATTTCCTTGACGGCAGCGCCGACGTTGGGGGTCACGGTACCGGCCTTGGGGGAGGGCATCAGACCCTTGGGGCCCAGAACCTTACCAAGACGGCCAACGATACCCATCATATCGGGGGAAGCGACGACCACGTCAAAGTCGAACCAGTTTTCCTTGGTGATCTTCTCAACCAGCTCCATG
Organism: Pseudoflavonifractor sp. MSJ-30; assembly: GCF_018918045.1. Lineage (GTDB taxonomy): Bacteria > Bacillota > Clostridia > Oscillospirales > Oscillospiraceae > Faecousia. The sequence continues at coordinate 18,545 of NZ_JAHLPU010000071.1, forward strand.
CCGCCGACATAGTCAGCGCCGGCAGCCTTGGCTTCTTCAACCTTGGCATCCTTGGCGAACACCAGAACCCGACGGGTCTTGCCGGTGCCGTTGGGCAGAACCACGGCGCCGCGGACCTGCTGGTCAGCGTGACGGGAGTCAACGCCCAGCTTGATGTGCAGTTCGACGGTCTCGTCGAACTTGGCGGAAGCGCCCTTGACAACCAGGCCCAGAGCCTCAGCGGGCTCGTACTGAACAGCGCGGTCGATCAGCTTCGCGCTTTCTTTATACTTTTTACCTCTAAACAATGTAATTATCCTCCTTAAAGTGGTGATGCGGAAAAATCCTCCCACATTTCCGGGATAGCGCCCGGATCAGCAAATATCAGTCGACGACGGTAACGCCCATGGAACGGCAGGTGCCAGCGACCTGGCTCTCAGCGGCTTCCAGAGTGGTGGCGTTCAGGTCAGGCATCTTGGTCTTGGCGATCTCGGCGATCTGAGCCTTGGTGATGGTGCCGACCTTGGTCTTGTTGGGAACACCGGAGCCCTTCTCCAAACCAATTGCCTTCATGATGAGCATGGGGGTAGGAGGAGTCTTGGTGATGAAGGTGAAGCTGCGGTCCGCATAGACGGTGATGACAACGGGGATCTTGTAGCCCTCCATGTCCTTGGTCCGTGCGTTGAATTCCTTGATAAATGCTGCGATATTCACACCGTGCTGACCCAGAGCAGGGCCGACAGGGGGAGAAGCGGTTGCCTTAGCGGCGTTGATCTGAAGTTTGATAATGCCAGTTACTTTCTGTGCCATGAATAGCACCTCCTGAATAAGATGTGGTAATGATGCGCGCTGCGCATTTCTTTCGGGGCACCAGCCCCTCCCACGTTCCGGCCGATGAACGGCCCGATGCGTTTATTGGGAAACGACCTCAACCTGGTCGAGCTCAAACTCGACAGTGGTCTCCCGGCCGAACATGGAAACAACCACGTTCACCGAGTTGTTGTCGACATCGATGGAATCCACCGTGCCGGTGAAGGAGCTCAGAGGACCGTCCATGATCCGCACGGTATCGCCAACGGAGTAGTTGACGATGATCTCCTTCTTTTCCACGCCCATGGCGTAAACTTCCTCTTCCGTCAGAGGGGTGGGATCATTGCTGGAAGAGCCGACGAAGCCGGTAACTCCGCGGACGTTCCGAATGACATGCCAGGTATCGTCACTGTAAACCATCTTTACCAGCACATAACCGGGGTAGACCTTGCGGTCATAGGTCTTGCTGGCGCCGCTCTCCGTGATTTCGGTCACGGTTTCCAGAGGAATGGACACGGCCAGGATCTGATCCTGCAGCTTACGGGACTCGACGGTCTTCTCGATCGTCGCTTTTACGGTGTTCTCATACCCGGAGTAGGTATGCACCACATACCATTTCGCAGTTTCTGCCATGACTTCTACCCTTAGTGGAAGACACCAATCAGGGCGTCAATGCCAACCTGAGCAACGAAGTCAAACAGCCAGATGAAAACGCCGACGCAGACAACGCAGGCGACCACAATGGCTGCATTTTTCAGCACCTGCTGGGGAGTGGGCCAGACTACCTTCTTCAGTTCGCTCTTCAGCTCACGGAAGTACTTGCAGACCTTGCCCCAGGTTCTCTTGAACCAGTTTTCCTTTTTTGCTTCTGCCATGATGGGGCGTCCTCCTTACTTGGTCTCAGTGTGAGTGGTGTGCTTTCTGCAGAATCTGCAGTACTTCTTCATCTCGAGACGGTCAGGGTCGTTCTTCTTGTTCTTCATGGTGTTGTAGTTTCTCTGCTTGCACTCAGAGCATCTCAAAGTGACTTTCACGCGCATAACGGCACCTCCTTAAAATTTGCCTCCCTGTATTACACCCGGCTAGAAAAAAGATTTAGAAAGCGATGAACTACAATGGAAATCGCTCCGGGGCTGAAAAAGGCGCACAAAAAAAGAACCCTTTTTCACAGGTGAAATCATTCTAGCATAGGGGAGGGCCGATGTCAATATTTATTTTCACTTTTTTCCTGCTGTTTCGGGCTGATTCCGTGAAAAATCATCGCAATTGCCCCACCGCCCGCTGCCATACCCCTTGCGTTTTTCGGAAGATTCCTGTAAAATAGAGAAAAAAGTTCCGGGGGAATTGCCGCCGGGGGAGGAAAGACTATGCGTATTATGGGAATCGATTACGGGGATGCCCGCACAGGCATTGCCATCTCTGATTTACTCTGCACCATCGTTGGTTCTACCGCGGTGGTGCCCAGTCGGAACCATGAAAAGGCCATGGCGGATATTATCCGATTGGCGAAGGAAAACGAGGTGGGGGAGATCGTCGTGGGTCTTCCGAAGAATATGGACGGCACCGAGGGTCCCCGGGCGGAACTGTGCCGAGCCTTTGCCAAAGAGCTGGAAGAGGCTGCAGGACTTCCTGTCGCCATGTGGGACGAGCGCCGGACCACAGTGGAGGCCCACAACATCCTCTCCGCGCACAATTATCATGGACAGAAGCGGAAAAACACCGTAGACGCTGTGGCCGCGTCTTTGATCCTGGAGGGCTACCTGGCGTTCAAGAAGCGCTGAAAAGGCTTCCCCTGGGGGAAGCTGGCTCGGCGGAACGCCGAGACTGATGAGGGGCGGTACAACATAAAATGCGGGAATGCCCAGGAAGAAACGTGCTGTTTTCAAAAACGTAACTGTGAGAATTTCGTTTCATCTGTTCTGCGTCCCGCCTATCGGCGGTCCACCATCACTTTTTATGGTATAGGTGCTACTGGCAGCTATTGTAAATGCAAATCAAGAGTTGAAAGTCTACAGTAATCCGGTAACTTAAGGAACTGCTTTTGATTTAAGCCAAAATGGAAGTTGAACGTATACCCTGAAAGTGAAACCCCCAAGCCTTCCCCTGGGAGGGGAAGGTGGCCCGCAGGCCGGATGAGGTTGAGGCTGGAGGAATAGAACGGAGGCGGTATATAATTCGAAGTCTCGACCTCATCCGCCTCGCTTTGCTCGGCACCTTCCCCTCCCAGGGGAAGGCTTTTGCTGTTCATCGGGATTTGCTCTAACTGTTTCTGTCTTTATACCTCAGCTCCCGTATTCCGGTAAAGATCAGCAGCACCCCAAAGGCTCTTCGCAGCCATTCCTCCGGAAAACGTTCCTGGAGCAGGGAAGCACCCCACGCGCACAGCCAGCCGGCGGCAATGGCGGGCAGAAGCTTTTTCCAGGGGATATTCTTTCTGCGCAGAAAGGTCGCAATGGCCGCCCCCGGCAGAAAGAACAGCAGATTCACGGCCCGGGCCTGATCCTGCGGCCAGCCCAGCGGGCCGGTGAGCCACAGGATCAGCAGGCTGCCGCCGCCTACGCCAAGACCGGAGAGAAAGCCCAGCGCGGTGCTGACCGCAATGGCGAGGGCTAGGCTCTGCATAAATTCCGAATGCCTCCCCAGAGAATGAACAGCCCTAGGATACGGTGCAGCCACAGCACCGGGATTTTTTTGCCGAAGAATCCCGCAAGAATCCCACCCGCTCCACTTCCTACGAGATAAGGAAGCGCCTCCTTGACAGGGAGCTTCCCTTGACCGGCTGTGACCAGAATGGTCACCATGCAGATGGGCAGAATGGTCGCGACGGAGGCCGGAAATACGGAATCCGAAGCCAGATCCCCGCACCGGCGCAGCAGGGGCACCAGCACCAGCCCGCCGCCCGCTCCGAACAGGCCCGCGATGACTCCGGCGCAGCCGCCGGCCAGAATGTAATTCCACATAAAAAAGCACCTCCCCCGGAAAGCATTCCCGGAGGAGGTGCGATTCATTCAGTTATTTGGACTTCAAAACCAGATTGGTGCGGATATAGGAGGTATTGCCCACAGTCATATCCAGACCATCTACCAGAGCGTTGTACCAGTTGGTGTAGTCCTCGCTGGTCAGGTCGTTCTTGACCAGGTACTCCCGGTAGGTTTCACCGGACTGGCCCACGAAGTACATGACATGGTAGCCGTAAGAGGTCTCCACAATGCCGGTGTCGCCGGGCTTGCGGTTCTCGTCGAAGCACCAGTTGTTGAAGGCGCTGACCATCTGGCCGGGGTAGACATTCTCGTACAGGCCGCCGTTGTCCTTGGAGCCGGAGTCGGTGGTATTCTCGGTAGCCAGAGCGGCAAAGCTGTCCTCGGTGGCATCGCCGTCTTCCCAGGTTTGCAGCCATTCTTCGGCCTTTGCCTTGGCGGCAGCCTTCTCCTCATCGGAGTAGGTGGTGGTGCCGTTCTCAGTGGTGCCGCCCTCGAAGCCTGCCAGAATGTGGCGCACATTCACCAGAGGTGTGCGGTTGTCGGTGCTGGAGCGGTAGTAGACAACGTAGTAGCCGGAGATGGTCTCCACCTCGTTGCCCTCATCATCGGTGGTGGTAGATGTGTTGGCGATATAGGTCTTGTCGCCGGCCTTCCGGCTGGTATCGCTGATCCACTGGGCAATGACGGAGTTGACGGAGGTATAGCGGGTGTCGTCCATGGCGGAGCTGGAGGCGGTGGTGTCCGCATTCACATCCAGCGCGGCAATGGCGGCGTCCAGAGCCTCCACGGAGTCAATGTTCTCGCCTGCCAGAGCTTTGGCGTCTGCCTCGGCGGCAGCGGCCTTGTCGGCGTTGGAGGCTTCGTCATCCAGATACCGGCTGGCGCTCAGGTAGTACTGGTTGTAGCTGTAGGAGTTGTAAACGGCGGGGTTCTCATCGTCCTTGGCCTTTACCTGCTCGTCGGTGTAGGTCAGGCCGTTCCGGTATTCGGTCTGATAGCCGCTGGCCATCAGATTCACGCGGTAGTATTCCTTATAGGAGTCCAGAGCAGCGCCGTTGCCGTACATGGCTTTCAGATAAGCCTCGGGCTTGGAGTAGCCATAGACAGAGGCGTACAGAGACAGGGTGGACTCCAGAGAATCCAGCTGAGACTGCTCCGTCTCGCTGAGCGTATGGCCGTTGGCTACCGCCTCATTGTAAACGGCGTGGATAGCCCGGGCACTCTGCTCGGCAGAGGTCAGGAAGTAGTCTGCCCAGGTCGTACCGGCGTCTTCGTCAAAGGTCTGCTGATCCAGTGCCTTGCCGGTATCCAGGCCGTACAGGGCGGCATAGGTGCCGTTCTGGGAGTAGAAGTTGTTTACGGTGTCGATGAAGTAATAGCTCAGCTCGGCATTGCTCAGGGTGGTGTCGCCCAGCGTCAGGGCCACGGTCTTCTTTTCCCGGGAACCGCTGTTTGTGATGCCGCGCCCAATAAAGATGATGGCAGCGACTACGACCAGAACAGCCAGGACGGCGGCAAAGGCGATGGTATAGGCCCTGACCTTCTTGTCTTCCTTTTGTTGAGCCAGCTGCTTTTCGGTCAGCTTGACATTGGTTTCTTCAGCATGAAGCTTCTTCTTGCTGGATGCACTCATGGTATCATTTCCTCTCGTTTTCATAGGTCTGACGATTCCGCAAAGGTAATTTTGCAGATAGACCCCGATATTATAACGGAAAGTTCCGCAGGTTTCAAGAGGGAAAAAGCTCTTTTCCCGGAAGAAACAAAAAATTTTGAATTTCGGGCAGGAAAACAGCGGCGGCAGATCGCCGCCGCTGTGGCTTAGTAGAAATTCGCTTCGTAGAATTTGGAAGTCTTCTGCAACTCCGCGTTGAGCGCCTCACGGCCCAATTGCTCTACAAGGGTCGGCTGCTGAGAGAACAGGTTGACACCCAGCCCCAGTCGATCCCCCTCAATCTGGAAGCCCATGGCCGAGAGCATGGTGGGGAACAGGTCCATATGGGAGAAGAGCCGGGTGGAAGGATCCGGCGCATCGGGGGCTACATCTGCGTTGATGAAGCACTCGTAAACCTTACGGTCCGCCATGTCCGCGCCGGAGACCAGCAGGGTATCCATCCGGGGATGGTCGCCCATGACGACGATCACGGTGTCTTCGTAGAAATCCTGCTCTTTGCACCACTGGATGAAATTGGCGGCCTGCCGGTCCGCACATTCCACAATGGAGGCCAGGGGAACGGAATTCTTTTCCTTTTCACACAGACTGCACAGATAGCCGTCCGGGAAATGGGTATCAACGGTGAGCATTGTCAGGTTAAAAGGCTCACCGGTCTCGGAAAGCCGCAGCAGCTCTTCCTTGGCAATATCATACAGCACGGAGTCCTCAAAACCCCACCAGACGTAATAGTCGCTGGGAAGCCGGCCTGTGGAAATGGCAGTTTCGTAATCATAAATATCGTAGTTGCCGTGGCCGGTGAAATAGGTGCGCCGTCCGCCGAAGCTGGCGTTGGAGCCGCAGAGAAATTCCTGTGTGTAGCCTTTTTCCTGCAGAACGTTGCCGAGTGTCTCCAGATTCGGCGCAAAGCTGGTGCTGACACCGACTTCCGAGGGATCGGACATGGGGAAGGAGAACGGTACGCCGGAGGTCGTGGCCATGAGTGCCGCGGAGGTCCAGCCGGTGTCAGTGATGGTCTCCATGCCGCCGAGTTTTCCGCCGGGCGTTGTGCCGAAGGATATGTTGTCATAGGCAAGTTCCGTCAGGTTGGGCATCAGGTTCATATCCTGGAATCCGCCAGTCTCCCGGGAGCTGTAGGTGACTTCCATGCTTTCCAGATAGAGGCAGATGATGTTCTTGGTTTTGCCCTTAGCGGAGATTTCCACATCGCTGGGACGGACATAATAGTCTTCGTAAATGGTCGTCTTATCCAGTTGAGCCTTTATGTAGCTGGAGAAGAACAGATTCCGCTCAATGGTATAGCAGGTCACCAGCCATGTAAGGACAGGGATCAGCACCGCGATCCAGCGAAACAGATTTCTGCTACGGATGGCGCAGCTGTGTTTCCACGCCGTGATCCGGATGGTAAAATGCAGACGGTTGAACTTACGCAGGTAAATGAGGTAGCTTCCATATAGTGCGCACAGGATCAGAACACCGGGCAGACACTGCCGCAGAGCACCCCGGGCAATGCCGGAATCTGCACCGTCCAGGGGAGAGGTCAGCGTAAAGATGATTTCCGCAATGCCTACATTCAGTGTTTCGATTTCCCACAGGACGGCGGCCAGCAGGGAAATACCCGCGGCGAAAAGGAGAAAGCCAATCAGATCCAGCCACCAGGGGCAGTGTTTTCGTTCTACTTTAGTTTTCACTTTGAAATTCCACACTTACAGAAATATTTTTTACAATGACAGCTGTGAAGAAGCCCACCAGGATGGAGCAGAAGAGAATGCAAAGCGTGTATTGCAGGGAGCCTGTGGTGATATCCCGCCGTAAAATAACACCCGCGACCTGGCGCAGTTCCTTTCCGGCGAAAACGCTGAGCACATAATTCCAGCCGAGATAACACAGCTTTGTCCCCAAAGAACGGGGAGATACCTTCAGCATTCTGCGCATGGCCTCGCAGATCAGCAGGGGAATCAGCAGCAGGTTGCAGAGGGTAATGGTTGCGGAAAACGGATCCATTGCTTGTACTCCTTTGTTAAAAAATAAATGCGGGCAGCCTTTACGACACCGCGGGAGAGAATAGGACATAAGGTAGATAATAAGAGATTTCTCGCAAAAGTCAATGCGCTCCTTTACACATCTTCGACAAAATGACTGAATGTTTACGGAATATTCACATATGGCCAGACAATGCAAAAACCCGGAGAACCGAAGTCCTCCGGGCACCCCGCTTTAGCCGTAACGCATCCAATTATGACCTGCACGAAACGGCAGGTGGGTTGCCGCTCCCGGCGTTCTCTGCTCCCAGCGTCCACCCTACGTCGAAGCGAGGGCGGGAGGTCTGCAATCCCGCCGGGAAGTCTAACTTCCCAATTCAAAAATGTGGGTCCAAAAGGACACGCCTACGCACCAAGCAGGGAAAGAAAGAATCATTGATCCTCTTCTTCCGTATCGTCTTCCGCGTACAGTTCCTCCATCATGAGATCGTACACTGCCTTCAGTTCCTCCTCGTCCTCAATGGCGGTCAGAAGCGGCTCGCCATCTTCCTCTGTGGACTTGAGGATGCTGACTTCCAGAGAAAACTCCGCGTCTTCCTCACCGGCATCGGCGGGAATCACGGCCATATAGGTCTCGCCGTTGTATTCCAACGTGGAGAGAACTTCCAGTTCATATTCCTTGCCGTCCTCATCCACAATGGTAATAAAGTCGGAACCATATTGATCTTCCATAGATTGCTCCTTTGTTTCCGGGGTTTTCTTGTCTGTATTCTACAACCGGACGGCCAAAAAATCAAGAGGAAAAAATCGCGCGCCTTCCGGCATCTTTGCGCCGGGTGGGAACTTGCGCAGATTATGCCCAGAAAAAAGCGGAAAACCCCGGCCGTTTTCTGGGAATACTACAGAAACGGGACATCATACTTTTTTCACTGTTCTTGACGAAACGGAAACGGATAAGGCGGAATTTATGGTTTATTAAGAAATTGGGGCTTTCGTTTTCTGAGAAAATATGGTATAGTCTACGGATGATATGACGGAAAGTCGTGTCTCTACCCGATTCCCAAGAAAGGCTCGATCCGCGGACGCGCCGCGGCATTGGAGGTTATACGCATGGCAAACGAAAAGAAAAGGAGAAATAAGAAGGTCCGCCAGGACTGGAATCCCCACTGGACGCTGAAAACGGTCTATACTCTGGGGGGCACGGCGCTGTCTCTGCTGAAGATCGCGTTGGGCGCCGCTTTGACGGTGGTCCTGATCCTGCTGGTCTGCGGCGTGGTGTTCGTGGGCACTCTGGGAGACTATCTGCAAAATGATATTCTGACGGAAGCCTCGGACTGGTCCATTGACGACTACGACCTGGAAAAGACCTCTTTTCTTTATTATGTGGACAGCGGCGGAAATATTCAGCAGCTGCAGCAGATTTATACCACCACGGACCGGCAGATCGCCACGCTGGACGAGATCCCGCAGGATCTGATCAATGCTACCGTGGCCATTGAGGACAAGCGGTTTTATGAGCATCAGGGCGTAGACTGGATCACAACGGTCAAGGCGTGCATGAATATGTTCTTCGGCGGCGACAGCCAGTTCGGCGGCTCCACCATCACCCAGCAGCTGATTAAGAACGTCAGCCAGGAGAACAGCATTACGGTGCAGCGGAAGGTCATGGAGATATTCCGGGCCCAGATGTTCGAAAAGCAATACGATAAGGACGTCATCATGTATGAGTACCTGAACCGTATTTATCTGGGCAAGGGCTGCTACGGCGTCAAGAGCGCTGCCGCCGCCTATTTCGGCAAGGAACTGCAGAGCCTGACCACCGCTGAGTGTGCCAGCCTGATCAGCATTACCAATAACCCCTCTTTGTTCAACCCATACTCTAAAAAAGTCTTCAAGTACAAGGGCGAAATGCGGGACGGCGCCGGGCGGAACCGCTACCGTCAGCTGAATGTCCTCTCCGAAATGCTGGCCCAGGGTTATCTGTCCCAGGAGCAGCATGACGAGGCCGTTGCCCAGGAAATGGTCTTCAAGGAGGGTATCGATCCCCAGGATCGCTGGGCGAACTGTGACAACTGCGGTTATTCCGGCACAGTTTCCACCTTCCACAGCGAGGAGGGACGCTACTACTGCCCGGAATGCAATAGCCTGGTGACTGTGAATCAGGATGCCTCTCAGAACGTTTATTCCTGGTTTGTGGACGCGGCCATTCTGGATGTAGCCTCTGACCTGGCGGCGCAGGACGGCGTGGACTGGGAATCCGCCGGTGAAAAAACCCGGAACTACTATCTGGAGCGGATCCAAAAGGGCGGCTACCATATTTACACCACCCTGGACATGGATGTGCAGAATCAGGTGGATGCCGTTTATACGGACCTGTCCAAGATCCCCACCACCCGCAGCACCCAGCAGCTCCAGTCCGCCATTGTGGTCATCGACAACCGCACAGGCGATGTGGTGGCCCTGTCCGGCGGTGTAGGGGAAAAGACGGACTTCTTCGCTTATAACAAGGCGACTCAGGCCAAGCTCCAGACGGGTTCTTCTCAGAAGCCCATATCCGTCTATGCCCCTGCCTTTGAAAAGGGCGGCTTCAGTCCTGCGACGGTCATCAAGGACATGCCCATCATGTACAACGACGGCACACCTTTCCCCAGAAACGATAACCGGGAATATAACTATGCCAGAACAATCTATTCCGGCATTGTGTCCTCTGTCAACGCGATTTCCGCCAACACCCTTACGGCCATCGGCGCGGACTATGGCTACAGCTTCGCAAAATACAACTTCGGCCAGGATTCTTTGACCAGCAGCTATTCCCTCAGCAATGGTCAGAGCCTGTCCGATGTGGGCATAGCCCCTCTGGCGCTGGGCGCGCTGACTGTGGGTTCTACCGTGCGGGAGATGAGCGCGGCCTATGCCACCTTCGCCAACAACGGCGTCTACCGGGAGGCCAGAACCTATACAAAAGTCTACAACTCCGATGGCCAGATCGTTCTGGACAATACCCAGGACAACCGCCAGATTCTGCGGGAGAAGACCGTGGAGTATATGAACTACTGCCTGTACAACGCGGCCAACTACGGCACCGGCGGCGCGGCCATCTTCCCGGGACAGAACATCGCGGGCAAGACCGGCACCACATCCAGCAACCGGGACCGCTGGTTCTGCGGCTACACGGGCTATTACACCGCCGCCGTCTGGTGCGGCTACAACCAGCCGGAGCAGATCAACCTGACCGGCAACTACGGAAATCCCGCCGCAAGACTGTGGAAAATGGTCATGCAGCCCATCCATGATGGCCTGCCCGCCAAGTCCCTCTACAGCGGTGCGGGCTTCCAGAGCGTGACCGTCTGTCTGGATTCCGGCAAGCTGGCTACAGCCGCCTGCTCCGCGGATATCCGGGGGGTTTCCAGAGTGGCTACCGTGAATTGCTACCCGGAGGATGCGCCTACGGAATACTGTGACAAGCATGTGACGGTGGACTACTGTGTCACCGGCGGCGGTGTGGCGACGCCTTTCTGCAGCCTGTTCCCGGACGCGGTTATTGAGACCCGGTCTCTGGTAAAGATGACCCAGAGCGAGGTCGATGAGATCAAATCTGCCATGAATGCCGGCCTGAAGGCGGAGTATTACCAGGACAGCTATGTCTATCTGGTGGACGCCGACGGCAACGGCATTGCCTGGAGCGGCTTCCGCGGTAACGCCAACAACGGCATGGATACCCCTTATATCGTCTGCCCCCTCCACAACCAGCAGGCCTATGAGGATTTTGGCAACCAGAACAACAACGGCGGCAGCAGCGAAGACAACAGCGGCAGCGACAATGGCGATAACGGCGGCTGGGGCGGAGATGACGGCTCGGACGATCCCATCTGGTAAGAAAAAGGAGAGAGATCATGCTTTGGATTTCGGATCAATGGAAGGATTATGAGGTTCTGGATGCCTCTGACGGCGAACGCCTGGAGCGCTGGGGAAACTATATTCTGGTGCGCCCGGACCCTCAGGTCATCTGGAGCACGCCTCACAGCAACCCTATGTGGAAAAGGCAGGATGCCCGGTATATCCGCTCCTCTACGGGCGGCGGGCACTGGTCGGACCATCATCTGCCGGAGCGCTGGCAGATCAGGTACAAGGACTATCTGACCTTCAACGTCAAGCCCATGAACTTCAAGCACACAGGCGTCTTCCCGGAGCAGGCGGCCAACTGGGACTTTATCCGGGAAAAGGTGGCCTCCGCGGGCCGTCCTGTCCGGGTGCTGAACCTGTTTGCCTATTCCGGCGGCGCCACTCTGGCGGCCGCCGCCGGCGGGGCGGAGGTCTACCATGTGGATGCTTCTAAGGGTATGGTTGCCTGGGCGAAAGAAAACGCCGCTGCCTCCGGTCTGGCGGACCGGCCCATCCACTGGATCGTGGATGACTGCGGCAAATTCATTCAGCGGGAGCTGCGTCGTGGCAGAAAATACGACGGCATCATCATGGATCCGCCCAGCTATGGCCGGGGCCCCAGCGGGGAGATCTGGAAGATGGAAACCAGCTTTTTCCCCTTCCTGCAGCAGACGGCCAGGCTTTTGTCGGATGACCCCCTGTTTGTCATTATCAATTCCTATACGACCGGCCTTGCGCCTTCCGCTGTGAGCTACGCCGCCGATGTGGTCTTCGGTCCGGAGCACGGAGGAAAGACGGAAGCAGGGGAGCTTGGCCTTCCTGTAAAGGAGTCCGGACTGGTCCTGCCCTGTGGCGCGACCGGCAGATGGATGCCCTGAGTTTGAACTTCAAAGAACCTAGAAAAGAGGATTCATTTTTGGAAGATATTATTTCTGTGGAGCATCTGGCCTATGTCTATCCGGATCTGGACGGGCAGAAGGGAACTCAGGTCTTCGAAAACTTAAATCTTACCATTGAAAGCGGCAGCTTTGTGGCTATCCTGGGCACAAACGGCTGCGGAAAATCCACTCTGGCGAAGCATTTCAATTCCATATTGCTGCCCTCCGGCGGAAAGGTGTATGTTGACGGCATTGACACTTCCGACCTGAACCGCGTTATGGCTGTCCGCCGGTGCGTCGGTATGGTGTTTCAGAACCCGGACAACCAGATCGTCGCAAATGTGGTGGAGGAGGACGTGGCTTTCGGCCCGGAGAACATTGGCGTTGCCGCTCCGGAGATCCGCCGCCGGGTGGATAAGGCCCTGAAACAGGTGGGCATGTACGAATACCGGGAGCACGCGCCGCATCTGCTTTCCGGCGGCCAGAAGCAGCGCGTCGCCATTGCGGGCGTTATTGCTCTGGAGCCCAAGTGCATTGTTCTGGACGAGCCGACGGCTATGCTGGATCCCAGAGGCCGCCGGGATGTGATGGAAACGGTGGAAAAGCTGAACCGGGAAAAAGGAATTACCGTGGTGCTTATTACCCACCATATGGACGAGGCGGCACAGGCCCGGCGGGTCATTGTGCTGGATAAAGGCAAGGTTGCGGCGGACGGTACGCCGAAGCAGGTATTCTCCCAGGTGGAGATGCTCCATAAGCTGGGACTTGCGGCGCCGGACAGCGTGGAACTGTGCTGGGCACTGCGGCAGAAGGGTTTTGACCTGCCTCTGGATGCCCTGACCCCCGAAGAATGCGCGCAGGCACTTTACGATTGGCTGAAGACCTGACGTGTGGGAGGAATCAACATTGAAACCAATTTTGCAGGCAGAAGACCTGACCTTTGTTTACAGCATCGGTACCCCCTTTGAGCATAAGGCGCTGGACGGCGTTTCCTTTTCCATAAATCCCGGAGAATTCGTGGGCATTATCGGCCATACGGGTTCCGGAAAGTCTACGCTGATGCAGCAGCTCAACGGTTTGCTGAAGCCGACCTCCGGCAGAGTGCTGCTGGACGGGCAGGACATCTGGTCCGATAAAAAATTTACGCGGGAAGCCCGGTTCCGGGTAGGTCTGGTGTTCCAGTACCCGGAGTACCAGCTCTTTGAGGAGACGGTCTATAAAGACATTGCTTTCGGCCCCACCAATATGGGCCTCTCCAGGGAAGAGATTGACCGCCGTGTCCGGGAAGCCGCGGGCTTTGTGGGCCTGACGGAGCAGCAACTGGAGGTCTCACCCTTTGACCTCTCCGGCGGACAAAAGCGCCGGGTGGCCATTGCGGGCGTCATTGCCATGGAACCGGAGGTGCTTATTCTGGACGAGCCAACGGCAGGTTTGGACCCCATTGGCCGCGCGGAGATTCTGGGCAATATCCAGGCCTACCGGCAGGCGAAGAACGCGGCCATTCTGATGGTCAGCCATTCTATGGAGGATGTTGCGCGTCTGACGGACCGGCTGCTGGTCATGAACGGCTCGAAACTCGTCATGGACGCGCCCCCCAGCCAGGTCTTTGAGCATGTCCGGGAGCTGCTGGACATGGGCCTGAGCATTCCACAGGTGACCCAGGTGTTCCTGCGGCTGCGTGAGCTGGGCGCGGATGTGAAGAACGTCTATACCATCGAGCAGGCGGTTTTCGAGCTGCTGCGTCTGAAGGAGGGGAAGGGCCATGCTTAAAGACATTACCCTTGGCCAGTATTTCCCCGGAACGTCCGTGATCCACAGGCTGGATCCCCGGACCAAGCTGCTGGGCGTGATTCTCTACATTGTCGCGCTGTTCCTGGCAAAGAGCTGGATCTCCTACGGTGTGGTGCTTGCGTTTTTGATTTTGGCCATCTCCGTATCGAAGATCCCGCCGAAATCCATTGTTTCGGGTATGAAGCCTCTGGTGGTCATCCTGATTTTTACGGGTGTGCTGAACCTTTTCTATTCCGACGGCGGCGTTGTACTGGTGAAGATCTGGAAACTGACCATCACCTCCGAGGGCCTGACCCGGGCCATTTTTATGACCAGCCGCATTCTGATGCTGATCTCCGGCACCTTCCTGCTGACCTATACCACCTCACCCATTGCGTTGACGGACGGCTTGGAGAGCCTTCTGGGACCGCTGAAGAAGCTCCATGTGCCGGTCCACGAGCTGTCCATGATGATGTGCATTGCCCTGCGGTTCATCCCCACACTCATTGAGGAGACCGACAAGATTATGAACGCCCAGAAGGCCAGAGGCGCGGACTTTGAAAACGGCAGCATTATCGACCGTGCCAAAGCCTTGATTCCGGTGCTGGTGCCGCTGTTCATCAGTGCCTTCCGCCGGGCGGACGAACTGGCAACGGCTATGGAGTGCCGCTGCTATCAGGGCGGCGAGGGCCGCACCAAAATGAAGCTGCTGCGCTACGGCCGCAACGACTTTTACGCCTTCGGCGGCCTGACGGCCCTGATCGCGGTGGTCGCCGTGCTGGCGGGCTTCGGACTGTGAGGAAAAGATGCGCAATATCGCTCTGTTTCTGACCTATCTCGGCACCCGCTACCATGGCTGGCAGGTCCAGAAGAATCTGCCCACAGTGGCGGAGACGGTGGAAAAGGCTGCCGCCCAGGTGGTGGGTCACAGCGTCCATGTGACAGGCTGCGGACGGACCGACGCCGGGGTCCATGCCCGGTGCTATGTGGCCAATTTCCGCACGGATTCCACCATTCCCGTGGACCGTCTGCCCTATGCCCTGAATACCCACCTGCCATGTGATATCGTGGTGACGAAGGCCTTTGAGGTGAACGAAAACTTCAATGCCATCGGCTCCTGTGTCCGCAAGGAGTATACCTATCAGATTTACAATTCCAGATTAAAGGATCCTTTCTATGTGGACCGGGCCTGGTTTTATCCCCGGCATCTGGATGAAGCGGTCATGCAGGCGGCGGCGGACCAGTTTGTGGGTACTCACGATTTTGCCGCGGTCCGCTCTGTGGGCACGGATGTGAAGTCCACCGTCCGGACGGTCTACTACTACAACGTGGAGCGCCGGGGAAATCTGGTGATTCTGAAGGTCTGCGCCAACGGCTTCCTGTACAATATGGCCCGGGCCATGGCAGGGACCGTGGTCTATGCCGCGGAGGGAAAAATCAAGCCCTCCGACATCGGCGCCATCCTGGATTCCGGCAACCGCACGGCTGCCGGCCCTACGGTCCCCGCCGGAGGTCTTTACATGACCCACCTGTGGTATGACGATGGAATCGATAAATTCGAATGCGGCTGCGCGGATACATTTCAGTCTGAGTGAAAAAACCAAATGATAGAGTGTTGGAATTGTCCGGAACGCGGGCGGAGGTAATCAGATACCTCCGCCCGCGTTTTTATTAAAGACAGGTGCAATGCCGCTATCGGTACGGGCCGCTCGATATTGACATTTTGAACAAATCATGACTGCGTAAAATGTATAAAAAATAGAAAATAACAAAAACGCTTGCATTTGAAGTACGATGGTGTTAGCATAGAAACAACTTAATTCGGAACCCGAAATAACAAATTCGATTTCCGAAGAAAGCGGAAAGAGGGAAGATGATTTATGCAGAAGCGGGGCTTGAGAGACGTGAAGCGGCGCAACCGCCATGTGATTATCCAGTCTGTTTTGGACAGCGGTTTGCTTTCCAGAGTGGAGATTGCCCAGAAGACGGGACTTGCTCCGAGTACGGTATCCACATTGGTGGCCGAATTGCTGGAACAAGGGCTCCTTACTGAGGGCGGAAGCCAGGTAACGGCGGGCCGCAGCAGGACGGAATTGATGTTGAACCCCAATTACGGCTGTATTGCGGTGGTTGAGGTCGGCAGGTCAGGCGTGGGGGTCAGCCTGTTCGATATGGCGCTGGAGCTTTTGGAGCATAGTACTCTCTCCGCTTCCTATCTGTCTGGAAATGAGTTATTGGACGCGATTATTAAAGCCGCTTCTCCATTCCGCACGGAATCGCGTCCGTTGGTTGGAATCGGGCTGCTTTTCCAGGAGGATATGCGGGAAAACGATTTCCGGGTAATGTATTCCACGGGATTTGCGTCCGCGAGCATTACGCTGAAGGAGGCGCTGATCTCAGAGTTCCGAATTCCGGTTTTCGAGGACTACGCGCAGATTTACACGGTGAAGGACGCGCTGGGAGAACGGAAGCAGGTGAACAACAGCGCCCAGATCACATTGGGGGAGCGGGTAGTGGTTGCCGTGACACAGCAGGATCAGCCTGTACCGATCCGCAGCGATTTTTTTGAGTCCGGGACCCGATGCCTGGAAGATCTGGTGCCGGAGGACGCGGATGCCGAAAAGCTTGGCATTCTTGTGGCGCTGCTGTGCTCGCTGTTTCTGATTCAGAATGTGTTCCTGTCCTGCGGGGATGGCCTGCGGGAGCAGTTGGGTTCCAGACTTCAGGAGCAGCTGCGAAAGCGGCTGCCTCCTGAACGGGTACCGGAGGTACACCTGTTGATGCGCAGACAAACGGAACGCTGCGCTGTGCTTTATGCGCGGCGGCTCCGGTCTGATATATTATTTAACCGCGGATGACTTAGGAGGCAACTATGGAATTTAAGCAGATGATCGAAACAAACAAATTCAGCCTGGTTGTGAGCCTGCCCTCCAATAAGCTGGAGCTTGCTCAGGCGGCGTTGGATGGAGGAGCCCAGGCGGTAAAGGTACACTGCAACGTGTGGCACCGTGCCAGCGGTCATACCTTCGGGACCTACGCTGAGAATCGGGAGTTTCTGCGCCGGCTGATCGAACTGTGCGGCGATGTGCCTGTCGGTCTGGTTCCCGGCGGAGCCGACGCCTTTATCACGGCTGAGGAGCGGCTGGAGCTGGAGGATATGGGACTGAAGTTCTTCAGTTCTTACAGCCAGCATCTTCCCTGCCATATGATGGAGAGCAAAAAGCTGACGAAGATGGTTGCAATTGACTACACCTACAACGAAAATACACTGGATGCTGTGCGCCGTTCCGCCATTGATGTGCTGGAGTGCTCCGTTCAGCCCGGTGAGAATTATGGTACGGACCTGAATTATGCCGACATTCTGCGCTACAGCGATCTGGTTGAGAAGTCCGGCAAGCCCTGCCTGATTCCCACCCAGCGGAAGATCAAGCCCTGCGAGGTCAGGCATCTGTATGAGGCGGGCTGCAAGGCGGTCATGATCGGAGCAATCGTCATGGGCAAGGAGCCGGACGCTGAGACGCTGAAGCGTGTCACCGCACAGTTCCGCGAGGCTGTAGAGAGCCTGTAAGGCAGTCGTTTCACCCGTATCAAAGCGGGTGTCGATAAAACTGGCGAAAGCCAAAAATAGAAAAGGAGAAGATATTATGTTGCAAGGTTCCCTGATTATCCTGGCCTTTGTCATCATCGCGGCGCTTATGATGACAAAGAAGATCCCCACGCTTCTGGCGCTTCCTCTGATGGCGGTTGTGATCTGCCTGATCGCCGGCGTTCCCGCCGTAGGCGTGAATGCGGAAGGCACCAACATCGGCTGGCTGCAGACCGTCCTGGAGGCCGGTACCGTTCGTATGGGCAGCGCGATCATGGCCGTGGTCTTTGGCGCATGGCTGGGTCAGCTGATGAACAAGACCGGCGTCACCGAGAACATTATCAAGAAGAGCGCGGAACTGGGCGGTGATCGTCCTCTGGTCGTCACTCTGATTATGGTTGCTGCCTGCGCGGTCCTGTTCACCACTCTGAGCGGCCTGGGCTCCATCATCATGGTCGGCTCCATTGTTCTGCCCATCCTGATCTCCGTCGGCGTTCCCGCTATGAGCGCGGCCTGCATTTTCCTGATGGCGTTTACCTGCGGCCTGACTTTCAACATCGCCAACTGGAAGACCTTCTCCAGCATTTTCAGCCTGGAGATCGAGCAGATCAAAGGCTTTGAGGTCTATATGCTTGCTGCTACCGTTATCGCGACACTGATCCTTGTATTTGTAGAGTTCAAGCGCAACGGCGTGAAGTTCGCGTTCTCTGCCCCCGTCGAGGATGCGCAGCCCACCAAGCAGCTCAGCGGCGTTCGCGGCGGCCTGGCAATGCTTACCCCGCTGATTCCCATCATTCTGGTTGCTGCCTTTAAGGTGCCCGTGTGCCCCGCTTTCATGGCCGGCATCATTTGGATCCTGCTGTTTACCTCCAAGAGCTTCTCCAAGGCTATGAACACTCTGGTCAAGACCTGCTATGACGGTATTACGGATGGCGGCCCCGCAATCATTCTGATGATCGGCATCGGTATTCTCTACCTGGCCGTGACCCATCCCATGGTCAAGGAAGTCCTGAATCCCTTCCTGCTGGCCGTGGTTCCCTCCAACAAGGTTGCTTACATCATCTTCTTCTCCCTGCTGGCACCTCTGTCCCTGTACCGCGGACCCATGAACCTGTTTGGCCTGGGCTCCGGCATCGCGGCGCTGGTGATCGGTCTGGGCACCCTGTCCCCCATGGCCGTTATGGGTGCTTTCCTGGCCGCTGAGCGGATTCAGGGCTGCGGCGACCCCACCAACACCCAGAATGTCTGGACTGCAAACTTTGCTGAGGTGGATGTCAACGGCATCACCAAGAAGCTGCTGCCCTACCTGTGGGCAGTTGCTGTGGTCGGCGTTGTAGTCAGCGCTGTGCTGTATTTCTAAAATATCCCCGGAGGGTGCCCGGGAAACCGGGCACCCCGCCTGATTTCGGGCCTGAGTCGGGGCAGGCTCCGGCTGAGGCCTGAAATCAGTAAATAAAACATAACAGGAGGCTATCTATGAAAGTTCGGATCGGTATTGATGTCGGCGGCACCTTTACGGATGCTGTAGCAATCGATAATGACACGTACGCGCTGATTGGCGCGGTAAAAACCCCCACGACCCACACCGCAAAGGAAGGTGTGGCGGCCGGTATTGTGCAGGTGCTGCACAAGGTAATGGAGCAGTACCATATTGCGCCGGAGGATGTGACGTTTATTGCGCACGGAACGACCCAGGCTACCAACGCACTCCTGGAGGGCGATGTGGCTAAGGTGGGCGTTGTGACATTGGGACAGGGCCTGCAGGGCGCGAAAAGTAAGGGCGATACGACCATTGGCAATATTGAGCTGGCGCCCGGAAAGTATCTGAAGTCAGACAATGTCTATGTAGACACAGCGGCTGCGGATATTGACGCCGCGATCCGTACCGCACTGGAAACCCTGAAAAAGCAGGATTGCACCAGCTTTGTGGCGGCGGAGGCGTTCAGTGTTGATGATCCTGCCCGGGAAAACCGTACTGTGGAACTGTGCAAGGACATGGGGCTGCCCGGTACCGCGACCAACGACATTTCCAAGCTGTATGGCCTGAAGATCCGCACCCGTACAGCGGTCGTCAATGCCAGCATCATGCCCAAAATGCTGGAGGCAGCTACGATGACGGATCAGAGCATCAAAGCAGCGGGAATCGAAAGCCCGCTGATGGTCATGCGCTGCGACGGCGGAGTTATGACTGTGGACGAGGTCCGCAACCGCCCGATTCTTACCATCCTTTCCGGCCCCGCGGCAGGTGTTGCCGGCGCGCTGATGTACGAAAAACTCACAGATGGCCTGTTCTTTGAGGTGGGCGGCACTTCTACCGATATCTCTTGCGTCAAGGACGGCAAGGTCATGATCCGTTATGCCGAAGTAGGCGGGCATAAGACCTATCTGAACAGTCTGGACGTGCGCACCGTTGGCATCGGCGGCGGCAGCATGGTGGAGATCAAGAATGGCAAGGCTGTGGATACCGGGCCCAGAAGCGCCCATATCGCGGGCCTGGACTACGAGGTCTATACGCCTGCCGAGAAGATTGTGGAGCCGAAGCTCGCTTCCGTTCGCCCCATGGAAACGGACCCCGAATACGCGTGCATTGAATGCGCAAACGGCGTTCGCGTAGCGCTGACTATGGCCGGCGCGGCGAACCTGGCGGGCTATGTGCATCCGGAGGATTACGCTTACGGAAATACCGAGGCCGCGCGGAAGGCCTGGCAGCCTTTGGCAGACAACATGGGCTGCACGGTGGAAGAGGCCGCCAAAAAGGTTCTTGCGTTCGCGGCTGCAAAAAACAGCAAAGTTGCTGCCCAGCTGATGAAGGATTATGAGATGGATCCGAAGCACACTGTTTTTGTAGGCGGCGGCGGCGGAGCGGCGGCGGTTGTGCCGCATTTGGCGGAGACCATGGGCCACAAGTCCCGGATCGCCAAGAACGCCCCTGTCATCTCTACAATTGGTGTGGCCCTTGCCATGGTGCGGGACATGGTGGAGCGCAGCGTTACCAATCCTACGGATGCGGATATTATCAGCGTCCGCAGAGAGGCGGAGCAGAAGGCAATTCAGAACGGTGCTGCCCCCGGAACGATAGAAGTAAGTGTAGAAGTGGATACCCAGAGAAATATTATCCGGGCCATTGCGGTAGGCGCTACGGAAATGCGCAGCAAGGACAGAATGAAGCAGAAGCTCACGGAGGACCGGCTGCTGGAAATTGCCGCGGAAAATCTGGGAGCCGACAAAGCGAAGCTGCGCTTTGCCGCAAAGAACGGTTCCATGTGGGCGGTTCAATATGAGAAGAACGAGAAGAAGCTCTTCGGCCTTGTGAAGAAGACCACCCATCCGCTGCGGCTGATCGATGAAGAGGGCATTATCCGCCTGCAAAAGAACAATGCCTGGGTCCGCCAGACGACCGTGGGCAGCTGGGAGAAGGATCTCCATTGGATTCTGGAGGAGCTGACGGAATACAACGACGGCGGCACCAATCTGCCCAATGTTTATCTTGTACTGGGAAAACGGATCATTGACCTGTCCGGTATGCAGAAGGGCGAACAGATCGCAAGCCTGGGCAACGTGGAGCTGGCCGGATTTGCGCAGACGGAGCCTCTGATTCTTGCCGCTACCAAGCGCGTGGACGCGTGAGGAAAGGGTTATGGAGCAGTTTCGTTACCCGTTCCCGGGAAGAGAACTGGCAGATCAGGAGCTGACCTATGATCTTTGTTACGGCAAGATTCCTGAAAAGGACCGGGCCGCGATTGTGGAGGCTGCCTGGCGGAAGGGCAGCGAGGCGGCAGAACAGCTGTTCCGGCAGGAAAAGGGCTCCATGGACTTTTACAGCATTGCCCGGCGCAATGGCCTGACGCTGCTGGAGAAGGATACGGATTATGTGGTAGGCGGGCGCCGATACTTCAGCGACTATATTTCCGGACGGAAGTGCGTCAATATCTACGCAAAATCGGTAGGCATGTGGGCAAAGGAAAATGGCCTGGAGTATCAGCAAGCGGTAAATCTGATTTTAAGTCATGAATACTATCATTTTCTGGAAGTGACCCAGCTTGGCCTGACAAGCCGGGACTACCAGGTGCCGGCGCTGGTGCTTGGACCGCTGAAAATTGGCAAAACGGGAATCCGGGCTCTGTCGGAGATCGGAGCGCACGGCTTTGCCAGAACCTATTATGAACTCTGGCTGGAGGAGAAAAAGCATGATGGATCGAAATCTGAACTATGATGTTGTGATCATCGGCGGCGGACCCGCGGGCGCTGTCGCTGCCATTGCTTCCGCAAGGCATGGAGCCAGAACGCTGTTGGTCGAGCGCAATGGGTACCTTGGCGGCGCGCTGACCGGCTGCGGTGTGGGGCCTCAGATGACGTTTCACGCGGGGGATACCCAGGTAGTCCGGGGAATCCCGGATGAGATCGTTTCAAGGCTTCAGGCTCTGGGAATGTCTCCCGGACATATGGAGGACTTTGTCGGATATGCCAGCAGTATCACGCCTTTTGACGCGGAGGGCATGAAGCTTGTGCTGGAATCCATGGCTCTGGAGGCAGGGGCAGAGCTGCTGTATCACACGGTATATACCGGGTGTACCGTGGAGCAGGGCCGGATTGCCAAAGTGACGCTGTACGCAAAGAACGGCTTCTTTGATGTCAAAGCCAAGGTGTTTTTGGATTGCAGCGCCGATGCGGATCTTGCCACCAATGCGGGCGTGTCCAGCGTTTACGGCCGCCCCGCGGACCATCTGGCCCAGCCTATGACCATGAACATCAAGGTTGCGGGAGTTGACCGGGACCGGGTTATGGAATTCGTAAAGGATAACCGGGAGGATATGCTGCAAACCATCCCCTTCGACCATCTGGAGGAGATTCCCCGGACGGGCATCCAGGGGGCCTATTCCAGGATAAAGGCTGCCAAGGCTGCCGGAGAATTTGACGTGGATCGGGATATGGTGCTGTGCTTTGAAACAAACAGCAAGGGAGAATTTATCCTGAATATGTCCCGGATTATCCGAAAGTCCGCGGTGGATCCCTTTGAGCTGACAGAGGCGGAGATTGAAGGCCGAAAGCAGGCGCATCAGATCGTTGCGTTTATGCGCCGGAATATTCCGGGGTTTGAGAACTGCCGTCTGGAAATGACGGGCCCCAGCATTGGCATTCGGGAGAGCAGGAAAATTGACGGAATCTACAAGCTGACAGCCGAGGATCTGCTCAACAATACCATGTTCTCCGATGCCGTCGCAATGGGAGGTTATCCCATTGATATTCATTCCCCGGATGGCGCGGCTATGAAGCATCGCTTTTTAAGGAAAGGCAGCTGGTATTCCATTCCTTACCGGTCTCTGGTGACGGAGCAGGTGGAGAATCTGATTGTGGCGGGCCGCTGCCTGAGCGCGACCCATGAGGCGTGCGCGGCTGTGCGTGTAACACCTATTGTCATGGCCATGGGACAGGCCGCCGGAACCGCCGCCGCCCAGAGCGCCGGAACGGGCCAGGCGGCAAACAGACTGGATACGGACGTTCTGCGGAAGACGCTTCGGGAAGACGGCGTGTTCCTGGAGGAGTATCAGTCATAATTATGGACCATAAAACCGGCTCTCCAACCGTTGACTACGGCTGAGGAGTCGGCTTTGTTTTGTCCTGTGGTGTTCGGTGATGCCAATGCCTTGCCATATTCTTAATAATTTGTTTTCGCTTTTTTTGAAGATGTGTGGTATAGTACTGGGAAAAGAATGCGCAGAAGACTGTTCCGGTCCGATGCGGCGGGGCAACCCGCAAAAGGAGTGAAAGTCGATGCAGCCGAAAATGTGTTGCAAATGCAAAAAGAATGTGGCCGTGATCTTCATTACCAAGGTGGAAAACGGCGTTACCCTCAATGAGGGGTATTGTATCAAGTGTGCCCGGACGCTGGGCATCCCTCAGATTGACCAGGCTGTGAAGCAGATGGGCATTTCCGAAGAGGATCTGGACATGATTTCCGACGAAATGAGCAGTATGTTCGGCCAGAAGGACGACAGCGAGGGCGAAGACGATGAGGTAGACAGCCAGACTGCCACTTTTCCTCTGATGAATCAGCTCTTTGGCGGTATGCCAAAGTCTGCCAGGCAGCCGGAGAACGCCGAGACCAAAGAGAAAGAACCCAGGAAGGAAAAGAAAAGCAAGCATAAATTCCTGGACAGCTACTGTATGGATCTGACCGCCCGGGCCAGAGAGGGCAAGCTGGATAAGGTCATTGGCCGGGACGTGGAGACGGAGCGGGTCATTCAGATTCTGAACCGCCGCCAGAAGAACAACCCCTGCCTGGTGGGCGAACCCGGCGTGGGTAAGACCGCCATTGCCGAGGGCCTGGCGCAGCGGATCGTGGCCGGGGATGTGCCCTATAAGCTGCGGGACAAGGAGGTCTTTCTGCTGGATCTGACCGCTCTGGTGGCAGGCACCCAGTTCCGGGGGCAGTTCGAGAGCCGCATGAAGAGTCTGATCACAGAGATCAAGGCCTGCGGAAATATCATTCTGGTCATTGACGAGGTCCACAATCTGGTGGGCGCGGGAGACGCCGAGGGCAGCATGAACGCCGCCAATATTCTGAAGCCTCCGCTGTCCCGGGGTGAAATCCAGGTCATCGGCGCTACAACATTCAATGAGTACCGGAAATATATCGAGAAGGACGCCGCTTTGGAGCGCCGGTTCCAGCCCGTCTCTGTGGCGGAGCCTACCATAGAGGAGGCTTGCCAGATTCTGCAGGGCATTGCCAGAACCTATGCGGAATTCCATGGGGTTTCCATCTCCCCGGAGATCGCCCGGCAGTGCGTTGTCCTTTCCGAGCGTTATATTACGGACCGGTTCCTGCCGGATAAGGCCATCGACCTGCTGGACGAGGCCTGTTCCGATGTGAATCTGCGCAGCAAGGAGATATCCAGACTGGCTGAGCTGAAAAAGGAGCGGGATGACTACGAACTGGAGCTCCGTATGCTCAATGAAGATACGGAGAACACGGATTTTGAGCGTCTGGCGACCATTCGCAGCAAGCTGTGCCAGCTGGCGTCCGACATCGAGGCGCTGGAAAAGATCCCCGCTCCCGCTGTTACCATGGATAATCTGGCCCGGATCATAGAGCTGTGGACAAAGATTCCCGCTTCTAAGATCAAGGCCCAGGAATACAAGCAGCTCAAGGGCATGGATGAACGGCTGAAGGCGCACATTGTGGGCCAGGATCATGCCGTAGAGGCTGTGTCCCGGGCTATTCGCCGGAATCGGGTGGGTATTTCTCCCAAGCGCCGTCCCGTATCCTTCATCTTCGCCGGTCCCACCGGCGTGGGCAAGACGGAGCTGGTCAAGTGCCTGGCAAACGATATGTTCGACAGCACGGACGCGCTGATCCGGCTGGACATGTCCGAATATATGGAGAAGCACACGGTTTCCAAGCTGATTGGTTCGCCTCCCGGCTATGTGGGCTATGACGAAGCAGGACAGCTGACAGAGACCATCCGCCGGAAGCCCTACAGCGTGGTGCTCTTTGACGAAATTGAAAAGGCCCATCCGGATGTGATGAATATCCTGCTGCAGGTGCTGGACGACGGCCGGATCACGGATTCTCAGGGCAGAACCGTGAACTTTGAGAATGCCGTCATCGTCATGACCACCAATGCCGGTTCTGAGGGCAGCGTCAGCAGCATGGGCTTTGGCCGAACGGACACGGATCAGGTAAAGGAACGGACCATGAAGGCCCTGCAGGGCTTCCTGCGGCCGGAGTTCCTGAACCGTGTGGACGAGATCATCACCTTCAATCACCTGACGAAAGAGAACTTCCTGGGCATTGCCGACATTATGCTGGAAGAATTGCAGGACAGCCTTCGGAACCGGGGCCTGGACTTTGCCTGGACGGATGAGGTCAGGCAGCATCTGGTGGACGATGCCTATTCCGTGGTCTACGGGGCGCGGAATCTGCGCCGGATTATCCAGAAGGAGCTGGAGGATCCCATCAGCGAGGCAGTTATCGACAGCTTTGAAAAACCAATCTCCGGCATCTCCGCCCGGATGGAGGACGGGGTGATCAAGCTGGACGTTCAGGAGGCATAAAGAATCATAGTGTGGCGGCACTGCCGGAAAGGCGGTGCCGCCGTTTGCGCGCCTTACAGATCGTCGAATTTATCGGACAGAGTGTCGGAGATTTTCCAGGCCACATCCTCCATTTTGTTGGCGGCTTTGGCAGCCAGCTTGCGGGTGGGATTGGTCCGGGGCATCATCAGCACGGCCACCATCCCGGCGGCTGCCCCAAGTCCCGCGGAAATTGCCCAGCCTTTTGCGTTCATGTTTGGTTCCTCCTTTTTGTAGGATGGCATTAGTATGCCCATTGTGGGAAAATACACGCTGGAAGCTTTTTCTCCTCTTTCATTCCTGCGAAAACTATGTTATACTGAATAAAAAAGAGCGGGAGGCTGGCGTATGTCGGTGGATGGGCTGCAGGAGAAGATCAGAAAACGAAAATCGGCGCTGACGGTGGACATGACGCTGTTTCCCGGCCAGCTGCCGGAATGTTATGCGGAAAAGAGTTTTCCGGAGGGGTACAGGCAGTATTGTCTGGACTTGATGAAGCGCTTAAAGGGGCAGATCCCGGCGGTCCGCTTTCGGCTCAGCGCCCTTGCGCTGCTGGGTGTGCAGATGCTTGAAATCCTTCCGGAACTGACAAAGCGGGCGTTCGAGTTGGGCTTTTATGTTCTGCTGGAGGCGCCGGAACTGGGCAACCGCGAGACGGCGGAGCTGGCGGGCGCAGCTCTTTTGGGGCCGGAGAGCATATACCGCTGTGACGGCGTGCAGATCCCGTTCTACGCCGGAAGCGATGTGCTGGAGCCGTTTCTGCCATACTGTGAAACGATGCGCAAGGATGTGTTTGCCACGGCCAGGACGCCCAACCGCACTGCCCCGGAGCTGCAGGACCTGCTCAATGGTACGCGTCTGGTGCATATGGCCGCAGCGGACCGGGTCAGCCGCTATGCCGACAGCCTGCTGGGAAAGTTTGGCTATGCCCGGGTGGGGATTGCCGCTTCCGCGGGCGCGCCGGACAGTCTGAAAAATCTTCGGGCGAAATATGGAAATCTTTTCCTGCTGGCGGATGGTCTGGATTACCCCAGCGCCAACCTGAAGCATGTTTCCTATGCTTTCGACAAGCTGGGCAGGGGAGCAGCCTACTGTGCGGGGGCCATGGTCACCCAGGCCTGGCGGCAGGCTGAAAACGCCGACCCCATAGAGGCCGCCCAGGCGGAAGTCGAGCGGCAGAAGAAGGGGCTGCAAAGATACATTACATTTCTGTAAAAAACGCGAGGCGGCAATATTGCCGCCTCGTTTGCCGTTATCGGTTGGAATTCTTTTCGGTTGGGATCATGGTGGTTCCGTTGGTCTGCCGGGTGCTTTCCTGGGTCTGCTCCGTCATCAGGGGGCCGTTGCCATTGTCCATTGTGGGCGTGGTGTCCCGGGCGGTGGACTCGGTGGTCGGCATGGTGGTCGGCGCGGCGGTGGCCTGAGTAGTAGGCACGGTAGTCATAGGCGTTGTCGCCTGATTTCCGCCCCGGCAGCCGGTCAGCAGACACAGCATAAGAACGGCTGATAAGAACAACAGCGAATACTTTTTCATACATTTCTCCTCCGAATCAATTGGATTCAGAGGTATTATTCCCGCAGGTTCCCTTTTTAAGCAGGGAAAAACCGCCATAAAAAAGTTTTAAGGATTTTTCTTGTTGCTATTTCCGAAGGTTGATTGTATAATGGTGGGGCGTAACAAAAAACAAAAAGGGGAGTTTGCTTTGAAAAAATTGACCGTAAAGAAAGACGCGCCCTGCATGGCGTGCCTCGCCTGTGTGAGTGCCTGCTCTACCGCCTTCTACAAGGAGTTCAATGAGGACTACAGCTGCATCCGTATCGTTTCCGGTAAGGACGGCGGCGCCAAGCCGAATGTCTGCATTCAGTGCGGCAAGTGCATGAAGGTCTGTGAGCATGACGCCATTACCCAGAATCCCAAGACCGGCGTGTACATGATCAACAAGAAGAACTGTGTCAGCTGCGGCAAGTGCGTGGAGGTCTGCCCCATGAAGGTCATGGTGCTGAAACCTGAGAACCCCGCTTCCAAGTGCATTGCCTGCGGTATCTGTGCCAAGGCCTGCCCCATGGGTATCCTGGAGGTTGTGGAGAAGTAATCCCTGCGCGATTGGGCGGCCTTCCGGCGGCCCAATCGTTTTTTCAAAGCATCCCAAGAATACGCGCAATTAATTATCGGAGGAAAACAATGAGCAAAGGTGGACATTTTTTGGCGGAACAGCCCCAGAAGAAGAACAAGCCCTGGGTTGTCGCTGTGGCGGTGATTCTGGCGGTGGTCCTGCTGCTGGGCGCGCTGGGCGCCTGGTTTGTGGTCTCCAAAATGAATAAGATCAATCGCGCGCAGCGGGGCGACAACCAGCTTTCCGCGGACGATATCGGTAAATACCTGGTGGAAGACACTACGCCGACGACCGAAGAGACAACGGAACCCACAACGGAAGCAACGACCGCTCCAACAGAGGAAACCAAGCCGAACTACGGCAAGCTGGGCAAGATCGTAAACTTCCTGCTCATCGGTCAGGATGCTCGGCCCGGTGAGGACAGCAAAAATTCGGATACGGTCCTCCTGGTCTCCGTCAATAAGGAGACCAGGAAGATCACCATGATTTCCTTCCTGCGGGACAGCTATGTAGTGATTCCCAAGGTCTACGATACCTATGGAAATCCGCATTCCGGCCAGACAAAGCTGACCCTGGCTTATGCCATGGGCTATAAATGGGGCGGCGACCTGGGCGCCATGGAAATCATGGATCAGGTCATCGAGCGGAACTTCGGCGCTGTGGTGGATTACAATGTGGAGATCAACCTGGACGCCTTTGACGCCATCATCAACGCCGTTGGCTATATCACTGCCGATCTGGACGAGGACGAGGCGGCTTATATGAATGAGAAGTTCAAGGACTATCCGGATCGGAACTTCCAGGTGGGCGAGAACCGTCTGGACGGCTGGGCCGCGGAGGAGTACGCCCGTATGCGCCATTCCAGCGCCGCGGACAACGACTATAAGCGCACCGCCCGCCAGCGGACTGTGGTGTCCCAGGTGCTGGAACGGGTCAAGGGCATGAACGTTATGCAGATCAACGCATTGGTTGACGAGCTGCTGGACAAGGTGCTGACGGATATGACGAATTCCGATATCACTACCTGCATTACGGAGCTGCTGCCCCTGCTGCCGGAGATGACTATGGACTCTCTCCAGTGCCCGAATGCCGATATGGGTCTCTACGGCGAGATGGTGGACCTCTTCAAGGACGGAAGTCCCGAGCAGAGCATCCAGAGATTCACCGAATCCAAGGCCAAAGCCATCATCACCGCCATTACCGAGGACGATTAAGAATTCTGTGCCGCCCAATACCGGGCGGCACATTCCGCAACAGGAGGAAACGTATGTATAATCTTCTGATGTATCAGATCCCTCAGGAAAAATCCCGGATTATCAAGGCCATTGCTCTGCAGCATGGCTTCCGCGTCCGAGTGGTCAAGCCGGAGGAGACGGGCTTTTCCGTAGGCACTCTGGCGGATATTCCCGGGGCGGTCCAGGCCGGGAAGGGCAGTACAGAACCCTTTGAAGACGAAATGCTGGTGCTGTGCAATGTGGATCAGGATGCGTTCCACAGCTTTCTTGCCCAGCTGCGGGCAAGGAAAGCTCCCGTTACCCTGAAAGCCGTGGTCACGGAACACAATACAGGCTGGACCTTTGCCAGACTCCATGAGAATCTGGCAGAAGAGCACCGGGCTATGCTGGAGGCAAAGAAAAGCATTCACACGGAAAAGTAAAGAATCTGCCATAAAAAACGTAGGGGACGATGCCCACATCGTCCCGAGGCTTCAAAAACAGAGCTGTGCGCGCGAACGTACCGCTCCGCTGACCGGGCTTCGGGACGATGAAGGCATCGTCCCCTACGGCGTTATACATTGGAAATCTGTGCATCCCCCGGCGACCTTCCGCATAGAGTTGGACAAAGGAGGGGATGCCATGGATGCTTCCTGGCAGGCCTTTTTGGAAGTGCTTCCAATGTGGATGCGCGGGGACGTGGACAGGCTTGGGCGGAAGGACTTGCGGCAGCTGCGGCTGCGTATGGGAGACCGGCCTATATTGGAGCTGGGAGACCGGGTCTGGCGGCTGGAACGGGTGACAGAAGGGCGGGACCTGGATTTCTGCGTCAATGCCGCCAGCAATTATTCTCCCTGGTCCGTGGACTCGGCCCGGGAGGGCTTTCTGACCATTCCGGGCGGCCACAGGCTGGGCCTTTGCGGCCAGACCATCGTCAAGGAGGATCGCGTAACGGGCTTTCGGAAGGTAAGCTCTCTGTGTCTTCGGGTGGCACGGGATCTGAAGAACGTGGCCCCGAAGGATTGCGCCGCTCTTGGTTCCGTACTGATATTGGGCGCTCCGGGCTGGGGAAAGACTACCCTGCTGCGGGATCTTTGCCGGAATTTATCCGTGTTGAGCGCCGTGGCAGTGGTGGACAGCCGCAGGGAACTGTTTCCGGAGGGCTTTGACAGCGGCGGGGGAATGGATATCCTCTCCGGATGCGACAAAGAAATCGGCATGGAAATGGTTCTCAGGACCATGGCGCCGGACTATATTGCCATAGACGAGGTCACAGCCCAGGCAGATGCCCAGGCTCTGATTCGCGCGGGGGGATGCGGCGTGCGGCTGCTGGCAACGGCCCACGCCGCGTCACTGGAGGATCTGCGGCAGCGCCCATGCTACAGGCCCCTTTTGGAAGGAGGCCTGTTCCAAACGGTGCTGCTTTTACACAAGGACAAGTCATATCGCCGGGAAAGGATGGACGTATGGAAGAGTACAAATGGATCGGGGCTGTGCTGGTCATCGGCGGCTGTGGAGGCTTCGGGTTTTCCGTAGCCCGGGAGGCCATCCGGCAGGAACGGCTGCTGCGGCAGCTGCTGGAAAACCTGGACTTTATGGAAAGCGAGCTGCGCTACCGCCTGACACCGCTTCCGGAGCTGTTCCAGCTTTGCGCCCTGCGGTCCAATGGCTGCCTGAAGCGGCTGTTTCTGGATATGTCCGGAGAGCTGGACAAGCACACGGAGCCGCAGGTGGAGGTATGCCTGCGAAATGCTCTGGACGCGAATCCCGCCATTCCCGGCAGAATCCGAAGACGAATCTATCAGTTAGGCAGGAATCTGGGCAGGTTTAATCTGGAAGGGCAGCTGCAGGGCATCGAAAGCGCAAGGGAGGGCTGCAGGCGGGAGCTGCGGGAGCTGGAACGGAACCGGCAGGAACGGCTGCGCGGCTACCGGACATTAGGTCTCTGTGCCGGTGCGGCTTTGGCGGTACTGCTTTTCTAAAACCTATGGATATTGACCTGATTTTTAAGATCGCGGCCATCGGCATTATCGTTTCCATCCTCAATCAGGTACTCTCCCGCTCCGGCCGGGAGGAGCAGGCCACCATGACCACTTTGGCAGGTCTGGTGGTTGTCCTGATGATGGTCGCCCAGAAAATCGCCGAGCTGTTCGATCTGGTGAAGACCCTGTTTGAGTTCTGATGGAGCTGTTTTTCAAGGGGGCCGCCGGGATTCTGCTGGCTGCGGTGCTGGAGCTGGCTCTGAAAAAACAGGAAAAGGATGTCTCAACGGCACTGACGGCTGCGGTGATCGCTATGGCGGCAGCGATCATCCTGCGGCTGCTGGAGCCGGTGCTGGGGCTGCTGGACAGGCTTCAGGCTTTAGGCAATCTGAATGGGGATACGATGGAACTGCTTCTGAAGGCCACGGGCATTGGACTGACAGCGGAGGTTGGGGGCTATGTCTGTGCTGACGCGGGAAACGCTGCACTGGCCAAGCTGGTACATCTTTTGGGCACGGCGGCGATCCTGTGCCTGTCTGTGCCCATGTTTACGGCGCTGTTGGAGTGCATTCTGGAAATGGTGGGATATACTTGAGAAGATTATGCGCAATGCTGCTTTTGCTGTGCCTGTTTATCCTGCCCGTATCGGCGGAGATCACCGCGCCGCAGGTGCCGGAGGCGGGCCGGAAGCTGATGCCCGACCAGACGGAGAGCTTTTCCGACGGCCTGCGGCATATTCTCAAAGAATTGCTGCCCATCCTTCGGCCGGAACTGGATCAGGGACTGCTGACCGGGGCGGGGCTTGTGGCGGTGTGTCTGCTGCTGTCTTTGGTATCGGCGGATGGCGCCCCTGTTGGACGGACGGTGGAGCTGGTAGGAGCCGTGTCCATTGCCGCCTTGCTGCTGGGCAATGCTCATACCATGATTCGTATGGCGGCAGACACCGTTACGGAAATGAGCGAGTATGAAAAGCTGCTGCTCCCGGCGGTGACGGCTGCCATGGCCGCCCAGGGGGGCATCAATTCGGCAACGGCCCTTTATGCCGGTTCGGCCCTTTTCAACACGGTGCTCAGCGCGCTTCTGGGAAAGCTTTTACTGCCGGTGCAGTATCTTTATCTTGCCGCGGCCACGGCCGGAGCGGCACTGGGAAATGATACCCTGAAAAGCCTGAAGAATCTGCTGAAGGGTATGATTTTATGGTGTATGAAGACCCTGCTTTCCCTCTTTACAGCCTACCTGGGAATTACAGGGGTGGTCTCCGGCAGCGCGGACGCGGCGGTGGTCAAGGCCGCGAAAACCACGATCTCCACGCTGATCCCCATCGTGGGCGGCATCTTGTCCGACGCATCCGAAGCGGTGTTGGTGGGGGCGGGGATGCTGCGCGGCGCAGTGGGAATTTACGGGATATTGGCCATTCTGGCTGTGTTTTTAGGGCCTTTTTCCAGAATCGGCGTGCAGTTCCTGATTCTGAAAGGAGCAGGGGCCTTGTGCGGCCTGTTCGGCGGCAAGAGCGCCACAGGGTTGATCGACGACTTTGGAGACGTCATGCGGATGCTGCTGGCCATGACCGGGGGCATGTGTCTTCTGCTGTTGGTGAGCTCGGTGTGCTTTTTGAAGGGGGTGGGCTGATGGCCGGAAAATATGTGCTGTCTCTGGTGACGGCTGCTTTGGCCGGCGGCGTTCTGACAGGTATTCTGCCGGAGAACAGCGGCGGCAAGCTCATACGGCTCCTCTGTGGTGTGTTTCTGCTGACGGCGGTTTTGCGGCCTGTGGCAGCCCTGGAACTGCCGGATCTGAGTGCATGGATGTCAGGCTTCGAGGCGGATGCCCAGACGGCTGTCCGGGAAGGGGAGGACTATCTGGCCGGGGAAAAAAGAAGGGTCATAAGACAGCGTCTGGAAACATATATCTTGGACAAAGCGAAAGGCATGGGCCTGACGCTTTCCGTGGAGGTATCGCTGACAGAGGATAATCTGCCTCAGTCCGTAAGGCTGACGGGGGATTACACCCGGGAACAGAGGGACAGCCTGACGTACATTCTGAAAACGGAGCTGGGGATCCCGGAGGCGCGGCAGCTATGGCAATAAATCGGGAGGAAATCAGGGCCTTTTTCAAAAAGAGCCGGGCCGCCGCGCTGGTTCTGCTGTGCGGCGTCTTCCTGATGTGCCTGCCCGGCGGAAAGAAAGAGACGCAAGTGGCCCAGCCTGCCGGGGAGGTCCGGGAGCAGACCATGGAGGCGGCGCTGGAGGAGATCCTGTCTCAGGTGGCGGGGGCAGGTTCCGTCCGGGTACTCCTCTCGGGGCAGACCTCTGAAATCACGCGCTTTCAGACAGACGAAACCGGGGACGGCGAGAACCTGCGGCAGGAGACAGTCCTGATCACGGGGGATAACCGTGTGCAGACGGCCCTGGTACGGCAGACAGAAGCGCCGACCTACCGGGGGGCGATTATTGTCTGCCAGGGGGCGGATTCTCCGGCGGTGCGGCTGGCCATTGTGAAGGCGGTAGCGGCAGCCACAGGGCTGACGACCAATCGAATTACCGTACTCAAAATGAAGTAGGGGGGCTTTTTTGTGAAAATCTGGAAGAAGAATCTCATTGCGGCGGCAATCCTGGTAACGGTCTGCGCGGGAATCTATGTGAACTGGCTCTATGCCGGAAAGCAGCAGACCCAAAGCCTGGACGAGACCCTGGACACCCAGAAGGTCATGGGCGACGATACCCTGGACCTCAGCGAGGACATGTCTGCCATCCTGACGGGGCAGACGGACCAGACCACGGCAGACAGCTATTTTGCCTCGGTGCGCCTTTCCCGCCAGCAGGCAAGGGACGATGCCATCAACCTCCTGCAGGAGGCTGCCAGTGTGGAGGGCGACAGTAAGGCCGCAGAATCCGCCGCCAGTCTGGAGGACATTGTTCAGACGGCCCTCAGCGAAGCCCAGATCGAAAGTCTGATTATCGCCAAGGGCTATGCGGACTGCGTAGCCTATATGACGGGCTCCGGCATCTCCGTGGCAGTTTCCGCGCCGGAAGACGGCCTGCAGGAGCAGGATGTGGCGGTCATCGCGGACGTGGTCATGAGCCAGTCCGGCTACGGACTGGACAGCATCCGGGTTGTCGAGGTACGCTGAAGTCCACCTGAATTTGTGAATAGCGCCGCTGCTGCGGGAATCGGTTCCTCTGGAATGCCGATTTCTGTGGGGCGGCGCTTTTTTGCGGGAAAAATAGGGGTAGAAATTTAGGCTGGTTTATGCTATTATAAAGTGAAATGATTATGTAAAGGAGGCGGCGAGCGTGACCTGGCTGCAAAATATCCTCTATGGTTTTCTGTCCGGTATGGCGGAGATCCTGCCGATTTCCTCCCGGGCCCACGGCATTTTGCTGCTGAAGATCTTCGGCGCCTCCGGCAGCAGCGATTTGATGCTGCTTCTGATGCACCTGGGCATTTTGCTGGCTTTATATAAAACCTGTCATCCTCAGCTTACGAGAATCAACCGGGCCCTGGCTCTGGCGCGGATTCCCAAAAAACGACGCAGAAGACCTCTGGACACCAGGAGCCTTATGGATTTTCGCCTGCTTCGGACCATGGTCATTCCTGTGATTCCCGCGTTTTTTCTGTATAACGCGACGACCGGTCTGGTGAGCCATACCTGGGCCATCGCCCTGTTCCTGATTCTGAACGGCCTGATTCTGTACTTACCTCAGTATCTGCCTTCAGGCAACAAGGATTCCCGGACCATGAGCCGGGTGGACGGTCTGCTCATTGGTCTGGGCGGGGCGCTTTCTGTGCTGCCCGGCATTTCCGGCATCGGCGCCATGGTGTCCATTGGCTCCGTCTGCGGTGTGGATAAAAAGTATGCTTTGGAAAATGCTATGGCCGTAGGCATTGTGATTTCTGCCTGCACCGTGGTCTGCGATGCCCTGCGCATTATCTCCGGCGGCCTGGAGGGACTGACCTTTTCCATTGTGCTGGCCTATCTGTGTGCTGCTCTGGCCAGCTTTTTCGGTGGGCTTCTGGGAGTAAAGCTGCTGCGGTCCATTGTGGAGGAGCATGGCTTTTCCGTATTCGCCTTTTATTGCTGGGGCCTTGCCCTGTTTACGTTCTTTTTGAGTCTTGTCGCGTAATGTTGGAGGATCCTTATGGCAGAGAAGAAACAGTCTACACGGGCGGACAGAGCCGCCGCCAGTTCTACGAAAAAACCTGCCGCCGGTAAAACCGGCGGCAAATCTACCCCGCCTAAAAAGAAAAATCCCGAAAAGGTCAAAAAGTCCAATCGGGACTTTGCGGGCGGATTATCTCCCAATGTGCTGATCGCCGTGCTGTGCGTGATACTCTTTGTCCTGTTCCTGGTTATTGCCATCAATCCGGATGGGGCCTTGCTGAAGGCGCTGAAATATGTGATTCTGGGCTTGCTGGGCGAAGTGGGCTTCTATTTTTCCATTCCGGCGCTGCTATTTCTGTTCATTATCCAGGTTTTTGGCCGGAAGCGGAAGACGACCATGCGCAGCGTCTGCGTGATTGCTTTCGTTTTCTTGAGCGGCAGTATTTACCACCTGATCGTGCAGAAGCAGGGCATGGCGGAAGGCATTAAAGTCATTTCGGATCTCTACACCGGCGGCTCCCTCGGCACCACCGGGGGCGTTCTCTGCGGTGGTCTGGCCATGCTGGTCCGCTGGGCCTGCGGCAGTGTGATTGCCTATTTGATTCTGGGCATTGCCGCGGTGCTGACGCTTTTGGGATCCATGCAGATTACCATTCCCAGCATTATCAAGGCCATTGCGGACCGCCCCCGGGAGGAGGATTGGGAGGAAGAAGAGGACGATTATGTGGAGCCTGCCGCGGCAGTGGTGAACCACATCGCCAATAAGCGCATCGAGCAGAAGCGGAAAAAGCAGGCCCCCCCTGTCCAGATGACCATTGACGAGATCGTTCCTCAGGAGCTGCCGAAGCCCCAGAAGCCGCAGAAGCAGATGCATCCTGCGGCGCAGACCGCCCCGGAAGCTGTCTCCAATACTGGAACGCCGTCCCGGGGCGCGGACGTGATGAATACCATCGATCTGGATATCGATTCCCCGGTCTATCCGGCTGCTCAGAGCGTGAAAAAGGGTATCCCTGTAGAGAAGACTCCCGCGGAGCAGGAGCCGCCCAAGCGGAAACCGGAACCCAGACAGGAACCGAAGACCGAACCCATCCCTCAGAAAATGCCGCCGCTTGTGAAGGAACAGATAAAGAAAATGCCTGCTGTCCTCATGGAGGACGAGCAAACCGGCGAGAAGCCCGGCAAAGTGACGACCAGGGACGCCGCGGAGTCCGCAAAGCAGGTGGCCGCGGAGATCGCCCAGGGCAGCGCCGCGGAACAGCAGACCTACCGTTTCCCGCCCATTGAGCTGCTGCGCCGTCCGGCGGGGATAAGCGCAGACGGCACAGAGGAAATGCGGGAGAATTCCCGCCGCCTGAATGAAACGCTGGCCTCCTTCCACATCGACGCCCATATCATCAATGTCACCCGGGGCCCCAGCGTAACCCGGTATGAGGTGGAACTGGACAAGGGCGTGCGTCTCAGCAAGCTGACCGGCTGCGCCGATGACATTGCCCTGAGCCTGGGCGCTTCCGGTGTGCGAATTGCCGCCGTGCCCGGGAAAATATCCATTGTGGGCATCGAAGTGCCCAATCGCACCGTGACCACCGTGTCCCTGCGGGAGGTCATCGATTCGCCGGCCTTCGCGCAGGCCAAGGGCAAGTCCTCCTTCTCCGTGGGCAAGGATATTGCGGGCAACTGCATTGTGGGCAACATCGCGAAAATGCCCCATATGCTGATCGCCGGTACCACCGGCTCCGGTAAATCCGTCTGTATGAACTCCATTATCATCAGCCTGCTCTACAAGGCCGGCCCCGAGGATGTGAAGCTCATTATGGTGGACCCCAAGATGGTGGAACTGGGCATCTACAATGGCATCCCTCAGTTGCTGATCCCCGTGGTGACGGACCCCAAGAAAGCCGCCGGTTCTCTGCAATGGGCGGTGACGGAAATGCTGCGGCGCTATAAGCTCATGTCCGATGCCGGAGTCCGGGATCTGGAATCCTACAACAGCATCGTTGCCAACGAGGAGGGCGGCCAGAAGCTGCCCCAGATCATCGTCATCATTGATGAGCTGGCCGATCTGATGCTGGTTGCCGCCAAGGAGGTTGAGGATTCCATCTGCCGTATTGCCCAGATGGGCCGTGCTTCCGGTATGCACCTGATTATCGCCACCCAGCGTCCTTCCGCGGATGTGATCACCGGCCTGATGAAGGCCAATATCCCCTCGAGAATTGCTTTCTCTGTGGCCTCCGCCATGGAATCCCGGATCATCCTGGATACCCAGGGGGCGGAAAAGCTGGTCGGCAAGGGCGATATGCTCTATGCGCCCATCGGCTGCGGCAAGCCTCTGCGTGTTCAGGGCTGCTTCGTTACGGACAGCGAGGTGGAAGCTGTGGCCAGCTTTGTGAAGGACAACTATACGGCAGACTACAACCAGCAGGTGCTGGAGGAGATCGAGAAGAAGGCCCAGCAGACCGGCAAGGGCGGCAAGGGTGCTTCCGCCGACCCGGAACCCAATGACGCCGAGCTGGAGGGGGACGAAATGCTTCCCGCTGCCGTGGAGGTGATTCTGGAAACAGGACAGGCATCTGTCTCCATGCTCCAGCGCAGGCTGAAGCTGGGCTACGCCCGGGCGGCCCGCATCGTGGACGAGATGGAGGAAAAGGGCATCGTCGGCCCCTTCCAGGGCTCCAAACCCCGGGATATCCTCATCACCAAAGAGCAGTGGGCCGCCAGAAACGGCGATGTGCCCATGGATGAGGACGGCGTTCCGGAGGAATTGGATTGAGCATAACAGGAGCGGTGAAAAATGCCGCTCCTGTTGTTTTTTTGCGCCGTCTGTGATAAACTAGAGCAAAATGATGGACGGAGGAAACCCTATGCTGGATTTTGTTCGTGTGGCCTGCGCGGTGCCGCCGGTAACCGTGGGGGACCCGCTGAAAAACGCCCGGGATCATTGCGCCATTCTGGAAGAGGCAGACGCCAGGAATGTGGATGTGCTGGTATTTCCGGAGCTGAGCCTGACGGGATATACATGCCAGGATCTTTTCTTTCAGGATACGCTTGCCGAAACCTCGCTGGAGGGGCTGGGCACGGTTCTGCGCTGTTCGGAAGCGCACCCCAATGTGACGGTCCTTCTCGGCTTGCCTGTCCGGCAGGGCGCGCGGATGTTCAACTGCGCCGCTGTTCTTTCCGGCGGAAAGCTCCACGGCCTGGTGCCCAAGACCTATATTCCCAATTACAACGAGTTCTACGAAAAGCGCTGGTTTTCCTCCGCAAATGATCTGCGCTGCGACAGCGTGACGCTGCCCATTCCCGGCTGTGAACCGTTGAATGCTCCCATCGTCCAGAAAGCGCTGTTTATTCTGGGAGACGAAACCAAACTGGGTGTGGAAGTCTGTGAAGACCTCTGGACGCCGGTTCCGCCATCCTCCCTTCTGGCGCTCAGCGGTGCGGAGCTGATCCTGAATCTCTCTGCCTCCAATGAGACCATCGGCAAACGGGCCTACCGCCGGGAGCTGGTGAAGCACCAGTCTGCCGCCGCCACCTGCGTCTATGCCTATGCCTCCGCCGGAGCGGGGGAGAGCACGCAGGACCTGATTTTCTCCGGCCAGTGCCTGATTGCCCAGAACGGCACTCTTCTGGGGGAGACAGAGGCTCCTATTGTCTCCCAGACCCTGCTGATCCGGGACTGCGACCTGGGCCAGATTCGGGCGGACCGCCGGAAAGACAAGAGCTTCGGCGACAATGCCGCGGCCCTTGCTTCCATGTTGGCTGATAGAGAGATCATGCTCGGCGGGATACCCCGTTCCGATGGCAGCCTGTTCCCGGTGAATAAGCTGCCCTTTGTGCCCCCCTCCCAGACGGACCGGGTTGAACGCTGCATGGAGATTTTCCGGATGCAGGTAGCGGGCCTGAAGCACCGCCTGGAGATTATTGGTTCCAAGGCTGTTGTGGGTATTTCCGGTGGCCTGGATTCGACCCTGGCCCTCCTTGTGGCGGTGGAAGCCATGCGGGAGTTGGGGCGGCCTGCCTCGGATGTTTGCGGCGTTACCATGCCCTGCTACGGCACCTCGGATCGGACTTACCGGAATTCCCTGACCCTTATGGAACGGCTTGGTATTTCCGTCAAGGAAGTAAATATCCGGGATGCGGTTGACCTCCATTTCCGGGACATTGGCCACGACAAGACGGTTTTGAACGGCACTTATGAAAATGCCCAGGCCCGGGAGCGCACCCAGATCCTGATGGACTATGCCAGCGTGGTAGGCGGCATTGTCATCGGCACGGGGGACCTCAGTGAACTGGCCCTGGGGTGGTGTACCTACAACGGCGACCACATGAGCATGTACGGCGTCAATGCCTCCATTCCCAAGACCCTGATCCGCTGGATGATTGCCGCCATTGCCGAGAACCCGGATTTTCTGAATGCGAAGGCCGTTCTGGAGGACATTCTGGACACCCCGATTTCCCCGGAGCTGCTGCCCCCGGATGCCGCCGGAAAAATCAGCCAGTATACGGAAGATCTGGTAGGTCCCTACGCTCTCCACGACTTTTTCCTTTACTATATGCTTCGCTTCGGCTTCACCCCCACGAAGATATACACCCTGGCTTGCCGGGCATTCCGGGAGGATTTCCCGCCGGAGACCATCAAAAAATGGATAAAGGCCTTTTATCGCCGCTTCTTCACCCAGCAGTTCAAGCGCAGCTGTCTGCCGGACGGCGTCAAGGTCGGCTCTGTCTGCCTCAGCCCCCGGGGCGACTGGCGCATGCCCAGCGACGCCAGCGGAAAAGTCTGGCTGGAAGAGTTGGAGAGACTATAATACCCGTTGTATCATGGACATAGGGGACGATGCCCTTTGTCGTCCCGAAGCCTCGACAATTGCGTTGTACGGAAAGCCGTACCGTTTTGCCGGAGACTTCGGGGCAATGCAGGCATCGCCCCCATGTTTTATTTGTTCAGGAATCCCATCAAGGGCTTCATTTCAAAATCTGCCATGGGCACGAACCCCGCCTGAATATCCTTGGCCTCTGCCTCGGAAATACTTTCCCACTGGGTACCGTTGTCGGTGCTGTCGTCGATAACAGTAGCCTTTTGCCAGGCTTTGTTTACTGTGTTATAGCAAAGCCGCAGAAATTCATGGAAGGAAGCGTCCATGTAGTAGTAATAAACACAGTCCCCATACCCATGGATCGTTTCGTCATAGGTCCACCCCAGGACAGGCCCTTCGTATAAGGCGCCAAAATACCGGAAGCAGACCCGGGGAGCATCCGCATTTGGCGGCGTGAAGACTTTTATGGCCTGCCAGTATTTTCCGGTGTCCCGATATTTCAGCAGTATTTCCTGCTGTCCGTCATTGTCCAAATCAAAAAGACAGTAGTCCAGCATGTCGCTCCGGGTGTCATTATACGCCTTTTCGCTTCCTGTGTAATCCAGAATGTGCTGCACGTAGTTTTCCAGACTGTCACCGTATTCGTTGGTGAACCAGTGCCATCCTGTCTCCAGATCCATGGCGGAACCGGCCAGAAAATCAGGCTTTTGCTCCGGGGCAGGATAGTCCGTCCGCAAGGCCTCCACCTGTTCAGCCGTGCAAGGCTGAGGATCGGGGTGAAAGTTGAAAACGTCCGCAATGCGTTCCGCCAGTTCCTTTGTCATGGGCTTATCCGGAAGGTTGTTTATGTCATAGCCCAAGGAATTCTCGGTGGTAATCTCAATCCAGTCGTTCCCGCTCTGACAGATGATTCTCAGGGCGTTTTCGTATGTGGCCAGAAGCAAGTCAAAGCCGTCTGCCGTTGTGTAGTGCCATTGCTGCCACTGGTCAAGATTGCCTATGACCGCGTAGTATGGGTAGAAATAATCTCCGTTCACATAGGTGTATGCCGCCACCCGGCTTTCCTCTCCCGGGAGGGTATACAGGAATTCCGTGTGGAAGGAGCCCTCAGGAAAAAAGTATCCGGCCATACGCTCTGTATCTGCGGAAACCAGCGGCTCCATCCGCAAAGCCCGGTAGAACAGTTCCTGCTCCCAGCGGTCAAAGTGCAGGATGGTGCCCAGCGGCTGCAAATCGTATTTGTCCAGAATCTCCTGAAGCTTGTCCGCCATCTCAAAGGTATAGCAGTTGTAAGTCTCATAGAATTGTGCGGGAATGCCCAGTTCATTGAAATTATTTGCATCCAGCAGGGTCCCGTCCGGGTCATAACTTTCCTGGAACGCTTTCCATTCCCGCATGGCCAGCTGTTCCGGGCTGCCGTTGTAGCCCTGGAGGGACAATTCCGTTTTTACCCACTCTGTGGCGGGCACCTCCTCGCCGCCGGGGCCGGACCAGGCGGGCTCGCTGATGGTGACTTCATCCAGCTTCATATCCTGCAGCTGCAGCATATACACCACGGCACAGCCCACCAGCAGCAAAAGCAGAGAGATGATCGCCGCAACCAGAAGCACCCTTGTCAGGGAGAGCCTATGCTGCTTTTCCGCGTGGGCCTCCACAATATAGGCATCCCGGATGGAACCCATTGTTTCCAGAATATCCATGGCTTTCATAGCAAACCCTCCATTTCCAGCCTTTTGCGCAGCTTTTGCCGCAGCCTGTGCAGCATGGCCGTGACCTTGCTTTCCGAAATGCCGAACCGGGCGGCAATTTCCGGGATGGATTCCAGATA
This sequence comes from Pseudoflavonifractor sp. MSJ-30, assembly GCF_018918045.1. Classification (GTDB taxonomy): domain Bacteria; phylum Bacillota; class Clostridia; order Oscillospirales; family Oscillospiraceae; genus Faecousia. The sequence goes on from NZ_JAHLPU010000071.1 coordinate 60,206, forward strand.
CCAGTACCGGCAGACGAAAACCTTCCGCTGGATCTCCGGCAGGGAATCCAGAAAGCGGTTCAGGTATCGCAGCAGTTCTTTCCGATCCGCTTCCTTTTCCGGGTCACTGCCGCCAGCCACACATTCCTCCAGCTCATCCAGACTGAGCGCTACCTGCCCGCCGCCCCGCTTCAGGGCACTGCGGTTTTTCCAACGGTCCAGGGAGATGTACCTTGTCAGCTTGCCCAGAAAGGCGGAGAGGGCATTGGGCCGCCTGGGCGGCATGGCGTTCCAGGCCGCGAGGTAGGTGTCGTTGACGCTTTCCTCGGAATCCTCCCGGCTGGAAAGAATATGGTAGGCAATCTGGTAGCAGTATTTCCCGTATTTCGTGGCGGTCTGCGAAATGGCCGTTTCGGAACGCTGGAAATACAGTGAAATGATCTCAGCATCATCCATATTTGGGTGCCTCCTTTTCGTTTGTAATGTGCCTTCAAACATCCAGTAGAAAAATTTCCCCGATCCTTGCGCTTTTTCAAAATTTTTTTACTATATAGTACAACAACACCCGGCCCTTGTCCAGAACCGGGTGGGCTGCGCTATGGATTTCCTGCCAGTAAAATGGGCTGTATTTGCTGCCCATCCAGCGCGGCCTCCGCGGCGTCGGGGATCAACGAAAAGTCCGCGACCATGGATGTGGGCTTTTTCTCCCAGCTGTCCTGCCGGAAGGGGACGAAATAGTAGTGTTTTCTGGCCATGAGCTTTCCGATATTCTCCGCCGCCCCGGCCAGAGCGTCGTTGGTGGAGACTGCCAGCAGCACCGGTCGGGCGTTGCGCAGATGGCTTTTTGCTGCCATGGTGACGGGGCTGTCAGCAATGGAATGGGCCAGCTTTGCCAGAGTGTTTCCGGTGCATGGCGCAATGATGAGCAGGTCCAGCAGCTTTTTGGGCCCGATAGGCTCCACTTCTTCCAGTGAGGTCAGGGGCTTTGCGCCGCAGATGTGTTCCGCCCGCGCCAGAAAATCCCGGGCGCTGCCGAATCGACTGTCCACAGAAGCGGAGGCTTTCGAAAAAATGGGAATCACGGTATGTGTTTTTGTAAGCTGCTCCAGAACCGGAAAGACCTTGGAATATGTGCAGAATGAACCGCAAAAACAAAACCCGATGTTCATGGTGTCTCCTCCCACAGTCGTATGATCGTCTCACTGATTAATTTTCCGGAGCTTTCCGGTGCCAACTTACCGGGCAGTCTTCTGGCCCAGAGCACGTCTTCGCTCTGTATCCCCAGTTGGGAGGCCAAGTCGATCAGCAGACAGTCCCGGCATTTTGCGGTCATGGCATGGGAAAGAACAGGCGCCGGGACTGTGTTATAAATCTGCCGGAAACAGGGAAGGGATGCCGCCAATTCTTCTTCCGATATGGCATCGTAGCCCAGCGTTTTCAGCATGGCTCGGTCGGCGGGGTTCCTGGCGTAGACACAGACCTGGGCATCCAGAACGCGCAGCAGCCGTGCCAGGCATTTCCCGATGCGGCCCCAGCCCAAAATGAGCACCGGCATGTCACGATAAGTACGGTTCATCTGCTCTGCCCCGAGGCGCAGAGCGCATCTGGCGGTGATGTCCGCGTTTTTGGCTGTGTATTCTTCATCCATCAGCAAATCCATCACCCGGAAACGTTCCGGCACCTTCCCGGCAAGGTTTCCGCCGATGATTAGAGCGTTGTCTGGCAGCGCGGCCCAGATGGTTTCGGGGTTCACGTCCGGCGTCCGGAAGCTGGGAATATCCAGCAGGACTCCCTGAGTGGTATCGTCCGGTGTGTCGATAATGGAAAAGCCAGATCTTGAAAGCTGTTCACAGGCGTATGCGTGGGCGGCGGAAAGCCCTTTTGCCCAGAGCTTTGGCATGACCATCCCTCCTTTGGGCCAAAATATGCCGGAAGTGAATAAGTGGTGCTTGATTTTTTTCGGGGATTTCGTATAATGATACCAAGGGGGGAAGTATATGCAGAGATTGGGATTTATCCACGATATGTTGGATGTAAAGGTACTTGTACTGTTTGTCATGGCCCGGGTGAGCTATCCCATCAACATTCAGCAGATTTATGAACTGTGTTATCAGGATGATTGCCTCAGCTATTTTGACATCTGTACTGCCGTTCCGGAGATGGTGGAAAGCGGCCATCTGCGGGAGGTGGAGACCGGAACTTATGAGATCACGGACAAGGGCCGCGCGGACGGCTCTCTGACCGAGGATTCTGTTGCCTATACCGTCAAGTGCAAGGCGGAGAATGCCGTAGCAAAATTCAACCGTTCCCAGCGTCGGTCCAGCTTTGTAAAGACCCAGGTCATTCCAAGGGACAACGGGGATTACTCCGTGGTCATGGCTCTGGATGATGAGGTGGGAAATCTGATGACTCTGGAGCTGTTGGCTCCGAACCAGCGGCAGGCTGTTCGGCTCAGCAAGCTTTTCGAGCAGAAGGCGGAAAATCTCTACAACCTGACCATGGCTGAGCTGCTTGACGAAGAGGGAAAAGAGGGAGAATAAGCACCCCTTGCCGAAACTTCCAGATCGTGGTATAGTTTAAGTACACCGGAAGACCGGTGGATACGAAAGGAGCTGCCGATTATGAAGTTTCAGTACAGTGAAAAGAAAGTGAAGCTGCCCGAGAATGTCCACGCTTATGCCGAGAAAAAGGTCATGAAGCTGGCCCGGTATTTCGAGGATGATGCGGAGGCACTCATCGTATTTTCCGTAGAGAAGAATCAGAATAAGGCAGAGCTGACTGTCCACGGCGCGGGGACTTGGTTCCGTGCCAGCGAGAGCACCTCTGATATGTTTGCGTCAATTGATGCCTGCGTTGGCACCATTGAGGGCCAGATCCGCAAGAATAAGACGAGACTTGCCCGCCGCCTGCGTCAGGATGCCTTTAGCCGAACGGTTGAAGAGACGTCTTTTGTCCCCGAGCAGGAGGAAGAAAGTCTGTCCATTACCAAGATAAAGCATTTTTACATGCAGCCTATGGGTAGGGAGGAGGCAGTGCTCCAGATGGAGTTGCTGAATCATGATTTCTTCACCTTCCGGGATACGGACAATGGCGGGTCTTTTGCGGTTGTGTACCGCAGGGAAGACGGCGGCTATGGCCTGATTGATGACGCCGAATAATGGAATAACAGAAATCTCCGGGGTCCCAAGGATCCCGGAGATTTTTTCGTTTTTCGAAAAAAGTGCTTGACAAAATGAGGGAGAAATGGTAGTATATTAGAGCTGTTGCGAGACACCCACAAAATATGTCGAAATTTGAAAAAGAATGCAAAAAAGTTCTTGACAAATTGTGCATTATGTGGTAACCTTTAGAAGCTGTCTTGAGACGGCGGCTGTACCTTGTAAATTGAATAACGTAAAGACAAACTAAAACACCTTGGACAATTAATGGAATTGTTTAAGCGTA
>NZ_JAHLPU010000003.1 GCF_018918045.1 Pseudoflavonifractor sp. MSJ-30
GCAAGAATGCGGCTCAAGGGGGCGCTGACCGCTGCTTGCTCCCGCCGCAGAGCCGCCCCCCTTGAGAATCCTCCCGGCGCGCCTTTACGTCAGAGTAGCAACGTTTTGGCGACGCTCTATTTCAGCGCCTCCATATCCGGGCATTCCATACCAGTGGACCCACTGGTATGGAGTTGCAGATAACCCTGGCTTTTGTGTATCCTACGTTGTAAAAGTGCGTTATTCCGTCTTTTCAGCGGCTTTCTTTGCGCTGACCTTTTTAGTAATCATCGGAACAACAATCATCAAGACCATCGCAATCAGGAAGCCCAGAGAGATGGGGCGAGTGAAGAAAATGGAAGCGCTGCCGCCATTTACCCGGAATGCCTGGGACATCTGCTGTTCCAAAGTGCTTGTCAGCACAAAGGCAAGCAGCAGTGGTGCAATGGGATATTTATTCTTGTTCAGGTAGTAGCCCGCAAAGCCGGAAATAATCATTACATAGACGTCAAAGATGTTATTATTGGCCGCATAGGCGCCAACGACACAAAGCGTCATAACAATGGGCGCCATAATGCCAGCGGGAACCTTCAGAATCTTTGTCAGGAACGGAATCACCGCAACGGCAATCAAAACGCAAATCACGTTGCCAATGTACATGGACGCAATCAGGCCCCAGCAGAAATCACTCTGGTTGGTGAACAACTGCGGACCGGGCTGCAAGCCCCACATCAGCAGGCCGCCCAGCAGAACAGCCGCCGTACCGGAACCGGGCAGACCCAGACTCAGCAGCGGCGCAAACGCGCCGGCAGCCGCAGAATTGTTAGCCGCCTCGGAACAGGCAATACCTTCCACAACGCCCTCGCCAAACTCCTTCCCCTTTTTGCTGACCTTCTTGCCGGTCATATAGGAAATAAAGGAAGCGATGGTCGCACCGGCACCGGGCAGGATTCCGATAAAGGTTCCCATAAAACCACTGCGGATTGCATTGGGAAGAACGCCTTTTACTTCCTCTTTTGTCAACAGACTGCCTTTAATGGTCAATTTCTCACCTCCGAGGAAGGAGAAATTCTGTCGATTTGTCACCATTTCGATAACCTGCGCAAATCCGAACATACCGATGACCACCGGGATAAAAGTCAGGCCGGAATAGAGATTGATGTTGCCGCCGCTGAAACGGAGCTGGCCATTGACAGGATCCATACCGATCATGGCAAGCAGCGCGCCGATGCAGGTAGAAATCAGGCCATACTTGGGGTCATCGCCCATCATCCAGCCGATGGAGCAGAACGCCAGCAGAAGCAGGGACACCATTTCCGCAGGCCCGAATTTCAAGCCCACCGCCGCAAGCGTGGGTGCCAGCGCGGTCAGGATCAGAATGCCGATGGTTCCGCCAATGAAGGAGGCCAGATTCGCCGCCAGCAGAGCCTTACCGGCTTTCCGCTTCTTGGTCATGGCATAGCCGTCCAAGGCCGTCATGACAGCGGGCGCGTCTCCCGGAATGTTCAGCAGAATCGCACTGAACGCACCGCCATACATATTGCCATAATACACGCCAGCCAGCATGATAATGCCGGTGGTTGGATTCATCTTAAATGTCAGCGGGAGCAGCAGAGAACAGCCCGCAAGGGAACCGATGCCGGGCATAGCACCCACAACAATACCCATGAATGCCCCGGCCAACGCAGCCAGAAGGTTTACGGGAGAGAACGCGGTAGCAAAGCCCTGGAATAAAAGCGCAAAATTCTCCATATGCTTACCTCCTTACAACGAGATATTCAGAAGTCCCTTGGGGAAGGGCACATTCAGCCACAGGCGGAAAATTCCATAAACACATACGAACATAATTGCCGAGACGAGCAGAGCCTTTTTCCAGCTGTACTTCTCAATCAAAAGCAGCCACAGGAAGGATACCAGAATGCAGGCAGGAAGCAGCCCCAGCAGATAGTTACAAAGAAGAATCAGCAGCATAGCACCAATCGGCAGCAGTACTTTCAAATCTATTTTCTCTGCCTTTTCTTTCCTTCTAACTTTGCTGATGAGCATCAGGACACAGAAAAGCACAAGCAGCGTACCGACAATGGTCGGCATAAAGCCGCCGCCGATAGAAATTCTGTCCCACCAACCATACTTTCCCAGACCCATCCCGATAGCGCCCAAACCGGCAATAATTCCGATTATTTCAACGATATACGCCATATTACTACCTCACTTTGAATGGGATTTTGTTCATTTACCAATTCCGGATCACCGGAAGAGCCGGTGATCCGGAATCGACACATTTGGAGGATGTTTATTAACCGTGCAGCAGGCCCAGGTTCCCCAGAACCGCCTCATACTTGGCAGCTTCTTCATTCAGGAAGGTGTCAAACTCCGCACCGGAAAGGAACTTGGAGGTCAGACCGTTCTTGGCAAGGTAGCCGTCAGACCAGGAGCTGTCCTGAATGACAGTCTCAAACACGCCGACCCAGAAATCGACCGCTTCCTGACTCATGTTGCCGGGTCCGAAAATGCCCCGGAACTGCTGGAACACAACCTTGTCATAGCCCAACTCGGTGAAGGTGGGCACATCGGGCAGAACGGAAATACGCTCAGGGCCAAACGCGGCCAGCAGGAGCACATCACCGGCTTCATACTGGCTGATGGCTTCATTGGGATTGTAAATACCGGCGTTGATATGGCCGCCCAGCATAGCGGTCATAACCTCAGCGGAAGAGTTGTAGGGAATATACTCTACATCGATATCGCAGTACATCTGCATCAGCCCCGTTACCAGATTGTCTTCCGTACCGGAACCGGAACCGCCGACAGTGACCTTGCCGGGGTTGGCCTTTGCGTAGGCAATGAACTCGTCCAGAGTCTTGTATTCAGCGGTAGAAAGGACACCGATGGTATATTCATCCATGGCCAGGTTGCAGATGGGAGTCAGGTCCTTATAGGTGATTTCCGTACCGTTGATCATCGGGCCGGTAATCTGCGCGGAAACATAAGTGGTGATAACAGTGCCATCACCGGACTTGGTAGCTGTGTAAGCATCGCCGACAGCACCGCCGCCACCTGTTTTGTTGTTGACGGTGATGGTTCTGCCGCCCAGCAGGCCCTTTTCCGTCATAATATTGCCAGCGGTACGGGCATACAGGTCGGAGCCGCCGCCAGCGGAATAAGGACAAACAAACTCAACATCACCGGACAGCTTGAAGCTGCTGGCAGGAGCATCTGAAGAAGCGGAAGAAGTGCCTGTAGTGGCCGCCGTCGTTGCGGTGCCGGAGGACTGACTCTGGCAGCCTGCGAAGACAGTAAGCACAAGGGCCAGGGACAGGAGTAACGCGATATACTTTTTCATGTCAGAGTTCCTTTCTATTTCTATATTATAGTAAAGTGTGTCGTTTACTTCTCAGCTTCGATCATGGTCCGGATCAGCATGGCGGCCCGGTCCGTGTTGAAGATGCCGCACATGCAGGGCTTGAACAGCTCCGCGGCGGCCTGCTCGGGGGTACATTTGCCCTTGCGGCACTTCTCAATCATCTCATTGATGAAGTTGACGGAAACCATGGAGTGGCCGCACATGGTGGCGATCTCCAGAATTTCGTTGGGAGGCAGCAGGTCCGTGCGGCCGATGCGGCCCAGGGAATGCTCCACGGTATGGGGCTCCAGCCCCGCCTTGTGGCTGCACTCCTTCACCCGATCCACCAGACCGGAAACCACGATGGACATGCCCAGATCCTCTTCCTTCAGATCCTTGAGCATGTTGACCACGTCTTCCTCACTCTTGAAGGTTGCGGTAATAACGGCCCGGTCTTCCACATTCTCGATCATGTGCTGACGGCCTTCCAGATTGTCGTTGAGGTGGTACTTTTCCTTCTGGTACCACTCGTTGCCGCCCCGGCAGTCACCCATGGTGACGCAGTGGTTCTTTTCGCACAGCTCAAAGAACCGGCGCAGAGGCTTGTGGGAACCAACGTGGTTGATGTCCTTACTGGGCATGCACAGGAAAACAAAGTCGTGGGCCAGATTCTCTCTGGTGCCGACACGGTGAAGCGTATGAGACATATTGTGTTACCTCCTTCGAATCAGCCCTTGTAAAGGGGGCGGCCCAGTCCGACGTTGGTCTTGCCATTCTCGGAGCACCATACGCCCATCTTCTTCACGATTTCCATGCTGGGCAGATTGCCGTTCTTATCCACCTTGGAGCAGATATCCAGGCTCAGGAAGCAATCCAGGGTCTTGGCTGTCTCATAAATGGTGGAGAGGATCTCCTCCGCCTTTTCATAGGGAACGGACATCTCCACGATTGCGGACAGCACCTTTTCGTTCAGCAGCTCTTCCTTGAATTTACCGGTCTTGGGGTCGCTCATCATGGTGGTGACAGGGTTGCAGGGCTCAAATTCCACACCCTTGGCGGCCACGGCCATGGCGATCTTCTCGGCGTCATACAGCCGCGCGCCATAGCATGGACGACCCAGCTCCACGGCAATGCCGATGGTGCCGTCCGGGAAGCGGCCCGTTACCTCGTTGGTCTTCATCTCCTCGGTGCCGCGGCCGGAAATGCCGGACTCCGGGGCAATGGTCAGCACATCGCTCATCAGGCTGCGCACGGAACGGGGATACTCCAGCGGCTGCTGATAGATGGCCTTTTTCTTACACACATTGGAACGCAGACAGACGCCGCATTCCACACAGGCGTCAAAGTCGATATCTACGACCTTGTCCACCTTCCGGATCGCGGAAACCGGGCAGCGGTTGATGCACATGCCGCAGTTTACGCAAAGCTCCTTATTGATCTTCATATGTAACGATCCCCCTGTTTCTGTTCGATATTACAAATCTGACATTGCTATTGCCGTATACTTGTATGTTACCATCTGTATTTTTGATTTTCAACGGTTTTCGTTTGTGAACTGTTACGAAAAAATACCCTTTGTTTTATGCAAGCAATCCAATCGTCCGGCAATATAAAACAACATCAGATTCTTGCTCTTTGTTACGCGGCTTTTTCCCGCCCCGGGCCGCAGACCCGCACCGGCTCAGAGAAGCGGACGCTTTCCGGGGAGGAAAACGCAAGAAGGAATCAGCGGGACTTCAGGGCCTCTTCCAGAGCGGCGGCTTCTTCCGGGCTGATCTTGTAGGAATGGATCGAATCGTCCGGGAACTGACCGGCCCGTACCTCCTGGGCGTAGGCGGTGAAGGAACGAAGCAGCTCGCCGCCCACGTCGCCGTAGCGCTTGACGAACTTGGGGGTGAAATCGTCGAAATAACCCACCATGTCCGCAAAGATCAGCAGCTGGCCGTCGGTGTAAGAACCGGCACCGATGCCCAGAATGGGAATATTGGCCTGCTCGGTAATGGCCTTGCCAACGATGGCGGGAACGCCCTCTACCAGAATGGAGCAGGCGCCGGCCTCTTCCAGCTTTCTGGCGGCGTCAATCAGCTTCAGCGCGGCGTCGCAGCTCTTGCCCTGCGCCCGGTTTCCGCCCATCTGCAGGCTGAACTGGGGCGTCAGACCAATGTGACCCATTACCAGAATGCCCGCGTCATTGATTGCCTTTACTCTGGAAATAGCGGCGTCGTTGATGCCCTCCAGCTTGACGCAGTCCATGCCCGCTTCTTTGACGAAGCGTCCGGCGTTGGCAACCGCCTCTTCATCGGACAGCTGATAGGACATGAAGGGCATATCGCCGACCACGAAGGTGTTGGGCGCGCCCTTGCGGACCGCCTTGCAGTGCATGATCATATCTTCCATGGTAACAGGGAAGGTGCTGTCATGCCCCAGAATGACGTTGCCCAGAGAGTCCCCCACCAGGATCATGTCGATACCGGCACGCTCCTCATACTTGGCCGTCAGGTAATCATAACCGGTCAGGTAGACGATCTTCTCACCGGCGGCAACCATCTTCCTCAGTTCGATAATTGTCTTTTTCTTCGCCATTTTTCTCGACCTTTCTGTTTTCTTGTTCTTCGCGGTCCTGTATGCGCACTCAGACCGCATGATTACGAATTGTCTGTGCGATATTATAGAATTATCTTTGTTCATATCGCACTTTTATGGTAACACTGCCGAATGCGGAAATCAACTATTTTCTTATCGTCGAACTTTACGAAAAGTAACGCCTCAAATTGTTAAAAATAGAATATAGTTTTATATTACAGTACAAAAATATTATATTATCGTATATAAGCATATATAATATACATATATCT
>NZ_JAHLPU010000025.1 GCF_018918045.1 Pseudoflavonifractor sp. MSJ-30
CGGCTTTGCCGACAGCGCCTCCTTAAGCCGCATTCTTGCGGAGCTTCTTGGCGGGACAAGAAGCTCCCCGCCGGAGGCACCCAGCCGATGGGCGGACAGGGCTATCGGCTGTAGCTTAATAGTTTATTACGGAAATATTTGAGCGGAGCAATGGCAGAACAAAAGTCCTGCCATTGCTCCGCATTTTTCATTTCACTTCGTTCAGATACTGCGTGATGCAGTACAGCGTCTTCCCGTTGTATTCCACTCTGGACCAGCCCACATCCCGGTTGATGCCGGTGCGGTGGACTTTTTCACTGCTTGTGATGGTGGCGACTACCACGCAGTCCGGGTCGTCCACGGAGGGGATGGAACGCAGATTCACCTTTTCCTTGGGGGATACATAGTCGTCCATGTCCTCGAATTGGGTCTTAATAGCACCATCGTCCGGCTTTGCCGCATTGCCATCTGAAGATTCCAGGTAACTGGTGACGGCATAGCATACCGTGCCGTTATAGAGGAGTCTCGACCAGCCGTTGTCGCTGACGCCGGTGCGCTGGACGGTTTCCCCGTGCTTCAGAAGGACGATGATCTGGGATTCCGGGTTTTCCACGCTGGGCAGGGTCCGCAGATTCACTTCTACTTTTGGCGTGACCGTGTCGTCTACGGCCTCAAACTGCGTTTGCAGGCTGCCTTCCTGCTGGAGGGCGCTGGGGTCATAGTCCAGGTCTGTGGTCAGATAGCTGGTAACGGCGTAGCAGACCGTACCGTTGTACAGAAGCCGGGACCAGCCGCTGGGACTGGTGGCGGTGCGCAGGGCGGTTTCGCCGTTGAGCAGAGTGTAGAGGACGATGCTGTCCTCGCCCTGGTCCGGGATGGAGCGCAGATTGGTCTTTTCCTTGGCTGTGACAGTTTCCTCCGTCTCTGTAAAAGCCATGAGGGCCTCCGGATCCGGGCCGACTTCCGCGGGAGGTTCGGAATCCTTGGCGGGTTCAATACCGTTGTAGCCGAAATATGCCAGGTTCATGTCCACCGGCTGGCTCACGCCGCTGACCGTGGCCGTCTGGGAAAACTGCCACATCTGGTGCTTCCCCTGGTAGCTGGAGGCATAGGTCTGGGGGTAGGGAAGGTCCGGGTACTGGGCGACCCAGATTTTATAATGCTTTTCGATGCGGCCTGTCTCCCAGCTGTTTTCCAGTTCGCTTTTGGAGCCATAGAACATGGGCGTATAGCCCAGCTTTTTGATGGCTTTCAAAAAAGCAAGGGCGATATCTGTCCGTTGGGCTTTTGTCAGATCCTTCTGGCGGCTGTTTTCCTGGGTGAAGCCCTCGCAGTCATAGACGATGGGGTAGGTAATGGGGTATTTGGCGACCAGCTCCGCTACCCAGACGGCCTCCTCTTCTGCCTCTTCCTTATTGATGGCGGAGGAGAAGAAATAGCCGCCCATGGGGATGCCTGCCCGGCTGCCCTCCTGAAGATTGTAGCGGGCGTTGGAGTCCTCCACGATGACGCCGCCCTCGTCCGTCCGGTAGCCAAGGCGGATCATGGCGAATTTCATTCCGGCCCCGGCCACAGCCTGCCAGTCGATGGTGCCCTGGTATTTGGCGGCATCAATGCCCAGAAATACCCCCTCAATTTCCTTGGTCTGCCGCTGACTGCCGCAGGCGGTCAGCGAAAAGAGCATGGCGCAGCTCAGAAATACCGCAAATACGCGTTTGTATCTGTATCGCATAGGTTGAATTCCTTTTCTTATTTTAGGTATGTAAAAGCAGCCTGTAGAGAGGCTTTTCTTTATAATACCATATTCGACCGCTTTCGTAAAGCCATGTGCTGATTTGCGAGGAAAGAAACTTCCGGCATGACATGAAAAGACGCAAAAACGGTGCGGCTTGACAAATGGGAAAATGGCTGTATAATGAACGTTAGCTTTTTTGTATTTTCAATTCATAAAAAGGAGATTTATCGAACATTATGCAGCTGGAAGATTTTGTATTTCCCTTTATCAGCTTGGTCGGTATTCCGTTGCTCGTAGTTTCCGCTGTGCGGAGCCTCTGGAAGCTTCCGAAGCTTTCCTTACGGGAAGGTCTTGTTTATTACGGCTGGTGCCTGTGCCTGGAAAACCTCGCGGCAAGGGAACTGGTTCGGGTGGTTGAGGCACTTTTGCAGCGTGAGGTTCCTACGTATTCCCGGTATTATGTTGTAGTTGCTGTGTTCTGTGCAGCAGCGCTGGGAATTCTGGCGGCAGCAAACGAGAAAGCGATGCGTAAGGATATCGGCAATGAAAAAAACGAAGACAAGTAAGACATATGTTGTTCTGGCGGTACTGGGATGGCTGCTGTTTGCATTGGGGGCTGCGCTGCTGAGCGCAATGCTCTGGGAACTGCAGACACTGAATGTGGGTATTTCGGAAATCATTTTTACGCTGACCAATCCTCTGGATGGCGCGGACGGCGGGATCGCTGAAAGTGTTGCACGGACCTGTGTACCGGTTACATTCCTGTTTTCGGCTGGCTATGCTGTTGCGCTGATTCGTTTCCGAAGCTGCGGGAAAGGAGAAATTCTGGAGCTTCGCCGCCCGAAGCTGAGGCTTCACGCAAGGACGCTGATCTGCGGTGTGCTGGCTGTGGTCCCTGTGCTGACCTGGGGATTGGCGGGAGCTATAGCCGAAAAACGCTTCCAGCTGTCAGACTATGTCAAAACCCGGATGGACAAAACCACCATCTATGAGGACTACTATGTCCGCCCCAGCGACACGGAGATTACCGCCCGGGGAAAGCCGAAGAATCTGATCTGCATCTATCTGGAAAGCATGGAGACCACCTATACCTCCTATGATCAGGGCGGCTTCCAGAAGGAGGATCTGATCCCCAACCTGCGGCAGCTGGCCTATGACAATCTGTCCTTCGGTACGAAATCGGGGGCACGTCTGGGCGGCGCGGACAATATCTATGGAGCCTTTTATACCATGGGCGCTTTGATGGCTTCCACCTCCGGCGTACCCTGCTGCGTTCCCATGGAGGACCCCAATACCATTGATGATCATGTGAATTTTGCCGCCGGACTGGAAAACCTGGGGACGATTCTGGAAAGTCAGGGCTACCGGCAGGAATTCCTATGCGGATCCGATGCGACCTTCGGCGGCAGAAGAACTTATTTTTCTACTCACGGGAATTACAGTATTTACGACTATTATACTGCCCAGAAAACCGGCTGGATCCCGCAGGATTACAAGGTCTGGTGGGGCTTCGAGGACAAGATCCTCTACAAAATCGCCCAGGAGCAGCTCCTGACGCTGGCGGACAGCGGCGAACCCTTCAATTTCACCATGCTGACTGCCGATACCCATTTCACCTTGGGCTACGTCTGCGATGAATGCGATACGGAGAAGTATGGCGAAACCACCGCAGCGGTGGTAGAGTGCGCAGACCGACAGATAGCTGCTTTCATCGAGTGGTGCAGGCAGCAGAGCTTCTACGAGGATACACTGATCGTCATTCTGGGCGACCACCCCAGAATGGACAACTATCTGGTTGACGGCGTGGACAGCTCCCAGCGGCTGGTCTACAACTGCTTTATCAACCCCGCGGAGGACGTATCCGGTCTGGATTTCTCCGACCGCCGGTTCTCTCAGGTGGATATGTTCCCCACAATCCTGGCGGCCATGGGCTTCGACATCCGGGGCGACCGTCTGGGCCTGGGCGCCAACCTGCTGTCCGACCAGCCCACGCTGATTGAACAGTTCGGCTTCGACTGGGTGAACTCGGAGCTGCAAAAGACTTCCGTGTTCTACGAAAAGAATTTCTATTAAGTAAAAATACGGGCGGCGGTTTTGCTGCCCGTATTTTTTTCGGGGAACCGGGGGCTTGTTCACATTTTATTCTCATTCCATTCAGACTGGTTTCAGGTTCCCCAATTAGAATGTACTTACTTTTTGAAACATAATTGGAGGAAAGACCTATGGCAAAACCAACCAAAGCCCAGAAACGGAAGAAAACCGTGCAGCGGGTGATTGCTGTGATCGCCGTGGTGCTGCTTGTGCTGCTGGCGGGGGTGCTGTATGTCCGGCAGCGGGTGCGGCGGTCCGTTACCGCCCAGAGCGGCAGCAATGTGAAGTCGGTCACTGTGACGACGGGGGCTATTAAGGCAACCGTCTCCGGCAGCGGGACCTTGGAAAGCGAGGATGTTGTTGATTTGACTGTACCCTCCACAGTGAAGGTGGAAAAGCTCTATGCCGAGCAGGGCGATGCCGTTCAGGCGGGATATCTGCTGGCAGCCGTCAATACCAGCACGGTGTTGACCAGCCTGTCTTCCGTGCAGGACAGCCTGGACAGTCTGGACACCCAACTCCAGTCTGCCGCGAAAAATACGGTAAGTTCCACGGTTTCCGCGGGCGTAGCCGGACGGGTCAAAGCGGTCTATGCTGAGGCGGGCGACAATGTGGCGGACGTGATGTACGACCACGGCTGTCTGGCGGAGTTGTCTTTGGATGGCTATCTGGCCCTGGACATTGACGCCGGTTCTCTGAACGCCGGGGAGACCGTCACGGTCATGACCTCCGATGGGAAAACCTGGGAGGGCACTGTGAACAGCGTCAAGGGCGGCACCGCTACGGTACTGGTATCTGACGACGGCCCCATGGCGGGAGACACCGCCACCGTAGGCGCTCAGTCCGGGACGCTTTATATTCACGCCCCTCTGAAGGTCACAGGATACGCTGGGACCGTCAGCACCGTATTCGCCAAGGAAAACGCCAAGGTCTCCGCGTCCACCACGCTGTTTACCCTGAAGGACACCTCCGATTCGGCCAAGTATGACCAGCTGCTGGAGCAGCGGGCGGATTACGAAGAGCTGTACCAGAAGCTGGTGAAGCTCTATAAGGACGGCGGTTTGGTTGCTGAGCAGTCCGGTACGCTGGAGACCATGGTGTCGCTGGATGATCTGGTTGTGGATACGGACCCGCTGACGGATACCACCTTAGCCACTCTGGATCCCGGCGAGACCATGTCTGTGACGATCTCCGTGGATGAGACGGATATCCTCTCCCTGTCCGTGGGTCAGGAGGTGAGCCTGACAGTGGAATCCGTGGGCGATGAGCACTATGTGGGCACCGTTGCGGAGATCGATACCACCGGAACCAGCGGCAGCTATTCCGCCAAGATCACGCTGGGCAGGCAAAAGGGCATGCTCTCCGGTATGACCGCCAAGGCGGAGGTTACCATTCAGGGTGTGGACAATGCCCTGCTGCTGCCTGCCGAGGCCATCCGCAAGACCAGCTCTACCGCCTATGTCTACACCGCCTACGACGCGGAGACCGACACACTGGGCGGCATGACGGAGGTGACACTGGGTCTGACCAACGGCAGCTATACGGAGATCGTCTCCGGCCTTTCCGAAGGCGACACGGTGTACTACACACCCAAGGAGCAGACCTTCACTTTCGGCGGCATGACATTCACCACCTCTGGGGACTTCTCCGGCATGGGCGGTATGAGCGATATGGGCGGCATGAGTGACCGGGGCGGCCGCGGTGACAAGAGCGGTATGTCCGGCGGTATGTCCGGCGGAATGCCCTCCGGTATGCCGAATATGGGCGGCTGAGGAGGTTCCCAATGATCGATTTGAAGGATATTTCCCGGGTCTATCAGGTTGGAAGCGAGCAGGTTTATGCTCTGAACAAGGCCAATCTGCATATCGACCCCGGCGAATTTGTGAGCATTATCGGCCCTTCCGGCTCCGGCAAGTCCACGCTGATGAATATCATCGGATGCCTGGACACCGCCGACTCCGGCACTTATCTCCTGGACGGCACGCCCATTGAGGACTATTCCGAAAATGAGCTTGCCCGGATCCGGAACCGGAAGATTGGCTTCGTGTTCCAGAGCTTCAACCTGATCTCCAAGCTCACCGCTGAGGAGAATGTGGAGCTGCCCCTCATTTACCAGAAAGTCCCCCGGGCAGAGCGGAAGGAGCGGGTGGAAAAGGCGTTGGCAAGAGTGGACCTGCAGAAGCGGGCCAAGCACCTGCCTACGGAGCTTTCCGGCGGCCAGCAGCAGCGTGTGGCCATCGCCCGGGCCATTGTTACACGGCCCAGCCTGATTCTGGCGGATGAGCCTACGGGCAACCTGGATTCCAAGACTACCGTGGAGATCATGGACATTTTCCACGAGCTCCACGATGCGAGCAATACAATCGTTCTCATTACCCACGACGATGACGTGGCTAGGCAGGCCAGCCGCATCGTGCGCATCAAGGACGGACAGCTGACGGAGGTGGGCGCATGATCCAGGCATTCAAAATGGCAATGAAGTCCATTTCCGGCAATAAATTCCGGGCATTTCTGACCATGCTGGGCATCATCATCGGCGTTATGGCTCTGGTTATTCTGGTGAGTCTGGTCTCCGGCGCAACCGGCACCGTCACCGATACCATTTCCAGTCTGGGCAGCAATCTATTGACCGTCACCATTTCCGACGACAAGGGCGCGCCCGTAACGCTGGATACCCTGGATGAATGGATGGCAGACCCCCAGATCGGTCTGGCGGCCCCCTCGGCAACCACCACCGCTACCGGAAAGTATTCCTCCACCACAAAAACCGTTACAGTTTACGGCGCCACCCCGGCCTATGCTCCCATCAATGGCCAGAGCGTTCTTTTGGGCCGGTTCCTGACCCAGGCGGATGTGGAGAACCACACCGGCGTGTGCGTTATCACGGAGAAAACCGCAGAGGACATGGTGGGCTATACGGATTGTCTGGGTGAGGAAATTTCTCTGGACGGCAGGAAATTCACCATCGTGGGCATTATGAAAAATGACGATGAATCCCTGACAGGTATTCTTACCAAGGACAACATGACGGCTTATATTCCCTATACTACCCTCATGCGGCTGTCCTCCACCGTCTCCTCCACCATTACCAGCTTCTCCGTCAGCGCTCCGGCGGACGGCAATGTGACCACCACCGAGGCGGCCATGAAACGGCTGCTGCTGGAGCGGTTTGAAGACGATGAGGACGCGTTCTCCCTGCTGTCCCAGAACATGCTGGAGGATGCCATGAGCAGCGTCACCGGCATCCTGACGGTGCTGCTGGGCGGTATCGCGGCCATTTCCCTGATCGTGGGCGGCATCGGCATTATGAACATCATGCTGGTGACCGTCACCGAGCGTACAAGGGAGATCGGCATTCGGAAGGCCATCGGCGCGGGCCGGGGCGTCATTTTGCAGCAGTTTTTGCTGGAAAGCGTGGTGCTGTGTATGATTGGCTGCGCCATCGGCGTGTTCCTGTCCTGGGTGGTGCTGCGGCTGATCTCCGTAATGGTGGCCAGCATGGGCATTTCTTTTGGCCTGGAATGGGGCGTTGTAGCCATTGCTGTGGCCTTCTGCTTTGCCATCGGCGTGATTTTCGGCCTGTACCCCGCCAACAAGGCCGCCAAGCTTCCGCCCATTGAAGCTCTGCACTACGGCGGTTAAGGAGGGAAGACCATGAAAAAACCGAACAGGAACGAAAACACCATGCCGCCTCTGGTCCCCGAGGAGGAAGCCCCCCAGCGGACCGGCAGCGGTGCCAAATGGGTGACCTTTGTCTGTATTCTTCTGGCGGCGGCACTGATTATCGCGTCTCTGCCCTCCGGCATTTCCGCAACGACCAGGGTGAACGACAAGATTTTTTCCGCTGTTCCCGAGGAAAACGTGATCTCCACGGTGCTCTCCGGCGGCGGCACACTGGAAGCCCAGGAGGGTACGGCCCAGAGCATTCCCCAGGCTCTGGAGCTGCAGACCTACTATGTGAAAAACGGCGAAACCGTATCGGCAGGGGACCCCGTTGCCCAGGTGGATGTTGTGGCAGTAAAGGCCGCCATTTCCGAGCTGCAAAGCGTATTGGACGCTCTGGATAAGGACATTGCCTCCGAAAGCGGTAAGACAAATGATACAACGATTCGGGCCGGCGCTGCTGGACGGGTGAAGAAGATCTACGCCCAGGAGGGAACTTCCGCGGCGGACACCGTGTATGATAACGGCGCGCTGATGCTGCTGTCCCTGGACGGCCTTATGGCTGTGGACCTGGAGGCCCAGGCGGAGGTCGGGGAGCATGTCACAGTGACCCTCTCCGACGGAACCGGCCTGGAAGGGACGGTAGAGGGTGTCTCTGACGGCATCGCCACGGTGACGGTTTCCGATGAGACCGTGGCTCTGGGCGATAACGTCACTGTACAGGACGAGGCGGGAACGCTTCTCGGTTCCGGAAATCTCTATATCCACGCACAGCTGCGGGTCACCGGGGCCTATGGCACCGTTTCCCGGATCAGCGTCAGGGAAAATCAGAAGGTTTCTACGGACAGCGCCCTTTTGACGCTGGAAAACACAGGCCATACCGCCGAGTACGCCCGACTGCTGAACCGTCGGAGCGAGTTGGAGGCCCAGATGGAAAGCCTTGTTAAGCTGTACAAAGACGGCATTCTGTACGCGGACTGCGGCGGCATCGTCTCCGGGGTGGATTCCACGGTTGACTATACGGATCCCGCAACCTTGACCCGTACCCGCAGCCAGGCCAGCCCCGGCTATACCGCCGTGGGCGGAACCCGCATGGAGGGGACAGATACGGCGGGAAAACCGGACACCAGTGAGGATCCGGACCCTTCGGAGCCTCCAGATCCCTCGGAGGGCCCCGAGGAGCCGGAAGAAACCGTCAGCTATGTTGTGGGCCTGGTGACTTCCGTCTCTGAGGGCAGTCTGGAATATGTCCCCCAGCTGACCGTTGAGGCGAAAAAGTCCCAGATGCTGAGCTTCGCCAATCTGGTGAATCCTACAATCACCGGGGAACCCCAGACGCTGCAGGACCAGGGACAGACCGTCTGCCTCAGCACCGGCGGCATGTGGACGGAGTCCGCTTTTGCGGAGATCGGTGCGGGAGATGCCGTCCTGATCAGCACGGATACGGTGGTTTATGAGCATTTGACTTCCAATACCCCCGGCGGCGGGCAGTTTCCCGATATCGATATGGGCCAGATCTCCGGCATGGACACCAGTGCCTTGACCGGGGCCATGAGCGGCCTGACAGGAGGCATTTCCGGCTACGGCGGGACGGTCACCGCAGTCTACGACAGTTACGATACCACCCTGCGGGACGCCGCAGTCATCACCGCCGACGAGGAGATGACTGTACAGATTCAGGTGGATGAGCTGGATATTCTGACCCTGCAAACGGGCATGGAGGCCCAAGTCACACTGGACGCCCTGACGGGTACCGGTTTTACGGGAACCATTACCTCCATTGATCCCTACGGCGCCAATTCCGGCGGCAACACCAAGTACACCGTCACGGTGACAGTGCCCAGGGAGGGAAATATGCTGCCGGGCATGAATGCTTCCGTCAAGATCACCACCGCCGTTTCCGAGCCGGTACAGACCGTGCCCGCGGAGGCAGTCCTCTTTGACTCCGGCAAGTCCTGGCTCTACACCGGCTACAACGAGAAGACCGACACCCTTACGGACCCCGTAGAGATTCAGACCGGCCGCTCTGACGGCAATCAGGTAGAACTCCTTTCCGGACTGGAAGCAGGCCAGAGTTTCTATTACCGCTACGCCGACAGCATTGAGTACAGCTTTGTAGGATAACAAATCAGGGCCGCCGCGTTTTGCGGTGGCCCTGAAGCTGCCTTGTTTCCGTTGCGATTTGCCAAATTGTGCGCGATTTTCGCTTCTGCCGGTACTCCGGCAGGATGGTCTTCCCAGAGCAGCGCCCCTGCCGCAAGGCAGGGGCGGATTGTTTTTAGCGTACCAGCTTGCACACCAGCTCGGTGTAAGCGTAGGGGTCATCCAGAGGCAGCTGGGCCATAAGCTGGGCCTGGAAGCACAGCAACTGGGCCAGATCCTTGGCCTTGACGGGATCGGCAGTCATGGTTTCCTGCAGCTGGCGGATGATGTCGTTGTCCGGGTTCAGTTCCAGGATCCTTGCAGAGGGGAAGCTGAATTCCGGGTTTACCCGCTTCATGTACTTCTCCATCTCAAAGCTCATGCCCGCATCCGGCACCATGGCCACGGGGCAGCTGCCCAGGTTCTTATTGAGCCTTACTTCTTTCACCTGGTCTCCCAGGCTGTCCTTGACGAAGGTCAGGAAGCCTTTCTTCTCCTCGGCCTCCTCCTGGGCGGCCTTTTTCTCCTCCTCGGATTGAAGCCCCAAGTCCTCGGTGGAAACGTTGCAGAAGCTCTTTTCCTGATAGGTCATCAGGGTCTGGGGTACGAATTCATCCACATCCTCGGTAAAGAGCAGGGTGTCGTAGCCCTTGCCGTCCAGCAGCGTCACCTGAGGCAGCTTTGCCAGCAGCTCCTTGTTTTCGCCGGGGGCAAAGTAGATTTTCTCCTGGCCCTCCGGCATGGCGTCCACATACTCTTTCAGGGAGATCAGCTTGCCCTGCTTGTGGCTGTAGAACAGCAGCAAATCCTGGCAGCTGTCCTTATGGGCACCGTAATCGGAGACGGTGCCGTATTTCAGCTGGCGGCCAAAGGCGGCGTAGAACTCCTCATACTTCTCCCGCTCGTTTTCCAGCATGGATTTCAGTTCGCTCTTGATCTTCTTTTCAATGTTCCGGGCGATAATGGTCAGCTGGCGGTTATGCTGCAACATTTCCCGGCTGATGTTCAGGGACAGGTCCTGGCTGTCTACCACGCCCCGGACAAAGCGGAAATGCTCCGGCAGCAGGTCCTCGCAGTTTTCCATGATCATCACGCCGCTGGAATACAGCTGCAAGCCCCGCTTAAAGTCCTTGGTATAGAAATCATAGGGGGCCTTGGAGGGGATATACAGCAGGGCCTTAAAGGACACCTGACCCTCGGCACTGAAATGAATGACCCGCAGGGGCTTGTTGAAGTCGTAGAACTTATCCCGGTAGAAGGTGTTGTACTCCTCCTCGGTCACGTCCTTCTTGTTCTTCTGCCACAGGGGTACCATGGAGTTCAGGGTCTCTACCTCGGTATAGGATTCATACTCGGGCTTGTCCTCCGGGGAATCCTCCTTCTTCCGGGACTTCTCCACCTCCATGCGGATGGGGTAGCGGATGTAGTCGGAATACTTGGTGATGAGGTTGCGGATCTCATATTCTTCCAGATACTGGCTGTAGGTATCTTCTTCGGTATCGGCCTTCAGCACCATGATCACATCGGTACCGGCGGTATCCCGCTGGGCCTCCTCCACGCTGTAGCCGTCAGTGCCGTTGGACACCCACTTGTAGGCCTTGTCCGCACCGTACTTCTTGGAAATCACCGTGACTTCCGAGGCCACCATAAAGGCGGAGTAGAAGCCCACGCCGAACTGGCCGATGATGTCAATGTCCTCTTTCTTCTCCATGGCCTGCTTGAAGCCCAGAGAGCCGGACTTGGCAATGGTACCCAGGTTTTCTTCCATTTCTTCCAGGCTCATGCCGATGCCGTTATCGGACACGGTGAGGGTACGGTTTTCCTTGTCCCGGGTGATGGTAATGGCAAACTGATCCCGGGCAATGCCCACCTTTTCATCGGTCAGGGCCGTATAGGCCAGCTTGTCGATGGCATCGGAGGCATTGGAGATGATTTCCCGCAGGAAGATCTCCCGGTGGGTATAAATGGAGTTGATCATCAAATCCAGCAGCCGCTGGGACTCCGCTTTGAACTGTTTCTTTTCCATAAAACGTAAACTTCCTTTCCGGAGTGCCTTGGGATGCACAGGGTATTCGTTAGCACTCGTTTCATGTGAGTGCTAATATTATAGCGCACTTCCGGAAAAAAGCAAGGGGGAGAAAAAAAGTTCTTTCTTTATTTACAATTTTGTGGTAAGATTAGGATGTATGAGTATGCGGTCAATAAAAAATTGACAATTGACAATTGACAGTTGACAATTTGCGGCGGATGCGGTTTTTCCCCTCGAAAAATTCTAAAACATCCCGAAGGGATACCGCAATTGTCCATTGTCAATTGTTCATTGTCAATTCGATGTTCCGCAAGGCTCTATTTTTATGAAACCATCATTATTATACAACGGACAAGGAGACAAGCAATGATTACAGTCAGCAACTTGGGGATGCAGTTTGGCGGGCAGTGGTTGTTCCAGCATGTGGATCTGCAGTTTCTGCCGGGGAACTGCTACGGCATTATCGGTGCCAACGGCGCGGGAAAATCCACCTTCCTGCGGATTTTGACCGGCGAGCTGGACTCCACCACCGGTTCCATCGACATTGACCCCACCAAGCGGGTATCCGTTCTGAAACAGAACCAGAACGCCTACGATGACTATACCGTCATGGACACCGTCATCATGGGCAACCAGCACCTGTACGATGTGATGAAAGAAAAGGACGCCATCTACGAAAAGCCGGACTTTACCGATGAAGACGGTCTGCGGGCGGCGGACCTGGAAGCGGAGTTTGCGGAATTGGGTGGCTGGGAAGCCGAGTCTGATGCTTCCCGTCTGCTGCAAGGTCTGGGCATCGGCACGGAGCTGCACTACGACCAGATGGCCAGCGTTGACCCCCGTCTCAAGGTGAAGGTCCTGCTGGCCCAGGCCCTGTTCGGCAACCCCGATATCGTCATGCTGGACGAGCCTACCAACAACCTGGATATTGAAGCCATCAACTGGTTGGAAGACTTCCTGCTGGACTTCCCCGGCATGGTCATTGCCGTCTCCCATGACCGGCACTTCTTGAACACCGTCTGCACCCATACCGTGGATATTGACTACGGCAAGATCAAGATGTACGTGGGCAACTACGACTTCTGGTATGAGTCCTCCCAGATGGTTCAGGCCATGATCCGGAACAAGAACAAGAAGAACCAGGAGAAAATTGAGGAATTGCAGCTGTTTATTCAGCGTTTCTCCGCCAACAAGGCCAAGGCCAAGCAGGCTACCGCCAGAAGAAAGCTGCTGGACAAGCTGAGCGTGGAAGAAATGCCCTCCTCCACCCGCCGCTATCCCTTTGTGGGCTTCCAGCAGGAGCGGGAACTGGGCAAGGACGTGCTGACCGTCAAGGACGTATCCGTCACCGTTGACGGGGTGAAGCTGCTGGACAAGGTCTACTTCTCCGTGGGCCGTACCGATAAAATCGCTTTTGTCGGTGAAAACGAACTGGCCCAGACGGCCCTGTTCAAAATCCTCATGGGCGAACTGGAGCCGGACGAGGGTTCCATCAAGTGGGGCGTTTCCACCATCCGCAGCTACCTGCCCAAGGACAACAGCCCCTATTTTGAGGGCAACGAGGAGGAGCTGGTAGACTGGCTCCGGCAGTATTCCGCCAAAAAGGACGATGTGTACCTCCGGGGCTTCCTGGGCCGGATGCTGTTCTCCAATGAAGATGTGTTCAAGCATGTAAATGTCCTATCCGGCGGCGAAAAGGTCCGGTGTATGCTGAGCAAAATGATGCTCTCCGGCGCAAACGTGCTGCTGCTGGACCAGCCCACCAACCACCTGGATATGGAATCCATTCAGGCTGTCAACAAGGGCCTGGAGGCTTTCCAGGGCGTGGTGCTGCTGGCCTCCCACGACCATGAGCTGCTGACCTCTACCTGTAACCGGGTCATCGCGTTCCAGCCCGACGGCACCATCGTAGACCGCTACGGCACCTATGACGATTACCTCAACTGGCTGGCCGAACAGAAAAAGGACTGAGGAGGGATTTTTCGTGGAAAAGATTCTGGATATAATCACCGAAAAAATGCAGGCGGCCTTTGAAAAGGCGGGCTATGACCGTTCCTTTGGCCGGGTCACCGTGTCCAACCGGCCGGATCTGTGCGAATACCAGTGCAACGGCGCCCTGTCCGCCGCCAAACAGTATAAGTGCGCCCCCATCCAGATCGCCAAGGCTGTGGCCGAACAGCTGGACGCCGATGACTATAGCATGGTAGAGGCTGTTATGCCGGGCTTCATCAACCTGAAGCTCTCCGGCCATTTCCTGCGGAATTATCTGGAACAGATGCGCACCGAACCCAAGTTTGGCATCGCCCAGCCCGGGGCGGGGAAGACCATCGTGGTGGACTACGGCGGGGCCAACGTGGCAAAGCCTCTGCACATCGGCCACCTGCGGCCCGCCATCATCGGCGAGAGTCTGAAGCGGCTCTATAAGTACCTGGGTTACAACGCCATCGGTGATGTACACCTGGGGGACTGGGGCCTGCAAATGGGTCTGATTATTGCGGAGTTTTCCGAGCGGCAGCCGGAACTACCCTACTTTGACCCGGATTTTCAGGGGGAATACCCCAAGGAAGCCCCTTTTACCGTGACCGACCTGGAGGAGATCTACCCCACCGCCTCCGCCAAAAAGTCTGACCCCGAATTTTCCCACAAGGCCCATCAGGCAACGCTGGAGCTGCAGCAGGGCCGCCGGGGCTATCGGGCGCTGTGGCAGCACATTATGAACGTTTCCGTGGCGGACCTCCGGAAGAACTACGACAACCTGGATGTCCACTTTGAAAAGTGGCTGGGTGAATCCGACGCCGACCCCTATATCCCCGCCATGGTAGAGGATATGAAGGCCCGGGGCATTGCCGTCCAGTCCCAGGGTGCTTGGGTCATTCCCGTGGCCCAGGAGGGGGACAAGAAAGAAATCCCCCCCTGCATTCTGGTAAAGTCCGACGGCTCCTCCATCTATGCCACCACAGATCTGGCCACTCTGGTCCAGCGGATGCAGGACTGGCACCCGGACAAGGTGCTCTATGTCACCGACAAGCGGCAGAACCTGCACTTTGAGCAGGTCTTCCGGGCCGCCCGGAAGGCGGGCATCGTGCCTCCCACCACCGAGCTGGAACACGTGGGCTTCGGCACCATGAACGGCAGCGACGGCAAGCCCTTTAAGACCAGAGACGGCGGCGTTCTCCGGCTGGAAACCCTGATTTCCGACATGACGGATTTTGTCCGCACCAAGGTTGTGGAAAACAGAATCGTGGAGGACAGCGAGGTCGAGGCCACCACCGAAAAAATTGCCATGGCGGCTCTTAAATACGGCGACCTGAGTAACCAGCCCACCAAGGATTATAACTTCGACATGGAGCGCTTTGCCGCCTTCGAGGGCAACACCGGCCCCTACATTCTCTATACCATCGTCCGTATCAAGAGCATTTTGGCCCGCTACGGCGCCTGGGAGAGCCTGCCCATTCAGGAGCCCGCCAACGACTACGCCAAGGACCTGATGCTCTCCGTGACCAAGCTTGGACCCACTCTGGAACAGGCTCAGAAGACCTCCAGCCCCAATCTGATCTGCGCCTATATCTATGAACTGGCGGGCTGCGTCAACAAGTTCTACCATGAGACCCGGATCCTCAGCGAGGAAGACGAGCAGCTCAAGGCCGGCTATATTGCCCTGATTGGCCTTGCCAAGAACATTCTGGAAGAATGCATCGACCTGCTGGGCTTCTCCGCCCCGGAAAAGATGTAATAAAACACAAAACCCCTGCCGCGAAACACGCGGCAGGGGTTCTAAATTGTAGGGGCTGTACTTGCGTAGCTTGCCGGGCCTGTTTGTTTCATCCGACTGCCCTGCAACCTTCCTTTGCGGGAGAAATGGGGACATTGTCCGCTACGGATTTGCGATTCGTTTCAGGCGCAATGAACAGCCTGAAAGATCCATTTCTTAGAAATACCCATATTTCTTCCGGTTTCCCAGCACAAACAGCGCTGAAGCCACCAGCGCACAGCCCTCAGCAACGAAGGTGGCCAGCCACAGTCCGTTGACACCCACCAGCTCCGGCAGCAGCAGCACAGCGCCAATCTGAAAGACCAGAGTGCGCATAAAGGAGATGGCGGCGGAGACTGCGCCGTTGTTCAGGGCTGTGAAGAGGGAGGAGGAGAAGATGTTCAGGCCCGTGAACAGGAAGGCAATGCTGTAGAGCCGGAAAGCCTCATAGGTCAGCTGATACAGCCCCGGGTCATAGCCTACGAAGAGCTTTGCCAGAGGCTTGGCCATCAAAATGGCGGAAAGGGTCATAACAACGCCCAGAACCGTCATTAAAAGGGTACTCTTGCGGAACATATTTTGCAATTCCGGCTTGTATTCCGCGCCGAAGTGGAAGCTGATGATGGGGGAGGAGCCGATGGAGTAGCCAACAAAGATGGCAACAAAGATAAAGCTGACGTACATCATGACGCCGTAGGCGGAGACGCCGTCCTCACCCAGGAATTTCAGAAGCTGGAAATTATATACCATGGCTACGATGGAGCCGGATATGTTGCTCATGAGCTCAGAGGCGCCGTTGCCGCAGGCCTGAAGCAGAGGCTTTGATTCCATCCGGACCGGGCGCAGATGCAGGGGGCTGCCGTTGTCCTTTTTCAGGAAGAAGATCAGGGGAATCAGTGCGCCCATGGTCTGGCTCAGGCCGGTGGCCAGAGCCGCGCCCGCCACACTCCACCGCAGCACACCCACAAGCAGTGCGTCCAGAATCATGTTGGTAGCACCTGCGGACACCGTGGCAATGAGTCCCAGACGGGGCTTTTCCGCGGCAATCAGAAAGCTCTGGAAGACGTTTTGCAGCATGAAAGCGATGTTAAAGGCGATGACGATGCGGCCGTAGAGCACGCAGTCGGGTACCATTTCCTCCGTAGCGCCCAGAAGTCTGGAGATCGGCTCCATGAACAAAAGGCCGATGGCGGTCAGCGCCGCACCCAGCAGGATGGTCAGCTCGATCATCATGGCAAAATACCGGTTGGCCTTTTCACTGTCTCCGGCACCCAGGTAGCGGGACACCAGAGCCGTGCCGCCGGTGCCGATCATGAAGCCCATACCGCCCAGGATCATCAGAAAGGGCCAGATAAGGTTCAGAGCCGCAAAGGCGGTCTTTCCGGCGAAATTGGAAATGAAAAAGCCGTCTACCACGCTGTAGATGGAAGTAAAGACCATCATGGCGATGGAGGGCAAAGTGAATCGGAACAGCTTTCCGTAGGTGAAGTGGTCCGATAATTGGATTTTCTGTTTCATTTGAGTTCCTTCCTCCCCGCCCGCGGCAGCTTTATGCCATGACGGTGCAGACATGGGGAAACGTCTGCCGGGGAATAGTATTAGAGCGGAGAGTGCCCTATCAGCCCGACCACATCCGTCAGGGAATCGCACAGGGCGTGGATGCGGTGCAGGTCTTCCTCGTCCGGCTGGTCCTGATCCGGGACCATGATGGTCATGCAGCCGGCGCTGCTGGCGGAGAGAAGGCCGGCCTTGGAATCCTCCATGGCGATGCAGCGGCAGGGGTGAACGCCCAGAACTTCGGCGCCCTTCAGATAGATATCCGGGGCGGGCTTGCCGTTTTGGACGTCGTAGGTGGTGACAATGGCGTCGAAACGGTCGAAGAGCCCTATGGGATCCAGATACTTTTTTACCCGCTCCCGGGGAGAGGCGGTGCAGATGGCCGTTGGGATGCCCGCGTTTTTCAGAGCATCCAGCAGCGTATGGATGCCCGGCTTTGGCGGGATGCTGTCGCTGCCCAGAAAGGCGTCCATCAGCTCTGTACGCTTATTGCGTATCTGAATATAGTCAACACCCGGGCCGAAGTAGCCCTCCAGCTGCCTGGCGGCGGTTTCCCGGTTCAGACCCCGCAGGCCGATGGCCTGGGTATAGCTCATGTCATAGCCAAAAGCCGCGGCAGCCTCTCGCCAGAAGCGGGTGTAGAGCCCTTCGGAGTCAAGAATGACGCCGTCCATGTCGAACAGCGCGCCCTGCACGGATGCAATGGGTTTGAAGATTTGGTATGCCATGGCAATGCCTCCCATTCATTTTTCTTCCCTTCCTATTATGCACGAAAATGGACAGAATTTCCAGTGGGTGATCCTGCTTTTTCTGTTTGGATTCAAATTAAACACTTCTTAATGTTTCTCCCCCTTTCTTATTAAGGAAGGGGATGTTATAATACTCTCGGATGGAAAATAAATGGAGGAATGGTATATGTATCGTATTTTGATTTGCGACGATCAGAAGGATATTGTGAATGCGCTGAGAATCTACCTGACCCCGGAGGGGTACGACCTGTACGAGGCATACAACGGCCAGCAGGCGGTGGAGCTGTGCAAAGAAAAGCAGATGGATCTGATCCTGCTAGACGTGATGATGCCTGTTATGGACGGTGTCACCGCCACGGCGAAGATCCGGGAATTCTCCAATGCGCCCATTATCCTGCTGACGGCAAAGTCCGAAACGGAGGACAAGGTGCTGGGTTTGAACGTGGGTGCCGATGACTATATTACGAAGCCCTTTGTGCCGGTGGAGGTGCTGGCCCGGATCCGCTCCCAGCTGCGGCGATATTCCCGGATGGACAACCGCACGGAGGACAAGGAAGTGCTGACCATCGGCGGCATCTCTCTGGACGACCGGACCAAGTCCGTCACCGTGGAGGGAGAGCCCGTCAATCTGACGCCGACGGAGTACTCCATTCTGCACCTGCTCATGACGAACCCCGGCAAGGTCTACTCCACCAAGGCCCTCTATGAGGCCGTATGGCAGGAGGCGGCTTTGGGCAGCGAGGGCAGCGTTGCCGTGCATATCCGCCATTTGCGGGAAAAAATCGAGATCAACCCTTCCGAGCCCCGGTACTTAAAAGTCATGTGGGGCCAGGGCTATAAACTGGAAGGGGAGAAAAAATGAAAAACCATGTGATTTTCAAGTTCCTGGCCGTTGCTCTGTGCGCCCTGTGCCTTATGGGCGCCATTGTCTCCGGCGGGAGCCTGATCATGCTGGCGTCTCTGGAGTTGGAGGACGGCCAGTCCCCCCGGGACAAGCAGCAGGAATCTCTGGAGCAGGACCTGCAATGGGACGCCCGGAGTTATGTGGCCCGCTACGTCACCCGGGAAAAAGGCGCGGCGGACGAGACCTTTCTGGCGAAGCGCTATTCCAGCCTGAATTACGATTACCAGATCCGGAACAGCAGGGGAAAGGTCGTAGACGAAAGATTCACCCTGACCGGCGGCTTTACGGAATTCACCTGTACGGTCCATGCCGGGACGGTTTCCTATGACACCGCGGTGAGCGGCCCCGTTTACGCAAAGTGGCCGGATTGGGAGCAGACCCGGGAGGCTATGGCGGAGGAATACCGCACAGAGCATCCGGACGCGGAGTTCGCCACCATCGGTTTCATCGTGCCCAATACCAATGGGCAAAACTACTATATCGTGGAAGAGCGTCCTACGACCGAGGACTATACGGTGGTGTTCCACATCGATACCGCCGGCATTGGCAGAACCCAGGAGCAGCGGCTCTGGGCCATCGCGGACACGCTCTGGCGGCATGAGACAATGGTTGTGGCTGTTCTCGGTACCAGCCTGGCGCTGTTTGCGGCGCTGGCGGTGTATCTGTGCATGGCGGCGGGCCGGAAGCCCGGTTCGGAGGAAATTCGTCCCGGCGGCCTGAACTGCATCCCTCTGGATATCTATCTGGCGGCGGTGGTGCTTGGTGCAGTCGGCTATGTGTTCTGCGCCGCAGAGGGCCTGGGCTATTTCATCCAGCAGAGTATGCTTACCTTCCTCAGCATCTATGGCTATGGGCTGTATGCCTGGTGCCTGCTCTTCGTGGGCTTCTGCTTTGCCTGCGCCGCTCAGTTCAAGACCCCGAATTTCTACTGGTGGCATCACAGTGTCACGGGCCTATGCTGGAAAATTGCCGTCTGGTGCTGGCATTTCGGCTGGAAGTGCCTGGGCTGGGCCTACCGTATCCTGTGGCAGGCGGCCCTGCCGGTTCTGGGCTGGGCATGGAAGATTGCAAAGAGTGTCTGGGGGCTGGCGCACAGGGCCTGCCGATGGCTCGCGAACGGGCTGAAGCGGATGTATGGGATGCTGCCCCTGACCTGGCAGTGGCTGCTGGGAGGCCTCATCGTTGGCGGCTGCACTTTCCCCGGACTGGTGACGGACAGCAGTTTTCTCCTGCTGATGAGTTTTGCCGCGGCAATCGTTGTTGTGATCTATGGAGCCAATGTATTTGGAACGCTGCTGGAAGCCGCCAAGCGGATGCGGAGCGGCGATCTGGATGTCAAGGTGGACGATAAGCTCATGGTAGGCAGCTTTAAGGATATGGCAGGGGAACTGAACGGGCTGTCCGATGTGGTCATTGTGGCCGCTCAGAAGCAGATGCGTTCCGAGCGGATGCGGACCGAGCTGATCACCAACGTCAGCCATGACATCAAGACCCCCTTGACCTCCATTATCAACTATGTGGACCTTCTGCAAAAGCCACACTCCGAGGAAGACGCCAAAACCTATCTGGAGGTTCTCTCCCGGCAGTCGGGCCGTATGAAGCGGCTCATTGACGATCTCATTGAGCTGAGTAAGGCATCCACCGGCAACATCACGGTGGACCTCACGACCATGGACGCGGTGGAGACCGTGAATCAGGCTCTGGGTGAATTCACGGACAAGCTGGAAGCTGCCCACCTGATGCCCGTATTCCGGGCGCCCAAGGAGCCGCTGTACATCCACGCCGACGGCAGGTTGGCCTGGCGTGCCATGAGCAATCTGCTGAGCAACGCCGCCAAGTACGCCATGCCGGACACAAGGCTTTATGTGGATATTGTGGCGGTGGACGGAAAGGTTTGTATCTCCTTTAAGAACATCTCCCGGGAGCCTCTGAACGTCAGCGCAGACGAGCTGATGGAGCGTTTCGTCCGGGGCGAGGCCTCCCGGAACCAGGAGGGCAGCGGACTGGGCCTGAACATCGCCCAGAGTATGATGGAGCTGCAGCACGGTGCCCTGGAACTGCTGGTGGACGGGGACCTCTTCAAAGCAACCCTGATTTTCCCGCAGGAGGAAGGACAGACGGAATAAAAAACCGGCGGGGCAGCAAATACGCCGCCGGAAACCTGTTCCCCGGAATGCGGAGCAAAGATAAGTCAGGGCCGCGGATTCGGAAACCTGTTCTGAGCGGCCATGATTTGCCGGAATTCTCTCTTGCTTTTTTCGGCATAATTGGCTATACTATAGGCATCAAAGTGCGGCCGGGACCGCTCCTCCTGGGGCGTGGTCGGCGGCGTTATCCATGAAACGGAGGAATATTTTCATGAAAACCCTGAATGCAATTGCGAAGGTTCTGGCTGTGCTGGCGGCTGTGGCCGGTGCGGTTTATCTCATTGCGGCCTATGGTGATAAGATTGTTGCCTGGGCAAAGCGTGTTATTGGCTGCTGCCCCTGGGACGAGGGCATGGAGGAAGAGTCCGCCGAAGAGCCTGCCGCTCCCGAGGCCCCCGCTGAGGAGCCTGCTGCCGCCGAAGAGCCTGCTGAGGAGCCTGCCGCTCCTGAGGCTCCCGTGGAGTCCGATGAGCCCGTTGCCGATGAGGGCGATTTCGAGGGCTAAGAGACCATTGGTGAATCAAGGGCCTCTCGCAAAATAAACTTCTGTGTCGGGGCGGCTGTCAGCCGCCCCGACAGGCTTTTCATTTTGTGGCGGT
>NZ_JAHLPU010000062.1 GCF_018918045.1 Pseudoflavonifractor sp. MSJ-30
TCCCGAGTGGCCAAAGGGGACAGACTGTAAATCTGCTGCTTATAGCTTCGGTGGTTCGAATCCACCTTCCCCCACCAACTCCGCACCAATTTTGGTGCGGAGTTTCTTTTGCTTTTGGGAGAATATGCGCTTTTCTCCTCTGAAAAGTTAGATGTTTCAGCGGCGGATCCTGCTTGACCACAACTATATTCCGGGAGTTGCGTGGGTATAGATAAAAAATTAAGGGAATTATCGCCGCCAGTTCTTATCCTGATAGGGCGTATTTTCAACTCCCTGACTGTTCAGCCGATGAACCATTTTGTCCAGAACGCCGCGCCATATATGTTTGAACCATTGGGTCCCGCCGAACCATTTTACGATGGTGGGGCTGACGGTGTAGTAAGTACGGATAAAGCCCCGGCCGAAGATGCTCTTCCCGAGGGTATTGTCCCGGAACCGCCGTAGGGTCCAGACCTGGGGACAGTCGTAGGAGCCGTACACACAGGTGGCGACATAGCAGCCGTCCGCAACATGGGGGCTGTTGTCCGTGTGGTAATAGGAGCTTTGGGAAAACCCTTTTATTTCCCGTTCCGTGATGTTCCCATCGTTATCATAGCGAACCAGACTGTCTCCGATTTCAGAGGTATGGCCCGTAACATTTCCGCTGGTGTCGTGATCTACATAGCCGCCGAACACGCCGGGGCTGCTGTAGCCGGTATAGTTGCCGTCATCATCGTAGTGGTAAATTGTACCGCCGGCGCCTTTCCTGCTTGTTGCCATCGTTTTTACCTCCCAAGTCTGTACTGTATTGCCTCATATAAGAAGCTTGTAAACATATTATAGCATGCCGGGAATAGAATGAAAATGGTCTGAAGCGCAAAATAGAAAGGGCTATTTGGAGCGCTGCAATATAGAAAATCGTTCTTTGCTGTTTTAAAATCCTGTGCTATACTATTAAAACAAACGGAGGGGCTTGCCTGACCGTGGGAATTGACCTTGCGAAAGAAAGAGGGAAAAAGTATGAAAGACAAAGCGGTGATTGTGACCGGCGGCAGCTCCGGGATCGGGCGGTGCGCGGCAGCGGCTTTGCGGGACTGCGGATATACTGTGTATGAGTTCAGCCGCAGAGATATTCCCCAGGCCGGTGTCAAGCACATGACGGTGGACGTTACGGATGAAAAAGCGGTAGAAGCGGCGACAGCCCAGGTGGCGGAGGAGGCCGCAATATATGCCGTGGTCAATTGTGCTGGCTTTGGTATTTCCGGTGCGGTTGAGTTTACGCAGACGGAACAGGCCCGGCGGCAGTTTGATGTCAATTTTTTCGGAACGGTTAATGTCAATAAGACGGTTCTGCCGATCCTGCGCCGACAGGGCGGCGGACGGATTATCAATATCAGTTCTGTGGCGGCGGCCGCGCATATACCGTTTCAGGCTTTTTATTCCGCCAGTAAGGCGGCGATCTCCTCCTATTCCTGTGCCCTGTACAACGAGGTGAAGCCATATGGTATCCGGGTAACGGTAGTGGAGCTGGGGGACATCCATACCGGATTTACAGACGCGAGACAGAAGAGTATTTTTGGCGATGAGGAATATGGCGGAAGAATATCCGGAAGTGTCAGCAGAATGGAAAAGGACGAGCAAAACGGCATGGATCCGGAGGATATCGGCAAGAGTATAGCGCATATTGTCGGGAAAAAGAATCCGCCTGCGGTGTATGTGGCAGGTGCGCGGTACCGATTTCTGAGCGTTTTGTGCAGAGTTCTGCCTACGGCGCTTCGCCAAAGAATCGTCGGCAGCCTGTACGGCTGAAACCATGGTGCGCCTGCGGCACATTTCGCTCTTCTGGGAGCTGGCATTTTCCGCAAGAGAATTAACAGGTGCGCACAAGAAGCGGAAGTCACGCAGAAATGTCCACGGACGAATGACGCCCGTGGATATTTTTATATCTGGCCGAATAAGTGCTGTTTATTGGACCTTTTCTTTTCTATCATAGAAGCACATAGAAAAAAGGCACATTTCTTGAATGGAGGCAGTACAATGGCATTTTTAATCAGCGGTTTCGGAAGAGCGCAGGCGGGCGGCCAGGAAACGGGTCCAGTGCGGGACAGCAAAACAATTGTACCGCGGAAGTCCGTGGTACAGGTCCAATTCCCCTGCTTTGGACACAGTCTTGCCTATTACAATGACCAATTCGACCTGCATCAGGGAGACCGAGTCTATGTGGATGGCAAGCTGGAAGGAGAGATTGGTATTGTCGCCTCGGTGGCCTACAACTTCAAAATCAAGCTTTCCGACTACAAACGGGTCATTGCCGTGGTGGATACCTGCGTTCACGGGCGGTTCTATATGGCAGGTTCCCATTTCGTGACCTTTGACCCGCATACCCTTCCGGCAGCTCAGGCTGCCCTCTGGTTCAGGGCACCCTCCGGAGAGGATGATGTCTACGAAAGCGGCAACGATGACACCGCTTTTCAACTGGACGATTTGCAGGGGATGGGCGCTGCTGGAGCAATTGCGGAACGCGGACAGAACTACTATATGGAAAACCGGGTACGTTACCTTTGCCTGAACGGGACCAAAGGCTATGCCATTGTGGAGGGTACGCGGGCGTACACGGTAGAATTTGAATATCAGAACGGCACGGTCCGAAATCTCCTGTGCGACTGTTATTGCAGCTATCCCTGCAAGCATGAGGTTGCCGCCATGCTTCAGCTTCGGGAAACTCTGGGATTGATCGAAAAGCAGTACGCCAGAGAATACGCTGCGTCCGGTTACTTCGCCGTCATTGCGAAGGGGACGCTGTTCGATTTCGCCATAGCAGGGAAGGAGAAGGGGAGCTTTACGCTGTAAGCAAATCATAAAATGCCGGAATATCCAATTCACTGCTTGCTGTTTCACCGTCTCATGCTATACTATAAATGGAAAAAGTCCATGCTGCTGTTGCAAGGCAGTAGCGGGGCGGAACGATAGAATAGAGTTGAGGCGTTTTTATGCCTGATTTTGCGCTGAACCGCATCCGCATCCTGAAAACCGGACTGGCGGGCCTGGACCGGTATTTGGATATGTCCATTCCGGAAAACGTCCTGTATTTTGATTGGACAGATGCAGGGTTATAATGTAATAAAAGATAGAAAGCTGGCAATCGTATGGATGATGTTTTCAGCCCTGTTCTGGATACAGGTAAAGAAATGCTCAGCGACGCGGTCCTTGCGCTGAATGCGAAAACAGATCGCGACGATGATACGCTCTGGCTGCCCCTGGTTGTGCATTTACGGGATACGGCGGAGGTGATGGAGTATTTGCTGCGGCACTGGCTGCCGGAGCAGTATTGTGAAGGCCTAGATTTGAGCCGGGAGGAATTCTTCCGGCTGGCTCTGTTCATCGCGTTAGTGCATGATATTGGCAAAGCGACACCATTTTTTCAGCGCAAAGTCACCCAGCGGCAGGAAACCTTGCGGTATCGCCTGGAGAAAAACGGGCTCACAGACCAGAGGATGGCATTGGAGAAAGAGCTGCCCCATGCGGCAACGGGAGCGGAAATTCTGCGTGCGGAAGGAGTGACAGAATGCGTGGCGGCTGTGGTCGGCGCACATCACGGAATGCCGGAGCAAATGCGTATCTCCTCTTTCAGCGAAGAATCTCCCAGCTCCTTTGGCTGGAATGGGCAAAGCCGGGATACCCTGTGGGGCGGCGTCCAAAGAGAGCTGATTGCATGGGCGTTGGACAAAATTGGCGTAGATAACGGTAGGGATTTGCCGGAGTGCACCATGGCGGCGCAGATGGCGCTGACGGGGCTTGTGATTATGGCAGACTGGATTGCCAGCAATACTGCTTTCTTTCCACTGATTCCGGAGGATACGCTGCCGCGGCAACATGACCCCGAGCGGGCAGAGAATGCCCTGCGAAGGCTGCATCTGCCGAGCCCCTGGGAGGTGTCCGACGATTGGAAAACACCATGGTTTTTCCTGAGTCGGTTTGGCTTCTCGGCAAACACCGTACAGAAAGAGACGGAAAAAATTGCGGTGGAAATGAAAACACCGGGGATCATGATTCTTGAAGCGCCTATGGGACAGGGAAAAACGGAGGCGGCGCTGTCCGCTGCCGAGATCCTGATGAACCGATTCCATCTGAGCGGTGCAGCGTTTTTCCTGCCCTCTCAGGCGACCTCCAACGCCATGTTTACAAGAATGACCGCATGGGCAAAGCAGCAGCCGGAGACCAGCGGAATTGCCGTATCGCTGGTGCATGGACAGGCAGAATTTAATGAGGAATTTCGTCAACTGGAAGCGGGCAGCGTTGCGGTGAATGAGTGGGAGCCGGATTCTCTGCTGGTGCATTCCTTCTTTCGGGGGCGCAAAACAAAGCTTCTGGCCAATCTGGTGGTCGGAACGGTGGATCAGCTTCTCATGGCGGCATTGCGGCAGAAGCACGTCATGCTCCGTCATCTGGGGCTGACCGGAAAAGTCGTGATTATTGATGAGTGTCACGCTTATGACGCCTATATGAATACCTATCTGGACTGTGCGCTGAAATGGCTCAGTGCTTACCATGTGCCGGTGATTCTTCTGTCGGCCACCCTGCCGGGAAAGCGGAGGGAGGAGCTGCTGAAAGCGTATTCCGGGGCAAAGAAGCTTCCATCTCCATTCAGGGAAACCCGGGAATATCCCTTAATCAGCTGGACGGAGGGCAATTGTCCCTACAAGGAAGCGATTGCACACGAAGGGGAAAGCAGAACCGTCCGGATTGAGAGAGCCACGCAAACACAGGCAATTGCGGAGTTGGGAAAAGCCATAACCTGTGGCTGTGCAGGATTCATTGTAAATACGGTGCGACGGGCACAGGAATTGTGGAACCTGTTGAAAAAAGCGTATCCGAATGCTACAATACTTATGGATCATTCTCAGTATTTGACTCCGGACCGCCTGCATCATGAGCAGGAGATTTTACGCCGGGTGGGAAAGACATCTACACCGGAACAGCGCAGGGGCGTTCTTGTCATCGGCACACAGGTACTGGAGCAGTCCCTGGATCTGGACTTTGACCTTCTGGTTACAGACCTT
This sequence comes from Pseudoflavonifractor sp. MSJ-30, assembly GCF_018918045.1. Taxonomy (GTDB): domain Bacteria; phylum Bacillota; class Clostridia; order Oscillospirales; family Oscillospiraceae; genus Faecousia. The sequence goes on from NZ_JAHLPU010000062.1 coordinate 5,040, forward strand.
TGCCCAATGGATCTTCTGCTGCAGAGAATCGGCCGACTGCACCGCCATCCCAGGCAAAGGCCCTCCGGCCTGGAAACGCCCCGATGCCTGGTGCTGGGGGCACAGGAGGAGCTGGACGAGGGAAGCCGCCATGTCTACGGCGACTATCTGCTGCTGCGCACCCGGGCACTGCTGCCGGAAGAAATCCGGTTGCCTCAGGACATTTCACCGCTGGTGCAGAAAACGTATGATGAGACGCTGTGGTCCCCGAAAAGCAGCCCACAGTATGAAGAGGCGAAGAACTACTATCAGGAATTTCAAAAAAAGCAGCGAGGAAGGGCAAATAGCTACTGTATGGCAGCTCCATCCCGGGATGGATTCTTTGATACCATTGTTGGTTTGCTGGACGACACCTTCGGATTTACGGATTTGCAGGCACAGGCCGCCGTCCGGGACGGCGCTGCGGCGATTGAGGTATTGGTGGTTCAGCAGTGCGACGATGGCTGGATCAGGCTTCTGGCCCAGAGCGCAGAGGACCGATTCCGTGCCGACACGCAGCCCAGTGCTGAGCAATGCCGAATTCTTGCAGCCCAGCGTCTCCGATTGCCGGCCTATCTTGGCAACTCCTATTGTGTGGATGCGGTCATCGGGGATTTGGAAAAGCGGATGAAGCAAGCGCTGCCTATATGGCTGCAAGCGCCTATGCTGCAGGGAGAACTGTTTATGATTCTGGGCTCGGACGGAACGGTGGAGCTTAACGGGAAGAAATTTTATTATGATTTGCAAACCGGATTCGCAGAAAAGGAGAAAGAAAATGTCTGAAATTGCCTTTAACCTGTTGGATGAGCCCTGGATTCGGCTTATGGGGGAGGACTGCGCGGTGCGAGAGTGTACACTGCCCCAGGCCCTGCTGGAAAGTCACCGTTATCGACGTTTGGCAGGGGAACTGCCAACGCAGGACGTGGCGATCCTGCGCCTCCTGCTGGCAGTGCTTCACACGGTTTTCTACCGTGTAGATCTGGACGGAGAAGAAGACCCCATCGAGGAGCCGACCCAGGCGCTGCAGCGCTGGCAGCGGCTATGGAAGGCTGGATGCTTCCCTGAAGCGCCCATTCGGAACTATTTGAAAGAATGGAAGGAACGCTTCTGGCTGTTTCATCCCGAGCATCCCTTTTTCCAGGTCCCGTCTGCGGCGGCGGGCACCCAATATACCGCAGCCAAGTTAAATGGAGAGCTGTCGGAAAGCAGTAATAAGGTGCGGTTGTTTCCGGTTCGCGCAGGACAGGATAAAAACGGCTTGAGTTATGCAGAGGCGGCAAGGTGGCTTGTTAATCTGAATGGCTTTGATGATACCTCCGCAAAACCAAAGGGGAAGGGCTTGCCTTCGCCGGGAGCTGGCTGGCTGGGAAAGCTGGGCCTTGTCTACGTGGAGGGAAAAACGCTTTTTGAAACATTGATGCTGAATTTGACACTGCTTAAGGACGGCAGACAGCTTTGGGAGGAACCAGCTCCTGTGTGGGAATTGGATAAGCCAAGAGGGGCTGAACGGACGGAAATTGCAATGCCCAATAACCAGGCAGAGCTGCTCACTTTACAGTCACGTCGGCTGCTGCTCATTAGAGAGAATGCGCAGGTTGTGGGATATGCGTTGCTGGGTGGCGATTTCTTCTCCAAAATCAATGCGGACGCAGAACAAATGACCCTGTGGGAGTATCGTGAGGGAAAGAAAAACGTACCACCTTACAACCAACCAAAACGGTTAAAACCGGATCGGCAGATGTGGCGGGATTTCTCCGTAATCACGGCCGCAGAGGGAAAGGGAAAAATACCCGGTGTTATGAGCTGGGTCCTGTTATTAAAATCCAAAAGAATTCTGGACAGTAAGTTCGTTGCACATTTCCGGGCAGCGGGCGCAAAATACGGAGATAAAGATTTCTTCGTTGAGGATGTTTTGGAGGACCATCTGGATTTCCATGTTTCCCTTTTAGAGGAAGCGGGCAAGCTGTGGGACAAGCTGGTGCAGGATGAGATCGCACAGACTGAGAAAGCGGCATGGCATCTGGGTATGCTGGCAGAGAACCTTTTCAAGGCAGCTGGTGGGCAGCCGGACAGCAATGCCCAAACTTCCAGAAAAGATTTGGCAAGCCAGACATATTACGGGCAGGTGGATATTCCCTTCCGGAAATGGCTGGCCTCCATCGATCCGGATTTGGGTGATGGGGAGACGCGCCGGGCGGAAAAGGATGCCCGGTGGCGCAGGGAGGCCTACCGAATCGCACTGGAACAGGGAAGAAAGATGGTTCAAAATGCAGGGCAGGCGGCGTTTACAGGACGCTGGATAGACGGTACATTCTATTCCTCTCCTGATGCGTTCAACTATTTTTCCTGGCAGTTGAAAAAGCTGTTCAAGATAGAAAATTCAATGAAGGAGGAAGCAGATGAAAAACCGTAAAGAGCAGGTAATGGCCTTTGTGCGAAAAAGACTCCTGTACTGGCAGTCGGAAACAAACATACATCTGGTCCGGGCGGATATGGCGAATTTGCGCCGTGGGATTGGCAAGAGGCCCGGGGAATTGCCGCAGCTGTGGGAGCTCCTGTTTCGGGACTTCCCGGAGGAACTGATGAGCCGGGATGGAAACCCTACCTGGGAGGAGTGGGCAGTATCCGGTGCGCTGACGCTGTATGCCATGCACCAGCAGGGCAGTGAACAGAATGTGCACGTCAGCGGAAAGCGGCTCGGAATTGCAATCGGAAGCCTGGCAGCGGGGGACGAGGACAGAATGAAGGCAGTTCAGCGCCGGTTCAATGCCTTTGCCACCGCAAAAGAAATGCCGGAGTGTCTGCATCATCTGCGGGGATTGGTGCAGCTTCTGCGCAGCGAGGGAATTGGGCTGGATTATGCGGAGTTAGCGGGCGATTTATATGAATTCCAGACGCCGGAGGGAGCCGCTAAGGTTCGCCTGCGTTGGGGACAAGATTTTTACCGGACTGCCCGGTGTCAAGAAAGAAAGGATGAAGAAAATGTGTAATCAGAAAAGAATCTATGTGGACCTGCATGTGCTACAGACCGTTCCCCCCAGTTGTGTGAACCGGGACGACACCGGCAGCCCCAAAACCGCCATCTATGGCGGTGTGACCCGCGCCAGAGTATCCAGTCAGGCATGGAAACGTGCGGTGCGGCTGAAATTCCGGGAGCTGCTGTCCCAGGAGAATGTGGGACAGAGAACAAAAGCGGTGGTTGATCTGGTTGCCAGGGAGGTTATGGTGGTCTGCCCGGAGTGCAGCGAGAAACAGGCTCAGGATTCCGCAAGAAAGGTGCTGGAAGCAGCCGGGGTCAAGGTCAAGGAGGATAAGGATAAGCTGAAAACGGGAGCACTGTTCTTCATTAGTCCCAATCAGATCCACGCCTTGGCGGAGATTGCTGCAAAGCAGGAAAAAGCGCTGAATAAGGCTGAATGCCAGAAGGCACTAAAAGATAATCCGAGTGTAGACATTGCACTGTTTGGACGCATGGTGGCGGACGATCCTTCATTAAATTTCGATGCCGCCGCGCAGGTTGCCCATGCGATCTCTACCCATGCGGTAGAAAATGAATTTGATTACTTCACGGCGGTGGACGATTGCGCTCCGGAGGATAATGCCGGTGCCGGACATCTTGGGACGGTGGAATTCAATTCCTCCACCCTGTATCGCTACGCAACGGTGAACGTGGGAGAGCTGCAAAACATGCTGGGGGAGAAAGCCCCGGAGGCTGTGCGGGCCTTTGCCGATGCCTTCATTCGCAGCATGCCAACAGGCAAGCAGAATACCTTTGCCAACTGGACCCGCCCGGATGCGGTGTATGTGACCGTCCGCCGGGACCAGCCGGTCAATATGGCCGGTGCTTTTGAAAAACCTGTGCGTGCTGGTGCCCAGGGCTACGTTGCCAATTCTGTACAGGCTTTGGCGGACTATGCCGCGGAGACATACCGTGATTTCGTAGCTGCGCCGGTGCTGTCTCTGGCTGCGGGAAAGGGACTGGATGCGCTGGCAGTGCCCGGCTCTGTGGATGCTCTGCTGGATGGACTGGAAGCCTGGTTGAAAGAGGAAACAAAATGAGCACGCTGCTGCTACGTCTTGCAGGGCCTATGCAGTCCTGGGGGACGGACTCCAAATTTGATGTGCGCAGAACCCAGCGGGAGCCGAGCAAAAGCGGCGTAATCGGTTTGGTCGCCGCCGCCTTGGGAATTCCTCGGCAGGATCGGCAGGCGCTGGCGGCGCTGGCCTGCCTGCGCTTCGGCGTTCGTGTGGACCGGGAGGGCACTCTGCTGCGGGACTACCACACAGCCCATACGGAAAAGGGAAGTGCCTATGTCACCAACCGCTATTACCTGGCGGATGCTGTCTTTGTGGCGGGGCTGGAAAGTGAGGATGGGGCTCTGCTGGAAAGAATAGGGCAGGCCCTGGCTTCGCCGGCATTCCCGCTGTATCTGGGGCGGCGCTCCTGCCCGCCCACAGGAAGGATTTTCCTGGAAATTTCCCGCAACCCCCTGGAGGAAGCCCTGCGAGAGGATGCGCCGCCTTCTGCCTGCCGTCTGGTGCTGGATGCCAGGGCAGGGGAGCCGGGTGGACTTCAGCGGGATGTTCCGCTGTCCTTTGACCCGAACCGCCGGGAATACGGCTTCCGCCGGGTGTATTCCTGCCCGCTGCATTCTGCTGCCGAGCATGATCCTATGGCAGAACTGGAGGAATAACGATGTATTTAACGCAAATGCGCCTTGACATAAATAACCGCCGAACTTTGTCCGCACTTGCCTCCCCTGCCAAATTTCACGGCGCGGTCGAGAGTGCTTTTTCAGGGCAGCGGCAGAGAAATTTGTGGCGGATCGACAGCCGGGGCGCTCAGAATTACCTTTTGATCCTGAGCGGGGAAAAACCGGATATCACCCAGGCGGTGCAGCAATTTGCCCCGCCGGGAGAGACTTGGCAGACAAAGGATTATACCCAGCTTCTGAATCGCATCAGCCAGGGCAGCCGCTGGCAGTTCCGCCTCTGCGCGAATCCCACCTACAGCGTCCCGGCGGGGCCGGGACAGCGGGGACGGGTGTGTGCCCACAGCACACCGGAGCACCAGGCCGCATGGCTGGAACGGCAGAGTGAAAGGCATGGATTTGTTCTGAAGAAGGATGAATTTGCAGTTATGAAATCGGTTTGGTATCGGTTCCGAAAGGGGAACACCGGGAAAAATGTGACGTTTCTGGCAGTGACCTACGAGGGATACCTGGAAGTCAGGGATCCGGAACTGTTCTGCAGGATGCTTTGCAGCGGAATTGGGCACGGGAAGGCCTATGGCGCAGGCCTGATGACCCTGGTGCGGGCGGAGAAATGATATGGCAGACATACCTGGAATCATTCGCCCGGAGCTGCAGGCATTGCCTCAGATAGCGGATCGCATGACGTTTTTGTACTTGGAGCACTGCGTGCTGAACCGGCAGGATGGCGCCATCACCGCAACCGATGACCGGGGCACGGCCTTTGTGCCGGCGGCGGCCATCAGTGTTCTGCTGCTGGGGCCGGGAACCAAAGTGACCCATCGGGCAATGGAATTGATTGGGGATGCCGGTGTCAGTGCCCTGTGGGTGGGAGAGCACGGCGTGCGGTATTATGCCGGTGGCCGCGCACTGACCCATCGGGCGGGACTGCTGATTCGGCAGGCAGAGCTGGTCAGCAATACTCGGCTGCGGCTGGGGGTTGTGCGGCAGATGTACAGTATGCGCTTCCCGGATGAGGATGTGTCCCAGCTGACGTTACAGCAGCTGCGGGGCAGAGAAGGTGCCAGAATCCGGGCGGTATATCGTCAGGCTTCGAAAAAATGGAATGTGCCATGGAACGGCCGGGATTATGACCCGGAAAATTTCTCCGATGGCGACCCTGTCAATCAGGCACTGTCTGCCGGGCACGCCTGCCTGTACGGCGCGGCGCATGCGGTGATTCAGGCATTGGGCTGCTCCCCTGGGCTTGGATTTGTCCATACCGGCCATGAGTGCTCCTTTGTGTACGATATGGCGGACCTGTATAAGGCGGACATTACGATCCCACTGGCCTTTGAATTGGCGGCGTCCGTGTCAAAGGAGGAGATCGCCTCCGCTATGCGCCGCCGTACCCGGGATGCAATGACCGATTACCATCTTATGGAGAAGATGGTGCGGGATATTCAAACGCTGTTTGCCAGGAATGGCGAACCGATTGTAGAGGCAAATGCCGTATACCTGTGGGACGACAAGGTTGGACAGGTGGAAAATGGCCATTCCTACGGCACGGAGGGGCAACTATGATCGTCGTGACCCTGACGGACTGCCCGCCGAGATTGCGTGGGGATTTATCCAAATGGCTTCTGGAAATCAGTACCGGCGTCTATGTGGGACAACTGAACAAACGGGTGCGGGAGGAACTCTGGAAACGCATTTGCGATAACCTGCCCAGGGGACGGGCGACCATGGTGTATTCTGCCAATAATGAACAGCATATGGAATTTCTCCTGCACAACACGGTTTGGCAGAGCGTGGATTTTGAGGGGCTGACGTTGATCATGCGCCCCGGGGCGGCAGAGCCGGAGCAGAATTGCAAAGCGGTGCCCAGCAAGGCGGCCGTTGCGCAGATGGTTCAGCGGGAACGTGCAGGACACGTCCAAAAAGAGAAAAAGAGCGGCTATGTCGTCATCGACGTGGAAACCACCGGATTGGATCCGGAGCATAGTGAGCTTCTGGAAATTGGCGCGGTGCGCATTATTGACCATAATATTTCCGAAAAATTCTCTGCCCTGATTCGCACAAAACAGCCGGTTCCAAGGGAAATTACGCTATTGACCGGTATTACCCAGCAAATGTCGGAGGAGGGAAGCGAATGCGCAAAAGCACTGGAGGCATTCTGGAGTTTCCTCGGAAGCAGCGCAGTCATAGGGCACAATCTAAGTTTTGACCTGGCATTTTTGAAAAAGGCCAGTGCAGAGACAGGGACCCCTGTCGGGAGAAATTCCTGCATTGATACACTGAGCCTGGCTCGCCGGAAAATTCGGGACATTACAGACTATAGATTAGAGACGCTGGCGGACTATTTTGACATAAAGCCGGAGCGGTTTCACCGAGCCTTGGAGGACTGTTGTACCACATTCCGGATTTATGAGAAACTCAATGAAATCTGAGACGCACGGGATCAAAAGTTCTGAATTTTCTAGGACTTTTTTAGTCTTTTCCCCGCACACGCGGGGGTGATCCTACAGTTGGGGCGGCTCTTCTCTGATTTACAACCTTTTCCCCGCACACGCGGGGGTGATCCTAGCGCTCTTTTTCATATTGGATCTCCTTCCGACTTTTCCCCGCACACGCGGGGGTGATCCTTTCGTCAAGAATTGCATAATAGACCGCCAAAACTTTTCCCCGCACACGCGGGGGTGATCCCTACCACTATAGCATCGGTCAAAACAGCTGGACCTTTTCCCCGCACACGCGGGGGTGATCCCGCAATAAATGTAATCGTCAATGCCGTGTTCAACTTTTCCCCGCACACGCGGGGGTGATCCCAAACTCGGGCATGTTATCGTCACAAGCCTTGACTTTTCCCCGCACACGCGGGGGTGATCCCTATTGCAACTACTGCCGATCATATGACAATGCCTTTTCCCCGCACACGCGGGGGTGATCCCACGCCACCGTAGGTGTCCGCAATGGTCACAGCCTTTTCCCCGCACACGCGGGGGTGATCCTAAGGCTAACTCCGGTTCTGCTGCGCTGAATGCCTTTTCCCCGCACACGCGGGGGTGATCCCAAAATCCGTGAATTGAGCCTGAGAAGAATGAACTTTTCCCCGCACACGCGGGGGTGATCCCCCGGGAATCGGGCGGCTGCGGTATACCGGCGACTTTTCCCCGCACACGCGGGGGTGATCCCCAGTTTTGGGCAGACATCTTCTGCCAGATTCGCTTTTCCCCGCACACGCGGGGGTAATCCCGATCCCGGCCTCCCAAACTGTGCTGCCTGGGCCTTTTCCCCGCACACGCGGGGGTGATCCTGGCACCAACATGACCATCATGCAGACCGGCAACTGTTCCCCGCACACGCGGGGAAAAATCCCAGGTAATGACAATGGTGCCCATGCCACAAACACTACTGGCTTTTACGGGAAGACCAGCACTGGAAAAACCACAGTCTACGGATTGATCGCTCCGGAATGCGGCTGCATGAAGGATAGCTTTCCTGTTAAAGAATGAGAGAGGAGAATTCGATGCCATTTGAAATTGTCCGCAGCGACATCACGAAGATTCAGGCGGATGCCATTGTGAATCCCACAGACAGCCGCTTTTCCGGCTCCGGCGGGGCGGACTATGCCATTCACAAAGCGGCAGGCCCTCTTTTGAGACAAGCATGCGAAAAGGCCGGAACACTGCACCAGAGTGAAATTGCGGTGACGGATGGGTATGACCTGCCTTGCCGATATGTATTTCACACCATGGGGCCAATCTGGACCGGCGGAAGAAAAAATGAGGCGGCGCTGCTGCGGGCGTGCTATTTGAACGCCCTGCTGAAGGCCGGGGAAATGGGGCTTTCCTCCGTTGCCTTTCCGCTGATTTCCTCCGGAACATTCGGATTCCCAAAGGATCAGGTGCTTTCCATTGCCACCATGGCTATTCGGGACTATCTGACTGTGACGGACGGGGAACTGCGGGTATTGCTCTGCGTCTATGACAAGACCGCCTATGAGATCAGCCAACGGCTGGAACTGGAACGGTTTCTGTGTTTTGCACGAGAGACACGATTGAATCTTCAGGTCCCGATCAGCCGCCGCTTCAAAGGGGTGGCAATGTCGGAAATGGCGGCGCCCACCTGCCATGAGGCCATGCCCTGTGAAGCGCCCCAAAGTTTGAACGATTGGCTGAAGCAGCAGGACGACACCTTTGCGGTGACCCTTTTGAAGCTCATTGACCGGAAGCATATGACGGAGGTCCAGTGCTACAAGCGGGCCAACGTCAGCAAAAAGACGTTCTGGAAAATCAACAACGACCCCAAATACAAGCCCAGCAAGCCTACTGTGCTTGCCTTCGCCATTGCGCTGGAGCTCAATTTGCAGGAAACAGAGGATTTGCTGCGAACGGTTGGATTTTCCCTGTCCCACAGCAGCACCTTTGATATGATCATCGAGTTTTACATCCGTCAGGGCATCTACGATATTTACGAGATCAACGCCGCACTCTATCAATTTGACCAGGTCTGCCTGGGCTGCTAAGGGAACCTCTGAATAAATCGTCTACGGCTGTGAGCGAATCTTTTCCGCCCACTCTTCGGTACCGGAAATGGGAAATACATACAGTATTCCGCCGTTTCCGGTACCTCGATTGGCCAAAAAATCTTTCGCTCACAGCTCTTGCCGATTTAATCAGAAGTTCCCTAAGGTCTCCCGCCGGGAGACCAAAGTGGAGAGACGATACAGTATAATGAGGCCACAAGGTTGCAAAACACCTGCGGCCTCATTCTTTATGTATGGAGGAATTGAAAATGAGACAGAACTTAACAGAGATCGTATTTATTCTCGACCGCAGCGGCTCCATGGCGGGGCTGGAAAAGGATACTATCGGCGGCTTCAATGCCATGATGGAAAAGCAGAAGAAAGAGCCCGGCGAAGCGCTTATTTCCACGGTGCTTTTTGACAACAACACGCAGGTGATCCACGACCGTGTGCCGCTGGAACAGATGGAGCCGCTGACGGAAAAGGAATACTTTGTCCGGGGCTCCACGGCCCTGCTGGACGCGGTAGGCGGCGCCATTCACCACATCGGCAACGTTCACAAGTATGCCCGGGAAGAGGACCGGCCGGAAAAGACCCTTTTCGTCATCACCACCGACGGCATGGAAAATGCCAGCCGCCTTTACAGCTATGACCGGGTCAGGGCTATGATCCGGCGCCAGCAGGAGAAATACGGCTGGGAGTTCCTGTTTCTGGGAGCCAATATCGACGCCGCTGAGGAGGCCGGACGGTTTGGCATCCGCCCCGAGTGCGCTGCCGACTACCGCGCCGACAGCCAGGGCACGGAAGTGATCTATGCGTCCATTTGTGAGGCTGTCCACCAGGTCCGCGGCAGCGCGGCGCCCCTGGAGGCCGGATGGAAGCGGAAAATCGACCGGGATTTCAAGGAGAGGAGCAAGTAATATGTACGGCGCGATTTTAGGCGATATCATCGGCAGCCCCTATGAATTCGACATGGGGGAGAAAACCAAAGAATTTCCGCTGTTTTCGCCGCAATCCCAATTTACAGACGACAGCGTAATGACTTTGGCTGTGGCGGATGCGTTGATGGACAGCACCCCGGAAGATGAGAACCAGACAATTTGCGAAAGACTTGTAAGGTCTATGCAGTGCTTCGGAAGAAGGCACCCTGATGCCGGATATGGCTGTATGTTCCAGAGCTGGCTGCGGGAGAAAGATCCCCAGCCCTACGGCAGCTTCGGCAACGGTTCGGCCATGCGGGCATCTGCGGCAGGGTGGCTGTACGATGATTTGGAAACCACCTGCCGGATGGCAAGACTGACCGCCAGAGTTACCCACGACCACCCGGAGGGCGTCAAGGGTGCGGAGGCTGTGGCGGCGGTCATTTATCTGGCAAGAACCGGCAGCGGGAAAGAAGAAATCAGGGCCTATGTGCGCGCACACTTCGGCTATGATCTCAGCCGAACCTGTGACGAAATTCGCCCTGACTACCATCACGTGGAGACGTGCCAGGAAACTGTTCCGGAGGCCATTACCGCATTTCTGGAGGGCGAGGATTTTGAGGAGGCCATCCGCAATGCTGTCTCTCTGGGCGGGGACTGTGACACATTGACTTGTATCGCAGGTTCTATGGCAGAAGCCTTCTACGGTATTCCGAAAAATCTCAAGCAGGAAGTCTTAACCAGACTGCCGGAGGACCTGCGGGCGGTGCTGGAGCGATTTGAAAGAAAACGGCCATCTGCGGACTAGGACAGCAGGGGCAGAAACACGGATACGTCTTTCGTCTTCACATGGCGGCGGATTGCCAAAGAATAGCAATAAGGTTTGGCAGCAGGAGCGGACAGAGCGCTCCTGCTGTTTTGCACGGTTCTGATAAACGCGAATACGACGGTTTGCCTTGCGTCCCTTACAGACAGGCACTTCCCGGAAATTCAGCCTGTCCCGTCGGAATATCCGTGGGAAATGGGGAATAGGGTAGCAGCGAGGTGAAGAGTATGCTTACAAGCGTCTGGCTGCTGCTGAGCAGTCTGTTTTATTCCCTGCAGCTTCACTCCGGCAGCTTTCCCAAGCCATTGAGTGCCGAGGAAGAACGACATTATCTGGAATTATCCGCTCAGGGAGATCTGGAAGCGAGGAATATACTGGTGGAGCGAAATCTGCGGCTGGTTGCCCATGTGATGAAAAAATATTATAGTCAGTCCGCGGATCAGGAGGATCTGATTTCCATCGGCACCATCGGACTGATCAAAGGGATTACCACCTTTGATACCTCCAAGGGAGCACGGCTGGCCACCTATGCGGCCCGGTGTGTGGAGAATGAGATCCTCATGCACTTCCGCTCCCTGCGGAAAAGTGCTCAGGATGTATCGCTGTCTGACTACATAGAGACGGGGGCGGATGGGGCGCCGCTGGAACTGATGGATGTGATCTGTGAGGATTGTGATCTTCTGGAGCAGGTCAGTGACCGGGAGTCTGTATCCCGGCTGCGGAAAGCAATCGACCGATGCCTGACGGCGCAGGAGCGGCGGGTGGTCGAGCTGCGCTATGGGCTTGGCGGGCGGGAACCGCTGCGGCAGCGGCAGGTGGCGGAAAAGCTGGGCATCAGCCGCAGCTATATTTCCCGCATTGAAAAGCGGGCCTTGCAGAAGCTGCGGAAGGAACTGGAGTGACCCCGCAAAAAAATCGGGGCCGTAAATCACGGCCCTGATATTTGGTATACGGAAACCCGCGTTCGTTTGGCTACAGGTATTTTCCTGTGATGCTGTCCGGGCTGGCCTTGATCTCCTCCGGCGTACCGGAAGCGACGATCCGGCCGCCGGACGCACCGCCGCCGGGGCCCATGTCGATCAGGTAATCCGCGTTGCGGATCACGTCCAGGTCATGCTCGATGACAATGACTGTCGCGCCGTTGTCCAGCAGCGCCTGGAAGACCCTGAGAAGCACCCGGACATCCAGCGGATGCAGGCCGATGCTTGGTTCATCGAAGATAAAAACGGAATCCGTCTGCTGCCTGCCAATCTCACTGGCCAGCTTCAGCCGCTGGGCCTCGCCGCCGGAAAGGCTGGGCGTTTCTTCGCCCAGCGTGAGATAGCCAAGCCCCAGCTGCTCCAGAACGGCCAGCTTCGGACTGACGGTTTTCATATCCTTGCAGAATGTCAGGGCTTCATGGATGTCCATGTCCATCAGCTCCGGCAGAGAGGCGCTGCGGCCCTCCTTGTTCGGCAGCTTTACGGCGTAGGCGTTCCGACCGTAACGGGAGCCCCGGCAGTCCGGACAGGGGATGTCCACATCCGGCAGAAATTGAACGTCCAGACTGACCACACCGGTGCCGTCACAGCCGGGGCAGCGCAGGGAGCCTGTATTGTAGGAAAATTCGCTGGCCTTATACCCCCGGGCTTTGGCGTCCGGTGTTTTGGCGAAGAGTTTGCGCAGTTCATCATGAACGCCGGCGTAGGTGGCAACAGTGGACCTGACGTTGATGCCGATGGGGGTGGCGTCGATGAGCTTTACATGGGCAATGCCTTCCGCGGAGACGGCCCGGATGTGTTTGGGCAGCTTTTCGCCGTTTATATTCGCATCCAACGCGGGAATCAGGCTTTCCAACACCATGGTGGTTTTGCCGGATCCGGATACGCCGGTGACGACGGTCAGCCGTCCCTTGGGAAAGTCCGCTTCCAGCGGCTTGACCGTGTGGATCTGAGATGTGGCGAGACGGATATGGCCGAAGCGGAACAGTTCTTCTTTTGAAGCCCGCTGCCGCAGTTCGGTTTCGGCGGTTCCGGAGAGATAAGGGCCGATCTGGGATGCGGGGTTTTGGATAATGGCGGGAATGGTCCCCTGGGCTATGACCCGGCCGCCCCCGGCGCCTGCCTGGGGGCCCATTTCCACGATCCAGCCGGATTCCTTCAGAATTTGCGTGTCATGGTCGACCAGAATGACGGAATTCCCATCGGCGACCAGATCGTGCATGACTCCGGTGAGCCCAACGATATTGGAGGGGTGCAGACCAATGCTTGGTTCATCCAGTACATAGAGCACTCCCGTGGTGCGGTTTCGAACGGCTCTGGCCAGCTGCATTCGCTGGCGCTCGCCGGTGGAGAGCGTGGCGGCAGAACGGTCAAGGGTCAGATAGCCCAGCCCCAGGTCCAGCAGCCGCCGGGCAGTGCTCTGGAAGGCGGCGCAGATGCTGTCCGCCATGGGGCGCATCTGCGTTGGAAGACTCTCCGGAACACCATGTACCCAGTCTGCCATCTGGGAAAGGGTCATGGCGCAGGCTTCGTCCAGGGAGAGCCCCCGGAGTTTTGGGGCCCGGGCGGCGGCAGACAGGCGGGTACCATGGCATTCCGGGCAGATGTCCTCTTTCAAAAACTTTTCCACCCGCTTCATGCCTTTCTCGTCCTTGACCTTGGCAAGCGCGTTTTCCACAGTATAGACGGCGTTGAAGTAGGTGAAGTCCAGTTCTCCCGCCTGATTGCTGTTTTTGGGGTGGTAGAAAATGTGCTTTTTCTCCGCCGGGCCGTGATAGACAATGTCCTTTTCCCGGTCCGTCAGTTCCCGGAAGGGGACGTTGGTGCGAACGCCCATCTCCCGGCACACGTCCGTCATCAGGGACCACATCAGGCTGTTCCAGGGGGCGACGGCGCCTTCGTCAATGCTGAGAGAATCGTCCGGAACCAGAGAGTCCAGGTTCACCCTGCGGACGCTGCCGGTGCCGCCGCATTTTGGGCAGGCGCCCTGGGAATTGAAGGCCAACTCTTCGGCGGAGGGAGCGCAGAAGCGCACCCCGCATTCGGGGCAGATCAGCTCTTTCCCGGCGGCCACCAGCAGAGAAGGGGGGACATAGTGCCCGTTGGGACAGCGATGGCTGGCAAGCCGGGAATACATGAGCCGCAGGCTGTTCAGCAGCTCCGTACCTGTGCCAAAGGTGCTGCGGATGCCGGGGACGCCGGGCCGCTGATGCAGGGCCAGTGTGGCAGGCACATAGAGAACCTCGTCCACGGCGGCGTTAGCCGCCTGAGTCATCCGGCGGCGGGTATAGGTGGACAGGGCTTCCAGATACCGGCGGGATCCTTCCGCATAGAGGACTCCCAGGGCCAGCGAGGATTTCCCGGACCCGGACACACCGGCAATGCCTACAATCCGGTTCAGGGGAATATCCACATCGACATTTTTCAGGTTGTGTACCCGCGCTCCCCGGATCTGAATGGCAGTGGGTGCGGATGCGGGACGGTTTTCTTCCATGGGCGTGCTCCTTGTAATGAGGTTGAGAGTATTATACGACTTCAAAAAGAAAAAGTCTATAGAGAAGAAAACAGGCATTCAAGGCACCTCGCCAATCGATTGCCGGCGGGTTTCTCAGGAGCTTTAGCGTAAGCCTCTATGAACAGGCGATTGACGCGTACAGTGCCAGATTCGAGAATCTGCCGTTTATAAACGACATTGTAAAAAATGCAGTCCTGCTTGATAGCTTTGGATTAAAGAACGGAAAATCGCCTAACTCTTTGCTGATGCACAGTTTGTATGCTGTGGCGGATGTTGGTAACGGACAGGAAGTTGCTAAATTGCTAGTTGAGGAAATGAATGACCCCAGCAGCGGAACAACGAAAAAGAGATCTTACCAACCCCAGAATATAGAAAAAGCATTTGCCGCAAGTGTTAGAGTTCAAGGCAAAGCCCCTAGCTCCGTCACAAATACGGCAAATGCTGTCCGTACCATAGCAGTTTTGTTTTCCAATGTCAAGCAAAAAGATAGACCCGTTTATTCCAACACATCCGACGCATCAATCTCCGGCCCCATATCGGGCAGAACATCGAAGAAATCCATGCGATGCTCCCGGGCATATCGCTGGGCATAAGACCCGTCCCACACATAGAGCCGCAGATTTTCACAGTTCCAGAAGGAATTTGATCCAATCACCGTGACGCTCTCCGGAATCGTAACCGCGGAAAGCTGCTGGCATCCGGCGAAGGCGAATTCTCCAATTTCTACCGTTCCTTCCGGAACCTCGTAGGTATCTCCCGGCCTGCCGCAGGGGTAGACGAGCAGCCTGGTGCCGGTTTGATCAAACAGCACACCGTCTATAAGGGAAAAATCAGGATTCTCCGGGGCCAGCTTCAGCTCCAGCTGGGCAAAGTCAAAGGGATTTCCCACTATGGAGGCAACGCTGGCCGGTATGGTCACATCCGTCAGGTCATTGCAATTTTCAAAGGCGTGGGTTCCGATTTCCAGAACGCCTTGCGGAATCGCATAAGCGCCCGCCTTGTTGCTGGGGCAGGCGATCAGCCGGGTGCCGTCTTTGTTAAAAACGACCCCATCCACCACAGAAATTGCCGGATTCTGGGGGGAAACCATAATTTCCGCAGCCAGATGCCGGAAGGGATTGCCTTCTATGGATGTGACGCTGTCCGGGATGGTGAGCCGGGTCAGACTGCCGCACATGAGAAATGCACTGTCGCCAATAGATGTGACTCCCTCCGGGATGTTGATCCGCGTCAGGTTCACACACTGACCAAAGGCCCCCTTGCCAATGGTACGAAGCGTTTGGGGAAGCGCTACATCCACAAGAGTTTCACAGCCCCAAAAGGCAGAATCCGGAATGTCGGTAATGCCGTCCGCAATCTGAACGATGGAAATTCCCTCCGGCATATCCCCAAAGGGCACCGCCTCGGCATTTTCCAGAAAGGAGACTACTTCCATGGTCCCGGTTTCTTCCCAGAGAACATACGCCCAGTTTCCAAGCCGGTGAACTTCCTTTTCTTCCCCGCAGGTCACGCATTTGCGGTTTTCCCAGGTATGTTCATGGGGCTGGGGGCCTGTCTTGGCGCAGCCGGGCAAAAGCAGGGCTGCCAGAATAAGCAAAACGCAGATTCTTCTCTGTTTCATGTTTCCTCCTGCCAGTTGATCCCCTTCGTGGGCCAGCCAAGTTTATCGAAATATGTTTTCAAGCGGCAGTCCGCCGAAAGAAGGGTTTCATAAAATGTCAGATGCGCAATGTGATAGCCGCCGCGCAGGACTACCAGGCTGACTGCCTGTCCGTCAAAAATCAGGAACTCCAAAATTCTGCTGTCCCATTCCCGGTCGCCGGAATCGAAGGTCGGGATGCTTGTATAGCTTACAAGGTCCTGCGCTGTATGTATGTCGGGCTTATCGCAAACCAAAGCCGCCGCATAGGCTGCAATGGCCGGTACCATCACAGACGCCGCACTTCAAATACCCTTGGCCATGACAGGTATTGCATTTACCGGAGGTGCAATAGCAAGGCTTCAGTGTTCCGCTGATTGTCATATAGGAGCCGGTGCCGCCGCACTTTGTGCAGCTTCCGGCGAAGCACTTGGAGCCTGGACACGGCTTTCGGCCGCTGCCACCGCACTTTTGGCAGCTTCCGGAACCCAGACACTTGTCACAGATTCTCTTACCTGAGCCGCTGCCGGAAGAGTTGGTGGATGAGCCGGATTTGGAAGAGTCGATATTTTCGCCGGAGGGCAGCGCAGAAGTCGCCTCGCCGCTAACGGTTTCTTTGCTGTCATGATTGCAGCTATATGCCATAGCGCCGCTGCTGTAATGACCGTAATCCTTACGTGTCAATGTGCCGCTGGGATCGCCCTGCTGACTCCACTGCCAGTAGGTTCCGTGGCCATTGCAGTAGTAGTCCTTTACTTCGCCAATATAATAGGAGTAGTTGTAGCACAGCATCCCATAGCCCTGCCAGGTATCACCGCTGAGCAGACCGGAATACCAGCGTCCGCCTAAGTCACTGGAGATCCGGCTGGCCATTGTCCAGTCAGAGCCTGTCACTTCAGTATCCGGGTCCGCTTCCCGGTACACATAGACGCCCTTTCCCTTCACCGCTCCGTCTTTGAATTCGCCATAGAAGGTCCCGCCGTCCTGAAAATCCAGCGAACCAAAGCCACAAGGCTCTCCGTCCTTCATCATGCCCACATAAACCATATCCGTCCCGTTATAGTGGGGTGTGCTGCCGGATTTTGGCTTTTCCATCACATAACTGGTGCCGTCGCTCCAGGTGAATGACCCATCCACCGTTTTCCCGCTGGCATATGTATAGGTACCTTTCCCGCTGGGATGGCCGTTTTTGAAGCTGCCGGTATAAGTGCCGCCGTAGGTAAAGGTCAGCGTTCCCTGCCCGCTGGGCTCTTTGTTGGACAGCTCTCCTTCGTAAGTGCCGCAGGTTTCCCCCTTCCACTGTCCGCACGCATATAGAAAAGGGACTTTGCTTTTTGAGGTGGAGCCGCTGAGGCACCCCCACAGGCAGACGATGCAGGTAAGCAGTGAAATTAGCTTTTTCATATTGATTAACTCCTTTTTCCACAGATTTCTAAATCATTCCATCCAATATCTATTTGACCGGCTCCAGTATCCCCGCATTCCGCAGCTCATTGAGGAGATCGTATTCTACATATCCCACATCATCCGTAACGTAAATATTCGGTTTGGTGTCGATGGCGTAGATGCGACTGATAAAGAACAGAGCTACAAGAAGGAGTATAACCGTGTTTGCGCCTACGCACAGGCAATGGGCAAAAAGAAAGCCTACGCAATTGTAGCAGGTTGGTTTGTGGAGCAGTTTCCCAAGTATCGCACGGAACCTTTCTACTATTTCAATAACCATCCTACGCTCATTCCCTTTCAGCCCAGCAACAACAAGGAAAATTCAGAGTCGGAATTGGCCGCCACGGGAACCGAGGGCTAATAACCGCCACAACATAGGAGAAAACCCCAACGGTTTTCCTTTCCTAAAATTATAAAAGACGAGAAAACCTTTGGGGGTACAGATTATGAATTTAGCGGTAATGTATTTGGAAAAGCGGGTCTATTCCCGGCAGGAAATGGCTGAATTATTCGACTTGAATCTTGCGGACAATCGGCATTTCAAAAGGAATCTTGAAAGAAAGCTTCAAAACCTGGGTTATGGCTACAGATATTCTACGGCAAGCGTGGAGATCACCCACATTCCCACCACAGACGTGGAACGGCTAAAGATGATTCTGATAGTCGTTTTCGGCCTGGACGTTCAGACTGACCCCTATGCGTTCAGCTGCTTTCTTTGCGCCTTTGATGATATTCCCGGCTTTGAGAGTATGCCGTGGGAAGAACGGGCCGACGCATTCTATCGGGAGTATGGACTTAGCGTTGCCGCCAGAACATTGTCTAATTGGTGCTGTAAACTTTTCAACGAATCCATTGCGGCAAAAAGTGAAGAACGTACCTTTTGGAAAACCGAAAATGCTAATGGAGTCCTTGTTCGCTCTCCGATTGCCTCCGATGATGAAAAAATGCGGCAATACTATGAGGAAAGGTTTGCGCTGGTACAGGAATTTCAAAAAAAGTACCAGGAGGACGGTCTTTCGCCCAAAGAGGCTTGGCAAAATGCGTGGAGCGAGGCTATCCATCGGATGTGGGAAAAGTATCATTGCTGCTATTATTCCTGCCAAACAATCCTTTTAGGGGCATTTTCCCTGGATGAAAGAATCATTCTTCAAGATATTTACGAATTATCCAGAAACATTCGAGGAGAATTGTTCCAACAGCAGCAGAAAGAGGACGGCTTCAAGTTCTAATTGGGCAATTCCAAACAATTTCTTTACAATAAAGCACATTTCTAATAGAAAAGAATACGGAGGTATCACAATGACGTTATTAGATGATTGCTACAGAAAAGTACCCGAATACTACGACTGGATGTATCTTGACGGCTTCACGCCCGATGAAATTCTATACGCCTTTCACAAGAAAATGGACAGGGAGCAGGCAGAACGGGAAGCACTTGCGGATTCCGGTATTACCGTTAAGAATAAAAGCGAGGTGAAAATCAAGTGAGAATTGACCGCACCCGTGAGAGGGAGACAGAAAAGGAAAAGAAGAAAAAGCAGCAGTCCATTTTGGAGAAAGAGATTTTCAGCATTATGGAAAAATCTATGGAAGCCGCTTTGGATAAAGCCGTGGACGATCTTTTGAAGGATTGGAACAAAGAAATCAAGATTAAACTATGACTAGACAATTTTATAAGAACCCCCCAAGGGTTTTCCGCTGTATTATTTTTTAGGAGTGGAAAACCTTTGGGGGGATTTTTTGTTTTACTGGGCCGCAAACAGTCAGGTATTCCGACTTCTGGATTGCGGTTTGCTCTTCGTGGGAGCGCAGGGCACGCCTTTTTCCTTTTGGCGGGAAATCGTCTGGCTTTCCCGAAATATACGCCCCACCCTGTTTAATCAAACATTTGGTTTCGTCTACACTTTTGGAACAGCCAAAAGGGAGCCGAACAGGCGGGAAAAGCGGGAAAATTTGTCCAGGAAACGAGTTAGCCCCTTTCGTTTACATCGGCTTCCCGCACATACTCAATCAAATCTCCTGGCTGACAGTCCAACAGGGAGCAGATTGTATCAAGGGTTTTCCAGGACACTAAATCCCCGTGCCGAATTTGCTGTAAATAGGATTGCCCGATTAGCTTTTCTTCACGGATTTTTGTGGAGCTATAGCCCTTCTGTTTTAGTTCGGCCATTATATCCACTTTATAACGGATTGCCATAAATTCGCCTCCTTCTCCATCATCCACATTATAGCAAAGAAAAGCACTAATATCAAGTGCTAAATATAGACAATTATAGCACCAATAATTAGTGTATTTTGTCAATAGACAGCACCAGTAATTAGTGCTATAATAAGTCCATAAAGAGTTGGGAGCCAATTTCAACACCGCCTGATGTAACCCAGCGAACCGACAAACACATAGGAGCGGCGACAGCACGGAGAGACGGCAAAACAAAAAAATAAAGGAGATCACTACAATGTCTAAAATCGAACTGCTTGCCAAAATTGAACTGCTGAACAAATACGAGGCTATGGTTGAGGAAATGAAAGCCCAGGCCGACACCATGTGGGGCATGGTCAGACTTGCCACACCCTGACGCTGACACCAATTCAGAAACGTGCGGAATACTCTGGCATAGGCAGAAATGGAATTATGGGCAAGACCAGACTTCCGCATAGACACAATCATTTCCTCCAACTGCCTGTTGGTCAGTTCCTTCATTGGCTGCTGAATATCTAGATGTTTGGAAATGCTGTGTAAGTGGAGCTTGTAATTGCGAATCGTGACCTCTGACAAACCTTCCGCAGTCTGGGCAAAAACGAAGTCGTCAAAGACTTCCGCCACGGTGCGGCCAGACTGTTCATTTAATTTGATTTTTGAACGCATTTTTAGACCTCATTCCTATCATTAAAATCGGCAAACAGGCATGCGGTCTGAATCATGGCATGAAAACAAGAAAAAACCC
This sequence comes from Pseudoflavonifractor sp. MSJ-30, assembly GCF_018918045.1. Classification (GTDB taxonomy): domain Bacteria; phylum Bacillota; class Clostridia; order Oscillospirales; family Oscillospiraceae; genus Faecousia. The sequence continues at coordinate 25,548 of NZ_JAHLPU010000062.1, forward strand.
TTGAAAGATCAGAACTTTCAAGGGTTTTGGTGGAGACTACGGGACTCGAACCTGTGACCTCATGCGTGTGAAGCATGCGCTCTAACCAGCTGAGCTAAGCCTCCATGACTGGAACGTTTTGAATTATACTATAGCTTTCCGGAAATGTCAAGCCCTTTTTTCGGGACCCACAGGGGCCCCGAAAAAAGGGGGGAAATCAGGCGTTCAGCATTTCCTTGGCGACTGCTTCGATGTGCTCCGCGCTGAGACCGAACTGCTTCAGCAGGGCGGCGGCGGGGCCAGAGTGGCCGAATTCGTCGTTAACGCCGACGCGGCGCAGTCTTGTGGGGCACTTCTCACTGAGCAGAGCGGCGACGGCTTCGCCCAGACCGCCGATGATGCTGTGCTCCTCACAGGTAATGACCTTGCCGCACTCTCTGGCTGCCTTCAGTACAAGCTCCTCATCCAAAGGCTTGATGGTGCAGATGTTGATGACCCGGGCATGGATACCCTGGGCCTTCAGGCTCTCGGCGGCAATCAGCGCCTCGTTGACCATCAGGCCGGTGGCGATGATGGCAACACCGTTGCCCTCGGTGAGCTGCTCACCCTTACCGATTTCGAAGGAGAAATGCGCAGCGTCATGGAATACGGGCACGGCCAGACGGCCGAAGCGGACATAAACCGGACCTTCGTAGGCATAGGCGGCCTTAACGGCGGCTTTGGCCTCTACATCATCGCTGGGGCACATGACGACCATGCCGGGGATGGAGCGCATGAGGGCAAAATCCTCGCAGCACTGGTGGCTGGCGCCGTCCTCACCCACGGAGATACCGCCGTGGGTGGCGGCGATCTTCACATTCAGATGGGGGTAGCCCACGGAGTTGCGGATCTGCTCAAAGGCACGGCCAGCGGCGAACATGGCAAAGCTGCTGGCGAAGGGGACCAGCCCCATGGTGGAGAGGCCCGCGGCCACGCCGACCATATTGCACTCGGCAATGCCGCAGTTGAAGTGACGGTCGGGATAGGCTTTTTTGAAAATGCCGGTCTTGGTAGCGCCGGCCAGGTCCGCGTCCAGGACGACCAGATCATCCGCGCCGTTCTGTGCCAGCTCTACCAGGGCGTTGCCGTAGCTGTCCCGGGTGGCGATTTTTTTCACTTCACTCATTTTGCTGCCTCCAGTTCTGCCATGGCAGCATTCAGTTCGCCCATGGCCTGCTTGTACTCTTCGTCATTGGGGGCCTTGCCGTGCCAGCCTGCCTGGTTTTCCATGAAGCTGACGCCCTTGCCCTTGGTGGTGTGCATCAGGATGCAGGTGGGCTTATGGGTGCAGGCATGGAATTCGGCAAAAGCCCTTTCGATTTCGTCAAAATCGTGGCCGTTGATCTCCACCACATGGAAGCCGAAGGCCTTTGCCTTTTCGTCAACGGGGGCGGTGTTCATGACGTCGCAGGTCCGGCCATCAATCTGCAGGCCGTTCAGGTCCACGATCATGCAGAAGTTGTCCAGATGATAATGGGCGGCAAACAGCATGGCTTCCCAAACTTCACCCTCGGCGATCTCGCCGTCGCCCAGCAGGGTATAGACGTTGATGTCCTTGCCCAGATACTTGGCGCCCTTGGCCATGCCCGCGGCGGCGGAGATGCCCTGACCCAGAGAGCCGGTGGACATATCCACGCCGGGAACGGTGTTCATGTTGGGATGGCCCTGGAGATAGCTGTCAATGTGCCGCAGGGTGGGCAGGTCCGCTACAGGGAAGAAGCCACGGTAGGCCAGAGCGGCATACAGGCCGGGAGCCGTATGGCCCTTGGACAGCACGAAGCGGTCCCGGTTCGGGTCGCGGGGGGCCTTGGGGTCTACCCGCAGTTCCTTATTATAAAGGTAGGTAAACATCTCAGCGGCGGACAGGCTTCCGCCGGGATGACCGGCCTTGGCGCCATGGGTGGATTCGATGATCCCCATACGCACCTGGCAGGCTTTTTTCTTCAGATCAAACTTCAATTCTTCTGTCAAAAAACGCACCTTCCATCTCTGATATTCCCAAGGAAACTCTGAATAAATCGTCCGCGGCTGAGCGGCGAATCTTTTGCTCCCAGTCTGCGGTTTGAAAAATGGGAAATATTGCGCAGCCGTTGCCAGCACAAGCTGGCTTACGGATGCGGCATACCCCTTGCGGGTACATACAGTATTCCCTCATTTTCCAAACCTTGTCTGGAACCAAAATCTTTCGCCGTCAGCTCTTGCTGATTTAATCAGAGCTTCCTTAAGGTTTTCACGGCCGCGGCGTTTCCACGGCATTCCTGTATGAGTATACCATAGAAAGCTGTTTTTTGCTACAGCAATTCCGCTTATTTACAAATTTTTCGCGGCTTCTTCAAGTTCCTCCCCGGAGGCGGCCGCCTCAAATTCGGCAAGGATATCCCTGTCGGGCGCTTTTGTCAGCAGACTGACGACGACGATGACCAGCAGTCCCGCCAGGAACGCGGGCAGCAGCTCATAGATGCCGAAGACACCGCCCAGAGGCTTGACCAGATATTTCCACACAAACACCATAACACCGCCTGCCGCCATGCCGGCGACAGCCCCGGGGAAGGTGGTGCGCTTCCAGTACAGGGCGCAGATCACCAGAGGGCCGAAGCCCGCGCCGAAGCCTGCCCATGCGAAGGAGACAATGCCGAAAATGGAGCTGTTGGGGTCTCTCGCAATGACCACGCCCAGAATGGCTATGGCCACAACGGTGAGCCGCGCGAAGACCATGCTCTGCTTCTGACTGAGTTTCAGGCGGAAGGCTTCCTGCAGAAGATTCTGAGAAACGCTGGAGGAGGCGGCCAGCAGCTGGGAGTCTGCCGTGGACATGGTGCTGGCAAGGATACCCGCCAGAATCAGCCCGGCCATCAGCGCCGGGAAAATGCCGCCCTTTGCCAGCAGCTCCGCAATGCGGATGATAATGGTCTCCGTGGCGGCGCCGTCCAGTGCTTCAATGGTTCCGGTGCCGGAAAGCGCCTTGCCCACGATGCCGATGAGCACCGCCAATGCCATGACGATGGTGACCCATACGGAGGCTACCCGGCGGCTGAGTTTCAGCTTCTTCTCGTCCCCGATGGCCATGAACCGCAGCAGAATGTGGGGCATGCCGAAATAGCCCAGGCCCCATGCCAGCGTGGAGACGATGGTAAGAAGGGAATAGGGGGCCGCGGAATTGGTGCTGACGCTGTAGCTCTGGGTCAAGGACAGATAGCCCGGCAGGGCTTTGGCGTTTTCCACTACGGCACCCATGCCCCCCGCCTGAATGGTGGCGTAAATCAGCACGAAGAGAATGGCAATGGTCATGATAATGCTCTGTACCAGATCCGTAATGGAAGCCGCCAGAAATCCGCCGGCAGCGGTGTAGCCCACGATGACCACGGCGGAGATCAGCATGGCTGTCATGTAGTCAATGCTGAACAGGCTGGAAAACAGCTTGCCGCAGGCGGCGAAGCCGGAAGCGGTATAGGGAATAAAGAAAACAATGATGATCACCGCGGCCAGGGCGGAGAGGACGCTTTTTTCATCATGAAAGCGCCGGGAAAAGAACTGGGGGATGGTATAGCTCCCCGTAATCTGGGTATAGCGCCGCAGACGGCGGGCGGTGAAAAGCCAGTTGAAGTAAGTGCCCACAGCCAGACCGATGGCCGTCCAGCCCACATCCGCCGTTCCGGACAGGTAGGCAAGGCCCGGCAGACCCATGAGCAGATAGCTGGACATATCGGAGGCCTCGGCGCTCATGGCTGTCACCAATGGGCCCAGGGTCCGTCCGCCCAGGTAGAAGTCGGCGGCGGAGGAATTTTGTTTGGCGCAGCGCGCGCCGATCCAGAGCATACCCAGCAGGTATACAAGGATTGTAATGGTGATGCAAATGGTCGAGGTCATTTCACTCATCCTTTCTCTTGACTTTGGGATGTGCGGATTGTATCATGAGAGGAAACATTTGAAAAGCGAATGTTTTGCATGAAGAACATAACAAAATCGAATGCAAGGAGAGACGCCTATGGACATGAACATCCTCAAATACATGGCTTTTCTGAAGACTGTAGAGACAGGCAGCTTCACAAAAGCCGCGGAAGCCCTGAACTACTCCAGTCCGGCGTCAGCCGCATGATCGGTGACTTGGAGAAGGAATGGCATATTACCCTTCTGGAACGGGACCGCAGCGGCATCCGTTTGACCTCCGACGGCTCCCGTCTGCTGCCATACGCCCAGAGCGTCTGTACGGAGTACCGGAAACTCCAGATGGAGGTGGACGACCTTCGGGGGGTCCAGACTGGCATGATCCGCATCGGCACCTTCTCCAGCGGCGCCATCCACTGGGTGCCCAACATCATCAAGGCCTTTCAGAAGGACTACCCCGGCGTGGACTATGAGCTTTTGCTGGGGGACTATTCGGAAATCGAGGAGTGGATCGCCCAGGGCAAGGTGGACTGCGGCTTTCTCCGGCTGCCCACCCGACCGGAATTTGACACGATTCCCCTGGGAAAGGACAGACTGCTGGCAATTTTGCCGGAAAACCATCCGCTGGGAAACTACGACAGGGTCCCCATTGCCGCGCTGTGCGAGGAACCCTTCATGCTGCTGGAAAAGGCGGCACAGGCGGAGGTCTCCGAGGTTTTCGAGCGCAACGGTCTGAAGCCCCGGGTCCATTTCACCACATGGGACGACTACGCAATCATGGCCATGGTGGAAAGCGGTCTGGGCGTCAGTATGCTGACGGAGATGATCCTGCAGCGGACGCCCTTCCGCATCGTCGCCAAAGAGCTGGACGTCCCCGCCTACCGGGAGACCGCCCTGGCCCTGCGGGACCGGAAAACCGCCTCGCTGGCGGTGAAAAAGTTTTTGGAATATCTGCAATATCGGTAAAACAGATAGCGGTATTGCAAAATGTAGTGCGAAGACTTTACGCTTAAGCTCTTGACAGTAGCCCTGTCTGTATTTCGGCTGTGTCCCTCCGGGGGCTACTTTCTTGTCCCGCCAAGAAAGTAGGAAAGAATGCGGCC
>NZ_JAHLPU010000039.1 GCF_018918045.1 Pseudoflavonifractor sp. MSJ-30
AGAGGGTGCCAGCGGCGGGGTCCGCATGAAAGCCTCTCGGCATCGCAGCCCTCTCAGTCACGGCGTTTCCGCCGTGACAGCTCTCCCATAGGGAGAGCCAAGGGGTACAACAAACCCCAATTTGCGGAATTCACGCGTCCAGCATTTTCCGCAGCTGGTACAGCTGATTCATAGCCTCAATAGGCGTCAGCGTCTCCACCTGGATGGCTTTCAGGGCATCGCGGACCCGATTGGCGGACAGATCAAGCAGGCTGACCTGGTCGTCTTCCTCCCGCTTGGGAGCGGGGGTGTACTGGGGGCCTTCCGCCTCCAGCTCGGCCAGAATTTCTCTTGCCCGGGTGATAACACTGTTCGGCAGGCCCGCCAATTTCGCGACCTCGATGCCGTAGCTGTCGTCCGTGGCACCGGGGACGATCTTCCGCAGGAAAATCATCTGGTCCCCCCGCTTTTTCACGGCGATGTTGTAGTTTTTCACATTGGGCAGCTTGCTCTCCATGGTGGAAAGCTCATGGTAGTGGGTGGCAAACAGAGTCTTGGCCCCCAGCTTTTTGGGGCTGGCGGCGAATTCCAGAACCGCCCGGGCAATGCTCATGCCGTCATAGGTAGAGGTACCCCGACCGATCTCGTCCAGAATCAGCAGGCTGCGGGATGTGGCGTATTTCAGGATATTGGCAACCTCCGTCATCTCCACCATGAAGGTAGACTGGCCGGAGGCCAGATCATCGCTGGCGCCGATTCTTGTGAACACCCGGTCCACCAGGCCGATGCGGGCCGCCCGGGCGGGCACGAAGGAGCCCATCTGGGCCATGAGGACGATCAGCGCCACCTGGCGCATATAGGTGGATTTACCGGCCATATTGGGGCCGGTGATGATGGCCACCTGGTTATCCTTCCCGCCGAGGGAGGTGTCGTTGGGCACAAAAAGCGTATCCCGCAGCATGGCCTCCACCACGGGGTGACGGCCATCGGTGATGGAAATTTCCGGTCCTAAGGTGATTTCCGGGCGGCAGTAGCCCCGCTGCACCGCCACAGCGGCCAGAGAGCACAATGTATCCGCCGCCGCCACGGCAGAGGCGGACTCCTGAACCCGGGCAGCCTGCCGGGCCAGCTCCTCCCGCAGGGCCGTGAAAATCTGGTACTCCAGAGCCGTCAGCCGGTCCTTGGCGGTAAGCACCTGGTTTTCCAGCTCCTTCAGCTCCTGAGTAATGTAGCGCTCGCAGTTGGCAAGGGTCTGCTTGCGGATGTAATTGGCAGGCACCTGATCCATAAAGGACTTGGAAACCTCAATATAGTAGCCGAACACCCGGTTAAAGCCAACCTTCAGGGTACGGATACCGGTTTTCTCCCGTTCGCTTGCCTCGATGGCCGCAATGGTGCCGGAGCCGCCGTCCATAATGTCCCGGAGCTTATCCGCGTCGGCATTTGCCCCCTTGCGGATCATCCCGCCCTCCCGGACGGTCAGAGGGGGATCGTCTACAATGGTACGCTCGATCTTATCCGCGCAGTCCGTCAGCGGGTCAATGGAGGCGGACAGCTTTTGCGGCAGGGGGCTGTTCATACCGCCCAGCAGCTGTTTTACCTGGGGCAGCGCCCGCAGGCCTCTGGCAAAGGCCAGCAGATCCCGGCAGTTGACGGTACCGGTGACGATCCGGGTCATGACCCGCTCCAGATCTGTCACATCCTTCAGAGCCTCTTCCAGTTCCCCCCGGGCAATGGGGTCCTCCACCAGCGCCTCCACGGCGGCGTGCCGCCGGGTGATCTCCGCCGGGTCCAGCAGGGGCTTTTCCAGCCAGGAGCGGATCATCCGCCCGCCCATGGCCGTATGAGTCTTGTCCAGCACCCACAGCAGGGTGCCTTTTTTCTCCTTGGAGCGCATGGTCTCCGTCAGTTCCAGGTTCCGGCGGGCATCCAGATCCAACTCCATGAAGCGGCCGGTGGTATAGTATTGCAGCTCCCGGATGTGCTTCAGGTCGTTTTTCTGCAATGTCAGCAGGGTCTGCAAAAGGGCGCCGCTGGCGGTCAGGGCAGCGGAGAAGGAGGAAAGCCCCAACTCTTCAACGGATTTTCCGAAGTGCCCTTCCAGACAGGCGCAGGCCTTTTCAAAATCGAAGTCCTCTGCCTTTCCCTCGTCCACACAGCAATTCAGGCGGCGGAACAGAGCATCGGAAACGGCCTCTTCCTCTACCCCCTGGCCGAAGCGCAGCACCTCGCTGGGGGAAAACCGGCCCAGCTCGGAGGCAACGGACCTGGGGTCCGCGCAGGTAGTGGCAAAGAAAGCGCCGGTGGACAGGTCGCAGAAGGCCAGGCCGTATTGGCCGCTCTGGCCGTAAATGCAGCCCATGTAGTTGTTCCTGCTCTCCTCCAGCATGCAGCTTTCGGTAACGGTGCCGGGGGTAATGATCCGGGTAATGTCCCGCTCCACCAGTCCCCTGGCCAGAGCCGGATCCTCCATCTGCTCGCAGATGGCGACCTTATAGCCCTTCTGGACAAGTCTCGCAATATAGGCATCCACGCTGTGGTAGGGCACGCCGCACATGGGGGTCTGTTCCTCCTTGGGCTTGCTGCGGTCCCGGCTGGTCAGGGTCAGGTCCAGCTCCCGGGCCGCCAGCTTGGCGTCCTCGTTGAACATCTCATAGAAGTCCCCCAGACGGAAAAACAGGATGCAGTCCTTATTCCGGGCCTTCATTTCCTGATATTGCCGCTGCATGGGCGTCAGTTCTTCTTTTGCCATAATTGCTTCCTTTTCTATAGTCGTTTTGTGATTGGTAAGCCGGAGGGAGACGAATTGACAATTGACAGTTGACAATTGAGGAATTTCCTCCGGAAATGATTGAAATCATTCAAATTCGTCCCGAAGGGACACTATAATTGTCAATTGCTCATTGTCAATTGTCAATTTTTACGTCCGCTCTCCCGTCAGACTCCAGGTCGTCGCGCCGGTGACGCGCAGATTCTCGTAATTTCCGATCAGGCACTCCGGGCCGTCGAAGCGGACCAGACGGCCGCCCTCGGTGCGGGCGGTAAGCTGGTCGCCGTCTTTGCCGTCTACCAGGCATCGCAGGGTTTTGCCCACATAGCCCCGGTGAATTTCCTCGGAAATGGCGTTCTGCCGGGCGCAGAGCTTGTCAAAGCGCCGGTTCTTTTCCTCCTTGGGAGTAGGATCCTCCATCTTTGCCGCGGGGGTACCGGTACGGGGGGAGAAAATAAAGGTGAAGAGGCTGTCGTAGCGGACTCGTTCAATAAGGGAAATGGTTTCCTCAAACTCCTCCTCAGTCTCGCCGGGGAATCCCACGATCACGTCGCTGGTCAGCACCAACTCCGGCATGACTTTCTTTGCGTACTCCACCTTTTTCAGGTAGACCTCCCGGTCATAGTGCCGGTTCATGGCCTTCAGCACCCGGGAAGAGCCGGACTGGAAGGGCAGGTGCAGCTGCTTGGCAATCTTGGGGTACTTTGCCATGGTATCGAACAGCTTTTCGGAGGCATCTCTGGGGTGGCTGGTCATAAAGCGGATCAGGAAATCCCCGGGCAGTTCCGCGATCTGTGCCAACAGATCCGCAAAGTCCACGCCGCAGTCCAGATCCTTGCCGTAGGAATTGACGTTCTGGCCCAGCAGGGTGATTTCCCTGCAGCCTCCCTCGATCAGCGCTTTGCACTCCGCCAGAATCGCCTCCGGCCGGCGGCTGCGCTCCCGGCCCCGGACATAGGGGACGATACAGTAGGTGCAGAAATTGTTGCAGCCGTACATAATGGACACCCAGGCTTTCAGAGAGGAGTCACGAACCTGCGGAATCCCCTCGGCAATGGAACCCGCCTCGTCCTCAACATAGAACTGACGTTTTTTTTTCGTCAGAACGTTGTACAGAATCTCCGGGAACTGCCACAGATGGTGGGTGGAAAACACGCCGTCCACATAGGGAAAGCTCTTTTTGATGCGGTCAGATACCTTTGTCTCCCCCGCCATGCAGCCGCAGAGGAAGATCTTCTGCTCCGGATGCCGGCGTTTGGTGTGGGTCAGGGCGCCCAGATTGCCGAAGACCCGCTGCTCGGCGTGCTCCCGGATGGAGCAGGTGTTCATCACCACCACATCGGCGCCCTCGGCACTGCCCGCAATCCGGTAGCCGCTCTGGGCCAGATAGCCCCGCAGCTTTTCGGAATCCGCCTCGTTCTGCTGGCAGCCGTAGGTTTCCACATAGGCGGTAGGCGTTCTGCCGCAGGTTTGCCAGAAGGCCGCGATCTTATCGCAGAAAGCAAACTGTTCCTCCAGCTGATCCTGCTCAATTACAGTGGTCTTTGTATTCATTGGATTTCTCCCTCAAGTGTTGAATTTGGATTTTGGAAAATGGAACCTCTGATTAAATCGGCAAGAGCTGAGAGCGAGAGATTTTTTGACCGGTCAAAGCATCAAAAGCAGCGGAATACTTTGTGTATTTCCTGCTTTTGATGCTGAAGAGCGGGCGAAAAAGATCCGCTCTTCAGCCGCAGACGATTTATTCAGAGGTTCCAACGCAATAGCGCAGCAGCAGAAACAAGCCGAAAATTCCCATAGGATCCCATGAAATGTATCTTATATAATACCATGTCTCCCGATTCTTTGCAAGGGCCGGGGTGCGAAAAATGCGGGGTGGTTTTCGGCGGCACAGCGGTATAATTGTAAACAATCTGCAATTTGCTTGCATTTCTTCCGCAAACATGGTAAACTTGGCGGGATCATTATCCCGATTATCGGAGAAAAGAGGAACTCATGAAAAAATGCAGTTTTTGCGGCGCGGATATGGACGAGGAACTGACCGTCTGCCCCGCTTGCGGAAAAGAGCAGGCCGCACAGCAGCCGGAAGCCGCCCCGGAGGCAGCACCCGCTGAGGAAGCGCCCGTTGAAGAAGCGCCCGCACCGGAAGCGCCCGTTGAAGAAGCGCCCGCCGGGGAAGCCCCAGCCGAAAAGCCCGCCGAACCTGAAAGGGAAGCCACTTCCATGAAGAAGGGCGTTACCAGCGCCTCCGCCGTGGCCCTTGCCGTGGCTGTCATCCTGCTGCTGGCCGTCATTCTGTCCGTGCTGATTCTCAATGGCCGGGGCAAGGACAAGGACGAAGTTCTGCCCACCGAGTCGTCCGCCGCGTCTGAGGAAGTGACCGAGGAAACCACCGAGGCTACCATTCCCGCCGATGGCGACCCCGACAACGTGACCTGCAAGGGCACCTATACCGTCTCAGACGAAGAGGCCGAGGCCGCCAACGGCGACATTGTCGCCACCGCCGGGGACCGGGTGCTGACCAACGGTCAGCTGCAGATTCTCTACTGGCGCTCCGTCCAGAGCTTCTACGCCCAGTATGGCAGCTACGCCCAGTATTTCGGTCTGGACCACACCCAGAGCATGGACACCCAGGTCTGCACCGTCACCGAGGGGCTGACCTGGCAGCAGTATTTTCTGGAGGATGCCCTGAACAACTGGAAGGTCTTTGACGCCGTGGCCCAGCAGGCCCGGGAGAACGGCTTCCAGATGACCGCCGACAGCCAGAAACAGCTGGACGAGCTGGAGGACGGTCTGGCCCAGACCGCCGCCGACAACGGCTTTGAGGACACCGCCGCCATGATCGTCCGCAATTTCGGTACCGGCGCCACTGTAGAGGACTACAAGAGCTTCTGGGAAATGTACTTCCTGGGCAGCGACTACTATAACGAAGTCGCCGCCAGCTACGCGCCCACCGCGGAGGAAGTCGCCGAATTTTTCAACACCCATGAAGCGGAATATGCCGAAAAGGGACTGGACAAGACCACCAGCGCCGTGGACGTGCGGCACATTCTGATTCTGCCTGAGGGGGCCACTGTGGAAAACGTCACCACCGAGGAATTCTCCGACGAGGCCTGGGCCGCCGGCGAACAGAAGGCCCAGGAAATTCTGGACGCCTGGCTCTCCGGCGACAAGACCGAGGACAGCTTCGCCGAGCTGGCCAACGAGAACTCCGCCGACACCGGCTCCAACACCAACGGCGGCCTGTACACCGGCGTGACCGAGGGCCAGATGGCCGAGGCCTTCAACGACTGGTGCTTTGACGCCGACCGGAAGACCGGGGACTACGGCATTGTAAAGACCCAGTTCGGCTACCACATCATGTACTTCCGCGGCTCTCAGCTGCTGTGGGAATCCCAGGCAAAGTCCGATCTGATCTCCCAGATGTCCGGCGACTTCCTGAACGACGCCGTCGCCGCCGCCGACGCGAAGATCGACTACAGCGCCATCAAGCTGGGCTTCGTGGATATGGCCTGACAGCACCGCACGAAGCAAAAATACCGTCTCCAACATGGGAGGCGGTATTTTTTCGCGGCGCAGGAATCAGAACACCCGATAGTCGCCCCGGACCAGCGGCAGGGGCTCCCCGTGCTCCCGGAAGAAATCCAGCAGCAGATCGGACATTTCCGTTCCGATTTCCTTCAGAACCGGGCAGTCCACATAGCACTCATAGCCGCCGGTGCCGCTGGCACGGTAGCTGCTCAGGCAGACTGTGAAGACATCTGTGTCCGCCACGTTCTTTCCGTTTATACTCAGTTCCGCCACCCGGCTGCCCACAGGGCGGGAGCAGTCGAAGGCATAGCGCACACCCGCATAGTAGTCGTAGTTGTAATGCTCGACCTTGGGTTTCAGAAACGCGTCGGAGACGCAGAGGCTGCCGTCGGCGTTCCGGGCGAAGTATTCCGCGCTGCGCTCCATGGCCTGCCGCAGCACAGCGCCCGTGACGCGCTTCACCACCAGGGTATTGGCGTATGGGTAGGCGTTCAGAATATCCCGCCGCCGCACGGTCCGGGGCAGCCCCGCCGGATCGTTGGCCAGACTTGTGACCGAGATCTGGGCGCCGGTGGCCTCCAGCTGCACGGAATTGAACAGGTCGGCCAGGGGGCTGCCGTATGCCGCCATTCGCAGCGGCGTATCCGGTACCATGGGCGCCGCCAGATGGCCCGCCGTCTGGTCCAGCCAATTCTGAGCCCCCTGCTCCATTTCCGCGAATTCCGCCAGCCACCGGCCTCGGCAGGCACCGCCTGCCGGCAGCGTCCGGCTGGAAAAATGCCATCGGGCATCCCGGCGTTCCGCCGTGATGCACAGGAACTCCTGGCCTTTATCCGAGGGCTGCACCACAAAGGTGCCCCGCACCATCTGGCCGGGAACGGACATATGCTGGTGGCCGGTGAGCAGAATGTCAAAATCCAGCTCCTGACAGATCCGATAGGCCGCGTTTTCGCTGGTTTCCGAAAGCACCCGTCCGCTGGCCAGATCCCGCTCAAAGCCGCCGTGGTACACACATACGGTCAGATCCACCCGGTCGCGCAGAGTCCGCAGGGCATTTCGGGCAGCCTCCACGGGATCCGTAACGGAAATGCCGGCCAGATGTTCCGGCCGCTCCCAGACGTTCACATGATCCGTCACAATGCCCACAAGGCCCACCCGCAGGCCGTTTTCCAGCACCTGTACCCGGGCCGGGAAGCGGCTGCTTCCGTCCTCTCTCCGGACATTTTCGCAAATACAGTTTCCCCGCAGGGCATCCAGATAGCTCTCCAGATAGGGCATGCCGAAATTGAAATCGTGGTTGCCAAGGGTCACATAGTCATAGCCGCAGCAGTTCATCATTTCCGCGAACTTGGCGGCGCTGCCGATGGTGTCGTGACAGTAGGCCCCCAGCGGTGCGCCCTGCAGCAGGTCTCCTCCGTCCACCACAAGGGTATTGCCATCCTTCCGGAACTGGCTGGCGCATTTGAAGAGGCCGATGTCTTTTTCGTCGGCGCTTCGATAATCCGTGGGGTAGATATAGCCGTGCAGATCGGAGGTAAAATAAATCGTCAGTTGCCGTTCGTCCATGGCTTACCCCCGTGCCAGCCTGGTGCGGATCTTTGCGGAGATCCACTCGATAATGAGCACCAGAATAATCAGGCCCAGCAGGATTGCGCCCACCTCGTTCCAGCGGTAGGAACTCATGGCAAAGATCAGCGGCGCGCCGATGCCGCCCGCGCCCACCAGGCCCAGAACCGTGGCGTCGCGCAGGTTCATATCAAAGCGGTAGATGATGGTGGAAGTAAAATCCGCCGTCAGCTGGGGCAGAATGCCATAGCGGATCTTCTGGAAGGTGGTGCAGCCCGCGGCGTCCAGAGATTCCAGAATCCGCTTGTCCAGATCCTCGATGCTTTCAATAAACATCTTGGACACCATGCCAATGGAGCACAGCGACATGGTCAGCAGGCCCGCGAAGGGACCGGGACCGGTGACGCGGATGAACATCAGCCCGTAGACAAAGGCGGGAATGGTGCGGATGGCGGCAATCAGCAGCCGTCCGATCATGGCGATCCACTTGGGTACCAGATTGCTGGCGGACAGGAAGGACAGGGGCAAAGAGATGACAGCGCCCACAATGGTTCCCAGGAAGGCAATGCAGAAGGTCTCCAGCAGCAGATAGGGCACACCGTCCGTCCCGAAGGTCAGCAGCAGCTTTGCGGAGGGGTGAAAAATGCCGGAAAGAATATTGCCGGCGACCTCCAATCCCTTGCCGGTGGGATTATTGAGCTTTACGGCAGAGCCGGACCAGGCCAGCACGCACACAACAACAAACGCGGCCAGCAGCTTCCAGACCCAGGTTTTGGGTGCGGAGGCATAGGCTTTGAGAATTTTTTCGTTCATACTGCCATTCCTCCTCAGGTCAGGCGCTTGCGCAGCGCGTGGCTGATGGTTTCGATAACGATGACCGTCACAAACAGGACGATCAGAATCATACCCAGACTGTCATACTCCCGCCAGCCGATCTTTTCATTCATGATCAGGCCCAGACCGCCCGCGCCGACGTAACCCAGAATGGAAGCATAGCGCACGTTGCCTTCCAGACAGAACAGAGAGACGGAGAGATAAGTGGGCAGCACCTGGGGGAAAACCGCCGTGACAAAGGCTTGCAGGCGAGTGGCGCCCAGCGCCTCCATGGACTCAAAGGGACCCATATCCACGGTCTCAATGATTTCAAAGAGCTGCTTGCCGATGTAGGCAAAGGTGAACACCGCGATGGCACAGGTACCGGCCATGGTGCCCAGGCCGAATATGTAGGTGGCAATCAGCGCGCAGACCAGGGTAGGCAGGGTCCGCACCAGGCTCAGAAACAGCCGCACCAGAAAAACCACCACCCGGTTGGTCACAATATTGCTGGCCGCCAGCACCGCGAAGGGGATTGCCAGCACAGCCCCGATAAAGGAGCCCAGGATGGACATTTTGATGGTGTCCCACAGGGGCTGCCAGATTTTCCCAAGGTATGCCGTATTGGGCGGAAACATGGCCTTGAGAATATCAAAGAACTTGCTGCCCTTCGTAACCAGCACGGTGAAGTTGAATCCCGTAATGCGGACGGATACGACGGTCAGCGCCAGAAGGATCAGAATGACCAGCGGCGCGCGGCTGCGCTTTTCCGCAACCACCGTTCCGTCGGACAGCGTATACCGGCGGGGCCGGAAAATGCGGTCATACAGGCTCATACCGCTTCCTCCGCCGGGGTCTCATCGGCATAGATGGTGTCCAGCACCGCCTGATCCACGTTGGCGGAAGGTCCGTCGTAGACAATCCTTCCGGAGCGGATGCCGATGATGCGGTCCGCGTATTCCAGAGCCAGTTCCACATGGTGGATGTTGAGCAGGATGGAAATGCCCATCTCCTGATTGATGCGCACAAAGTCCTGCATGACCTGCCGGGCCGTCACAGGGTCCAGCGCCGCCACCGGCTCATCGGCAAGGATGATCCGCGGGTCCTGGGTCAGCGTTCTGGCCAGTGCCACACGCTGCTGCTGACCGCCGGAAAGCTGGTCTGCCCGCACGTAGGCCTTGTCCAGTATGCCGACCTTCTCCAGGGATTCCAGAGCCTTGATCTTATCCTCCTTGCGGAACGCTCCCAGCAGCACCCGCCAGAAGGGCATATCCGGCACGCAGGCGGACAGCACATTTTTGATAACACTGGTTCTGGTGACCAGGTTGAACGACTGGAATACCATACCGATGCCCCGGCGGAATTTGCGCAGACGTTTTCCGGAAAGGGCGCTGACATCCGTACCGTTCACGGTCAGCTTTCCGCTGGTAATCTGGTGCATCCGGTTGACAGTCCGCAGAAGCGTGGATTTGCCCGCGCCGGAGCGGCCGATGATGGCGACGAACTCCCCGTCCTGAATGGTCAGGGTCACATCGTCCAGACCGACGGTGCCGTTGGCGTATACTTTGGATACGTGGTCAAATTCGATCATATAGATTCCTCTCTTGAAAAACCCGGCGCGGAGAGGGCCCGCACAGCGGATGGTATTCTGCCGTGCAAAGCCTCCCCGCGCCGGGAAAGTTTTGTTTT
This sequence comes from Pseudoflavonifractor sp. MSJ-30, assembly GCF_018918045.1. GTDB lineage: Bacteria > Bacillota > Clostridia > Oscillospirales > Oscillospiraceae > Faecousia. Next base: position 10,349 of record NZ_JAHLPU010000039.1, read on the forward strand.
TAATCAGTTCGCGGACAGCTCCCGGATCAGCTTCTGAGCCGCGCGCTCGTTGTCGTAGTCGGAAGCCTGGGCCTTCTGATAGCCGTTGTGGCTGTAGATGGCGATAACGGCCTTGCCTTCCTCGGTGTTGCCGATGTTGATGAAGGCATTCTGCAGGGCGACGATCAGGTCAGCATCCATAATGGGGGAGTTCTTGCTGACGGAAATGGTATCGTTGTAGATGGGGGCGGTGACGCCGATGACACCGGTCTCTTCCCAGATGGAGCCTGTACGGCCGAACTCGGTATTCCAGCGCTCGGCATAGTCACGGCGGGCGTCGGCGTAGGTCACCAGGACATCAACCTGGCCGGAAGCCAGACGGGCAAAGGCGCTGGCATAGGAATCGGACTGGACAGCGCTGCTCAGGTCAGAGATGCCCTTGCTGTAGTGATCCTGCAGCCACAGAGCGGGATAGATGTAGCCGGCGGGAGAGGAAGTGCCCATAACGCTCCAGTTGGCGCCGTTCAGGTCGTCCCAGGTCAGCTCCTCACCGGCGTTGACCTTGGCCTGCAGCTCCTGCCCCTTCTCGGAGGGACCGGCAATGAACAGGGCGCGGTAGGAAACAGCCTGCTTGTCGGATGCCTCGGTGGGCTGGCCGTCATTCCAGTCCTTGGCGTTGTCGGAATCCTTGCTCAAACCGTCACGGGTAGCGGTCAGAATGACCTCGGCGCCGTCGTCATAGAGAACATAGGTGCCGCCGGGGATCAGGCCCACGTCAATGGTACCGGCCTCCAGGCCCTCGCCCACAGCCTCATAAGTGGTGCCGACGGTGATCTCAACGTTGCCCACATCGTAGCCTTCCTTGGCCAGAGCGTCCTTCAGCAGCTGCTTCAGGGGCTCGGTGGCGGTGATGATCTCCTGAGGCTCCCGGGAGGGAACAAAGGCGATCTTCAGAGTGTCAATGGTCTTTGCGGCAGCTTCCGCAGTTTCCTCGGAAGCGGCGGCAGTTGTCTCGGCCGCGGCGGTGGTATCCGGGGCGGTGGTGGAAGTGGTGTTCGCTGCGCCGCAGCCTGCCAGCACACCGGCCAGCATGGTGAGCGCAAGCAGAATTGCAAGACTCTTTTTCATGAATTTTACCTCCATAAAATTGCTTTTCCGAATGCTCTTCGGATACTCCTCAGAGCCGTCTGCCGCGGCGGAAAACGACAGATTTCCCGCCGCAATTTGATTATAGCACAGATGCTCCGGAAATTTTTTTCCGCTTGTGTGAAAAAATTTTTATTGTGTCTCTTCCTCCGGCATAAAGAAGCTGGCCATCAGTTCCTCAAAAACCAGGATCACATGTCCGAAAAACAGATTCGGCAGGCTGACGGCCAGGGTCTGCTTCGCGCCGTCTATGACGAAGACCAGATCCGATAATTGGGCAAGGGACGAGTCCCCCCGCCGGGTGAAGGAGATGATCTTGTGTCCATGGCTTTTCGCATGGCGGACGTCATTGAGCACCGGGGCCGTCTCCCCGCTTTGGCTGATGGCGAACATAACGGCGTTCTCCTCTTTCACAGCTGCCTGACGTGACTCCTGGAAGAGCATATAGTCGTAAAAATGCACGTTGCTGAAGGCCATAAAGCCGCAGATGGACAGACGCTGAACGAAATAGCCCCCGACGATATTGGAAAACCCCTCGCCGGTCGTAAATATCTTTCCGCCGCGCCGTTCTCGCAGCAGCGCGCGGAACTGCCGGATCTGTTCATCGGAATAGTTATCAATCAGTGTCTTGAAGGTTTCTTCCGTCTGGCTCTCGCCGGAGAGAAGCTGGCGGCTCAGGTGGTAATACAGTTCGCTGTAGCCGTCAAAGCCCAGACGCTTGCACATTTTTACGATGCTTGCCGCGGACAGATAATTTTCCGCGGCGATCTGCTGAATGCCCACCCGTTTCTCTCCGCGCTCAATATGGGACGTAATACTGGTAATGACCTTGCGCTCGTCCTCTGAAAGCAAATTCGTAAGCAGAAAATAATTGTTTTTCATTTTGGCCCCCATCCGGAAACGTTTTTGCGTACCTCCAGTGGAACGCTGCCGCAATTATAAAGCAGGGATTCCCTTTATGTCAAGCGGACAACGCCTGTTTTCCATGCCATTTCTGAAAAAATGCGGAAATATCGCAAGGCTTTTACTGGACTTTTACGCTTTGACGCAGATATTTCCGAACAAATCAGCCGCAGCACGCAAAAGCCCCGCCGTGCGTTCAGCACAGCGGGGCTTTCCCGGGTGATTGTGTTTGGCCTTACACCATTGCGGCGGTGATGATGGCCATCTTGTAGACCTCGTCGGCGTTGCAGCCGCGGGACAGGTCGTTGATGGGAGCGGCCAGACCCTGCAGGATGGGGCCGTAGGCTTCGAAGCCGCCCAGACGCTGGGCGATCTTGTAGCCGATGTTGCCGGCCTCAATGTTGGGGAAGATAAAGGTGTTGGCGTGACCGGCCACAGGGGAGCCGGGGAACTTCAGCTGGCCGACCTCGGGAGCCACGGCGGCGTCGAACTGCATTTCGCCGTCAATGGCCAGTTCGGGAGCCATTTCCTTGGCAACGATGGTGGCGTCGTGGCTCAGCTTGACGGTGCCGCCCTTGCCGGAGCCGTTGGTGGAGAAGCTCAGCATGGCAACCTTGGGGTCAATGCCGAAGACCTTGGCGGTATGGGCGGACTCGATGGCCACCTCGGCCAGCTTCTGGGCGGCGGTCAGGGTCACGTTGCCTTCCTTGTCCACGGAATCCTCATAGCTCAGGTTGATGGCGCAGTCGCCCATGGCCAGCTTCTCGTCGCCACGGACCAGAATGAAGCAGGAGGACACCAGATGGGCGCCCTTCTTGGTCTTCACCAGCTGCAGAGCGGGACGGACGGTATCGGCGGTGGAGTAAGTAGCGCCGCCCAGCAGGGAATCGGCGTAGCCCATCTTGACCAGCATGGTGCCGAAGTAGTTGCCCTTGGACAGAGCCTTGCGGCAGTCTTCCGCGCTCATCTTGCCCTTGCGCAGCTCTACCATCTTGTCCACCATCTTGTCCATCTCGGGATAGGTGGCGGGGTCGATGATCTCAACGCCCTCGATGTTGAAGCCGCCCTTGGCAGCGTTGGCCTTGACTTCCTCCACGTTGCCGATGAGGATGGGGGTCAGGAAACCGCCCTCTACCAGGCGGGAAGTGGCCTCCAGGATACGGGCATCGTGGCCCTCAGTAAAGACGATCTTCCGAGGGTTGGCCTTCAGAGTTTCGATCATAGCATTGAACATTGGAATCATTCCTCCATTATACGGGCCGAAGCCCAATTCTTCGTTTTCATTATAGCTCATAACTTCTGCGGACGCAACCATTTTTTTGCAAATCCTCCCTTTTGCGTCATCAAAGAAATTTATGCAAACTGATGAAAAGGTTTTGCTCAAGTCCATTTTTCCTATTGATTTTTGTGCGTTTTCGCTTTATAATGGTACTAAACTGTATTAGGGGGAGAAGTGCGTGGGCGAACTGTACGCCATTGTCTCCGGCAAGGGCGGCACCGGCAAGACCTCCGTCTGCGCCGGGCTTGCCACGGCGCTGGCCGAGCAGGGGAAAAAGGTGCTCTGCATTGACTGCGACGTAGGCCTTCGGAATCTGGACATCTCTCTGGGTATGTCCGACTGCGGCGCTCTTTCCTTTCTGGATATCTGCCGGGGCAGCTACGGCCTGGAGGATGCCTGCCGCCACCCGAAATACGAGACGCTTTTTTTCCTGACGGCCCCCATGAATACGCCTGTGGAGGAGATCTCCCGGGAAAGCTTCGGAAAGCTCCTGCTGGCCGCCAGAGAGCGGTTTGATTATGTATTTCTGGATGCCCCCGCGGGCGTGGACGCCGGATTCCGGCTCACCAGCGGATGGACGGACCGTTTTCTCCTTGTAACAGGCTCCGGCCCCGCCGCCGTGCGGGACGCCGCCCGGGTCAGCGATCTGCTGGAGCTGGAGGGCAAGAAAAGCGTCCGGCTCATTGTCAACCGGGTGGACGAGGAGATGCTCTCCACCGTCCGGCTGACCATTGACGACATAATGGACACCACCGGCACCCCTTTGGCCGGCGTCGTCCCCGAGGACCCCAACATCACCCTGGCCGCAGCCTTCGGCAAGCCTCTGCTGCTCTACGCCAGGCGCTGCCCCGCGGCCCGTGCCTTCCGCCGGATCGTGCGTCGGCTGGGAGGCGTCTCTGCCCCCATCAAACTATAATATAGATATCCGCCCACGGCGGAGATAAGGAGTGACCTGTATGAATATCGCGTTTCTGGCCCACGACAAGAAAAAGGAACTGATGGTGCAGTTCTGTACGGCCTATAAGAGCGTCCTTCAAAAGCACAGTCTTTATGCCACCGCCACCACCGGCCGTCTGATTGCGGACAATACGGGCCTGCCCATTACCCTGCTGCTGTCCCATAAGCAGGGCGGTCACCAGCAGATCAATGCCCGCATCGCCTACAATGAAATCGACCTGGTGCTGCTCTTCACGGACCCCAATACCACGGATCCCTGGGACGATGCCCAGATGATCGAGACCATCCGCCACTGCGACAAGCAGAATGTGCCCATCGCCACCAACTTGGCTTCCGCCGAGATGTTCATTCTGGGCCTGCAGCGGGGCGATCTGGATTGGCGGGAAATGGTTCACAGCAAAACCAGGTTCTGAGGAAGCTCTGCATACCATCCGTTTCAAACATGCTGTAAAGGGCGGCAGTCTTTGTCGCCCCTTTTTTGCGAAAACGCATTTACCGACAAAGGAGACCAGATTTATGGATATTATCAAGCCCCGCACCCTCTCCGGCTTTATGGAGCTGCTGCCCGACAAGCAGATCAAGCTGGAAAAAATGACGCAGATTCTTCGGGATACCTACGCCTCCTACGGCTTCGCCCCTCTGGACACCCCCGCCATTGAGGATGCCCAGATTCTTCTTGCCAAGGGCGGCGGCGAGACCGAGAAGCAGATCTACCGCTTCACCAAGGGCGACAGCGACCTGGCCCTGCGGTTCGATCTAACCGTGCCGCTGGCCAAATATGTGGCCCTGCACTATAACGAACTGGCGTTCCCCTTCCGCCGCTACCAGATCAGCAAGGTCTACCGGGGCGAGCGGGCCCAGAGAGGCCGTTTCCGGGAATTCTATCAGGCGGACATTGACATCATCGGCGACGGCAAGCTGGATATTCTCAACGAGGCAGAGATTCCCGCCATCATCTACAAGGTCTTTGCGGGCTTCGGCCTGACCCGGTTCCAGATCCGGGTAAACAACCGGAAAATCCTTACGGGCTTCTATGATATGCTGGGCCTGGGGGATAAGAGCGGCGACATCATGCGCTCTGTGGACAAGCTGGACAAAATCGGCCCGGAGAAGGTCAAGGCCATCCTTCTGGAGGACTGCGGCCTGACGGAAGAACAGGCCGAAGAAATTCTGCGCTTTATCGCCATCCGGGGCACCAATGCTCAGGTTTTGGAGGCTCTGGAAGGGTATCTGGGCAAGAATGAGACCTTTGACGTGGGCGTGTCCGAGCTGAAAGCCGTTACCGCCAACCTCTCCGCTTTCGGTGTGCCGGAAAGTAACTTCGCCGTGGACCTGACCATCGCCCGGGGTCTGGATTACTACACCGGCACCGTTTACGAAACCGCGCTCCTTGACCATCCGGAAATCGGCTCCGTCTGCTCCGGCGGCCGGTACGACAATCTGGCGGGCTACTACATCGACAAGCCCCTGCCCGGTGTGGGCATCTCCATCGGCCTGACCCGTCTGTTCTACGTGCTGGACGAGCAGGGTCTGCTGAACCCCGCTCTGCCCTCCGCTCCCGCCGACGCGCTGGTGCTTCCTATGACCGCCGATATGGCCCCGGCCATCGCCCTGGCGGAAACGCTCCGTTCCTCCGGACTGCGGGTACAGCTCTACGGCGAGCAGAAGAAATTCAAGCAGAAAATGGCCTATGCCAACAAGCTGGGCGTTCCCTTTGCCGTGCTGCTGGGCGAGGATGAAATGGAAAAGGGCCTGTGCTCCGTGAAAAACATGCTCTCTGGCGAACAGCTGCTTCTCTCCCCCGAGGACGCCGCCAAACTCATCAAAACCGCCGTCACCACCCAGTGCCCGGTGATTCTGGAAAAGTAAGAAATCGGCGGAACGCGTTCCCCCGCAACGAGATTGATATAGCAATGTGAATCAAGAGTTGACAGCCGCCCCTGTATGTAAAATCTAAAACCATATGCATTTTGAAAAAACAGGAAATCTGACGGGCGAGAGTCAAGCCTTCCCCTGGGAGGGGAAGGTGCCGAGCGAAGCGAGGCGGA
>NZ_JAHLPU010000016.1 GCF_018918045.1 Pseudoflavonifractor sp. MSJ-30
GACAAGTTCAAGATGCAGGCCGCTCAGGAAATGGGCGTCAACCTGAAGCAGGGCTACAACGGCGACCTCACCTCCCGCGAGGCCGGCTCTGTGGGCGGCCAGATGGTCAAGAAGATGATCGAGGCCTACGAAAGCGGCATGCAGTAAAAGGTCTCAGGCGGCAGTTTTGAAGCGGTAATGCTCTTCATTATCCGACAAAATTGCATACGCCGAAAGCGGGGAAACCGGGAAGCGTTTTGTCTTCCCGGTTTCTTGCATTTTGAGGAGCAGTGTGGTATGATATCCGAAAATGTCGGAAATGGAGCAAAAAAGCATGATACAGGCAATCTCCTTTGCGGAAGGGAAGCATATTCTGGATACTTACCCCGGCAGCGTGCTGCTGGATGTGCGGACGGAGGATGAATACGCCGTGGAGCACGCGGCGGGCGCAAAGCTGCTGCCGCTGGACGATATTGAGGATGCTGATCTGCCGGAAATTCTTCCGGACAAGAACGCAAGAATTCTCATTTACTGCCGCACCGGCCGCCGGTCCGCGCTGGCCGCCGCCCAGTTGTTTGATCTGGGCTATACACACCTGTACGACCTGGGCGGTCTGAACGGCTGGCCCTACGGCATGGAGTACGGTCTCCTGTGAAACAAGCCCCGGCCCCCAAAAGGGCCGGGGCGAAACGGGTCCATGGATCACAGCACATCCATATGCACATGGGTCCCGTCAATAGCGTAGGCGTAGCGCACTTCCTTCTGCTGCCGCACCAACGCCAGGGTCTTTTCCGCGGGCCAGCCCCGGATGGAGAAGTCCATGGCACGGCCGGTCAGATGCCGGGAGTTGGCCACGCCGCCCACGGCGGCGTTGTGGGTCGGGCAGCGGACTGTGCTGCTGGGGATCATGGGTTCACCGGCCCGCTCTCGGATCCGGTCCGCCAGACGCATGAGCCTTTCCGTCGGTTCTGCCGGGAAACCGCCGCAGGCCCCGCAGGGGCAGGCGATGTAGGGTTCGTTCCTGGAAAAATAGCGGATATTCTTCCAGAAATCCCCTTTGCTTTCCTCCTGTGCCCGGAACCGGTCCCGGCAGACGGCCTCCTTCAGCGCCTTTTGGGTCTCCGCTCCCGCAATGCCGTCGACCCCAATACCCGCGGCCTTTTGGAAAGCCCGGACAGCCGCCCGGGTCATTTTACCCGCGATGCCGTCCGCCGCGCCCGGCGCATACCCGAGATACGTCAGCAGCAGCTGGATCTGGGCAACGGTCATACCGTCTCCCCGCCGTAGAGATCTTCGGTCAGAGCTGTCAGCTCCGTATACTCTTCCTCGTTCAGACGGTTCACCGCGAAGAATACATCCAGCTTCTTCCGGGCTGTCTCAGCGTCCTTATAATACTTCTTTCCGATCAGAATCTTCATAGTTTTATACATGTTCTTCCTCCCAAACATAAAAGTCGCTCGCCTCGGGGCAATTATTCCATTTCCGCCATGTCCCGCCGGTAGACCTCCTCCACCATTTCCGCCATGGCGGCGGTCAGTTCCTCGTTCCGGGTCCGCTCATAGGCCCTCTGCACGGCGTCCAGCTCCGCCCAGGGCTTCCACGGAGCGGCCATTTCCCCCGAAAACACACGCCCGTCCCCCCGGACCCAGCGCTTGCCTGCCGGGATATACCGATACCCCGCCACAGCTTCCGGAGCCTTCCCCTCAAAGAGGTCCGTCTCCGCCGCCGTCAGGCCCACTCCCGGGGACACATGGCAGCGGAAGCCTTCGTCCAGATAAATTCTCACGCCACGCCTCCTTATTTCAGCAAAATTTGCCTGATCTTCGCCTTTTTCTGGGCACGGGGCTGTATTCCCACATAGTACTGTCCGGACAACGCGCTCAGATCCAGGCTGGCGGTCCCCGCCGTCAGGGATACGGAAGCCGCCTGACCTGCCTTGAACAGGTCCCCTGTGTCCGTGCTCAGCTGGCACATGACCTGATCGCTGGCGCTTTCGCATTCGATCAAAAGCGTACCGTATTGAGTCACATCGATTGGCTTCTCCGTGACAAGCAGGCTGCCCGCCGCCGTACCGGACGCCGTGACGGACACCCCATCCTCCGCCCACGTCACACTGGGTACGCCGCCGGGAAGGGAAGCGCTCCAGTAGTACCGAACGCCCTTCCACCCGCCTGTGACGTTGGCGCATTGGTCGCCGCCCCGGATCAGATAGACCAATGCCGCGGCGATCCGCACCCAGCTGCCCGTCAGATACATATAGGCGTCCGCCGCTGCCCAGGCACCGTCCGCATACACATCCGTCCGGGTGATGATGCCCATGGATGACACCCGGAACCAGATCAGCCCTTCCGAGGGGTTTTCCGGTTCCGTCTCCGCGAAGACATATTTTCCTCCGGCACGGTCCGACTTCACCCACAGCATATTCTCCCGGGGCGCCCCCGGTTCCGTCAGTCCCACGGCCACCCGCCACCCGGCGCTGCCGCCGTTTCCATACAAAAAGCACTGGCCCATTACCGCATCACCTCAATCTGCAAGGGCACCGCCGCTCCCGGCATGGCCTCAAAGCATGTGAATCGGATGCCGCCGTCCACAGCCGATGCCATACCTACGCAGCCCCAGGCGTCCCGCTGGGCCGCGGCTGTTTTCCCGTCCTCATCATATGCCGGGGCCACATGGGGCATATCCGATTCCAGAATACCGCTGACCGCCGCGGTCTGGGTATAGGGTCCGGCACCGGACCAGCCGGTGCCAAGCACCGCCGTAAATACCTTCCGCTTTCCGTCCGTATAGGCTTTTGTCGCGGCATCGTTGTCACGCACCGGCGCTTTCAGATTTTCCAGCCCGCTGCCGCCCATGTCGATGGCTCCCGTCATGGTTCCGCCGGAGCCGGGCAATGCACCAATGTCCGCCGCCGTCAGGGTAACCGTTCCCGCGGTGTCCGGGGATACCCCGTTGACGCCCCGGACCACGTCTTTCCCCAGGTCGCCCCTGGGGCCCTGAGGGCCTGGGTCGCCCTTCTCCCCTTTCTCGCCCTTGTCCCCCTTGGGGCCCTGAATGGAGGGGATCGGGATCAGATTGCCGTCCGCCCCCCGGACCCGCAGGACGGGCCGGGCCCCTGTGGGATCCACCTGCACCCAGTAGCCCTCCGGCATGTCGCCGCCGCCTACATAAACTTCGCGCATCCGCAGATGGGCCTTTTTCTCGCCGCCGCGGAAGCGGACGGTCAGGGTCACGCCCTCCGCGGTCCGTTCCAGATCCAGGCCCGTATCCTCCAGCGCCTCCAGAATCTGATCGCACAGATTGGGCCCCGGCTCCTCCGGAGGTCCCCATGCGCTGCGGATCCCCTCCCGCAGGGCGACCCGGGCGCAGGTGGTCGTCCGCAGGTTCCCCGCGAAAACGCCGATTTCCAGCTTTCTGGCATAGGAAATCACGGGCACCGGGCAGCTGTTTCCCCGAAACAGCACATCCTGATAGGTGTTCTCCGTCTGGAAGCGGGCGGTTTTCAAGTCCGTCCCCAGCCACTCCTCATCAAAATCAAACACAGCCGTATAGTCTCCGCTCCCGCAGACATAGACCGTCCTGTCCGTCTGACAGGCCCGCTTTTCCCGCACCGCGATATGCATTTCCGGCACGTTTTCATTCCTCCCTTTCCGGGCTGCCCGCCCGGGGGAACGCAGCAGGAGTTCACCCGGGCGGGTTAATTATTTTCAACCCTGTAGGTATCATATCCTACCATTCCCATTTTGTCAAATTTGGTGAAATTCCGTTCTTCTGCAAAAATGGGACTGTTGCAAAATAGAAAACTTGTAGGGGCGGCTACCAGCCGCCCGCTGCCTTTCGGAACAGAACGCTAGAATAAAGCGCACAATTCCGTGAGATAGCGGGCGGCAGGTTGCCGCCCCTACAGAAAACACTATTTTACAGCAGCCTCATACACACAAAAGATTTTTACATTTCTGCCTGCCGCAGCTTACCGTCCTTCAGTTCCAGCACCGCGTCAAAGCCCGTCCTGGCCGAATTCGTTGCGTTGTGGGATACCAGAAGAACGGTCACTCCTTCAAGCTCCAGCACCAGCCGCTCGATTTCGGATGCCGTCTGCGGGTCCAGGTGGGATGTGCTCTCGTCCAGCAGCAGAATGGGCGTCTTCCGCACCAGCGCTCTGGCGATGGCCACCCGCTGCCGTTCGCCGCCGGACATGGTGGAGGCGTTTTCCCCAAGGTGTGTATGGATCCCCTCGGGCAGCGTTTCCAGCAGGCCCTGCAGGCCCACACGGCGCAGTGCGTTCAGGACCTCCGCTTCATCGATCTGCTCATAAAGGCACACATTGTTATACAGCGTGTCGTCGAACAGAAACGGATCCTGATTGATGGCGCACAGGCTTTCGGTCAGGCTCTTTCGGCTGATTTGGCGAAGCTCGACCCCGGCCAGCGCAATGGAGCCGGTGTAATCCTGCCGCAGCCCGGCCAAAAGATTCAGAAGCGTGGATTTCCCGGAGCCGCTGGAGCCAACGATCAGGTATTTCCTGCCCCGCTCAAAATCGTAGTCGATGCCGCACAGGATCTCCCGTTCGCCATAGGCGAACCGCAGATCCCGTAGAACCATTTCCCCCTCAGGCCGCGGCAGTGCTTCCGGACCGCCGTTGTCTTCCGGCGCCGTCAGGATTGCGTTCAGCTTCTTGATGGCGACATTCGCCGTGCGCAGCTCCGCCAACTCCCCGTTCAGCCACAATATGGGATAGCTGATGTAGACAATGAGTTCTGAGGCGGCCACGATATCTGCCACCGTGATCGTTCCGTGAATAACCAGAATCGCGCCCATCAGGAAAACACCCAAATGGGCAATCTGATTGAAGACATAGGACAGGGAACTGCTCCATTCCTTCAGGAAACGAACTCTGAATCTGCGGTCCTCTGCGTTTTCCAGCGCGCGCCTATAATTCTGTTCGAGTTTATCCTCAATATGAAAGGCTTTCGCCGTCAGGAAAGCCGAAAGATTCTCCTTTAAGGCCGTCATATGCCGTTCCTGCGCGTTCGAATGATTCTCGCCTGCTTTTTCCAGCTTTTTGGCATACAAAATGGGAACCAGTGTCTGCACCAGGGATGTAGCCAACACAAACAGCCCGAGTATGGGGCTCACCCAGATCAACACGGCAATGGCCACGCCGCAGCGCAGAAAATCCGCGTAAATGTCCAGAATAACCGCGAAATAATTGCTCCGAAGCGTTTCCGCGTCTGTCGTCATGTTGGATAAGTAGTCCGCGGTATTGTGGGAAAAGAACTTGTCGCAGTACATGTGGGAGAGCTTGTGGTAAATATCCGCCTTCAGCGCTGTCATGGTCTGCTCGGCAACCTTCAGCCGGACCGCCTGATCCGCCGCGTCAATCAGCAGATCGGCCAGAATATACACGCTGAAAACCAGAATATACTTCCCGATCTGACCGATCTGTCCGCCGTTCGCGTAATCGATCGCCGCCGCCAAAGCCCAGGCACACGCCACAGAGCTGATGGCCCGCAAAGGGGACGTTATAAGATACAGCAGTATTTTCGGGTTCTTTCGGATCAGGTATCGGTACATAGGTTCTCCTCTCTTTGCAGATCAAGATATAGTTTTATCCGATCCTGCATTGCGCCGCGCAGCGCATAACTTCCGTTACATTTTATACAGGGGCGTTCTCCCCCGCAATAGGGAAAATCAAAGCACTTTATACACTTTTCAGGCAAAGGATTCAGGTATGTACGCGCTTTGATTCGCTCTGGATAATCACTCATTTCTTTTTCCTGTTTTTTGGGAAAAAACGAGCACAGCGTTTGGGTACCGTTCGTGTAAAACTTCCGATTTAGGGTATTCATTCCATCACAGGCTCGCTTGATCCCGTAACGCGGGAGAATATCAACCGGGAAACCATTCTCAACCAGAGCGGGAATAATCGATTTACAATAAATCTTCTCAAACGCTTCATCATCAAGCTGGTTGACAAAATTCGTGCCCTTATAATTGACGATATTGACAACAAAGACACTGCATTTGATTTTCAGGCTCTTAAGCAGTCTGAGAAATTCGGGGAAATCCGCTATGTTTCCATGGTGTGCGTTGTATTCTATATTGAGCCGATATTGTGGCAATTCAAAAAGGTCTGCTACATTTTGCAGATTCCGCAGCACCCTCCGGAAGGTTTTTGACCTTAGTGTGTCATGGTCCTCTGGCAACGACAGCGTTGTAGCTACGCTCAGATTATCAAAGCCCAGTAAAAATTCTCTCGTCAGCAGCGTGCAGTTTGAATCGATTTCGTAGGTCACTGTCATGTGCTTATTTTCACGATCAATGATCTCCTTAATTTCCCGATTCAGTTCGAACATGAAATCAGCTTTGAGTAAAGGTTCTCCGCCAAAATATTTGATTGTGATGTGTGCATTCGCATCCGCATTCCTGACAATATCAGAAATATAGTCCAGTATCCATTCTTTGTACTTGTCAGTGGATAGCGCATCCCCATGATTCCAATCAAGCTGATAGCAATATGCGCATGCACAATTACAGATCTCTGTCAGACTGATAACGAGCCTGACGTCATTATAGTCCTTCTGTGGAATATTTGCAAGAACAATTTGCCTCTGGATATCCTCTTCATTTGTAAAAAACAAATTTCCTTCCAAATATTGCAGTATTTTCTCATCTTTTGTTACGCATTCCCACCTCTTTTCGTCGTCCAGATAAACACAACCCGGCTCTAGAAGCACTAATGCGCCATTAATTTTATTATAAACGGCATATTCTCCTTCATATGCAACTATATCAATATAATTACTGAAGTATTTCGTATCCGTGTGTGTAGGAATCATTTTGTTCATCTCCACTTTATAAAGGGGCCTTACTGCTAAGGCCCCCTTTGTTTTTAGCCGAATGGATCCATGTCGTGCTTGGAATCGTGACCATGCGCACAGCCTCTGCTCATGTGCACAATCTTGCTGGCTTCAACCAAAATCTTCATCGCAATGCTCCTTTCCCAGAATTTTATACAAATAGATTCATGCAGCTTTGCAGCAGACATATCTATATGCATACTTACAGAATAAAAACGTTCAGTATTCTCTATCTGTTTACTGTTTCCCGATTGCATAGGAAACTAAGCATATTGTACCGCGCAAGACAGAAAAGGCCATGCCGTAATCGGAAAATTTTCTTTTCCGCTCACAACATGGCCTTTTGTGGGGTGCTCCTTTAGTATTTTGACAGATACGAAACAAGGAGTACCCTTACTATGTTTAGGAAAATATTCTTCCTCATCCTCTCACTCTTCATTGCAGCTGGAATGTTCTTTAACTCAACGGCTCAGTCCTTCGATGACAGCAATGAAAGCAAAATAACAATGTGTGTTTTGGCAGAAAAAGAAGAGCTATACTGATATCGACTCGCCAAAGCTCTCTTCGTAAAAATCCTGCATAGTCTTTAATATCTTCTGATTGTCTATTGCGCACGAGAAATATATTGCATCTTTGAGTGCCCTCTTTGCAACCTCCCTGTCCTCTGTCCGATTTCTCTGCAGCAATGCCCAAGCTCGGTTAAAAAGTGTCTCTCCGAGAAGCGGGCAACGTCCAGTTGTCCGCGCAATACGAATACCCAAATCGCAAATTTCAATACATTCATCATAGCGTCCGCTCAGTCCCAAATATTTCGAGAGATTGTACAGGATCATTGGCTGTGTACGCAGTGCCTCTTCCACACTAATGACATGATGGTCAAAATACTCTTTCAGTGCCGTGAGTATCTCAATTGCCTGTGCGGTATCTCCCCGCGCATTGTGACATATGGCAATGTTGTTCAGCAGAATTATTTCATCATAGGAGAGAACCCTTGGAATGACGCCGCTTTTGAACTTCGGGCAGGTCAGTTGAATGGCTGCTTCCAATTGCTCTAATCGCTCCCCATTCGTGTATTTTGACTTATTAATCAGGGCATCGTGCAGCAGGATAAATTGTCTGTCGATTTTTGTGGGATTCTCCAGTGCGCTTTCAAGCACTCTCATATATTTACCTGCAAGTGCGTAATTGCCTGAAACAAACTCCTGACGTACCTTAAACTTTAATTCGTAAGTCTGAAAGTCCTGTTTGTCCGTAAAAAAATCCAGCGACATTGCGGAATAGCCGAGCCGCTGCATGAACATTTCAAAGTGATCCTTCGTTGGCATCCGCTCCCCGTTTTCGATGCGGGAAAGCGTAGGCACAGAACAGATCCCATCTGCCAGATCCTCCTGCGTGATCCCCAGTTCTTCCCGACGATTCTTGATAACCGTGCCCAATTGAAATACAGCCATATCTACCCTCCATACAGTTTCCCCAGGCCAACGGCTGAATTGTCTCTTTTCCGGTATCCTGAGGATATGAACCGCCTATCGGCGGTATCCTTTTTCGCGCACATTATAACACAAGCCCGCCCCCAACATCAAGGGGGGCGGGCTGCTGCTTAGTACAGTGTTTCCTCGTTTTCACGGAAGAGCTTGTCGTTGACGTCGAACAGATCCATGTTGTTTGCCAGGCCGTAGAGAATAATGGCGTCCCGGCGGTTTTTGGGGTAGAGCTGGGCGTGGCCGCAGTGCTTCAGAAGCAGCTGGGTCTCCTCCACCGTGGCGTCCAGGCCGAAGCAAAGGCACAGCAGACGGCTGCGGGAGGGGTTCCGGCGCCCCGCGAAGACCTGGTGCAGGTACACCTCGCTCATGCCGGAGAGCCTGGCCAGCGCCGCCTTGGAAATTCGATGCTTCTGAAACAGCGCGTTCAGCATTTCGCCGATCCTGCCACCGTCAAAATCCTCCTGGTTGTCCGTCAGAAACTGGTCCAGATCCGGAGACTCCATTAGCTCCTGCCGGAGATCGTCTGTATTTTTCATAATTACTCCGCCTTTACAATCTTTACAAAGATGTGAACTTCTTATATAATAAGACCGTACACAACAAAAATCAATATGCTGGCTGCATAGGAAAAGAGAAAATTATGTATGATTTCCTGCTTTCTTCCGTAGAGGAACATTATGAGGTCGTAAAAGAACTCAAATCCGGCCCCCGGGGCAGCGTCCGGCTGCTGCGCCACAAGGAGACCGGGAAACGTTTCATATTCAGAACTTATCAGGGCAACGCTGAGGTTTACCGGAAGCTTCTGGAGATCACCAGCCCCCACCTGCCGGAAATTCTGGAGGTGGGTGAGAAAGACGGAAACGTGGCGGTGCTGGAGGAGTACATTCAGGGCGATACCCTGGCGGCACTGCTGAAGGCCGACGTCTTCTCCCAGAAGGAGGCCCGGCGGCTCGGCAGGCAGATCTGCGCGGGACTGTGGGCGCTGCACGCCCTTGGGGCCGTTCACCGGGACGTGAAGCCCGAAAACGTGATCCTTCGGGGGAACCAGGCGGTGCTCATCGACTTTGACGCCTCCAGACTTGTCAAAGAACAGAACACCACCGACACACTGGTGCTGGGCACCACGGGCTACGCCGCCCCGGAGCAGTACGGCATCGCCCAGTCGGACCGCCGGACGGACATTTACGCCATGGGCATCCTGCTGAATATCCTGTGCACCGGCCGCCACCCCTCGGAGGTCCCCGCAAAGGGCCATCTGGGCCGGGTGATCCGCAAGTGCACCATGATGAGCCCGGACAACCGCTACCAGGATGTCCTGTCCCTGATGGAGGCGCTGTAATATGGAACACAAATGTCTTTATTGTGGCGCCCCCTTGCCGGAGGGGGCTTTCTTCTGCCATTGCTGCGCCAGAAGTCAGGGGCAAAAGCGGCTGTTTTTGCCGCCCCGGCGGCGCCGACGGATCCGGTGGCCCCTGTGGGCCGCTGCCGCGGCGGCGCTTCTCGCGATTGCCTGCGTGCCCATTCTTCGCAGCCAGGCAGCTCCGTCAGATTCGCTGCCCACCGGCCAGCCCACCGCTCTGCCGGAGGCCACTGTCTCCACTGCTGCGCAAACCGTTCCCATCCCGGAAACCACCCTCCCTGAGGAATCTCTGACGCAGCTGCAGGAGCTGGCTCTGAATGCCATTGAGGAGGCCCTGGCCACCCCAGATCTGGAAACCCACACGCCCCAGCTCACCAATGCCATCGAATACCGTTCAGGCAACTGGGACGGCAAACGGAGCACCTTCCACGGCCTGCTGCTCCGGCTGGAGGGAAATTTCCTTCTGGAGGATGAATATGACAGTCACCTGAACGTGCTTCTGGATATGGACACCGGCGAGATTCTGAATTCCACCCAGCTGGACTATGACCGGATTCGGGCCTATCAACGGACCGTGGCCGACCGGGAGCAGTACCACCATCTGCTGCTGAATGCCTACCGCAGCTTTCTGGAGGATGATCTTTTACAAATCTGGATGGACTCCGAGATCCGGGACGAACTGCCCCGGGAGGATCTGGACGCCGTAAATTCCAGACTCGCTCTGGATTTCCCGGAGAAAGAAGCCGAAATGGGATTCGGATTCCCCGGTGAAATTCCGCTCCCCGTCCAAAGCTGTTCCTTTGAGGAAGGCGCTCTGGCAGAGCTGGAAGCGCTTCCCTACGACTATTCCGAGGACGCTCTGGCTGCCGTGGCGGATGCGCTGAAGATACAGGATTCCGGCCCGGTCCGGATGCAGTCGAACCACCTGGAAAATGTTCAGGATGCCCGCTTCTACATCGTCAACGGGGAAAAGCG
Organism: Pseudoflavonifractor sp. MSJ-30; assembly: GCF_018918045.1. Classification (GTDB taxonomy): domain Bacteria; phylum Bacillota; class Clostridia; order Oscillospirales; family Oscillospiraceae; genus Faecousia. The sequence continues at coordinate 10,659 of NZ_JAHLPU010000016.1, forward strand.
GGGCCAGCGGGTGCTCCACACCAACGGAGACCAGGAATACGTGCTCTACCACGATTTTGAAAACGGCGTCTGGGCCCGCCATCTCTGGGTCTATGCCAACGGCGTGATGATGGACGACTACTGGTACGCCGACGGCACAAGGGCCGCCCGCTTTGCTCTGACGGAGGACGGCCAGTATACCGAGATGCTCTACTATCCCGGCGGGAAACAGTCCTACCGGTTTCTCCGGGACGCAGGCGTTGAGCAGGCCGAGATCCACGCGCCGGAGGGCAGTGCGCGTCTTACCCTGAATGCCTCCGGCGCCGGCACGGAGCTTTCCGCCTACGCCGCAAACGGCTCCCGAAGCCGCCACATCTGGTTCTTCCCGGACGGAAGCACCCAGACCGAATAACGCGCAAAAGCCGCAAGATATGCACAGCCTTTCCGGCTGTGCATAATTCTTTCTCTTTTCAGTCGGAATCTGTGGATAGTGCCCATTGAAATTTTCCTTAAAACGGTGTATGATATAGGAACCATGCAAGAATGTGAAATAATTCTTGCAAAACAACAAATTCCGGAGGTAGCTATGAAACCCTATTCCGAATTGACCCGTCAGGAGCTGCTGGAGCTGAAGGACAGCCTGAAGGCGGAATACAACGACTATCAGAAGCGGAAGCTCTCCCTGAATATGGCGCGAGGCAAGCCCAGCCAGGCCCAGCTGGATCTCTCCATGGGCATGATGGACGTTCTGAACAGCGACAGCGACCTGACCTGCGAAGACGGCACCGACTGCCGGAACTACGGCGTGCTGGACGGCATCGAAGAATGCAAGGAGCTGATGGCCGACATGATGGAGGTCCGCCCCGACCAAGTCATCATCTACGGAAACTCCAGCCTGAACGTCATGTACGATACCGTGGCCCGCTCCATGATCAGCGGCGTTATGGGCTCTACCCCCTGGTGCAAGCTGGACAAGGTGAAATTTCTCTGCCCTGTCCCCGGCTACGACCGGCACTTTGCCATTACCCAGTATTTCGGCATTGAGATGATCAACATCCCCATGCTGTCCACCGGCCCGGATATGGACATGGTGGAGGAACTGGTTTCTTCCGACGCCTCCATCAAGGGCATCTGGTGCGTACCCAAGTACTCCAACCCCCAGGGCATTTCCTATTCCGATGAGACCGTCCGCCGGTTTGCCCGTCTGAAGCCCGCCGCCGTGGACTTCCGCATCTACTGGGACAACGCCTACACCATCCACCACCTGTACGACCACGACCAGGACCACCTGATTGAGATTCTGGCGGAGTGCAAGCGGGCCGGAAATCCCGACCTGGCTTACAAGTTCGCCTCCACCTCCAAGATCAGCTTCCCCGGCTCCGGCATCTCCGCCCTGGCCGCTTCCCAAAATAACCTTGTGGACATCCGGGCCCAGATGAAGGTCCAGACCATCGGCCACGACAAGGTGAACCAGCTGCGCCACGTCCGCTTCTTCGGCGACATCCACGGCATGGTGGAGCATATGCGCAAGCACGCCGAGATCCTGCGGCCCAAGTTTGAGATCGTCCGCAATACTCTGGAAGCGGAACTGGGCGACCTGGGCATCGGCAGCTGGACCAATCCCAAGGGCGGCTACTTTGTCTCCTTTGATTCTCTGGACGGCTGCGCCAGAGAAATTGTCTCCCGGTGCAAGAAGGCCGGTCTGGTGCTGACCGGCGCCGGCGCTACCTACCCCTACGGCAAGGATCCCCACGACAGCAATATCCGCATTGCCCCCTCCTTCCCCTCCAATGACGACCTGGCGCTGGCTATGAAGGTCTTCACCTGCGTAGTCAAGCTGGTCAGCGTCAAGAAGTATCTGGCGGATATGGACGCCGCCGCGCAATAATCCCAAAATGGCACAAGGGCCGCTGCAAACCGCAGCGGCCCTTGACGTTTTTTTAGGGAACTGTTTATAGATTAGTGCGGAATAGACTTTCCCGCTGCAGTCTTTTAATGCTAAGGTTTCGTTTTTCAGGTTTCTAACGACACCCCTGTCCGCCCATAGGCTGGGTGCCTCCGGCGGCGGTTTTCTTGCTTCTGCAAGAAAATCGATAAGAAGCAGCCTCAAGGGGGCGCTGACCG
>NZ_JAHLPU010000058.1 GCF_018918045.1 Pseudoflavonifractor sp. MSJ-30
CGGCTCTGCGGCGGGAGCAAGCAGCGGTCAGCGCCTCCCTTAAGCCGCATTCTTTCCCCCTTTCTTGGCGGGACAAGAAAGGGGCCCCCGGAGGGGCCCAGCCCACGGACAGACAGGGCTGCAACGCAAAGCAAAAAGTGAAATTGAGGAGATACAACGAACGTGCAAATCGATCAGGAAATGAAAGCGGCCCTGCTTGCCGGGCTGCCCGGGTTTCGGCCGGAGCTGCCGGAGGAAACCGTAAATGCCCTCTGCGCCTTCGGTCAGGCGGTCATCGAGCAGAATAAGGTCATGAATCTGACGGCTATTACGGAGCCTGCCCAGGTGGCCAAACTCCACCTGCTGGACAGCCTGACCCTTACCGCCTGTCTGGATCTGGAGGGCAAACGGCTCATCGATGTGGGCTGCGGCGCGGGGTTCCCCGGGGTGCCCATTGCCATCGCCAGCCCCCGGACGGAAGTGACCCTGCTGGACAGTCTGGGCAAACGGGTTGCCTGGCTGGAGGAGATTCTGCCCCAATTGGGCATATCCGCCCGGTGTATCACCGCTCGGGCGGAGGAGGCTGTGGCGGACAGGAGAGAAAGCTATGACGCGGCGTCCAGCCGGGCGGTGGCAAGGCTGAATATCCTGCTGGAGCTGCTGGCGCCTTATGTCAAGGTGGGCGGCTATGTGGCGGCCCTGAAGGGCGCCGCCGCTCAGGAGGAGCTGGACGAGTGCAAAAATGCCATGAAAATGCTGGGCCTGAAGCTGGAGTCCGTGACCCATTTTGACGTGGACGGAGCGGACCACGCGGTGATTCTTTTGAAAAAGGTTTCGCCCACCCCGGCCCGCTATCCGCGGCGCTACGCAAAGATCAAGCAAAGCCCGCTGTAATGAAAATCTGGGAGGATAGATCATGGAGTACATTCTTGAAAACGAATATCTGAAGCTGACGGTAGCCAGCCGCGGCGCGGAAGTGGTGAGTCTGGTGCGCAAGTGCGACGGCGTGGAGCACATCTGGCAGGCGGATCCCACCGTATGGGGCTACCATGCCCCGGTGCTGTTCCCCCATTGCGGCAAGGTCACGGACGGCGTGATCCACGCCAAGGGCCGGGATTTTGAGGCGAAACAGCACGGCTTCGCCCGGGAGATGGAGACGATTCTGGTCAGCCGGACCCCTGAAAAACTGGTGCTGGCTCTGGAGAGCAATCCCGAGACCATGGCGCGCTTCCCCTATGCTTTCCGGCTGGTTTCCACCTTTGCTCTGGCGGGGGACACCCTGTGCCACACATTGACTGTGGAGAACAATGATCAGGAGGAGATGCCCTTCGGTATTGGCTACCACCCCGGCTTTACCGTGCCCTTTGACGACAAGCATACGCTGAACGATTATGAGCTGCGGTTTGAGAAAATGGAGTCTCCCCTGTGCATCAACAACCTGCCCCACGGCCTGATGCACGGCAACTTCTACTATCTGGGTACGAATATCATTGCCCTGCCCGTGTGCGAAGCCCTCTTCGCCAACGACAGCCACTGCATGACGAACCTGACCTCCAGAACCCTGGGCCTGTACGAGAAGGGCACCGGCCGGGCCGTTGTGTGCAATATTGAGAACTTCCCCTATACCCTGCTGTGGAGCATGCCCGGCGGGGATCCGAAGTTCGTCTGCATTGAGCCATGGCACAGCCTGCCCAGCCCCGAGCGCGGCTCTACGGAATGGACGGAGAAGCCTGCCGCCGCCATTCTGGCCCCCGGCGAAAGCTGGTCCACCACCCTGCGGACCCGGTTCCAGAGATAAACAGTCCCTTTTTTACGAAAAGTTCATAATTCAGCGCCCCAAACTTTCAGTGTTCTTTCAGTTTGGGGCGCTATTATTGTTCCCAAATCATGGGCGGGGATCTCCCGCCCGGACGAGGAGGAAACGTATGATTCAAGTGGAACACCTGACCAAATGGTACGGCAGCAACCAGGCGGTGAAGGATCTGTCCTTTGAGATCGGGGACAAGGGCGTCTATGGCTTCCTGGGCCCCAACGGCGCGGGCAAATCCACCACCCTGAATATGCTCACCGGTTGCCTGTCTCCCACAGAGGGCAAGATCACCGTGGGCGGCTTCGATATTCTGGAGGAGCCGAAAAAGGCAAAGAAACGCATCGGCTATCTGCCCGAGCAGCCTCCGGTGTATATGCAGGAAAGTCCCTGGGAGTATCTGCATTTCGTGGGCGAGGCCAAGGGCCTGAGAGGCGAAGAGCTGGAGACGCAGGTTTCGGACGCTCTGGCAAAAACCGGCACCGAGGATGTGAAGCATAAGCGCATCGGCGCCCTCTCCAAGGGCTACCGGCAGCGCGTCGGCATTGCGCAGGCCCTGCTGGGGGACCCGCAGGTGGTCATTCTGGACGAGCCTACCGTGGGCCTGGATCCCATTCAGATTCTGGATATCCGGAATCTCATCCGGGAGCTCGGCAGGGACAGGTGCGTGATTTTCAGTTCCCACATCCTTTCCGAGGTCCAGACCGTCTGCGACAGCGTCCTGATGATCGCCAGAGGGCGGCTTGTGGCCTTTGATACCCCGGAAAATCTGGAAAAACAGCTGCGCTCCGCCCAGCAGATCCGGCTGACGGCCAGGGCCGGGGAGGAGAAGCTCCGGGAGATCGTGCAGACTGTGGCGGGCAGCAGCGTTCTGTCCGCTTCTGCCGATGCCGACGGCTATACCAGCCTGACCCTCTCCGGCTCCGGCGGCTACGGCCTGACGGAGAAGGTGTTCGGGGCTTTCGCCCGGGCCAATGTGCCTCTGGCGGAGCTGCGGATCGCCAGAGCGGATCTGGAGGACGTATTTCTGGAGCTGGCGGAAACGCCTGAGCAAGCGCCGGAGAAGACGGCGGAAAAGGAGGAAGAGGCATGAAAGCGGTATTCAAACACGAGCTGCGGCAGTATTTCGATTCCATGACGGCCTATGTCTTCGGGGCCTTTTTGCTGCTGTTTATCGGCATCGGCTCCATGCTGTACAATCTGCAATCCGCGGTGAGCAATTTTGAGTTCGTACTGAACTTCGCCTCCATTGTCTTCGTGGTCATCGTCCCCGTGCTGACCATGCGGACCCTTTCCGAGGAGCGGAAGCAGAAGACGGATCAGCTGCTCTATGCGCTGCCCATCTCCACCACCCAGGTGATTCTGGGCAAGTACGCGGCGCTGCTGCTGGTATTTCTGATTCCGCTGTGCTTTGTGGCGCTGTATCCTCTGCTGTTCGCCCAATTTGGCGAGGTGTACCTGCCTACGGCCTACGGCTCGCTGTTCGCCTTTTTCCTGCTGGGCGCGGCGCTGATTGCCGTGGGCGTGTTTCTCAGCTCCCTGACGGACAATCAGGGTCTGGCGGCGGGGCTGGGCATCGGGGCACTCCTGCTGAACTACTATTCCGTCAGCCTGTCGGAGTATGTGTCCTCCACGGCGGTGGGGTCTCTGGTGACCTTCGCCGTGCTGATCGTCTGTCTGGGGCTGATTATCCGGGCCCTGACCCGGAACGATATGCTGTCCATTGCCGTGGGTCTGGTGCTGCTGGCGGCGCTGATCGGCGTCTACGCTCTGGATGGGACCGCTCTGGAAGGACTGCTGCCGGACATCATGAAGACCCTGTCCCTGTTTTCCCGGTTCTCCGTGTTTGTCAACGGGGTATTCGATTTGACGGGCGTTGTGTATTTCCTGTCTGTGACCGTCTTCTTCCTGTTCCTGGCTGTGCAGTCCATGGAGAAACGGAGGTATAACTGATGAAAAAGAACATTGCGTTCAGGGGCGGCAGCTATGCCATCGTGCTGACCTGTATTGTGCTGGCGCTGCTGGTGGTGGTGAACCTGCTGGCCGGGGCTCTGCCCGCGAATCTGACCAAGCTGGATATCAGCTCCTCAAAGCTTTATTCCATTACCAGCAATACAAAGGCCGTGGTCAACGCGCTGGAGCAGGACGTGACCATTTACTGGATCGTCCAGTCCGGCAAGGAGGACGATGTCATTGACAACCTGCTTGCCAAATATGAGAGCCTGTCGGATCATATCGAAGTGGTGAAGCGAAATCCGGATGTGTACCCCGCCTTTGCCAGGCAGTACACCGATGAGACCGTCAGCAACAACTCTCTGGTGGTGGTCTCCGGAGAGAAGTACCGCTATGTGCCTTATTCCGATATCTATGTATCCCAGGGCAGCGCCTACTCCTATTCCTACACCACCTCCTTCGACGGCGAGGGCGCCATTACCTCCGCCATCGACTATGTGGTCAGCACCCGGCTGCCCATCCTCTACACCCTGGAGGGCCATGGCGAGACGGCCCTGCCGGATACCTTCGCAAGCCAGCTGGAAAAGGAAAACGTGGAGACGGAGTCCCTGTCCCTGCTGAACGTGGACGAAATTCCCGAGGATGCCGCGGCGCTGATGATTCACGCCCCAGCTTCGGATATCTCCGGGGAAGAGGCGAAAATGCTCTCCGAGTATGTAAAGTCCGGCGGCAAGCTGCTCATTCTGGCGGGGCCTGTGGCGGATGGGGAACTGACCAATCTGTACGGCATCCTGTCTGACTACGGTGTTTCCGCCGTTCAGGGCATCGTCAGCGAGGGTGACCGGAGCCATTACGCCTTCCAGGCCCCCTACGTCCTGCTGCCCGACCTGGGGGACAGCGACATCACCGCCCCTCTGGCGGAGAAGAACTACATGGCCATCGTGCCCATTGCCGCGGGCCTGCATATTTCCGGCGACAGCGCCGTTTCCCTGCTGAATACGACGGACAGCGCCTACAGCAAGATCGCCGGCTATCAGCAGACCACCTATGAAAAAGAGGACGGCGACATTGACGGCCCCTTCTCTCTGGGCGTGGACATTCAGGATCACAGCAGCGGCCGGATCATTTTCTTCACCTCGTCTTACCTGCTGGACGATATGTACAACGCCTATTCCTCCGGGGCCAACAACGACATGGTCATGAACGCCCTGTCCGCGCTCATGGGAGACCGGCAGGCCATGTCCATCCGCAGCAAGTCCCTGAACTATAATTATCTGACCATCAGCGAATCCGCCGCGTCCACCATCAAGCTGGTCATGATCGGTCTGGTGCCCCTGTGCTACCTGGCCATGGGCGTGGTTACTGTTCTGGAAAAGAGGAGGATGCAGCGATGAAAAAGCGGCAGCGGCTTGCGCTCCTGCTGGGGGTGCTGATTGCGGTCAGCGCCCTGACCTTCGCCGTGATGAAGCGGGAGGAGCACAAGGAGATCATCAAAAACACCCCGGCCACCGTGCTGGAAATGAAGGAAATCGACTCCGTCAGCTGGGATTATGACGGCAGCAGCTACGCCTTCCGGAAGGAAGACGGCGGCTGGGTCTACGAGGCGGACGAGGCGTTCCCCGTAGACGAGGAAAAGATGGCGGATCTGCTCAGCCAGTTCGCCTCCATGGGCGCGGCCTTCACCATTGAAGAAGTGGAGGACTACGGCCAGTACGGCCTGACAAGCCCCATCTGCACCATTACCCTGACCCAGGGGGAGCAGACCGCCGAGATTCAGCTGGGCGACTACAGCCAGATGGATTCCCAGCGCTATGCCTCTCTGGGCGACGGCAATGTGTATCTGCTGAGCCATGACCCGCTGGAGGAATTCAATACGGATCTCTCCGGCCTGATCCGGCAGGATGCGGCACTCCCGGAGACCGTCACGGTGGAGAATATCTCCGTCTCCGACGGGGACAGCTATTCGAGAGACGAGGACGGCGGCAGCCTGAATGACGATGATGTGTACTTCCGGGATGCCGACGGCGCGGCGCTGGATACGGACCGGGTGGATTCCTACATCCGGAAGCTGCAAATTCTGGAGCTGACGGATTATGTAACCTACAGCGCTACGGAGCAGGATTTGAAGGACTGCTATCTGGATACCCCCGCCAAAACCGTCACCGTGACCTATACAACCGACGAGGAGGACGCGGGGACCCAGACCTTCACCCTGCACCTTGGCAAGGAACCGGACAAGAGCGAGGACGAGCCGGGCCAGGCCTACGCCCGGGTAGGGGACAGCCCCATTCTCTACCGCATCGACGGCGATACCTATGACAAGCTGATTGCCTGCGACTATAACGACCTGCGGCACCAGCGGGTGTTCTGCGCCGACTTTGCCCAGGCGGACAGCCTGACCGTGACCCTGGACGGCATTACCACGGAATTCACCTATGGCGTGCCCGAGGACAGTGAGGACAAGGAAGCCGTCTGGATGCTGAACGGCACGGAAGTGGACCTCTCCGAGGTGCGGGTGGCTCTGGAGAGCATGACCGCCGACGAATTCACCGCCGCTGCCCCCACGGGCAGGCAGGAGCTGACCCTGACGGTCCACCTGAACCGGGAGGGCACCGACAGCGTGACCATCACACTCTACCGCCTGGACGGCACCCAATGTCTGGCCCAGGTGGACGGCCAAAGCCTGTGTTACTTCCCCAGAACCCAGGCTGTGGAACTGATTGAGGCCCTGAACGAAATTTTACTGGGGTAAGAAAAAACAACAGCCCCGCCGGGGCTGTTGACAAAAAAGAAAATCTGGGGTATAGTATAGACACGGAGGGTGCTACCGGTAGACGGTTCCGCCCATATCGTTTACAACGAAGTAACCGCTATCGGGCTAGGATGGGCGGTTACTTCGTTTTATTTGTCATTTTCTTGGCGAACCAAGGAGATAACCGCGATTATGACCATACAGAATGCGAAAAAATCCTGCCATGTAACCATAATTGCCACCCCCTTTTCTTTCGATTGGGGGGCAAAGAAGTACATCACCCCCGAAAGGAATCGAGGGAGAACCGCCTACCGTGGTACTGGTAGCACCGGTAATAGCATAGCACAAGATTTTGCGAATTGCAATAAAATTTGGGGGCTACAGTAATATTTTGCAAAAATGAGTGCGGTGCTAAAGTTGATAGATATTCTGGCGGACATTCAGACCTGGGTCTTACTCGATTTTCGTAAACAGGAACTTCTCCATCAGCCCGTCTGTGACCGTGTGGATGGTCATGGACCCGGCGGATTGGGCGTCTACGGTCAGCTCGACCTGTTTGCCCTTCAATCGGTTCCGGACATAGGCCACGGGATCGTCGCAGGCGACCTCTTCAATGAACACATCCCGCATCTGGTTGTTGCGGCAGAGATTCTGAATTTCGTGCACAAGCTCGTATTCGGCCATGGCTGACCTCCTTACGCGTATTTCTCAATGACCTTCGTCAGCTGGGGCAGCAGCTGCTGCTTGCGGGAGAGAAGTCCCTCGTGGAAGGTGTGTTCGCCCTCAGGGCCTTCCGGGAAGGCCTCCTTGCCCCAGGCGGTGCGGTTGCCGCCGAAGTAAAGCACGGAGCCGTTGTCCTGAATGCTGGTAAAGGCCAGCACGGACAGATCCAGGTCCTTCTTTTCCGCGAACTTGTCCAGAGCTGCCTGAATATCCACGGCCTCCAAATGCAGATCCTCCAGAGAGGCCAGAATCACCTGGGAAATGGACAGCTTGCAGCCGTAGACCTCGAAGATTTTCATGTCCGTCTTGATCAGCTCCGATGGGCTGGAATCTACCTTGGAGGCGGTGGCGGTAAACATCTCCGAGGCAAATTCCTCCACATCCAGGTCCGCGATCGCCGCCAGAATGTTGGCGGTGGTGCGGTCCTTTTCCGTTGTGGTGGGGGAGTGGAAATTCAGAGTGTCCGAAAGAATGGCGCCCAGCATGAGTCCTGCCAGGTCCACGGGGATGGGGATCTGATTCTCCCGGAAGATGGTGGCCACAATGGTGCAGGTGGAGCCGACAATCTCGTTCCGGAACTGGACTGGGTACTGGGAGGAGAAGTCGTTGATCCGGTGGTGGTCGATGACCTCCAGTACCTGCGCCTTTTCAATGGCCCGGACGGACTGGGAAAACTCGTTGTGGTCCACCAGAATCAGCTTTTTGCTGGGGGCCTGCATGATGTGATACCGGGACACATAGCCTGTCAGATGTCCGTCGGCGTCTGTTACGGGGTAGACGTGGTAGCGGCTCTGGAGCATCTTCCGGCTCACGTCCTCCGCAAGCTCGGTGTTGGTAAAGCGCACCAGCTCCCGCTTCATGATGGCCTTGGCGGAGGGGGCAAAGTAGATGTAACGGGTGGTATTCATGGCCCCATGGCCGGAGATGACAATGGGACAATGCTGCTTTTTCGCCTCTTCCACCACATCCTCCCGGATGCCGTCCGCCCAGACCACCACCAGCAGCCCCGCACCCTGTCGGATGACCTGCTTCTGGGCCTCCGGGTCGCTGCCGCAGATGACGATGCGGTGTTCCACCTCATAGTTTTTCAGCCGGGAGGCCTCAGTCATGGCAACGACGCTGACCTTGCCGTTGAGCGCCATGGCATCGTCATCGTAGATGACCTTGCCGTCCAGGGTCTTGCGGATGTTTTCCAGAGGCGTCTGGGCCATAATGGCAATAGACCGGGCGGTATCGTACAGGCCGATGACGGAAATATCGGATTTTGTGACCATGCCGATGAGCCTGTTGGTTTCGTCCACCACGCCGCAGTAGGTCCGGTTTCCCTGCTGCATCTGCTGCAAACACTCAAAAATGGTGGTGTCCGGGGTAATGGAGGTTGGCGGATCCATGGCAACCTCGCCTACGGTGATCCGGGCGTCCGTCAGCAGCTGAGGCTCATGAAAATGGAACCGGGAGAGCAGATATCTGGTCTCCACGTTCAGCTTCCCCAGGCAGCAGGGCACCGCCGGGGTACCCAGAGAGCGCTTGAAGAACGCGTAGGCAATGGCCGAGGCCACAGAGTCCGTATCCGGATGCTGATGCCCGGTAATGTAGATGGGGGTTTTCTTCATGGTTTACCTCCTTGGTATGTCAGGCCTTCCCTTGGGGGAAGGTGGCTCGGCGAAGCCGAGACGGATGAGGGGCGGGACGCAGAACGGATGCGGAGAAATCTAAGCAATTAGGTTCCTGAAAACAGAATTTTTCTGCCGGGGCAGTGCCGCGTTTTACTCTGTTCCGCCCCTCATCAGTCACGGCCCTCTGGGCCGCGACAGCTTCCCCCAGGGGAAGCCTTTTTATTATTCCAAGATAAAGCTATCCTCTGTCCTGCGCAGTGTGGAGCCGAAGTATACCGTCATGGCGTCCTCCAGGGCGATGGCGTCGGAGACGGCGGCGGTTTCATAGCAGCTGTGCATGGCCAGCTGGGCAAGGCCAATGTCTACCGTGGGCACGCTGACCTGACCGATGGAAATGCAGCCCAGAGTGCTGCCGCCGGGAATGTCCGGGCGGTTGTAGTAATCCTGACTGGCAACTCCGGCCTTCCGGCATACGGTGCGCATGATCGCGGCGCTGAGGCCGTCGGTGCAGTAGCGCAGATTGGCGTTGAACTTGATGACGATGCCGCCGCCCATCCTGGGGGCGTTGCCGCTGTCCGCAAGCTCCGGGTGGTTGGGATGCTGGGCGTGGGCGTTGTCAGCGCTGACCAGGAAGGACTGGGCCAGCAGCCGGTTCTCGTCCAGGGACAGGGCCCGGGCAATCCGGGAAATGGTCTGGCGCAGCAGGGTGGAAGCCGCGCCCTGTGGGGAGCAGGAGCCCACCTCTTCACTGTCCAGAGCGGCGAACAGGGGAATGGAATGACCGGTGGAGGACCGCAGGAAGCCCTGGAAGCAGCCCCAGACGCATTCCAGATCGTCCAGAGCGGCGGAGGACAGGAAACTCTCGTCCAGACCCCAGACGCTGGCTTTCTGACGGATGTACAGGAACAGGTCATGGCTCAGGATCTTGCCGCCGGCCTCTTTTTCCAGCATTTCCGTAAACTTGCCCTTGCTCTCCGGGGAGGCCAGCAGAGGCAGCACGTCAGTAACGGGGTTCCACTTGTAGCCGTCGTTGGCCTGACGGTTCATGTGGATGGCCACGTTGGGGATCAGCAGCAGATCCCGGTCAATGTCCAGAAGCCTGCTTTCGGCGCCCTTCTCGGTCTGCACCAGCACCCGCCCGGCTACGCTCAGGGGCCGGTCCAGCCAGGGGGCCAGCAGCTGTCCGCCGTAACGCTCCACGGCCAGCCGGGGGCAAACGCCCTCAATCTCCCCGTTTTCCTTCAGCTTGAAGGCGGGGCGGTCCGTGTGGGCGGCGCTGATGAGGAAGCCCAGAGCCTCCCCCTCCGGCACCCGGAAGGCGAGAACGGCGCTGCCGCCGCGGGTTACATAATATTTTCCACCGGGCGTGAGCGTCCACTCGTCGGCCTCCCGCAGGGCGGTGTAGCCCTGGGAATCCAGAATGTCCGTCAGATACCGGCGGGCGTGATATTGGCTGTGAGAAGCATTCAGAAAGGCGCAGAGGGCCTTGGTTTTATCCAGCATGGGAAATCTTCCTTTCACATGAAATTGTCGAAATTATTTTACAACGTCTTGCCCTTCCCGTCAATCCACGCATTTTCAGCGACAAAATGTCGAAAACCAATGAAAACATTCCGGATTTTGCTTAAATTTCTGAGAATAGGTCGAAATGGAACGAGCGAATGTTGGGAAACAGCCTTGCAAAACGGAGACCTTTGTGCTAAATTAATCATGTCGCACGCGGCGGGGCCCGCCGCTCTTGGGGTTATTTTCAAGTGGACAGGAGAGGTTAGTATGGATCATCAAACAACCGTGTTGATTGCGGATAGTTCGGAGGAATTCTGCGGCGCTCTGACATCGGCGCTGCAGCGCGCGGACGGCTTCCAGGTGGTGGGGACGGCGGGCGACGGGGAACAGGCCATTCGGCTGATTCAGGAGAGGAAGCCGGAAGTGCTGGTGCTGGATCTGATGCTCAGCAAGCAGGATGGTATCAGCGTCCTGAAGGCGGTCAGCAATCTGGACCGTAAACCAGTGACCCTGGCCACCTCGGCCTTTGTTACAGGCTATGTCTCCGCGGCGGCTGCCGGGTTGGGTGTGCGTTACCTGATGCTGAAGCCCTGCGATATGAATGTGCTGGTGGAGCGCCTGGAGGAAATCCGGGGAGGGGAGAGCCCCCGGTATCCGGCGCCCCGCCGCACGGACAAGACCAATATCGAGACCATGGTCACCAACATCATCCATGAGATCGGCGTCCCCGCCCATATCAAGGGCTACCAGTATCTGCGGGAGGCCATCATCATCGCCGTGGACGACATGGACGTGATCAACGCCATCACCAAGGTCCTCTACCCCCAGGTGGCCAAAACCTTCCAGACCACCCCCAGCCGGGTAGAACGGGCCATCCGCCACGCCATCGAGGTAGCCTGGGACCGGGGAGACCTGGACACCTTGCAGAGCTTCTTCGGCTATACCGTGAGCAATACCAAAGGAAAGCCCACCAATAGTGAGTTTATTGCCCTCATTGCGGACAGGCTTCAATTGCAGCTCAAGTCCGCCGAGGCGGCGCAGTACTGAAAAGAAATTCCACAGTCTGACCGGAATCGGAAAGACTGTGGAATTTTTTGCGCCAAAAGAAGCGGAAATAACGCCGGTTTTCGCCAAGGTTTTCGACAATTGTCGAAAACCAGGGGTAAAGGCATTCTAAAAAAATTTTCCCCGGATACTATGCAGCCAGTTAATTGTTTTTTCGTGCGGAAAGATGTAGACTGAATACAGACGATGCATCTGTCAAAAATTCTGGTCAGTCAGCCATAGCAAAAAGCTTTTCGCAAGGTCCAGCTTTTGGAGAGCCATGCCGCATTTGGCAGGGGCTTATGGTGACGGCTTTTTCAAGGAGGGATTGGAGAAATTCATATTTTTGGACGGGGAGAAAAGGGGTGCGTTATAGCTTGCGCGGCCTTCACAGGGAATTTTGAAACTCTATGGTGAATACTTTTGTGGAGTTACTTTCTCAACAGACGCTTTATGTTTGTGAGCGTCAAAGCAAGGTCACTTTCATCTAATTGTGATAGAAGTGCTAATGTTTCTCTGGAAAGTTTCGGATTAATCTGCTGTGTGTCGAAAAACTCAACGGGTGTGATTCCAAAATAGTCGCAAATGGCGAAGAACTCTGTCATGGATGGCAATGTTTTCCCAGACGAAATGTTATTGATATATCCTCTGCTATGGCCCAGGTCATAACTCATTTTGTATTCCGATATGCCCTTTTGGAGCCTGAGTTGCGTAATGCGGTCACGAACGAATTGAATATCCATACGGTCAGCCCCTTTCCCGTATAGCATAAAACATAATTTAATCACATAGCACTTTTATAAACGCTATAATCATTGACACAAACTTTATAAAATGTTATTATTGCTTATAAGATGTCGAAATGCTGATAAACGACATTTTATAAACTATTTATGGAGGGGAAAATATGAATCCGTTAAAATCCGATAATGTTATTGCTAGAATTTTGCAGGTATACGCCTACTTGAATGCTGCGGCTGGGGCTGTTCTTGCATTGCAGCTTAACAAAGAATTGGGTGCGATGGTGGCGTGGTTTATTTTTGCGGCTGTCCTGATTGCCAGCTTTTTCATTTTCGCATTGGGCGAAATCATTGATTTGCTGCAAAATGTTAAGGAGAACACAAGTAAAAAGATGGAAATTTCTGACGAACTCCCTGACCTTTAAGGAGGCCAGCCATGAGTGAACGGTATAGCAAGCTTTTTTCTTTAACGGAAAACCTCTACGCGGAAGGTTCGCCGGTGGTCATTGCTGCGGGGGCATTGCTGAAGGATAACAAGACAGGACGAATTATTGCTCAAATGAAATTGTGCAATATAAACCCTAAAACAATCAAAGCGGCTACTGTTTCCATTTTCCCTTTGAATACGATGGGGAAACCCTTGGGAGAAGCCATTCGTTACGAGTATTTGGATTTGAACAGCACCCGGGATACAGATTTTGGCAGCAAATCCGCCATTCCAATGCCGGATATAACGACCCGCTCCTTCAGTGCTGCGGTGGTAGAAGTTATTTTCACAGACAATTCTGTTTGGAATGTCAATGATGCAACGTGGGAGGCATTGAAAAAACCGGAGGCGTTGACTTCCCGGCTGGACAGTGAAATGGCCAAACAGTTCCGGATGGAATACGGAAGTGGGGCTAAAAATTTCTTTCTGGAGCATAAAGATTTGTGGCATTGCGTCTGCGGGGCTGTGAATCGCCGGGAGGAAAAGGCGTGCCATGCCTGTCGGAAGGCTATTTGTGAATTGAGGGGCATTGATTTGGATGCCCTAAAAGAACACAAGGATCAGCGGCTGATTAGGGAACGGGAACAGGCAGAAAAAGAAGCGGCTGCGGCACGAGAGAGCGCCAGGAAGACAATGAAAGCTGTGGCAATTGTGGTTCCTGTTGTGGCGGCGGTAATTGCATTTTTCATCGTGCTGGATACTGTAATCATTCCAAATGGGAAATATAATAACGCAGTTTCCCTCATGGAAGCAGGACAATATGAGGATGCCATTGCCGCTTTTGAAGCCATGGATGGCTATAAGGATAGCGAAGATCAGATAGCTCTTTGCGAATATCGTGTTGCAGTTGCTCTGATGGAGGACGGAGAATACGAAAAAGCAATTGCGGCTTTCGAAGAATTAAATGGATACAGCGATAGTTCAGAAAAGGTTCTTAGCTGTAAAACCGCAATTCTTGACAGAAGATACAATGAGGCAGTTGCCCTAAAGGATAAGGGAAAATACGAAGAAGCAATTGCAGCATTTGAGGCGTTGAATGGGTATAGGGAAAGTGCTGAACAGATAATTGCATGCCAAACGTCAATCCTTGAGATAGAGCTTGATAGGGAGTATAATACAGCAATTTCCTTAATGAACAACGGCAGCATCGAGGAAGCATATGGAGTATTTAAGAAATTGGACAGCTATAAGGACAGCGCTGAAAAGGCAGGGGAACTCCGACTTCAAATCAATATCGATAGAATTAAAGCCGCCAAACGTGGATCGTATGTAATTCTCGGAGCTTATGAACAAGACAATGACACCTCAAACGGAAAAGAGGATGTCAGCTGGGAGGTTCTGGATAGAAAAGGTAATAGGGTGTTTCTAATTAGTACGTTTGCGCTGGATCACTTGCCGTTTGATCAAACTGGTGAAGGCAATACGTGGGAAACTTGTTCCCTTCGGAACTGGTTGAATAGCACTTTCTTGGACACCACTTTCTCCTCCGCAGAAAAAGAGTTGATCCTTACAGTGACAGTTTCTGCTAACAAAAACCCAAAGTATTATAAATATAACAAAACTATTGGTAATGACACTCAGGACAGGGTGTTTTTATTGAGCAACATAGAATATGAAACACAGATAGAGAGCAGAGGTTATGGTGCTGTTAGTAGGGGTATTGCTACAGACTATGCAATTGCCAGGGGATCAACCCCTGATAAATACGGAAATTACTCTTCTTGGTGGCTACGGACACCCGGAAGTGCATCATTTTGTGTTTGCACTTATTACGTTGGTTCAGGTCTCAGTTACGGGGGAAGTGATATCTGCGAAGGTGAAGATGTTCGTCCTGCTTTGTGGATTGACCTGGATAAGCTGAAAATATAATAATTTATTTGCTGGAGGTTATCACATATGAAATACTATGGAATGGTGATAGACGACATATGCGATAATGCTTCCCTAAACAGCAAAGCGGGGAGGCCTAGTGGCCTCCCTGTTGTTACGCTTCCAAAAGAGAAATATACTTATACACCGTCGTTCTACTGACCCGGCAAACCCTTGCCGGTTCAGAGACATTTAGCGCCCCCTTCTGATACGCCGGATAATGCCGCAGAAAAGCACCGGGCAAATCCTCAACCGTAACCTGCGGCCTTCCAATCCGCTTCCCTTTGGCTCTTGCGTTCGTCATTCCAGACCGTACACGCATTCGTATCATAGACAGCTCTAATTGACTGAATACGCCCGCCATTTGCAAAAACGCCTCACTCATAGGGTCCGGCTGCCCGCTGCGGCAGTCCGGGGTGATTGACCCCATAATCACAAGGCGCAGTTGCTTCTCCTGCAATACCGGCAACACCCCGTAAAGATTCTTTGGCTACACCGTGAGCAACATCAAGGGGAAACCTACGAACTCCAAACTTATCGCCCTGATCGCGGCTCGCCTGCAGCTCCAGCTCAAGAGCGCCGAGGCGGCGCAGTACTGAAAAGAAATTCCACAGTCTGACCGGAATCGGAAAGACTGTGGAATTTTCTACGCCCAAAGAAGCGGAAATAACGCCGGTTTTCGCCAATGCTTTCGACAACTGCCGAAAATGGGAGATACTCAAAAGCCTTCCAAAAAAATTTTCCCCGGACACTATGCATGAAGTGCCCCTTCCCCGAGGACGCTTCAAAAATCATACCGGTTGCCATCGAAGCCACAGAAATAGTCTGGCTTTTTCCTTTCCGCTTGACAGGTAGCGTTCACAGCAGGGCGGAGCGCGGTTTCTTTTGAAGTTATTAAGATTTACGAAAATCAAAGCAAAGTGTTATGGAAACTCTTGCGCAATGGAGACATCTGTGCTATAGTTGCGTAAAATGGAATGGAGGGACATTTTATGCGTTTATCCGCGCGTGTCCGAGAAAAAGTGGGGAGCGTGCCGGTGCCGGGTTGGCTGCTGTCGGCGGGGATGGCGGTATACTGTGAGCTGCTGCTGCATCTTTGGACAACGGAAAATCTGAAACCGCTGCGCTTTGGCGCCGTGCTGGCCTTCTCTTTGGGCTTCGGCGGCCTTGCGGGGCTGCTGAACAGCCTGTTTGACGGAAAAAGGTGGGGCAAGTGGGTGACGTTTGCCCTGAACTTCCTGCTCTGCGTATTCTATCTGGCGGAATTCTTCTGTGTGGACGCCTATAAGAATTATATGTCCCCCGGCATGATGCTGGGGGGAGCGAAGGGCGTTGCCACGGATTTTGCGGGCGTGGCGTTGAGCCTGATCCTGGCGGGAGCCTGGCGTATCCTGCTGATGCTGCTTCCGGTGATCCTCTATGCTGTTTTCGCCAGGCCCGTCCCCGTGGGCCGGGGGACCCGGGCTGTGCTTGCGCTGGCAATCCTTGCTGGCTACGGACTGGGCTATGGTCTGGTCTGCTTTGGGAAAACAGACCGGGATAAACTGGACAGAGCCTACAGCTTTGATGAGGCCATCCGGGCCTTTGGCCTGCATATGGGCATCACATTGGAAGCTGTCCGGGGCAGCGGTTCCGCGCAGGATCAGCTGGAACTGGAGGTGCCTGCTCCTGTAACGACCCAGCCGCCCCAGACCCGGCCCGCGGAACAGGATTCCCGGGAAACGGAACCTGCCCAGACGCCGGAATACGGCTTCCATCAGATCGAGGGCCTGGATTTTGAGACGCTGGAAAACGAGAATCCCTACAGCGCCGTCAGGCAGATCAACGCCTATCTGGCCGCTCTGACCCCCGCCAGAGAAAACCGGTATACCGGCCTCTTCAAAGGGAAAAACCTGATTCTGATAACGGCGGAGGCTTTCACGACCCAGGCCATCGACCCGGAACGAACGCCCACGCTCTACCGCCTTGCCACCCAGGGCATCCGCTTTACGGACTACTACCAGCCCGCCTGGGGCGGCAGCACCACTACGGGAGAATTTTCCAATGTGGTGGGTCTGGTCCCCACCACCAAGGGTATGTGCATGAGCATGGCCATTGAGCAGCCCCTGTTTCTGACCATCGGCAGCCAGCTGCAGCGGGAGGGATATTATTCCGCCGCCTATCACAACCACTACGCGGACTTCTACAACCGGAACCGCACCCACACCCATTTGGGCTACGACCGCTTTATTGCCCGCTATCAGGGATTGGAGGGTCTGACGGAGGAGTGGCCGGAGAGCGATCTGGAAATGATGGATATCACGGTGCCGGACTATATTGACCATCAGCCCTTCAGCATTTACTATATGACCGTCTCCGGCCACTGCGGCTACAGCCTGCAGGAAAACGCTCAGGCCCGGAAGAACTACGATGCCGTCAAGGATCTTCCCTGCAGCGAGCAGGTGAAGTGCTATCTGGCTTCCCAACTGGAGCTGGAAAAGGCCATGGCCTCTCTGGTGGAGCAGCTGGAGAAGGCGGGGATCGCGGACGATACCGTGATCGTCCTGAGCCCGGACCACTACCCCTACGGTCTGGAACGCAGCGCCGCATGGAAGACCAACCGGAATTACCTCTGCGAGCTGCTGGGTGTGGATGAGCTGACGCCCTTTATCCGGGACCGCAGCACGCTTATCATCTGGAGCGGCTGTCTGGAGGGGAAGAACATTCAGGTGGACGACCCGGTGTACAGTCTGGACATTCTGCCCACGCTTTCCAATCTCTTCGGCGTCCCCTATGATTCCCGTCTGCTGGTGGGCCGGGACGTATTCTCCGAGGAAATGCCGCTGGTGTTCTGGCCCAGCTACCAATGGAAAACCGACCGGGGAACATACGATGCCTCCGAGGGCGTATTCACCCCGGCAGAGGGCCAGACCGCGGATCAGGATTACATCGATTATGTCTCCCAACTGGTCCGCAACAAGTGCAGCTATTCCGCCCAGGTCCGCGACCGCGGCTATTTCACCTGGCTGGCGGGGTATCTGGAAGAGAAAGGAATCCTGCCATAACCGAAACCGCCGCCCGAACCGGGCGGCGGTTTTCATTCATTCGTCAATCGTATGGATCTCCGGGATGACTTCCTCCAGAGCGTCCAGAACGATGCGGGCGGTGTCCAGGGAGGTGAAGGTATTAACGCCGTTCCGGACGGCGCACTCCCGGATGGCCCGGCCGTCGTCGTAGTGCTCCCGGGAGAAGATGGAGCGGGTGTTCAGGATATAGCTGACGAAGCCGGTCTGGATGGAGGTCAGGATCTCGTTGCTGCCGTCGCTGAGCTTCCGGCGGACCCGGGTGCGGATGCCGTGCTTTTTCAGAAAAGCCGCGGTGCCCTCGGTGGCCTCGATGTTGAAGCCCATCTGATAGAAGCGCCTTGCCAGCGGCAGGCCCTCCTCCTTGTCCTCGTCCGCCAGAGTGACGATCACCGTGCCGTATTCCTTCATCTTGATGCCGGAGGCCTGCAGGGCCTTGTACAGCGCCCGGTTCAGCTTCCGGTCATAGCCGATGGCCTCGCCGGTGGACTTCATCTCCGGGGACAGATAGGTGTCCATGCCCCCCAGCTTCGCGAAGGAGAAGGCCGGGGCCTTGACGTACCAGATGGGCTTTTCCGGCAGCCGCAGTTCCTGTATGCCCTGCTGGGCAAGGCTCTGCCCCAGCATGACCCTGGTGGCGATTTCCACCAGATTCACCCCTGTGGATTTGCTGAGGAAGGGCACGCTGCGGGATGCCCGGGGATTGACCTCAATAATATACACATCGCCCTTCTTATCCACAATAAACTGGATATTGAACAGCCCTTTGATGCCGATGCCGAGACCCAGCTTTTCCGTATAGTCCGCGATCCGGTCCTTGACCGCCGCCGTCAGACTGTAGGGCGGATAGACGGAGATGGAGTCGCCGGAGTGGACGCCGGTGCGCTCCACCAGCTCCATGATGCCGGGCAGGAACACCTGTTCGCCGTCGCAGATGGCGTCCACCTCCACCTCCTTGCCCACGATGTAGCGGTCAATGAGCACCGGGCGCTTCTCGTCGATTTCCACGGCGCTGCGCAGATACCGCCGCAGCATCTCCTCGTTGGCCACAATCTCCATGGCCCGGCCTCCCAGCACGAAGCTGGGCCGCACCAGCACCGGATAGCCGATCCGGGCGGCGGCGGCCACACCGGCCTCGATATCCGTCACGGCCTCTCCCTTGGGGTTGGGGATGCGCAGGGCCTTGATCACCGCGTCAAAGGCGTCCCGGTTTTCGGCCTTCTCAATGGCAGCACAGTCCGTGCCGATGATGTTCACGCCCCGGTCGGAAAGGCTCTGGGCCAGATTCACCGCCGTCTGGCCGCCCAGGGAGACAATGACCCCCAGGGGCTTTTCCAGATGGATGATGTTCATCACGTCCTCGGTGGTCAAAGGCTCAAAATACAGCTTGTCCGCGGCGGTGTAGTCCGTGGAGACGGTTTCCGGGTTGTTGTTGATGACGATGGCCTCGTACCCCGCCCTTCGGATGGTCCGCAGGGCATGGACGGTGGAGTAGTCAAATTCCACGCCCTGGCCGATGCGGATGGGGCCGGAGCCCAGAACAAGGATCTTCTTCCGGTCCGTGACGATGGATTCGTTTTCCTGAGCGTAGGTGGAGTAGAAATAGGGCACATAGCTCTCAAACTCACTGGCGCAGGTGTCGATCATCTTGTACACGGGGAAGATATTCTCCCGGCAGCGGGTTTCGTAGATCTCTTTTTCATCGGTGCGCCACAGGGCGGCGATCCGCCGGTCGGAGAAGCCCATGGCCTTGGCCTGCTTCAGGTGGGGCAGACTCCGGGGATTTTCCTCCAGTTCCTTTTCAAACTGGGTGATGTTTTTCAGCTTGCTCAGGAAGAAGATGCTGATGGCCGTGGCGTCGCAGATCCGCGCCGGGTCCATGCCCCGGTACAGCAGCTCTCCCAGAGCGTACAGCCGGTCCGAGGGGCCTTTGGCGGCGTAGTCCAGCAGGGACACGTCCGACCAGTCGGTGAATTTGGGAATCCGCAGGGCATAGGCCCCGTCCTCCAGAGAGCGGATGGCCTTTTGCAGGCTTTCCTCCCAGCAGCGGCCCACGCTCATCACTTCGCCGGTGGCCTTCATCTGGGTGGAGAGAAAATTGGAGGCCGTGGGGAACTTGTCGAAGGGGAACCGGGGCATTTTGGTCACCACATAGTCCAGCGCCGGCTCGAAGCAGGCGGGAGTATTGGCCAGTTTGATCTCGTCCAGATTCATGCCCACGGCGATTTTGGCGGAGACCCGGGCAATGGGGTAGCCGGAGGCCTTGGAGGCCAGGGCCGAGGACCGGGATACCCGGGGATTCACCTCAATGACATAATACCGGAAGGAATGGGGGTCCAGGGCGAACTGCACATTGCACCCGCCCTTCACGTCCAGCGCCCGGATGATTTTCAGGGCGCTGTCCCGGAGCATATGGTATTCCTTGTTGGTTAAGGTTTGGCTTGGGGCCACGACGATGGAGTCGCCGGTGTGGATGCCTACGGGGTCCATGTTCTCCATATTGCAGACGGTGATTGCCGTATCCGCTCCATCCCGGATGACTTCGTATTCCACCTCGTTGTAGCCCTTGATGCTTTTCTCCACCAGCACCTGATGGACGGGGGACAGGGCCAGGGCGGTTTTCATCATGGCCTTCAGCTCTTCTTCGCTGTCGGCAAAGCCGCCGCCGGTGCCGCCCAGAGTAAAGGCGGGCCGCAGAATCACGGGATAGCCGATTTTCTTCGCTGCCTCCACAGCCTCCGCAATGGAATAGGTGATCTGAGAGGGAACCACCGGCTCTCCGATTTTTTCGCACAGCTCCTTGAACAGTTCCCGGTCCTCCGCCGCCTCGATGCTCTCCACGCTGGTGCCCAGAAGCTCAATTTCGCACTCCCGCAGAACACCTTTTTTGGCCAGCTGCATGGCAAGGTTCAGACCCGTCTGGCCGCCGATGCCGGGAACGATGGCGTCCGGCCGCTCATAGCGGCAGATACGCGCCAGATATTCCAGCGTCAGGGGCTCCATATAGACCTTGTCCGCAATGGTGGTGTCCGTCATAATGGTTGCCGGATTGGAGTTCGCCAGAATCACCTGGTAGCCCTCCTCCTTTAAGGCAAGGCAGGCCTGGGTGCCTGCATAGTCGAATTCGGCGGCCTGGCCGATGACGATGGGGCCGGAGCCGATGACCAGCACCTTTTTGATGTCGGTTCTTTTAGGCATGGTGCTTTCCCTCCTCCATGAGCTGGATAAACTGCCGGAACAGATAGCGGCTGTCCTGAGGCCCGGGGGCGCTCTCCGGGTGATACTGGACGGAGAAGGCCCGGTCCTCTCCGCAGGCAACGCCCTCTACGGTGTTGTCCAGAAGGTTGATGTGGGTGACGGTCAAAGGCGTGTTTTCCAGACTTTCCGGCACCACGGCATAGCTGTGGTTCTGGGACGTGATCTCGATTTTTCCGGTTTGCAGGTTTTTTACCGGGTGGTTGCCGCCCCGGTGGCCGAATTTCAGCTTATAAGTCTCGCCGCCGTAGGCAAGGGAAAGAATCTGATGGCCCAGACAGATGCCGAAAATGGGCGTTTTTCCCCGGAGAGCCTTCACAGTCTCAATGACCTCCACCACATCCGTGGGATCTCCGGGGCCGTTGGACAGGAACACCCCGTCGGGCTTCATGTAGAGAATTTCCTCCACGCTGGTGTTGTAGGGCACCACGGTCACATTGCAGCCGCAGCGGTTCAGGGAGCGGACAATGTTCAGCTTCATGCCGCAGTCGATGGCGACGATGTTGTATCTGGCGTCCGCCGTCCGGGAATACCACCGCTTTTTGCAGCTGACCCGGGACACGGCATCGTGGGGCACGGGGGTGGCGGCGATGATTTCCAGAGCCTTATCCACCGGCGTATCGGGAGATGTGATCAGCACCCGCCGGGAGCCCAGGTCCCGGATGCTCCGGGTGAGTTTCCGGGTATCGATGCCGGAAATGCCGGGGATATTGTATTCCTCCAGAGATTCGGAAAGGGTCTTCACCCAGCGGAAGTTGGAGGGGGTGTCGTTGTAGTCATAGCAGCACAGGCCGCCGATGGAGGGGAATTTGCACTCGTAGTCGTCCTCGGCCATGCCGTAGTTGCCGATGAGCGGGTAAGTCATGACCACCATCTGGTCCGTATAGCTCAGGTCGGAAACAATCTCCTGATAGCCGGACATGGAGGTGTTGAAGACGATTTCACAGACCCGGTCCACACTGCTTCCGAAGCCGTAACCATAGTATTCGCTGCCGTCCTCCAGCACCAGCTTGCGGTTCCATTCTCTCATTTGCGTTCTCCTTTCGGCTTCCGCCGGGACAGCGGAGCCTCAAAATGGTCTTTTTCAAAGCTCTCCGGGATCTCCGTAGGGTAGTTGCCGCTGAAGCAGGCGTCGCAGTAATCGCTGCAGCCGATCAGCTCCTTCAGGTCCTCCATGGGAAGATACCCCAGAGTGTCCGTACCGATGATCCGGGCAATCTCCGGCACGCTGTGCCGGCAGGCAATCAGGTGCTCCCGGGAGTCGATGTCCGTGCCGTAGTAGCAGGGGTTCCGGAAGGGCGGGGCAGAGATGCGCATATGGATCTCTTTGGCCCCGGCCTCCCGGAGAAGACCCACGATCTGCCCGCTGGTGGTGCCCCGGACGATGGAGTCGTCAATGAGCACAATGCGCTTGCCCCGGACCTCGGAGACGATGGGGCTGAGCTTCTGCCGCACCAGATCTACCCGGTTGTCCTGCCCCGGGGAGATGAAGGTCCGTCCCACATAGCGGTTCTTGAGAAAACCCTGGCCGAAGGGTATGCCGGATTCCTCGCTGTAGCCCAGGGCCGCGTCCAGACCGGAGTCCGGCACGCCCACCACCAGATCCGCCTCTACCGGGTGCCGCTTTGCCAGAATGCGTCCCGCCCGCTTCCGGGCTTCGTGGACGCCCACCCCATCCAGCACGGAGTCCGGCCGAGCGAAGTAGATGTATTCGAAAATGCACATGGTCCTGCTCCGGGTCCCGCAGTGGGAGCGGTCGGAGCGGATGCCGGTTTCGTCCACCGTGATGATCTCCCCGGGCTCTACGTCCCGCGCAAAGCGTGCGCCCACGGCGGCCAGAGCGCAGCTCTCCGAGGCGAAGACGATGCCGCCGTCCGGCAGTTTCCCCATGCACAGGGGCCGGAAGCCGTTGGGATCCCGCAGGGCGATGAGCTTGGCGGCGGACATCAGCACCACGGAATAAGCCCCCTCCAGAAAGTCCATGGCATTTGAAACAGCCTGTTCTATGGAGGGGGTCTTCAGCCGCTGCTGGGCGACGATATATGCGATGATCTCCGTATCGGAGGTGCCGTGGAACAGCGCGCCGCCCAGCTCCAGCTTCGTCCGCAGAGCCAGGGCATTGCTGAGGTTTCCGTTGTGGGCCAGGGCCATTTTGCCCTTCATATGGTTGATGACAATGGGCTGGGTGTTGGCCCGGTTGGTGCCGCCGGTGGTGCCGTAGCGCACATGGCCGACGGAAATGGTGCCCTGGGGAAACTTGTCCAGCTCCTCCCGGTCAAACACGTCGGTCAGCAGGCCAAGATCCTTGTGGACGGTGAAGAGCCCATCGTCATTGACCACAATGCCGCAGCTCTCCTGGCCCCGGTGCTGCAAAGCAAACAGCCCATAGTAGGTCAGGCTCCCAAGGTTCTGGCGCTGAGGGACGTAGACGCCGAAAACGCCGCATTCTTCGTGTAGTTCTGCCATAACAGCCTCCTTGAAATTGCAGGTATCTTTGTGCAAGATAACGAACTTTTCAAAAAGAAAAGACGCCCGTTCTCCCCGGAAACCGTCGATTCCCGGAGAAAACGAGCGCCTTTGCTCATTACATGGCATTATAGCACAGGGCAGGGGCAATGTCAAATGAAAATATCAGCCAAAGGCCGCGAAGTGCTCCTTCGCCCGAGCCAAAGCGGGCGGACAAATTGGAGTTTGCAGAGTAAACAAATTGACAATTGACAATGAACAATTGACAATTATGGTGTCCCTTCGGGACGAATTAAAATTA
>NZ_JAHLPU010000054.1 GCF_018918045.1 Pseudoflavonifractor sp. MSJ-30
TCCGGAACGGGGACACGGTCCTGCAATCTGATTTCTTTGACGCTTCCGCTAACGAGATCCAGTGCCCTGTTGTAACCGTCCCGGCAGGAAAGCAGTTCTCCGGATGGATAACGGAAATTGAAAACGAGGCAGGGGAGACGGTCAGGGCCCTGGTACTCCGGCCGGACGAAAACGGAAATGCATCCCTGCCCACAGGCAATAGGCTGGAGCCCATGACATTGCTGCCGTTGTTTGAGTAGGACGAGAGTGAGCTATATAATGTCTGTTTGTTGCGAATAATCAATAACGCAACCGAAAGTTGCTAAATTTATAGATCTATAGATGGATTCATAAAGTACACATTCCTCTGGTCCAGCTTCTCCCGCAGTCTTTGCAGGCCCTCGCCGAAGCGTTGGAAGTGGACGATTTCCCGCTCCCGCAGAAAGCGGATAACGTCGTTTACGTCCGGGTCGTCGCTGAGGCGGAGAATGTTGTCATAGGTCACCCGGGCTTTTTGCTCAGCCGCGAGATCTTCTGTCAGATCGGCGATGGGGTCACCCTTGACGGCCATGGACGCGGCATTCCAGGGGAAGCCTGCCGCCGCCGCGGGATAGACCCCTACGGTGTGGTCCACGAAATAGGGCGCAAAGGCCGGGTCACGGAATTGATTGTCCTTCAGATTCCGGGTCAGCTGATGGACGATGGCCCCGATCATTTCCAGGTGCCCCAGCTCTTCGGTCCCGATATCCGTCAAAAGTCCCTTCAGCTCGTCAAAGGGCATGGAGTAGCGCTGGGAGAGGTAGCGGAGGCTGGCGCCAAGCTCGCCGTCGGGGCCGCCGTACTGGGAGATGATGATGCTCGCCAGCCGGGGATTGGGGCGTTGGATTCGGACCGGGTATTGGAGCTTCTTTTCATATTGAAACATGGCTTATTCCCCCTT
The DNA here is from genome assembly GCF_018918045.1 of Pseudoflavonifractor sp. MSJ-30. Classification (GTDB taxonomy): domain Bacteria; phylum Bacillota; class Clostridia; order Oscillospirales; family Oscillospiraceae; genus Faecousia. The sequence goes on from NZ_JAHLPU010000054.1 coordinate 920, forward strand.
ATTCGCGGCAAATTCCCAGGGCCAGGGATCGTCCAGCCAGGCGTATTCGCTGTCCCGGCCCGGCGTGGTGTGGTTCAGCGGGCGTCTGTCCGCCTGATAGGCCTGGGCGCATTTCCGGTAAAGCTCCTGATATTGCCGGTACAGCTCCAGGGCCTCCAGATCTTCCGGGTGGGTGTCCAGATACAGCGCCAGTTCCTGGACGGCAAAGGCTAAAACCTGCACCTCGGACAGGGGCGTTACCGGCAGATTGTTCTGATTTGCCATGCCCATAAAGGGCAGGTCCAGCCCGGGGTACAGTGTACCCCGGACCATAGCCTTCCGGGGCTCATAACGTACCGGCCCTTCAATCTGGAAGGGCACATAGGGATTGGCCAGAGGGGCCATGGCCGGCAGGCGGCCTTCCCCAAAGTTCACGCGGTTTTTGTTGGCATTCAATGGAATTCCCCCTCGAATTCTATTTGGAAAAGTGATTCCGGGTCATACTATGCGTTTTTCTTCCGCGTGTGCATAGAGCGGCGGCCCGGGCGTATGGTATTGAGGGGTGGTTTCCATGGGAAAATTGCTTGTGGCAGCGCGGTTGGCATTGTGCGCCTGCCTGATTCTGGGACTTCTGGCGGCAGGAATTTGGGGCGGAGAGCAGGCTGTTTCCGCCATTTCGGACCGGGTGCCCATAAAACGCGCCCGCACCATAATCGTCGATGCCGGGCACGGCGGCGAGGACGGCGGGGCTACCTCCTGTACCGGCCGTCTGGAAAGCGGCTACAATCTGGAAATTGCCCTGCGGCTGGAGGATATGCTGCATTTTCTTGGCTGCAAAACCCTTATGGTCCGCCGGACGGATACGGCGATCTATAAAAAAGGGGAGACCATCGCCCAGAAAAAGGTGGACGATCTGAAAAACCGGGTGCGGCTGGTCAACGAGACGGAAGGCGGCGTCCTTGTGAGCATTCACCAGAACTATTTCAGCCAATCCCAGTACAGCGGGGCACAGGTGTTCTATGGGGCTGCGGACGGCAGCAAGCTATTGGCGGACGCCGTACAGGCGGCGCTGGTTTCCACGCTGAATCCCGGCAGCCACCGGAAGACGAAGGCCGCCAGGGGTATTTATCTTATGGAAAAAAGCCGGAAGCAGGCCATTCTTGTTGAGTGCGGTTTTCTCTCCAATCCCGAAGAGGAAAGGCATCTGGCAAGCCCGGACTATCAGAAGGCACTGGCGGCGGTCATCGGCGCGGCGGTATGCGCAAATCCGGGTTGACCCATGGCGTCTGCTTTGGTATAATAGCGGAAACGCTGAGGAAACTCTGAGTAAATCATCGGCGGCAGGACAGCGGATTTTTTCTCCCCGGTCTGCGGTAAAAAAGCAGAATCTCCCGCTGCCAGCTCCTGCCGGTTTCATCAGAACTTCCCTGAGAATCGGAGACAGATACCATGGCAAAGGCAAAAACCGTATTTTTCTGCACCAACTGCGGAAACGAAAGCCCCAAATGGCAGGGCAGATGTCCGGCCTGCGGGGCCTGGAACACCTTTGAAGAACATATTGAAAAGCCTGCGGCTCCGGGCAAGGCAAAGTCCAGCCCCGTGGGCCAGAGCCGGAGGCCCCAGCGCATTCAGGACGTGACCACCGACGGGGAGATCCGCTTCTCCACGGGTATGGGGGAGCTGGACCGGGTTCTGGGCGGCGGCGCGGTAGCGGGGTCTTTGGTGCTGGTGGGCGGCGCGCCCGGCATCGGCAAATCCACGCTGCTGCTGCAGATCTGCAACAGTCTCTGTGCCGGGCGCAGCGTGCTCTATGTCTCCGGCGAGGAAAGCGAGCGGCAGCTGAAGCTCCGGGCCCAGCGGCTGGGGGTTGCCCCGGAATCCCTGTACATTCTCTCCGAGACCCGGCTTTCGGACATTCTGGAGGCTGTGGAGGAACTGAAGCCGGATATTCTCATGATCGACTCCATCCAGACCCTCTACCGGGAGGAAAATGAATCCTCTCCCGGCAGCGTCTCTCAGGTGAAGGACTGCACCATGACCATGATGCAGCTGAGCAAATCCCAGGGCATTACGGTGTTTGTGGTGGGCCACATCAACAAGGACGGCAACATCGCCGGGCCAAAGGTTCTGGAGCACATGGTGGACTGCGTGCTGTATTTTGAGGGCGACCCCAATTCCTCCTACCGGCTTCTCCGGGCGGCCAAAAACCGATTTGGCTCCACCAACGAGATCGGGGTCTTTGAAATGATGGAAAGCGGCCTGGAGGAGGTTCCGAACCCTTCCCAGATGCTTCTGGACGGCCGGCCGGAGGGCGCCAGCGGCACCTGCGTGGCCTGCGTCATGGAGGGCACCCGCCCCGTACTGGCGGAGGTTCAGGCGCTGGTCGCCAAGACCATGGCCAATGTGCCAAGGCGGGCCTCCGACGGCTTCGACTTCAACCGCATGATGCTTCTTCTGGCTGTGGCGGAGAAGCGGGCGGGGCTGCGGATGGGGGCATTTGACGCCTATATCAATGTCATCGGCGGCCTGCGGCTGGATGAGCCCGGGGCGGACCTGCCTGTGGTGCTGGCGGTGGCTTCTTCCTACAGAGACGCGCCCATCGCCGACGATCTGACCGCCATCGGTGAAGTGGGCCTGACAGGGGAGATCCGGTCGGTTTCCCACCTGAACCAGCGTCTGGGGGAAGTTGCCCGGCTGGGCTTCAAAAAGTGCGTCATTCCCAGAGGCGGCTCGGAAAAGCTGGATATTCCGGAAGGGCTGACCGTCTACCGGGTCCGCAACCTGCGGGAAGCCATTGAGGTGGCGCTGTAACAGAAACGATACGTGTCGGAGGATTCTCCGGCACGTTTTTTTATGCCCGGAAGCAATTCCGACAGGAAGTGCGCAGCTGTGCCGCTATACTGAAAGCAGCAAATACAAAGGAGGAGTTTACCATGCATTTCACTAGTTTCCAGGAAGGGGACAAGCTGACCATTGCCCTGACCGGGGAAATCGACCACCACTGCGCCAAGGCCTACATTCAGGTCATCGCCGCCAAAATCGAGACTTATATGCCGGAGATCTGCGTACTGGACTTCCGGGACGTGACCTTTGTGGATTCTTCCGGCATTGCCGTTGTGATCAACGCCCTGCGCAGCATGAGCCAGATTGAGGGGAAGCTGCTGCTCACCGGCATTTCCCCCCAGCCCATGCGGGTATTCCGGGCATCGGGGCTTGACAAGCTCGTGGAGATTCGGGAGGCGGTATCATGAAATTCGGAAACTATATGATTTTGGAATTCCCCAGCAAATCCTGCAACGAGGCTTTTGCCCGCAGCGCCGTGGCCTGCTTCGCGGCCCAGATGGACCCGACTCTTGAGGAACTGGGGGATATCCGCACGGCGGTGTCCGAGGCCGTTACCAACTGCATTGTACACGCTTATCCGGACAAGCTGGGCATCATCACCCTGCGCTGCCGGATCCTCAAGGACAATGTGCTGGACATCGTCATCAAAGACAAGGGCGTGGGCATCCCGGATGTGGAGCAGGCCCGGCGGCCCAGCTTCACCACCGGCGGGGCCGAGCGCAGCGGCATGGGCTTTACCATAATGGAGAGCTTCATGACCAGTCTGGAAATCACCTCCGCGGAGGGGCGGGGGACCAGCGTACATATGCGCCGGAAGCTGCAGCGCCGCCAATGAGCGTCCCCGAGGAGCTGATTGCCCGGGCCCAGGCCGGGGATGCCCAGGCAGGGGAGCAGCTGGTCACGGATAACGCGGGGCTCATCTGGGCGGTGGCCCGCCAGTTTCAGGGCCGGGGCACGGAATTGGAGGACCTTTACCAACTGGGCTGTCTGGGGTTTCTGAAGGCCGTGGAGGGCTTCGACCCGTCCTTCGGCACCCAGTTCTCCACCTATGCCGTGCCGAAAATCGCCGGGGAGATCCGGCGGTTTCTCCGGGACGACGGCACGGTAAAGGTCTCCCGTGGGCTCAAGGAGCAGTCCGCCTCCGTTAAAGCGGCCCGCGGCCGGCTGACTGCCCGCCTGAACCGGGAGCCGACCCTTTCGGAGCTCTCCGCGGAGACGGGGCTATCCCCGGAAGAAATCGCCATGGCCGAAACCGCCACCGCCGCCACGGAGTCCATCTACCGGGAGACCGGCGAGGAGGGCTTCACACTGGAAAGCGTCCTGACAGACACAGAGTCCGAAGAGCGCATGGTGGAAAAAATTGCTCTGCGGCAGGCGGTAAAAGCCCTGCCGGAGCGGGAAAGGCAGGTCATCGCCCTGCGGTATTTCCATGGCCTGACCCAGCAGCGCGCAGCGTCCATCCTGGGCATCAGTCAGGTTCAGGTCTCACGGGTGGAACGAAAAGCCCTTGAAATGCTGCGGGAGAAGATTGGGTAAGGCAAGTTGCGCCTTGCTTTTTGAGGGTGTTTGCGGTAAAATAAGAGGCATCGACAAGACAAACAGAAATGACAGGTGCTTCTATGAATAATGAACTGGATTCCCGATTTTTGGCCGCCCGGCGGAACTACATTGCTTCCCGTTTTTCCATGCTCAACGACATGCAGCGGGAGGCGGTGCTGACCACCGAGGGGCCTCTTTTGCTGCTGGCGGGCGCGGGCAGCGGCAAAACTACGGTGCTCATCAACCGGATCGCCAACATTCTGCGCTATGGCCGTGGCTCCGAGGGGACCAAGATTCCGGATTTTGTCCGGGATGAGGATGTGGCCTTTCTGGAAAATCTCCCCGCGGACCCCACGCAGGAGCAGACGGACCGGGCGGACTGGCTCTGCGCGCTGGAGCCTGCCAACCCCTGGAACGTTATTGCCATTACCTTTACCAACAAGGCCGCCGGAGAGATGAAGGAGCGGCTTTCCAATATGCTGGGGGCCAGCGCCGAGGATATCTGGGCCATGACCTTCCACGCCGCCTGCTGCCGCATTCTGCGCAGATACATAGACCGCTGCGGCTATACCTCCAGCTTTACGATTTACGATGCCTCAGACTCCGAACGGCTTATGAAGGAAATTCTGCGGGATCAGGGACTGGACGACAAGACCTATCCTCCCCGGTATGTGCTCAGCGTCATCGGCCGCCAGAAGGACCGGCTCATCTCCCCGGAGGAGATGGAAGAGGACAGCCGGAGCGCCTCGGATTACCGCATTGTCCAGATCGCCAGAGTCTACGGCATCTATCAGAAGCGTCTGAAGGACAACAACGCCCTGGATTTTGACGACATTCTCTATGTGACGGTAAAACTTTTGCAGCAGGATCAGGAGGTCCGGGAATACTATCAGCGGAAATTCCACTATGTTCTGGTGGACGAGTACCAGGACACCAACCACGTCCAGTACCTGCTGACGGAGCTGCTGGCAGGGTCCCGGCGGAACATCTGTGTGGTGGGCGACGACGACCAGAGCATTTACCGCTTCCGGGGCGCTACCATTGAAAACATTCTCTCCTTTGAGGAGCAGTACCCCGGGGCAAGGGTGATCCGGCTGGAGCAGAACTACCGCTCCACCCAGTCCATTCTGGACGCGGCCAACGCCGTCATTGCCCACAACGAGGGCCGGAAGGGCAAGCACCTTTGGACGGACAACGGCACGGGAGAACCGATTCTGGTATACGAGGCGGAAAACGAAGGGGCCGAGGGCAATTTCGTGGCCAGCCAGATTCTCTCCAAGTCCAGGGGCCATGACTTCAGGAATTATGCCATTCTGTACCGGACCAACGCCCAGTCCAACTCTCTGGAATATGCCCTGAAGCGCAACGGCATTCCCTACCGGGTCATCGGCGGCATGCGCTTCTTCGAGCGGGCGGAAATCAAGGACATGCTGTCCTATCTGTGCGTCATCAACAACCGGGCGGACGATCTGCGCCTGAATCGGATCATCAACAATCCCCCCAGAGGGCTGGGGGCCAAGACCATTGAAACCGTTCAGAAGCTGGCCGAAGCCGAGGGAAAGAGCATCTACGAGGTGGTCTGCGACCCCTATAATTACGGCCCTCTGGAAAAGGCGGCCCAGAAGCTGCTGCAATTCTCCGCGCTGATCGAGGAGCTGGCGGGCCTTCTGGCAAACGGCATGAGTCTGCCGGAATTCTATGACGAACTGCTGCTCCGCACGGGCTATGCCGATATGCTCCTGTCCAAGCCCACGGAGGAGAACAAGACCAAGCTGGAAAACGTAAAGGAACTGAAATCCAGCATTCAGTCCTACCTTGCCAACACCACGGAACCGACCCTGTCGGGCTTTCTGGAAGAGATCTCCCTGTACACCGACCTGGAGCAGTACAACGAGGGGGACGACGCCGTGGTCATGATGACCATCCACTCTGCCAAGGGACTGGAATTCCCCCATGTGTTCCTGGTTGGCTTTGAGGACGGGCTTTTCCCCGGTATGCGGGCCATCGGTGACCGGGATGAGATGGAGGAAGAGCGGCGGCTGTGCTATGTGGCCATTACCCGGGCCAAGAAATCCCTGACCATCAGCCACGCCAGAATGCGTATGATCTATGGCCGCACGGCCTCGGCGCTGCCCTCCCGGTTTCTGCGGGAAATCCCGGAAAACTGTATCGTCAAGCGGGGCGGCTACCGTCCCCAGGTACAGGAGACCCGGCGGGAGAGCTATGAAAAGCGGATCGCCAAAGGAAGCAGCTATCTCTCCTCCGCCATCCGGGCCCAGACGGCCCCCAGCGCCCCAATGCCGGAATTCAGCAAGGGCGACATGGTCATGCACGCGGCCTTCGGCAAGGGCATGGTGATCTCCGTCACGAAAATGGGCGGCGACGCTCTGCTGGAAGTGACCTTTGACGACATCGGCACCAAAAAGCTCATGGCAAAGGCCGCCGGGGCGCATATGAAGAAGCTCTGACGCATACCCTTGCCCCAGGGGGTGCGAGGCTTGCGGCGTTTTCTGATTCGTTGGTTGGCGCGTCTGCTGCTGATTCTTGCGGCGGCGCTGGGACTTTTTCTGATATTTCGCAGCCACTACCGTCCTTTGTTGCGGGAGCTGGCCCAGACCCAGATTAAAAACGCCACCTCCGATCTGACCAACGATGCCCTGACCGAGCAGCTGAGCCGGGACAGCGTGGCCTATGACCGCATCGTCTACTTTGAAAAGGACTTAAACGGCCGGATCACGGCCATGAAGACCAATATTCTGGAAGTCAACCGGATGAAGACGGAGATTCTGGATCTGATGAATCAGGAAATTCTGTCCTGGGACACGGCAAAAATCGGCATTCCCATCGGCAGCCTGTTTTTTCCCGAGCTTTTCGCCGGGAAGGGCTTTTCCATCCCGGTGCATGTTCTGTCCATCCGCAATTCGGACGCCACCTTTGAAAGCCGCTTCCAGCAGGCGGGCATCAACCAGACGCTGCACAGGCTCGTTATGGAGGTTCACGTGGACGCCAGCATTCTGGTGCTGGGCCAGACGGAGAGCTTTTCCATCACCAGCGAGGTCGTTGTGGCGGAGACCGTGATTGTCGGGGAGGTCCCCGGTACGTTTTTGAACACAGGAGGCATTTATGGAACCCAAACAGAGAATTGAGGAGCTGACCAGGCTCTTAAACGAAGCGGGCTACCGGTACTATGTGCTGGACGACCCCACCATGCCCGACTTTGAATATGACCGCCTGCTGCGGGAGCTGGAGGATCTGGAAAAGGCCAATCCGGAGCTGGCGCTGCCGGATTCTCCCACCAAGCGGGTAGGAGGGCAGGCGGTGAGCACTTTTGATGAGGTCACCCATGCGGTGCCCCTGATGAGCCTGCAGGATGTGTTCAGCATGGAAGAGCTGGACGATTTTCTGGCCCGCACCCAGGAAGCCGTGCCCGGCGCGTCCTTCTCCGTGGAGCCGAAGATTGACGGCCTGTCCGTGGCTTTGGAATATGAAAATGGGCAGTTTGTGAGAGGGGCAACCCGTGGAAACGGTGTTGTGGGCGAGGATGTGACGGAAAATTTGAAAACCATCCGCTCCATTCCTATGACTCTGGAAAACGCACCTGCTCGGCTCATCGTTCGTGGCGAGGTATTTATGCCCAAAAAGGCATTTCAAACCCTGAATGAAACATTGGAGGAGAATGGGGAGAAAACCTTTGCCAATCCCAGGAATGCAGCGGCTGGCTCGGTACGAACAAAAGACACCAAGGTGACCGCCAGGCGAAAGCTGGACATTTTGGTGTTCAATGTACAACTGGCGGAGGGGAAGACCTTTTCCAGCCATGTGGAGACTCTGGAATATCTGAAGTCTCTGCACTTTAAGGTCATTCCCTACAAGTGCCTCTCCGACAGAGAAAAAATTCATGCCGAGGTCACCCGCATCAACAAGGAGCGGAGGAAGCTCAGCTGTGATATTGACGGCGCCGTCATCAAGCTGGATGATCTGGCCGCCCGGGAGTTTCTGGGGGCCACCGCCAAATTCCCCCGGTGGGCCGTGGCCTACAAATACCCGCCTGAGGAGAAGGAAACCCTTGTGGAGGACATTGTGGTGCAGGTGGGCCGCACGGGCGTGCTGACGCCCAAGGCGGTGGTCGCTCCCGTGCGTCTGGCGGGAACCACCGTCACCAACGCCACATTGCACAATCAGGACTTTATCTCCCGGCTGGATATCCGGGTGGGGGACACGGTGCGCATCCGCAAGGCCGGGGAGATCATCCCGGAAATTCTGGAAGTGAACCTTTCCAAACGGCCGGAGGGGGCGCAGCCCTATTTTCTGCCGAAAAAATGCCCGGTCTGCGGTGCGGCCGTGGAACGGGACGAGGATGGGGCTTTTCTGCGCTGCACCGGCGCGGAGTGCCCCGCCCAGCTGAGCCGGAACATCGCCCACTTTGTCAGCCGGGACGCCATGGACATTGAGGGGCTGGGCAGCGCCATTGTGGACAGCCTTATTGAAAAAGGGGCCATTCACTCCCCGGCGGATATCTACTATCTGACGTTGGATGCGCTTGCGGGGCTCTGGAAGTCCGGCACAAAAGCCGCCCAGAAGCTGCTCAGCGCCATTGAGGCCAGCAAGCAGCAGGACGTTTCCCGGCTGATCTTCGCCCTGGGCATCCGGCAGGTGGGGGCCAAGACCGGAAAAAGTCTGGCATCCTACTTCGGCAGCCTGGAAACGCTTATGGACGCCAGCCTGGAAGAGCTGACCCAGGTGCCGGATATCGGTGAAGTGACCGCGCGGAGCATTTACGAGTGGTTCGCCCAGCCCCAGTCCCGGCATATGCTCCGGCGGCTGAAGGAGGCCGGGGTGAACTTTGAGAGCAAGCGCGTTGTGACCGATACCCGGTTCGCCGGGAAGACCATTGTGCTCACCGGCGCTCTGACCCGCTTCACCCGGGAAGAGGCCACGGAGAAAATCGAGCTTTTCGGCGGCAAGGCATCCGGCTCTGTCTCGAAAAAGACCAGCTTTGTGGTGGCGGGAGAAAACGCAGGCTCCAAGGAGCGCAAAGCCCGGGAGCTTGGCATCCCGGTTCTCACAGAGGACGAGTTTTTGGAGATGCTTTCGTAACAAAGGTTCCTTTGCCTGATAAAAAATACAGGGGACGATGCCTTCATCGTCCCGAGGCTTCAATAACAGAGCGGTACGTTCCAACGTGCGTTTCTGCTGATCTGGCTTCGGGACGATGTGGGCATCGTCCCCTGTGAGTCTTAAATTACAGCTCCAGCCGCATTTCTACAAGCGTCTGGTAACCGGAGAACCGGGAAAGGAAACCTTTGGGATTCCTGCCGAACTCCACAAAGCCGAGTTTATGATACATGGACACGGCCCGTTCATTGTCCGCGACCACGCTGAGCTCCAGCTGGGTGTAGTGGGCCAGCTTTGCGCATGCAATAGCCGCCTGGGTCATGGCCTTGCCGATGCCGAGGCCCCAGAAACCTTCATCGATACTGATACCAAATTCGGCCCGGTGGCGGACCTTGTATTTTCTGCCCACGGCGCAGACACTGGCACAGCCGCAGAGAACGCCGTCCACCTCGGACAGGAGCATGATCTCCCCGTCGCTTTCCAGCAGCCGTTTCAGGAACGCCGCTTCCTGCTCCAGATCATAGCTGTGCTCATCCGCGTAGGACAGCAGATAGTCCGTCTGGCTGTGGGTCAGGGTAAAGAGATTTTGAATGCCCTGGGCGTCGCTGACCTCCGCATTCCGGATACGCAGAGCGCGGCCGTCCCGCAAAGGCAGCGTTTTCTCATATCGCATGGTTTCGCTCTCCTTTACAGGGAAAAATCGTCCTCGTTGTACCGGCTGAAATCCATGGCCTTGGGTTTGGCCGGAATACGCTTGAAGGGGTCATATTGGAACCGGCGGCAGAAGCTGTCCGGCGCGCGGACCCCCTTCTTGACGCAGAGAATCTGATCATCACACAGGGCCACGCCGTGCTTGCAGTAGGCGCAGGCTCTGTCTATTTTCTTTCGGAAAAGCATAATTTCCTCCCGGATGGATGTTTGAGGCCATTATACACCCTGCCGCTCCAAAAAGCTACCTTCCGGGGAAGAAAAATCAGGACCGCCATGGCAATCCCCATGAAAAAGAGGGCTTTCCGCAGAATCAGCCACCCCAGGAGCAGGGAAAAGAACGTCTGGAACAGCTTTCCAAGCCAATAGTACCGCAGACCAAGCCCCGGACAGACGAAGGCGGTCTGCATTCCGACGCATACCCCGCCGAAGGACACCATCCCCGCTGCCAGCAGAAAACGGACGCTTTCCGAAGGAACGCTTCGCAGCGCGCAGCAGCCGTTGGTCAGCTCCAGAAAGCCCGCCGCCGCCGTCTGTAAAGGGCCGTCCAGACGCAGATAGGTATCGGGAAAGCTCAGCATGGTCCGGAAAAGGATTACCGTCACGCAGATTTTTCCCATAGCTGCCCCGGCCTGACCAAGGGGGTCCGTGGCGGTTGCGCCCGTCGTTTCCGCGGAATCGGCTCTTTTGGGCAGAAGCCGGGAGGCAGCCCAGGCGCCGAACAGGGCGCAGAACCACAGCATGGCTCCGGCAAAGGGATCCGCAAATTGCCGGGCCACAATGCCGAACAAAAAAGCCGGCCCCGGCAGATTGCAGAAACCCAGCAGGATTTCCCCGTCTCGCCGCTTCAGCTGTCCCCGGTGTACAGCCTGGGCAACGCAGGCGGCCCCGGCGGGGTATCCCCCCAGCAGTGCGGGGATCAGCAGCGATTCCGCCCCCTTCGGCAGGCCGAACAGCTTTCCGATGGGGGATAATATCCGCAGCTTTCGCCCCATAAGCCGGGCGGTCAGCAGCATGGAAAGGCACAGGAAGGGCAGCAGAGAAGGGATCACCGCCGTCAGGCACAGCTCCACCCCCTGGCTGGCCCCCTGCATGGCTGTTTTTCCGTCCAGGATCATGCCCAGCATCCCCAGCGCCAGTAGCACGCCCACAAAGCATCACCTCGGAAGAATCTATGCAAGTCGGGCGCTTTCCATACATACCCTTGCACAAAGGGGGCGGATGCGGTGAAGCAGGGAAAGGAAAAATTTATGGACCTTCTGGCGGGGGACCTGCCGGGAGAGCCGCTGCCGGGCCAGAGCCTGCTGGAGCTCACCGGAGACCGGCAGGTTTTGATTGAGAATCACCGGGGCGTGACCCAGTACAGCCGGGAGCGCATCGGCGTGAAGGTGAGCTACGGGGAACTGCTGGTCTGCGGCCGCGGTCTGGAGCTTGCCCGCATGAGTCAGGGACAGCTGGTGGTCGCCGGCACCGTGGACAGCATCCAGCTGTGCAGGAGGCGGCCATGAAGCTGTGGCGCTCGCTGGAAGGCTGTCTGGAGGCGGAACTGCTTACCGCCGACGGCCCCGGAGCCATGGACGCCATTGCCGGGGCAGGCATCGTCCTGTGGGATGTCCTGCCGGAGGATGCCCTCCGGCTCCGGTTCCGGGTGTCCGCCGGCAGCTTCCGGAGGCTGAAAAACCTGACGGACAGGCGGGGAGAGAAACTGACGGTTTTGCGGCGGCAGGGGATATACTGGCGCTTTCGCGCCCTTGCCCGCAGGCCGGTTTTGCTGCTGGGGCTGCTGTTTTTGTTCTGTACCCAACTGGTTCTCCCCACAAGGGTTCTTTTTATCCGGATCAGCGGCAACAAGACCGTACCCGCCCGGCAGATTCTGGCGGCGGCGGAGGACTGCGGCCTTTCCTTCGGCGCTGACCGCCGGGCCATCCGCAGCGAAAAGATCAAAAACGCCCTGCTCGGAGCCATTCCGGAACTCAAATGGGCGGGGGTCAATACCAGCGGCTGCGTGGCGGTGATCTCCGTGGCGGAAAAGCAGCCCGCCCCTGCCATGGAGCCGGAGGAAGCCGGCGTCGCAAGCCTTGCGGCTTCCCGGGACGGGGTCCTCAAAAGTCTTCTGGTCACCCGGGGCACGGCGCTTTGCGCGCCCGGACAGGCGGTGGAGCGGGGGCAGGTTCTGATCTCCGGCTACACGGACTGCGGAAATGTGGTGCTGGCCCAGCGGGCAAAAGGGGAGGCCATGGCCTATACGGCCCGGGAAATTCAGGCCGTTCTGCCCCAAACCAGTCTCCAAAGGGTACGCCTGCTGAGAACAGAGCGGCGTGTCAGCATTCTTTTCGGAAAAAAACGGATAAAATTGTGGTTTGGTAGTGGAATTTCAGGTATGGAATGTGGTAGAATGTATCGGGAGTATCCGCTGACCCTGCCGGGCGGCTTTCAGCTGCCGGTGCGTCTGGCAGTGGATACCTGTTCGGTCTGGGAGACTGCCCGGAACACGCTGCCGGAAGACGGCGTCCGCGGCCATCTTCAGACCTTTTCCAGGGACTACCTGCGCTCTGCCATGATCGCGGGCAGCATCCTGAATGCTTCGGAAACCATGACCCGCCAGAAGAATGCCTATGTGTTCTCCGGACGCTACAGCTGCCTGGAGTCCATCGGCGTCACTGTGCGGGAACAGACAGGAGAGACCAATGAGCAAGGAAGTTGAGAGAATCGTAAACGCCGACCGGGTGGAGGATCTGATCACCGTGTTCGGCTCCTTCGATGAAAACGTGCGCCGGATTGAAGAGGCTCTGGGCGTGCGCATTGTCAGCCGGGGCGACGACCTGAAGGTCACCGGCGACGAGGAAATGGCGGACAAGGCCGTCCGCGCACTGGAAGCCCTTTTGCAGCTGGCCGCCAAGGGGGAAACCATTGACGAGCAGCGGGTGCGCTACCTCATCACCCTGGTCAGCGAGGGCAATGAAGATCAGATCGCCAAAATCGCCAGGGATGTGGTCTGCATCACCGCCAAGGGAAAGCCCATTAAGGCCAAGACCGTGGGCCAGCAGAACTACATGAAGGCCATCCAGAAAAAGACCATTACCGTCGGCGTAGGCCCTGCGGGTACCGGCAAAACCTACCTGGCCGTTGCCGCCGCCGTTGCCGCCTTCCGGGAGCGGACCGTGAACCGGATCATCCTGACCCGGCCCGCCGTGGAGGCAGGGGAGCGGCTGGGCTTCCTGCCCGGGGATTTGCAGAACAAGGTGGACCCCTACCTGCGGCCGCTGTACGACGCCCTGTACGATATGCTGGGGGCGGAGACCTTCCAGAAATACCAGGAACGGGGCTCCATTGAAGTGGCCCCGCTGGCCTATATGCGGGGCCGGACCCTGGACGACAGCTTTATCATTCTGGACGAGGCCCAGAACACCACCCGGGAGCAGATGAAAATGTTCCTGACCCGCCTGGGCTTCGGCTCCAAAATCGTCATCACCGGCGACGTGACCCAGATCGACCTGCCCGCCGACAAGGTTTCCGGTCTGAAGGACGCGGTGCGGGTGCTGGATGGGGTGGAGGACATCGCCATCTGCCGCCTGACCTCCGCCGATGTGGTTCGCCACGCTCTGGTGCAGAGGATCATCAACGCTTACGAAAAGGCCGCAAAGCCTGAAAATAACCCGCCCCGCACCTTCCAGGGACGGTATCAAAGGAAGAGAACCAATGAGAAATAAGATCAATCTGGTATTCCAGCAGGGTGGCGTGCAGCGTCTGGTGATCGCCGCCAATATCCGCACCTGCATCAACGCCGTCCTGAAAGCCGAAGGCGTTCCGGTCAAGTGCGAGATCAATGTCCTTGTGACCGACGACGCGGGCATCCGGGAAATCAACAAGACCTCCCGGCATATCGACAGCGCCACGGATGTGCTGAGCTTCCCCATGTTTGAGCTTGCTCCCGGGGAACTGCCCGCCGACTGGACGGAATACGAGGATCCGGAAACGGGTATGGTGCCCCTTGGGGATATGTGCATCTCCCTGGAGCGGGCCATGGCCCAGGCAAAAGAGTTCGGCCACACCACCCGCCGGGAGGTGGGCTATCTGACCATTCACTCCATGCTGCATCTGCTGGGCTATGACCATATGGACGAGGGCCCCCAGAAGCGGCAGATGCGCGCGAGAGAAGAGGCCATCGCTTCGGAGATTCCGGGCATGAGCCGGGACTGACAAAGGAGAGACTATGAAGACAAAAACCGCTATGATCACCATCTGCGGGCGGCCCAATGTGGGCAAGTCTACACTGACAAACTATCTGGTAGGCGAGAAGATCGCCATTGTTTCCAACAAGCCCCAGACCACCCGGAACCGCATCTGCGGCATTGTCACAAGGGGCGACACCCAGTATGTGTTTGTAGACACCCCGGGCTTTCACAAGGCCAGGACCAAGCTGGGCGACTATATGGTAAACGTGGCCCAGGAGTCCATCGCCGATGTGGACCTGACGCTGCTGGTGGTGGAGCCTATCGCCTCCATCGGCCCCCAGGAGGAGAGCCTGATCCAGAAAATTCAGGCAAGCCATTGCCCCGCCATTCTGGTCATCAATAAGATCGATACCGTGGAGAAGGATACTCTGCTGGAGGTCATCGCCAGGTATTCTCAGGCCGCCAAGTTCGACGACATCGTCCCCATCTCCGCCAAAACCGGCGACGGGGTGGAGGAACTGCTGCGCCTGTGCGGCAAGTACGCCCAGGAGGGCCCCTTCCTGTTCCCGGAGGACGTGACCACCGACCAGCCAGAGCGGCAGGTCATGGCGGAGATCATCCGGGAAAAGCTGCTGTGGTGTCTGGATAAGGAGATCCCCCACGGCACCGCCGTGGAGATTACAAAGTTCTCCGAACGGGACAGTGGCGTCATCGACCTGGACGCCACCATCTACTGCGAAAAGGCCAGCCACAAGGGCATTATCATCGGCAAGCAGGGCCAGATGCTGAAAAAAATCTCCACCCTGGCCCGCCAGGACTGCGAAAAGTTCATGGGCACCAAGGTCTACCTGACCACCTGGGTCAAGGTCAAGGAAAACTGGCGGGACAGCGATTTCCTTGTGAAGAATTTCGGCTATCGGGAGTAAAAAAGAAGCCAAGATTTTCCAGACTACGGCACCCGCATCCCGCAAAAGCTACCCGCGGGAGGGATGACCATGCTGTCTTCGGACTACTGGAAGCTTTTTCTGGAAACCGGCGCGCCGGAAGCCTATCTGCTCTATACCCAGAGCCTGCGTCAGGAGGAACACCATGTATCTGACGGTTCGGGCCATCGTCCTGCGGGTGACGGACTTCAATGACCGTGACGCCCTCTTGACGGTTCTGACCCAGAATTACGGCAAGCTGACCATCAAAGCCCGGGGCCTGCGGCGGAAAAACAGTCCGCTGGTCGCCCCCTGCCAGCTGCTTGCCTACGGGGAATTCACCCTGTTTGAGTACAGAGGAAAATACACCATCAACGAGGCCCACGCCCTGGAGCTTTTCCAGGGCCTCCGGCGGGAGCTGACGAAGCTGTCTCTGGGCAGCTATTTCGCCCAGGTGACGGAGCTGCTCTCTCAGGAGGACATGCCGAATCCGGAGCTTCAGGCTCTGCTTCTGAACAGTCTCTACGCGCTTTCCCGGTTGAATCTGCCGGAGAGCCAGGTGAAGGCTGTGTTTGAACTGCGCGCCGCCTGTCTGGCGGGCTATACGCCGGAACTCTTCGGCTGCCACGTCTGCGGCAGCCAGACCCCGGACCGGTTTGACCTTTCCCAGGGCCAGCTGGAATGCCGGACCTGCCGGGATCCGGAATCCTCCGGCATCCGGGTGCCGGTAGCGCCGGAGATGCTGGAGGCCATGCGTTACATCTGCCTGTGCGGCCCAAAACGGCTGTTTGCCTTCCGGCTGGGGGACGGGGCCATGGCGGCTCTGAGTTCTCTCACCGAAGGGTACTTACAGACCCAGCTGGAGCACGGGTTTTCCGCGTTGGATTTTTATAAGTCCCTGTTTGCGGGATCTTACGACCTAGGAGAAAAAACATGACGGAATTATATGAAAAATCCCTGTCCAAGCTGGAGCTGGGACAGGTGCTTACCATGCTTTCCCAATGCGCCGGAAGCGAGGGCGGCAAGGCGGCCTGTCTGGCGCTGACGCCGGATTCCGACCTGGACACGGTGCGGGAGCTGCTGGCGGAAACCACCGCGGCCTCGGACCTCTGCGCCCGGAAGGGAAACCCCACCTTTGCCGACGTTATGGACGTATCCGCCAGCCTGGAGCGGGCGGACCGCGGCGGCAGCTTGCAGCCTGTTGAACTGCTGCGGATCGCCGGGGTGCTGCGCTGCGCCAGAACCATCAAGGGCTATGTGTCCGAGGACGACCCGAAAACGGTGCTGGACCCTCTGTTTGATGCCCTGACGCCCAACAAGTACCTGGAGGACAAGATCTTCGGGGCCATTCTCTCCGAAGAGGAGATCGCGGATACGGCGTCCTCCGCGCTGGCGGATATCCGCCGCCACATGCGCATTCAGTCCGGCAAGATCCGGGACAGCCTGCAGAAGGTGATTTCCTCACCTGCCTACGCAAAATTCCTGCGGGAGCCGATTATCACCATCCGGCAGGGCCGGTATGTGGTGCCTGTGAAGTCCGAGTGTAAAAACGATGTACCCGGTATGGTCCACGACGTGTCCGCCACGGGGTCTACTTACTTCGTGGAGCCCATGTCCGCCGTCAACGCCAACAACGCCCTGCGGGAACTGGAAATCAAGGAGAAGAAGGAGATCGAGCGCATTCTGGCCGAGCTGTCCGCCGAGGCGGCTGGCTACGCCGAGAACATCCGGCTGGATGTGGAAATGCTCATCCGGCTGGACGTGATTTTCGCCAAGGCAAAACTGGCCTACCGGATGCGGGCCTGGGCTCCCATTATGAACGACCAGGGCAGGGTAGAGCTGCGCAACGCCCGGCACCCACTGATCGACCCCAAAAAGGTGGTGCCCATCTCCCTGCGACTGGGCTCCGATTTTGACACCATGATTATCACCGGCCCCAACACCGGCGGCAAGACCGTGACCCTGAAAACCATCGGTCTGCTGACGCTCATGGCCGAGTGCGGCCTCCATGTGCCCGCGGGAGACGGCAGCACGCTCTCTACCTTTGACGCCATTCTGGCGGACATCGGTGACGAGCAGTCCATTGCCCAGAGCCTGTCCACCTTCTCCGGCCATATGCGCACCATCGTAGACGTGGTGGCCCAGTGTGACAGCAGAACACTGGTCCTCTACGATGAGCTGGGCGCAGGTACAGACCCCGCTGAGGGCGCGGCTCTGGCCATTGCCCTGATTGAATTCAGCCGGAAAATGGGCTCCCGGGTGGTGGCGACCACCCATTACGCCGAGCTGAAACTCTACGCCATGCGCACCAGAGGCGTCATCAACGCCAGCTGCGAGTTCGATGTAGAAACTCTTCAGCCCACCTACCGGCTGCTTATCGGCATCCCCGGCAAATCCAACGCCTTTGCCATCTGCCGCAAGCTGGGGCTTTCGGAGGACATCATCAAGGAGGCCAACGACCTGGTAGGCAAGAGCGACAAGGATTTTGAGGACGTAATCTCCCAGCTGGAGCAGCAGCGGCAGCAGATGGAAGCTGCCAGACTGGAGGCCGAACGCCTGAAGCAGGAGACGGCAAAGATCAAGCAGCAGAGCGAGGAATACAACCTCCAGCTCCAGAAGGAGAAGGACAAGGCCATGGAGTCCGCCCGCCGGGAGGCCCAGGGCATTATTGAGGAGGCCAGAGCCGCCGCCAACGCCGCCTCCGAGGAGCTGAAGGCTCTGCGCAGGCAGCTGGAGACAAGCGCCGACACCACCGGCATCAACCAGCGTCAGGCGGAGCTGCGCCGGGTGCTGAACGAGACCGAGGACAAAATCCGTGCCCAGGCCCCCAAAAAGGAACGCCCCAAGGCGACCCGGGGCATTCTGGTGGGGGATACCGTAGAGCTGCTGAAGCTGGGCACCAGAGCCAGCGTTCTGGCCATCAACAAGGACGGCACCTACCAGCTCCAGGCAGGCATCCTGAAGATGACCGCCAAGCCGGAGGAAGTTTACCTGCTGGAAAACGAGAATCCCTATGTGGAAAAGGGCGGCCGCCCCAAGCACTCCGGCCGGGAGATGAAGATGACCGCCATGCCTACGGAAATCGATCTGCGGGGCATGGACTGCGTGGAGGCCATCTGCGTGCTGGACCGGTATCTGGACGAGGCCATGCGGGCCAAGCTAAGCTCCGTGCGCATTATCCACGGCAAGGGCACCGGCGCCCTGCGGGCCGCGGTGCAGCAGGACCTCAAGAAAAACAAATTCGTGAAAAAGTTCCGTCTTGGACAGTATGGCGAAGGCGAAGACGGAGTTACCATTGCGGAATTTGCATAATTATCCAAATTTATGCTGTTTCCCCCTGGGACTTTTTCAGGAATTGGTTGACATTCACAGGAAAAAAAGGTATTATATTTCCAGACCCATCGTGCTTCTGACCGGCACGATGAAAAGGAGTGTTTGTTATGTATAGCAAGGAAGTTGTTGTTCGCTGCGAATCCGGTCTGCACAACAAGCAGGCTACATACTTCGTTCAGAAGGCGAACGAATTTGAAAGCAGCATCTGGCTGGAATCCGGCAATCGGAAGATGAACGCCAAGAGCCTGCTGGGCATCATGTCCCTGGGTATTATCTCCGGCTCCACCGTCACCCTCAGCGCCGTTGGCACGGACGAGGAAGCCGCTGTGACCGCTCTGGACGCTCTGCTCCAGCGGGACGTTTATTGATCCTTTCGCGTAACACATCACCGGCCGCCTCTGTCCGATTGCGCAGAGGCGGCTCTTCTTTGGGAGAAGCCAATGACATTTGACGAATTGAAGGAAAAAGCCCTGTCCCTGCCCTACGCCCCCGGCGTATACATCATGCGGGACAAAACGGACAAGGTCATCTATGTGGGCAAGGCCAAGAAGCTGAAAAACCGGGTGAGCCAGTATTTTCAGGACACGGCATCCCACACCCCCAAGACAAAAATGATGGTGAGCAAAATCCACCATTTCGATACCATTGTGGCGGCCAGCGAATTTGAGGCGCTGGTGCTGGAATGCTCCCTGATCAAGCGCTATATGCCAAAATACAATATCCTTCTGAAGGACGACAAGGGCTATCCCTATTTAAGGCTCAACAGAAAGGATATCTACCCCACCATCACCATTGTCAGCAAGATCGCTGATGACGGCGCGGAGTATTTCGGCCCCTACGGCAGCCGGGGCGTGACCCACAATCTGCTGGAGGCCATCCGGCTGACCCTGAAGCTGCCGGGATGCGGCAAGGTCTTTCCCAGAGACATCGGCAAGGACCGGCCCTGCCTGAACTACCACATGAACCAGTGCGAGGGCTGGTGCCAGACGTCCGTCAGCGCCATTGCCTACCGGCAGCGCATGGAACAGGCCCGGCAGCTGCTGAAGGGGAACTACAGAAGCGTGGCGGAGGAGATCAAAGCCAGTATGCTCTCCGCCGCGGACAATCTGGAATTTGAGGTGGCGGCGGCCCTGCGGGACCGGCTGAACGCCGTAGAATCCCTGGGGCAGAAGCAGCTGGTCACTGCCGGCTCCCTGGCGGATACGGATGTAGTGGGCTACGGCGAGACCGAGGCCAAGGCCTGCTTTGCCGTGCTGCATTTCAGCGGCGGCAACCTGCTGGACAAGGACTACGATGTGTTCCCGGTGCCGGAGGACAGGCAGGAGGCCGTCTCCAGCCTGATGAAGCAGTATTACCTCAGCCGGGGTCTGGCACCGAAAATCGTGCTGCTGCCCTTTGAATTGGAGGACAGCGAGCTTTTCTCCCAGCTCATGGAGCAGCAGTATGGCCGCCGCAGCAAGATCCGCGTCCCCCAGAAGGGTGACAATATGCGCCTGGTGGAGCTGGCCAACAAAAACGCCTTTGAAGAGGCCCAGCGGCTGACGGACAAGGAGGAGCGGCTGAACGCGACGCTGGTAACGCTTGGCAAAATGCTCTCCATCCCCACCCCCGGCCGCATGGAGTCCTTCGATATCTCCAATATCTCAGGCACGGACATCGTGGCCAGCATGGTGGTCTTTCAGGACGGCCGCCCCCGGAAAAGCGACTACAAGCGCTTCAAGGTAGAGGGCCTGACGGATCAGGACGACTACGCCTCCATGCACCAGGTTGTGAAGCGCCGCTTTGCCCACTACAAGGAAGGGGACAAGGGCTTTGACGTGCCGCCGGATCTGCTGCTCATCGACGGCGGCGTGAACCATGCCAACGTGGCGGTGGCGGCCCTGACGGAGTTGGGACTCAGCTTTCCCGTATTCGGCATGGTCAAGGACGACCGGCACCGCACCCGGGCGCTGGTGACGCCCCAGGGGCAGGAAATCCGCATCGACAACAATCAGGCGATTTTTTCCCTCATCGGCAGCATTCAGGAGGAGACCCACCGCTTCGCCATCACCTACCACCGGCAGCTGCGCAGCAAGCGGCTGCACTATTCCGAGCTGGACGGCATTCCGGGCATCGGCCCCAAGCGGAAGCAGGAGCTGCTGCGGCAGTTCAAATCCCTGACCGCCATATCTCAGGCCACGCTGCCGGAACTGGAGCGTCTGCTTCCGAAGGACGCGGCCAACGCGGTCTACCGGCATTTCCGGGACAAGGAGCAGGAACAGGTATAAAACCTGTCATTCAGGAAATCATTAGGAGAAAAGCATATGCGTGTAATCACAGGAAAGGCCCGGGGCATTCAACTGAAAACGCCCCAGGGAATGCTGACCCGGCCCACGGCGGACCGGGTGAAGGAAGCGCTGTTCAGCATTATCCGCTTTGACGTGGCGGGGGCCCGGGTGCTGGATCTGTTCGGCGGCACCGGGCAGCTGGGCATCGAGGCCCTGAGCCAGGGGGCGGAACGGGCGGTATTTGTGGACGCCCGGGAGGATGCCTGCGCCCTCATTCGGGAGAATCTGAAGCGCACCCGGCTTTCGGAGCAGGGGAGCGTGGTCCGCTGCGACTATCTGGACTACCTGAACCGGTGCCGGGAGCAATTTGATATCATTTTTCTGGACCCGCCCTACGCGGAGGTTTTTCTGGAAACAGCCCTAAAACGCATCACGGAAATTGACATTTTGCGTTCCGGTGGTATAATAGTCACGGAACGGCCTCTGGGAAAGGAGCTCCTTGCCGAATTCCCCGGCTATAGCCGTTCCAAAGACTATAAATACGGAAAGACCCTCCTTGCGATCTACCGCAAAGAGAACGGTGAATTATGAAAACAGCCATTTATCCGGGCAGCTTTGACCCTGTCACCAACGGCCATCTGGATATTATCCGGCGGGCTGCCAATATATTCGACAAGCTGATTGTCTGCGTTATGGTCAACGCGGGCAAGCACCCCATGTTCTCTCTGGAAGAGCGGGTGGCGCTGATTCGCCGGGTAACGGAGGATCTGCCCAATGTGGAGGTGGACGGCTCCTCCGAGCTGCTGGCGGAATACGCCCGGCGCAGAGGCAGCTGTGTGGTGGTCAAGGGCCTGCGGGCCGGTTCAGACTTTGAAAACGAATTCCAGATGGCCCTCATCAATCGGAAGATCAACCCGGACCTGGACACCATGTTTCTGACGTCGGCCAGCCAGTATATGTTCCTCAGCTCCAGCATTGTCAAGGAACTGGGCTCTTACGGCGCGGAACTGACCGACTTCATCCCCCAGGCCATTATCCCG
Organism: Pseudoflavonifractor sp. MSJ-30; assembly: GCF_018918045.1. Classification (GTDB taxonomy): domain Bacteria; phylum Bacillota; class Clostridia; order Oscillospirales; family Oscillospiraceae; genus Faecousia. The sequence continues at coordinate 22,843 of NZ_JAHLPU010000054.1, forward strand.
GATTTCCGGCGGCGTCTGGAAGAACGAACCAGGCAAACACCATAAACAGGAGGAATATACATGAGCAGCAGCAACATTGAAGACATCATCGGCTCTCTTTACGATATGGTTCAGGATGCCCGTACCATGCCCCTGGCGGCAGACAAGTGCATTCTGGAGCGGGATCGGGTGCTGGATATGCTGGACGAGGTCATCGCCCAGATGCCCGGGGAGCTGAAGCAGGCACGGACCATTGTGGAATCCCGGAACGACCTGATCAACCAGGCCCGCCGGGAGGCAGAGGGCGTCCTGCGGCAGGCCCAGGAGCAGGCGGCCCAGCTGGTCACCAAGGAGGCCATCTATGAGGAGGCCAGGAAGCGCAGCGAGGAGCTGGTGGCCCAGACCCAGAACCGCATCGATCAGCTGCGCAAGGCGGGCAACGAATATATGGACGCCCAGCTGAAGGAGACCGAGGAGACCATCGCCAAGGCCCTGAACGAGGTCCGGGACACCCGGGTCAAGTTCCGCACCGTCACCGAGGCTCAGGAGCAGCAGCGCAAGGCCGCCCCCAACGTTGACGTGGAGATGTAAGTTGATATTGCGTGATCACCGCCGTGGTTTTTCCGCGGCGGTGATTTTTTTGCCTTGCGGTGAATAGGCTGACAGGGAAGGGGGAGAGGAGAATGCGCGTTGATCGAAAACCATCCGGTCTGGCGGCCAGCTTTCCAAAGGGGCTGGCCATAGGCACTCTGGCAGCTATGGCGTCCACGCTGGCGCTGTCCGCACTGCTGGCGGGGCTGATCGTCAGCGGAACTGTCCGTGAAGGAAGCCTTGGCTACGGCGTCATGGCCCTGGTGTTCCTGTCCGCGGCGCTGGGAGGATCAGTGGCCTACGGACGCATCAAACACAGAAGAGCTCTGGTATTTTTGGGTGCGGCGGTGTGCTATCTCGTCACTCTGACAGCCCTGACGGCGCTGTTCTTCGGCGGACAATTGGACGGATTTTTCCCTACGGCAATGCTGATAATCGGGGGCAGCGGCACTGCGTTTCTCCTGTCCGCCAGAGCGGGAAAGGGGAGGAAGGGCCCGAAAAAATATAGGTAGATTCGTCAAATTGCACAAAAACCCATAATAGGTAAATAAAATTTACCTTCCGCAACTTTCTGCAAGAAAAAGTGCAATGTAAAATTTTACCCTATTTCCGTGGGCTTTCTTCAAGAAAATGACGCAATAGTCGAAAACGGTAAAAACTTTTGTTCGGTTATCAGATTTGTTGACATAACAATATTAACATAAAAATTGTCAGAATCTACAAAAAAACGTATTTCGGTGAATGATACTTGAATTTTTGGTAAAAACGGAGTATAGTATGTCTGTATCAAAAGCGGGTGAATTCTGTCTCTTTTCTAGATGGTTTTGGAAATCGCCGGAGGGAACGCCATGAATGGTTCCCCGCAGAGGACAGATCTCTCCCGGCGGGCGCATTTGGCAGTCCTGAAAGCCGCCTGGGTCTGCGGTCTGCTGGCCGGATGCATTGCCGCCCGGGCGCTTGGGATTCGTTTTCACCCCGGGTTTTCGAATGCCGGGCTCCGGTGCTGCTCGGGCCGTCTGCTTGGGCAGGTGCTGTGTTCCGCGGCACTGCAGTGGGCATTTCCCGGGAGCATCCCTGCCGCCGCTTTCTTCGGCGGAGCAGCCCTTGCCTATGGGGCACGGGGCGTAAGCGCCGGGTTTGGCAGCGCGGGATGGCTGCTGTGGCCGGTGTTCCTCTTTTCGGAACTGGCGCTTTGCCCATTTCTCTTTTTCGCCTGGCTTCAGCCCGCCGGCAGGAGGGGCAGGAATGCGTACCTGCTGGCCGCCGCCGCGGCGATCGCTATCGGACTGGCGGATCATCGTTTGGTCATGCCCTTCGGGGCATTTCTGATAGAATTAGAATAAGGATAGGTACTTCGGTTCATGCTGGATATTATCAGGGCTTATGAGAACTATCTCATCAAAGTCAAGCAGGCATCCGAGAATACCGTTTCTTCGTACATGCGTGACATTCGGCAGTTTTCCGAATGGCTGTCAGAGAACGGTGTCCCTGAGCTTGTAAGCGCGACACAAGTGAATATCCGGGACTACCTTGCGTATCTGCAGGATCAGGGAAAGTCCGGGGCTACGGCTTCCCGTTCCTTGGCGAGTCTGAAGAATTTTTATGCCTATGCCGTGTCCGGCGGCTTTTTGGAGGTCTCTCCCATCAGCGGTGAGATCCATGTGGAGCGGGGAGAGAAGAAGCTCCCCCAGATTCTGACCGGCAAGGAAGTGGAGCTTCTGCTGGCCCAGCCTGCCTGTGTGGACCACAAGGGCTACCGGGACAAGGCCATGCTGGAGGTCATGTATGCCACAGGTATGCGTGTCACAGAGCTTATCAGTCTGAACGTAGAGGACGTGAACCTGGAGCTGGCCCTGGTAAAGTGCCACAGCGGAAAAAAATCCCGGGTGATCCCTCTGTATCCCGCGGCCCAGAAGGCGCTGGCGGTGTATCTGAAGGACGTGCGTCCCGCCATGGTCCTGGATGCCAACGAGCAGGCCCTGTTCGTCAACATCGGCGGCACCCGCATGAGCCGTCAGGGATTCTGGAAAATCCTGAAATACTATCAGGGTAAGGCGGGCATCGAGAAGGAGATCACGCCCCACACCCTGCGCCACAGCTTTGCGGTGCATCTGCTGGAAAACGGTGCGGATCTTGGCTCCCTGCAGGAGCTCATGGGCCACAGCGATATCTCCTCCACCCAGATGTATGCCCATCTGATCAATCAGAAAATTAAAAACGTCTATCAAAAGTGCCATCCAAAGGCATAAAAAGAGCTTACGGTAAAACCGTAAGCTCTTTTCTGATTTTATGATTCTGTTCAGATGCCTGTCATGGCCGCCAGAACGTCCACTTCCATCTGCTGGATGCTCTTCTTCATAGCCAGACCCTCGTCAATGTCCACATCGGTGAAGCCGCCCTCATGGGTGCAGACAATGCGGTTAGTCTTGCCCTGAAGCAGCAGCTCAACGGCCAGATAGCCCATCTTGGTGGCGTTGACTCTGTCTCTGCCGGAGGGGGAGCCGCCCCGCTGGATGTGGCCCAGAACGGTGACCCGGGGATCCAGATCGATGGCTTCCTTGATCCTGGCCGCGATCTCCGTGGCCTTGCCGGCGCCCTCGGCCACCACGATCATGTAGTGGGTGAAGCCGTTGAACCGGGCCTGACGAATCTTCTCGATGACGTCCTTTTCGAAATCAATGGGCTCCTCGGGGACCAGAACGGCGGTAGCGCCGCAGGCCAGACCCACATACATGGCAAGGTAGCCCGCGTTGCGGCCCATGACCTCCACGACGGAGCAGCGCTCGTGGGACTGCATGGTGTCCCGCAGCTTATCGATGCACTCGATGGCCGTGTTGGCGGCGGTGTCGAAACCGATGCAGTAGTTGGTGCAGCTGATGTCGTTATCGATGGTGCCGGGAATGCCGATGACGTTGATGCCGTACTTGCTCAGGGCCAGAGCGCCCCGGAAGGTGCCGTCACCGCCGATGGCGATGATGCTGTCCAGTCCAAGGAATTTGCAGGTGGAGACGGCCTTGCGCTGGCCCTCCTCGGTCATGAATTCCGAGCTGCGGGCGGTATAGAGGATGGTGCCGCCACGGTTGATGGTGTGGGCCACGCTCTTCTCGTCCAGACGGACGATGTCGCCGTTGATCAGGCCGTTCCAGCCCCGGCGGATGCCGTAGCACTCCACTCCGTGGTACAGTGCGGTACGTACAACCGCGCGGACGCAGGGGTTCATGCCGGGGGCATCGCCGCCGCTGGTCAGCACGCCGATTCTTCTAACGCTCATAATAGAACCTCCTAATTATGGGTTAATAGCCATAATCTTATTTTACCGGAAAACGAAGTCAATGTAAAGATAAAAATCAGCAAAATATCGTGTTTTTTTGTATCAATTTCGCTTCTTTGATGAAATTGCGGTTTTTGCTTGCTTTTGGGCGGCGGAAGGGTATAATAAAAGTATCACAAAAGCGGGAGGGGCGCCAAATGTATTTTGAAGCGCTGTGCGCCGCGCTGCGGGGGCTGCCGGAAATCGAAGCCCTCGTTCTGGGCGGATCGAGAGCAGGGGAAGGGTACGACCGGAAATCGGACTACGATCTCTATGTCTACTGTACGGAAATTCCGTCCGCGGAGGCCCGCCGGGAGATCCTTAGCCGGGTCTGCGGTCATATGGAGCTGGGCAATGACTTCTGGGAACTGGAGGACGACTGCGTCCTGCTCAATGGCATCCCCATTGACATTCTCTACCGGAATCTGGATTCCTTCGCCCGGGACGTTGCCTCTGTGGCAGAGCTGCATTACGCGCGTAACGGCTACACCACCTGTATGTGGCACAATCTGCTGCACAGCCGCATTCTCTATGACCGGGACGGCCGCTACGCCGCCCTGCGGCAGCGCTTCGATGTGCCGTATCCGGAGGCGCTGCGGCAGAATATTATCCGGCGCAATCTGCGTCTGCTCACCGGAAATCTGCCCTCCTATGACGCGCAGCTGCGCAAGGCGGTCAGCAGGGAAGACAGGCCCAGCGTCAACCATCGGATGGCGGCGTTTCTGGAATCCTATTTCGACATTCTCTTCGCCCTGAACCGCATGACCCACCCGGGGGAAAAGCGCATGGCCAGCACATTGAAAGCAAGGGCAAAGATTCTGCCGAAGGACTTCGGGGAAGATCTGGACGAGGCCTTTGCCTGTATGTTCGCAAATCCGGAACGGTTCCTGAAGGTGCTGGACACGATGGTCGGGAATCTTCAGGAATTGGTGGAGAAGGAGACAGAAGCAGATGGAAAAGCTATATGATCGCGCGGATATTTATGACCTGCTGGAAAACGACAGTAGATACGAAATCACAAAAGGGCACTGGCAGTATCTCCTGAAGGGAAAGCCCGTCCGCTCGCTTTTGGATGTAAGCATCGGCAGTGGGAATATGACGCTGCCAGTTCTGGACTTAGGCATTGACCTGTACGGCTCGGATCTTAGCGAGGCCATGCTGAGCAGATGTGACAAAAAAGCAACTGCAAAGGGGTACTCTGTCCATTTGCAATGCAGTGACTTCCGGGAAGTCTCGAAGCATTTTACACGTCAGTTCGATTGCGTTGCCAGCACCGGAAACAGCCTTGCCTATGTAACGAACGAAGAGGTCATCACAGCGCTGCACCAAATGGATGCTCTGGTTGCTCCCGGCGGTTATCTGTATTTTGACCTTCGGAATTGGGACAAGATTCGCAGAACAAATCAGCGATTTTATACCTACAACCCATCTTTTCACGGAAACACCCGTGTCAACCTTGTACAGGTCTGGGACCACAATTCGGATGGGACCATTGATTTCAATCTGCTTTTTACATTTGAGAAAGAAAACCGCATCTTTCAAAAGGAGCATTTCATTGAACATTACAATCCCGTGTCTCAGCGGCCGCTTCTGGAAGAACTGCGCGCTATGGGGTATACGGATGTGGAAATACGCCTGGTTCCGGCGCAGTGGGGCGCATACACAGACGAGGATGACTGGTACTGTGTAATGGCAAGGAAGCCAAAAGGAAGGGAAGCGCTATGATAAAGCCCGTCGGCAGTTATGCGGACTGCCGGGAATTCGCTGAGCGCTTTCAGGGAGACCCGGATTTTTCGGACCCCATGCTCAGCACCGAGGAGCAGATCCGGTGCAATCTGGAAAAGGCTTTTACGCGGCCAAATCGTCAGATTCTTGGCGCATGTGGGCATCGGCCCCTTGGTAAATACTTTCATGTCGATCAATATAATATCCGCGTCGGTGGTACTCCGGCGCGGATAACCGAAACAATTGATTGACATTTGAAGAAGAATCGGCTATTCTAAAAGAAACTTAGGAAAGGAAACCCCCAAAAGCGGAAAACGGTCCGGAAGGGCCTGAAAAAGCGTCTGGAGCCACGGTTCGTGAGAACCGCTTTGAAAATGCACTTCTAACGCAACAAAATTTTTATTTTGTTGCGTTCATTCCAAAGCTGGCTCCGCCTTCATTCAGGACCCTCTCCCGCCTTTTCCGATTCTTTGGGATCAAATCTATGCAGCAATACCGTGACTGTCCGCAGATTCTGCGGAACTTCTTAACTTACCACGAAAACATCAAAGGCCAATCGCCGCTGACCATCCATGAATACTATCTGGATCTGCGGATGTTCCTGCGATTCCTGAAACTCATGCGCAATGAAATGCCCGTGGACACCGATCTGGACACCATCGACATCCGGGACATTGACGTGGCCTTTCTGGGCACCGTCACCCAGTCTGAGATTTTCGACTTCCTCTCCTATCTGGCCAACGACCGGGTGGCCCGGCCGGATGAGGCTGTGCCGGAACGCGGCATTGAGGCCGCCAGCCGGGCCCGGAAGCTCTCCGCCATCAAATCCTTCTATAAGTATCTGACGGTGCGGACCAAACAATTGAGCGAAAATCCCGTGGCAGACCTGGAATATCCCAAGCTGCGCAAAAGTCTGCCCAAATATCTGACCATGGAAGAATCCGCCGCCCTGCTGAAAGCGGTCTCCGGCCCCAATGAAAAGCGGGACTACGCCATATTGATGCTCTTCCTGAACTGCGGCATCCGGCGCAGCGAGCTGGTGGGGCTGAACCTGACGGATGTCTATGAGGACCGCATCCGGGTCATCGGCAAGGGTAACAAGGAGCGATTCGTCTATTTCGGCACCGCCTGCCGGAAAGCCATTGACGCCTATCTGGAGGAACGGAATCAGATTGAGCTGTCCGACAACCGTGCCCTTTTCGGCTCCCGGGACAAGAACCGCATCAGCGTCACGGCGGTTCACCGGCTGGTGAAAAAGGCTCTGCTCCAGGCTGGGCTGGATTCCACCCAGTTCTCCGCCCATAAGCTGCGGCACACGGCGGCCACCATGATGCTCTCCGGCGGCGTGGATGTGAAAACCGTTCAGGAAGTTCTGGGCCATGAGAACCTGAACACCACCCAGATCTACACCCATATTGAAAATACCGAGCTGAAAATTGCCAGCGAGGCCAATCCCCTTTCCAAACTTGATTTTTCGAAATAATCAGATATAATAGGAATAGCAACCGATAGTTGCCAGATATTTGTCACTGTAAGGAGGTGTTTTCCATATCCATCGGAGAGCGAATCATAGAATTGCGCAGAGCCGCTTCCCTCTCCCAGGGGCAGCTGGCGGAGCGCATGGGCGTCACCCGGCAGGCGGTGAGCAAATGGGAAAACGACATCTCCACCCCGGACCCCCTGCGCCTCATTCAGCTGGCGGACGCTCTGGATACGGACAGCGAGTATCTGGCCTCCGGAAAACACGCCACCATCCCCTCCCCTCCCGTGATCGTCCATTCCGTGGAGGAGAAGCCAGTTTATATTGAAAAAGTCGTTGAGAAACCGGTTTATATTGAGAAAACCGTAGAAAAGCCCGTCTATATCGAAAAGGAAGCACCTCCCCGGGAACCAAAGGTCGTGGTCCGGGAGGTGCCGGTAGATCGGGTCGTGGAACGGGTGGTGGAGAAGCCCGTGGTCAAAAAGGTCGTCCGTTACCGCTACCGGGCTGACCCTGTCATGATGGTTCTGGCCGCCATCGGCGGGCTGGTGGTTGGCCTGGTCATCGGGCTGCTGATTTGACAAAATAGCTGCTGCAAATCCATCAAAAACAGATTTGCAGCAGCTTTACTATGGCAAAAAAATCAGATTTGACGGTCGTACACGTCCCACTCAGACTGTGGAAAGGCATTGCCCCAGTAATGGTTGGATAATTCGTCCAGCGTATGGAAAATAACCTCATTTTCGGGATTTGTAATTGCAATTTTCACATTGCCGCCCCAATATCGCAGCCGTTCCTGGCATATTCCGCAGGCCGTCAGAATTTTGAAAGCATCCCTTTCACTGTCCCTTGAAACGCACAGTGAATGCGTAACCCTCAGGTTGAACTTCTGGGCTTCACACATTGCGCCTGTTTCCATGCACAACCCTGCCCCGGCATTAAAGGATTCCAATGCCACAGATATCAGGAACTGCTTGTCTTCTGTGAATAGGACAGCGCAGCCGCCCCAGCCGGTCGGAAACCGCTTTTTCACAAAGTCCGTAGCCATTTGGTACATTTGATGTCCAATTTCTCTGTCATTCACAGGTAATCGCTCCCTCCTATATCAGCGTTTGATTTGTACCGTTACTGCCCTTTTTATAGCTTCGCTGCCAGCTCAAAGGCCAGCAGTGCAATCTTGCTCTTATCGTCCAGGCGGACGTGGCCGGACAGGCTCCTGGACTGCCATTGGGAGTGGTCCAGATTGTCCCCAGCATAGAAGAACTGGAAGAAATCCACGCCCCGGAAGTCGGCCACGGCCTGCATTCCGGCGCATTCCATCTCCACGCAGATTGCCCCCTGGGCTTTCCTGCGCCGGACCTTTTCCGCCGTCTCCCGGTAGGGTGCATCCGTTGTCCAGGTCGTGCCCTCCACGTAAGGGCAGCCGCAGTCGGCAAGGACCTGGCGGAACACATCCCGGTACATGCGGTTCACGTCGATGAAGTCCGCAGCGGCGGCATAGTGATAGCTGCTGCCCTCGTCCCGAATGGCCCGGGTGGGGATGATAATTCCGCAGTCCTCAATGGACCGGTCCAGTACCCCGCAGTTGCCGAAGAGGATGAGCTTTTTCAGCCCCATGGCAATCAAATCCTCAAAGTCCCCAATGCAGGCGGGTTCCCCTACTCTGGACTCGTAAAAGGCAATGCGCTTGCCCCGGTAGCCCACGGCATACACCGGTGCTTTCCCGTTGGCGCCCCCTACGCCGCAGACCCGCTCCGGCTGAAAAAAGGAAAGAACTGCCTCAAAAAGATGGCGGGAAAAGCAGGAAACGGCGATCTCCGGCAGATTTTCCACGGGATGGACGCACATGGAAGCATCGATGACAGCATGGAAACTTGGGTCGAATTCCTCTAAAAGCATGGTGGGCTCCCTTATTTTGTTTTACTTTAGGGGCTGCTGCAAGATAGGGTGTTCTGTAGGGGCGGCAACCTGCCGCCCGCTATCTCACGGAATTGTGCGCTTTATTCCAGCGTTCTGTTCCGAAAGGCAGCGGGCGGCTGGTAGCCGCCCCTACAAGTTTCCTATTTTCGCAGGCCCCTTGTGCCTATTCTTACGGCCTTACAGCGCCTTCAGCGCTTCCAGGCTCTCTTCCAGAGCCGCGATCAGATCGGCGGCCTTTTTGGCCTTTTCCCGTTCGGCGTTGACCACGGCCTCGGGGGCACGGGAGACAAAATTCTCGTTGGAGAGCTTGCCGTTCAGACCTGCCAGGTTCTTTCTGGCCTTGTCCAGCTCCTTGGAGATACGCTCCTGCTCCTTGGCGATGTCCACCAGCTGGCCCATGGGGATATAGAGCTTGGCGTCAGCGGTGGCGCAGGTCACCAGACCGTTCAGGTTCTCCGGCTCCTTGTCCAGCAGCTCCACCTTGTCGGCGTAGGCAAGTCTTTGGATGAAGCCCTCGCCCTCGGTGAAGACCTGGGACGCGGCGGTGAGCACATACAGCGTTGCCTTCTTGGAGGGGGGCACGTTCATCTCGGCTCTGCGGTTGCGGATGGCCCGGATGGCGTTCATAACGGACTCCATGTGGGCCTCCTCGGTCTTGAAGCTCAGCTTTTCGCTGGCCTCGGGCCACTTGGCCACAATCAGGGCGCTCTCCCGCATGGGCAGGCTCTGCCAGATTTCCTCGGTGATGAAGGGCATGAAGGGGTGCAGCAGCCGCAGCGTCTGATCCAGCACATACACCAGCACCTGCATGGCGGTGTTCTTCCGGGAGGCATCCTCGGAGTACAGCCGGGCCTTGGTCAGCTCGATGTACCAGTCGCAGTAGGTGTCCCAGATGAAGTCATAGATTTTCTGGACGGCAATGCCCAGCTCATAGCGCTCCATGTTGTCGGTGACCTCGGCAATGAGGGTGTTCAGCTTGGACAGCACCCACTTGTCGGCAATTTCCAGCTCCGTGGGCAGCTGGGGCACAAAGTCCTCGCCCAGATTCATCAGCACATACCGGGAGGCGTTCCAGAGCTTGTTGGCGAAGTTCCGCATGGCCTCGCAGCGCTCCACATAGAAGCGCATATCGTTGCCGGGAGAGTTGCTGGTGACCATATTCATCCGCAGGGCGTCGCAGCCGTACTTGTCGATCATTTCCAGGGGGTCAATGCCGTTGCCCAGAGATTTCGACATCTTGCGGCCCTTGTCGTCCCGGACCAGGCCGTGAATCAGCACGGTGTGGAAGGGGGCCTTGCCGGTGTGCTCGCAGCCGGAGAAAATCATCCGGGCAACCCAGAAAAAGATGATGTCGTAGCCCGTGACCAGCACGTCCGTGGGGTAGAAATAGTCCAGATCCGGAGTCTTCTCAGGCCAGCCCAGAGTCTCGAAGGGCCACAGAGCGGAGGAGAACCAGGTGTCCAGCACATCGGGGTCCCGCTCAATATGGGTGGAACCGCACTTCTCGCACTTGCAGGCGTCCTCCCGGGACACAGTAATGTGGCCGCAGTCGGCGCAGGTCCAGGCGGGAATCTGATGGCCCCACCACAGCTGCCGGGAGATGCACCAGTCGCGGACGTTCTCCATCCAGTTGAGGTAGGTCTTGGTGAAGCGGTCAGGGACGAATCTGGTCTCCCCTTCCTTCACCACGTCAATGGCCTTTTCGGCCAGGGGCTTCATTTTCACGAACCACTGGGCAGAGATGATGGGCTCCACATCGTTGTGGCAGCGGTAGCAGGTGCCCACGTTGTGGGCGTAGTCCTCCACCTTCACCAGGTAGCCCTGGGCGTCCAGGTCGGCCACAATGGCCTTCCGGGCTTCATACCGATCCATGCCCTCGTACTTGCCGCCGAGGCTATTCACCTTGCCCTCGTCGTCCAGCACCCGGATGACCTCCAGATTGTGCCGCAGGCCCACCTCGAAGTCGTTGGGGTCGTGGGCGGGGGTCATCTTCACGCAGCCGGTGCCGAATTCCATTTCGGCGTAGTCGTCGGCCACCACGGGGATGGGCTTGTTCAGCAGGGGCAGGATCACGTTCTTGCCCACAATGGCCTTGTAGCGCTCATCGTTGGGGTTGACGCAGACGCCGGAGTCACCCAACATGGTTTCCGGACGGGTAGTGGCCACGATGACCTCCCCGGAGCCATCCTCCAGGGGGTAGCGGATGTGCCACAGATGGCCGGGCTTATCCACGTATTCCACCTCGGCATCGCTCAGAGCGGTGACGCAGTGGGGGCACCAGTTGATGATCCGGCTGCCCTTGTAGATCAGGCCCTTTTCATACAGGGAGACGAAGACCTCCCGGACGGCCTTGGAGCAGCCCTCGTCCATGGTGAATCTGGCCCGGTCCCAGTCACAGCTGGAGCCCAGCTTCTTCTGCTGCTCCACAATCCGGTTGCCGAACCGGTTCTTCCAGTCCCAAACCCGCTCCAGGAACTTTTCCCGGCCCAGGTCATACCGGGTCAGACCCTCCTTGCGCAGCTCCTCTTCCACCTTGATCTGGGTGGCAATGCCTGCATGGTCCACACCGGGAATCCAGAGGGCATTGTAGCCCTGCATCCGCTTGAAGCGGATGATGCTGTCCTGGAGCGTCGCGTCCATGGCGTGGCCCATGTGGAGCTGGCCGGTGACGTTGGGGGGCGGCATGACGATGGTAAAGGGCTTTTTGTTCTCATCCCGCTCCGCGTGGAAGTAACCACCCTCCTGCCACATTTTGTAGATCTCGGCCTCCACAGCCTGGGGCTCGTAGACCTTGTTCAGTTCTTTTGCCATTGTGAATCTCCTTTCGAAACATAGGCTTTCCCGTCCGGAAAGTCTGTACCGCCCCTCATCAGTCATGGCCCACAGGGCCGCGACAGCTTCCCCCAGGGGAAGCCAAAAAACGCCCCGGGTGAAGCAACACCCAGGGCGAAAAGCTTTCCGCGGTACCACCTGAATTCCCGATTTACGGGCACTCGAACGCTGTAACGGGCTGACCCGTACTGCCCTACTCCCCTTCAGGCAGTCCGCTCCCGGGCGACCATTCCCCTGCCGGCCTGAGCGCTCACACCACCCGCGCCCTCTCTGCTGGCCTTCTTCAAGGGAAACCTCCCGTTCCATGCGTTTGCATTTGGTTGTATTTTAGCCGTCCGTGGGAAGAATGTCAAGGCTTTTTTCGAAAAACACCGCTTTTCCTTGACGCAAGCCCGGAACATGGCTATAATGAACATGATTTTGGCACTTGGAGTGTATTTCTATGGTAAAGCTATCTCTGGTCGTCCCCTGCTATAACGAGGGGGAAAATGTCATTCCCTTTCATGAAGCCGCACTGGCGGCTTTCCGGGACTGCGGATATGAAATCGAAATCGTCTACATTGACGACGGCAGTCAGGACGCCACGCTGCACAATCTGAAAAAAATCTACGCCCGGGGCGACTGCAAGGTGAAGATTGTCTCCTTCTCCCGGAACTTTGGCAAGGAGGCGGGTATTTACGCCGGCCTGCGGCACGCCTCCGGGGAATACGTCAGCCTCATTGACGCGGATTTGCAGCAGCGGCCGGAAATCGTCCGGGATATGGTAAAGATTCTGGACGAGCAGCCGGAATACGACATTGTGGCGGCTTATCAGGACCGGCGCGGCGAGGGCAAGGTTCTCTCCTTCTTCAAAAAGAGCTTCTACGCCGTCATCAATAGGCTCTCCAAGGTCCGTTTGCACCCCGACGCCAGCGATTTCCGCACCTTCCGCCGCAGCGTCCGGGACAGTCTGCTGCTGCTGGGCGAGAACCACCGGTTCTCCAAGGGTCTCTTCGCCTGGGTTGGCTACGCCACCTGCTTCATCCCCTACACCGCGGATAAGCGGGCCAGCGGCACCACCAAATGGAACTTCTGGAAACTCCTGAACTACGCCATCGAGGGCATCATCGGCTTCTCCACGGCCCCCCTGCGTCTGGCTACCCTCTTCGGCACGGTCAGCGGCATCGCGGCCATCCTCTACCTGATCTGTGTCGTTGTGGAAAAGCTGACCCGGGGCATTGCCGTTCCCGGCTACGCAACCATCATCGTGCTTCTGCTGCTGTTTTCCAGCATCCAGCTGTTCTGCATCGGCATCATCGGAGAGTACGTCGGCCGGAATTTCGAGCAGAGCAAAGGCCGGCCGATCTATATTGCGAAGGAAGTGATCGGGGAAGAAGAAATTGACAATTGACAATTGACAATTGTCAATGTGAATCAAGAGTTGAGGGCCTGTAGGGGCGGCTATTAGCCGCCCGGAAACGACCGGGCCTGAGTGTTTCGTTTTCACAG
>NZ_JAHLPU010000006.1 GCF_018918045.1 Pseudoflavonifractor sp. MSJ-30
CCGACAGCGCCTCCCTTAGGCCGCATTCTTTCCCCCTTTCTTGGCGGGACAAGAAAGGGGCCCCCGGAGGGACCCAGCCGAAACAAGTTACGGGGTAAAATTCAAAAAGAAAAGCTCAATGTATTACCCCCTTTTTAAGGAGTACCTATGCTTACACATTCCGAAATATTTCCCGGCATCCATCTGCGCTGTGTTCAGGACCGGCGGTTCAAGCACAGCGCCCTGAGTCTCCAGTATATCCGGCCCATGTGCCGGGAAGAGGCGGCTATGAATGCCCTGATCCCCAGCGTGCTGCTGCGGGGGTGCAAAAGCGCCCCGGATCTGCGGCAGATCACCCAGCGGCTGGACGACCTCTACGGCGCGGCCGTCAGCCCCATTTCCCGCCGGGCGGGGGACTGGCAGACCACCGGGCTCTACCTGAGCCTGATGGATGACCGCTTCGCCCGGGAGGGCGAGGCCCTGACAGAGCAGGCCATGGATTTTCTGAAGGAGCTGCTCTTTGCGTATCCCGAGGAAAACGGTGGGTTTCTTCCTGAATTTGTAGAGGGGGAGAAAATCAACCAGATCTACGCCATTGAGGCGGAGTTCAACGACAAACGGGCCTACTGCGCCCAGCAGCTGCTGAAAAATATGTGCCGGGAGGATTCCTTCGGCGTGCCCCGGATGGGGGAGCGGGAAGACGTGGAGGCCGTTACGCCACAGGCCCTTCTTTCCCACTACAGGCGTCTGCGCCGGGAAAGTCAGATAGAAATCCTATATGTAGGCTCTGCCGCCCCGGAACGGATGGCGGGCCTTGTCCGGAAACTTTTCGCGGAGGAGGACCGCGCCCCGCTGCCCCTGCCTGCCCAGAGCGGCCTGCGGCTCAGCAAGGCCGCAGACCTCTGCGAGCGGATGGAGCTGACCCAGGGAAAGCTCTGCATGGGCTTCGCCACGCCCGTCACGGCGAAGGACCCCGGCTTTCCCGCTATGCAGCTGCTCTGCGCGGTGTTCGGCGGGGACGTGACCAGCAAGCTGTTCCGGAACATCCGGGAAAAGCAGAGCCTGTGCTATTCCATCGGCGCGGGGTACTACAGCGCCAAGGGCATCGTTCTGGTATCCGCGGGCATTGATTTTGACAAGGAAGCCCACGTCCGGGAAGAGGTTCTGCGGCAGCTGGACGCCTGCCGCCGGGGAGAGATCACCGGGGAGGAGCTGACCGCTGCCCGGGCCTCCCTCATCAGCGCGCTGGAAAGTGTGCCGGATTCCCCCGGGGCGCTGGAAAGCTACTATTCCTCCATGGTTCTGGGCGGCAGCGGTCTGGACCCTCAGGCCCACAGAAAGGCACTGGAGGCCGTCACCCCGGAGGACCTGACCCGGGCCGCGGACAGCCTGACGCCGCACAGCACCTGTTTTCTGAAAGGAGTGAGCCAATGACCGGGACAAGCTACCCAAAGCTGGACGAGACCGTTTACCGGAAGGTCCTGCCCAACGGGCTGCGGCTGGCCGTGGTGCCCAAGCCGGGCTTTGCCAAAAAGCAGGCCTATTTCGTCACGGATTTCGGCTCCATCCATACCCATTTCCGGTTTGAGGGGCGGGAATACACCGTTCCCGCCGGAATCGCCCACTATCTGGAGCATAAAATGTTCGATTTGCCGGGAGGCCGGGACGTCAGCGCGGAGTTCGCCGCCTACGGCGCTTCCAGCAATGCCTTTACCAGCTACGACATGACCGCCTATTACTTTTCCTGCACGGACCACTTTGACGAAAGCCTGCGCCTGCTGCTGGAATTCGTCAGCACCCCCCATTTTACGGCGGAAAGCGTGGAAAAGGAGCGGGGCATCATCGATCAGGAGATCGGCATGAATCTGGACGCCCCGGACAGCGTGGTCTTTGAAAATCTGGCAAAAGCCATGTACGAAAGGCACCCCATCCGCATTCCCATTCTGGGCACCTCCGAGACCATCCGGGAGATCACCCCGGAAAATCTGACTCTGTGCCACAAGGCCTTCTATACCCCCGGAAACATGATGCTCTGCGTCATGGGAGACGTGGATCCGGAGGCCGTGGAAAAAGCCGCCCGGGAAATTCTGGGGGACGGCAAAGGGGAGGTGGGCGAAAAAATAAGGGACTGGGACGAATCCCTGACCTGCGCCCAACGGGACGTGGGGGACGCCATGGAGGTGGCCATGCCCACCTTCACGCTGGCGTTCAAGTGTCCGGCTCCCGGCAAGGGGGACGCCGCCATCCGGCAGGAATTTCTGGCGGATCTGGCCGCGGAGACCCTGTTCGGGGAAAGCTCTGAGCTGTATCTGAAGCTCTACGACGAGGGAATCATCGACAGCTCCTTCGGCGGCGGCTACGAGACCATCGACGGCTGCGCCCTGTTTACCTGCGGCGGCGACAGCATGGACCCGGAGGCCGTCCGGAAGGCGGTGCTCTCCGCCGCTCAGGATTTTTCCGGCATTTCCCGGACAGCTTTCGACCGCATGAAGCGCAGCGCCTTTGGCCGCCGGATCAAGGGACTGGATTCCTTCGACGCCACCTGCTTCCGGCTCTGCGCCTACGCGTTCAGCGACTTTGACTATTTCCGGTTTCCGGAAATCTATAAAACCATCCAAAAAGAGGACGTAGAGGAATTTCTGAAACAGACCCTTCGGGCGGAAAACAGCTGCCTGTCGGTGATTTTCCCCGTCCGAGAAGGAGACGAAGAAATATGAGCCTGAATCCCGCAAACTATTCCCGGATCTCGTTCCCCCTGTTCGGCATCGAGATCGACCCCATCCGCTATTTCACCATCGGGCCGCTGACCATCCATATGTATGGTCTGGTCATTGCCTTCGGCCTGCTGCTGGCCGGCGTCTATTGCAGCCGCCGCAGCAAACGGGCGGGCCTGACGGAGGACGACATTCTGGACGGCATCCTCTGGATCACGCCCTTTGCCGTTATCTGCGCCCGTGTTTACTACTGCGTGTTCAGCTGGTCCGAGTACGCGGCGGATCCCATTTCCGTGCTGTACATCTGGAACGGCGGCCTTGCCATTTACGGCGCGGTCATGGGCGCGTTTCTCGGCGTGGCGGTGTACTGCCGCGTCAAAAAATGCTCTCTGCCCGCCCTGCTGGATCTGGTGGTCATGGGCTTCCTGATCGGCCAGTTCGTGGGCCGCTGGGGCAACTTTTTCAACCGGGAGGCCTTCGGCGCGCCCACCCAGGCTTTCTCCCGCATGGGCCTGTTCAACACGGTGACCGGCCAGTGGGAGTTCTACCACCCCACCTTCCTGTATGAGAGCCTGTGGAATTTTACGGGCTTCCTGATCCTGCACTTTCTGTACCCCAGACGGGCCTATGACGGGCAGATCGCTCTGGGCTACTGCGCCTGGTACGGCCTGGGCCGGGCCATCATCGAGGGCCTGCGGATGGACAGCCTCTATTGGGGCTCCTTCCGTGTCAGCCAGGTCCTGGGCGCCGTTGGCTGTGTCGCCGCCGTGGCCGCTCTGACCGTCCTCCACTTCCGCCCCCACGACCGGGAGAGACTCGCCGAGCGGGTCTGCGCAAAAGCCCAGGCGGAAAAAGAGGAGCCGAAGGAGTAAGGCAAATCGGGGGTGTTGTACCCCTTGGCTCTCCCTATGGGAGAGCTGTCACGGCGGAAACGCCGTGACTGAGAGGGTTGGATCCCGCCGCTTGTACCCTCTCAGTCGTGCTGCGCACGCCAGCTCCCCCAGAGGGGGAGCCAGGGGGGCATTCTGTCACCCCCATTTTCAAACTACTTGAATCCGAGGTAACAAAAAATGATCCACATCCGCCCTGCCTCTGCCGGGGATGAAGCCCGGCTGGCTTACATACAGACCGAAAGCTGGAAGGCCGCCTTTCAGAGTATTGTCCCGGGGGATCTATTGGCAAAAGCCACGGATCTGGAGCACGCCACCGCCATGTACCGGCGGCTTCTGGTAGCCGGGAAAGGCCACGGCTATATTCTGGAGCTGGACGGAAAGCCCCATTGTATCGCATGGTGGGACGCCGCCCGGGATGCCGATATGGCTGGCTTTGCCGAGCTGATCTGCATCCACTCTTTGGAGGAGAACTGGCACAGGGGCTATGGCAGCATGATGATGGCGCGGGTTCTGGCGGACGCAAAAGCCGCCGGGTACCGGAATATCCTCCTCTGGGTCTTCGACCGCAATCTGCCCGCGATCCGCTTCTACAGATCCCATGGCTTCACCCCCACCGGCCGAAAGCAGCCCGCTTTTGGCGCAGTGGAGGAGATGTATGTAAAGACTCTGGATGCGCAGGCGGCACAAGCTGACCTGTGAGGCGGCATCGCCCCCAACGGCGGGAACGCATGTTTTTTCGTAGGGGCCGATGCCCACATCGGCCCGGAAACCTTGCGGGAGGGACTTGTTCGTTTTTTTGCGACCGCTCTGTCAACGCACCCGGCGGGGCGATGAGGGCATCGCCCCCTACAGTGAGGAAACGAACCGTTGTTTTGTATACGTTTACAGATACACACAGCCCGCCTCAAATGTCGAGGCGGGCTGTGATTTCGTTTTTATTCCTGTTCCAGGGCCATGACCTTGTCAATGCGGCGCTGGTGGCGGGGTTCGCCGGAGAAGGGGGTGGAGAGCCAGGTGTCCACGATCTCCAGAGCCAGATTCTCGCCCACAATGCCGGCGCCCAGGGCCATCATGTTGGTGTCGTTGTGCAGCCGGGTCATTTTGGCGGAGAGAACGTCGGACAGCAGGGCGCAGCGGATGCCTTTTACCTTGTTGGCGGCAATGGAAACGCCGATGCCGGTGGTGCACAGTACGATGCCCTTTTCGCATTCTCCGGAGGCTACCGCCCGGGCGGCTGCCGCGGCGAAATCCGGATAGTCGCAGCTTTCGGGGCCGTTGGTGCCGAAGTCCGCGACTTCGTAGCCTGCCTTGCGCAGGTGGTCCGCTACCTTGATTTTCAGAACATACGCGCCGTGGTCACAGCCAATGGCAATTTTCATTTCTATTTCCTCCTAAATCGCAAATCCACCGTCTACGTTCAACACGTTTCCGGTGATAAATTCCGCGTTTGCCAGGTATTCCATGGCCTTTGCCACGTCCTCCGGCGTTCCGTTCCGGCCCAGCGGGGCCTCCTGGGCCAGCGCGTCCAGCGTCTCAGGGTCCACCTGAGCGCACATGTCCGTCAGAATCACCCCGGGGGCAACGCAGTTGACCCGGATGCCGCTGGGGCCAAGCTCCTTGGCCAGAGCCTTGGTCAGGGCGATAACGGCCCCCTTGGTGGCAGAATAAGCGGCCTCGCAGCTGGAGCCAACCCGGCCCCACATACTGGAAACCGTTACGATGCTGCCTTTTTGCTTTTGCAGAAAGGACGGCAGGGCGGCGTTGACGCAGTTGTAGACGCCCTTGACGTTGACGGCGAAGATCCGGTCCCAGTCCGCCTCCGGCATGGACTGCATGAGACCGTAAAAACAGATGCCCGCGTTGCAGATGAGAATATCCACATCGCCGATCTGCCGGAAGGCGGCTTTGACGGCTGCGCTGTCCGCCACATCGCAGCGGATGGGAACCGCGCCGGTTTTCCCGGAAACCTCCCGGGCCGCGGCGTCGTTTTTTTCATAGAGGAAGAAGACCCTGTATCCTTTCCCCGCGAACAATTCCACCGCCGCCCGGCCGATGCCCCGGGAGCCGCCGGTAATCACGACTGTTGACATAACTTTCTCCTTAAAAAGGGCTGCTGCAAAATAGCTCCCCTGAAAGGGGAGCTCAGACTGTCAAAGAACTATGTCATTGCGAGGCAGTGTGCGCACTGCCGTGGCAATCCCCCGGATTTTCAAACATTTTGATTCCTAAACCGGCAGTCCCTACGCCTAACCGGGGGATTCCCACACCAGTCTGCGGACTGGTTCGGAATGACATGCTATCTTTGGGACTTTTTGACAGTCCCTGTTTTTTATCTTCTTCTGCTCTTGGTCCGGTGGTCGGAGTACTGGCGGATGGAAGAGATTTTGCTGTCGGATTCGGACATGAATGCCTTCAGCTTCTCCTCAAACAGCTGGTCCGCCGTCTTGGGGGCCGCGGGCTGTATGGGGGCGCGGCTGGGGCGATTGCCCTGGCCTTCCCGGCGTGGGGCGCTGTTGCCGCGGAACTCGCCTCTGGGGGCGTTTTCCCGCTGGGGCTTGGGCTCCAGGCGCTTGATGGACAGATTGATCTTGCCATTGTCCAGGCCGATGACCATTACCTTTACGTCCTGCCCCTCGGTCAGATGCTGGTGGATGTCGCTGACGTAGGCGTTGGCCACCTCTGAGATATGTACCATGCCGGTCTTATTCTCCGGCAGGGCGATGAACGCGCCAAAATTGGTAATGGACTTGACTTTTCCCTCTAAAACGGCTCCGACGGTTAACTCCATAGATGCTATGTTTCCTCCAAACTATTTTAGGCAGCCGGTTGCATTCAGGCTGCCGGGTTTCAGTTTCCGGCGCCGGGCACGATGACCACGGCTTTGGGGTTCACAAGACCCAGCTCTTCCTCGGCTATGGCCCGGATGGCTTCTTCCGATTCCATGTCGCCCAGGCGTTCTTCCAGCTTGCGGTTCTGGCCCGCGGTCTGGGCGGCCAGTTCCAGGGTCTGCCGGGTCTGCTCCCGCACGCTGAGCTTGACCCAGCTGAGGGCAGCCAGCGCCAGCATGGAAAACACCACCAGACTGACCACCAATATCTTCAGCAGCGGCGTGGAATGGTTCCAGACGATTCTGGTATTGCCGACCTTTACGGATGACTCTGTCATTGGGCGCACCTCCCGGGCTTTGCGAATTCTTCCGTCCTATTGTAACCCATTTTCCGGCAGATGCAAACACATTTTTTGCGAATTTGAAAATTTTTTTTCGGAATGTCAAAAACGGACGCCGTATCCGGGCCAAAATAGACCAAAAGCCATAAAAAACGGGAGAGAGCGGTTTGGTCAGCGCCGCCTGCTCCAGACAGAAGCCCGGCAGCATCCCAAGGGCGCAGGCCAGCCGCGGGTCCCCTCCGCAGACGCCGAAGTTCAGAACGCACAGCGCCCAGGCGGCGCCCAGCAGGAACAGACCGTCCGCCAGATTGCGCCGGTGCTTTGCCGGGAGCCGCAGAAAGTCCCAAAAGACGCCGAGGCACGCGCCCAAAAGAAGCGCATAGCCCATCCGGGCAAGAGACTGGCGGATCATCCCAGCAGCCTCTGCAGGAAGGACCCTGCCTGCCGGGGCACCTCGTAGCTCAGGGCGCTGACCGTGCCCTCCACCGCGACATGGCCCCCTTCTACGGACAGCTCCTTCAATTGCAGCTGCTCCCCCTGAACCACCAGAGTACCCATTTCCGTCTGCAAAACCACCGTGTCCTCCTCAAAGCGGATCACCTCCGTGACCCCGGTAACGCTGAGGCTTTTGCGCTCCGTCAGCCGCAGACTGTGGCTCTCCTGAACCAGAACCTCCACCCCCTTTCCGGAAGCAGTATATGCGGGGAAAATCCGAATATGCCCGGGGCAATCGTTGACAGACTGGCAAAAAAGGGGTATCATATTCTCAATAAAAGAAAGGTGTGGTCTTTATGAAAAAGACGGAAATTCGGAATCTGGTGCGGCTGATGCTGACCCCCGCGCTGATGGTGCTGCTGGGCATTCTGCTCATCGTCCGGCCGGACTCCGCCTCCGCGGTGGTGGGCAAGATCCTTGGCTGGGGCATGATTCTGCTGGGTGCCGGCACGCTGATTGAGTCTCTGGCCGTCCGGGATATTACCGCCAGCCGGGTGCTGTTCGTAGCCGTGACGCTGGCTCTGGGCACCTGGCTGCTGCGCAACCCTCTGCGTCTGGCGGCGGCGCTGGGCCGGGTGGCCGGGCTGCTGATTCTGGTACGGGCCATTCAGGACATCATCAACGCCGCCAAATGGAAGTGCGGCATGAAGTACGCCCTGCTCTCCGCCGTCATCGGCGGACTGCTGATTCTTTTGCCCATGACCACCTCCCGGGCGGTCTGGGTGATTCTGGGCATTCTGGTGATCCTGGTGGCCGTGCTCATGGCCTTTGACCGTCTGAAGCCCGGCAAGCTGCTGGGGGACGGCGGCAATGTCATCGACGCCCAATGAGATACGCCTGCTGCCGCCTGGAGGGCCGCAGCGGCCATGAGGCCGGGTGGGCTTTGCTGCGGCAGCTCTATCTGGAAGAGACCGGCCTGGCCCTGCCGCCTGTCCGGCTTTCCAAAACCGGAAAGCCCTATTTCCCCGACAGCCCCTATTGCTTCTCCATCTCCCATACCGGCCGTCACGCGGTGTGCGTGCTGGGGCAGCGCCCGGTGGGCATCGACATGGAGGAGCTGGACCGCCCCGTGCGGCTGAAAATCGCCGGGAGGATCCTGTCCGCCCCGGAGTACGGCCAATTTGCCCAGGCTGCCGACCAGCGCCGGGCCTTTCTGACCTTCTGGGTTCTGAAGGAGGCCCTTTTGAAGTGCCGGGGCACGGGCTTGCAGGGCATCCCCAACCACACGGCCTTTTCCCTTTCCGACCCCCGGGTCTGGGAGTGGGACGGCTGTCTGGTGGGCATGATCGTAGAATAGAAAGGAAAATTCCATGCTTTTTGACACCCACGCCCATATGGACGACCATGCCTTTGACCCGGACCGGGCCTTCCTTCTGGAAACCGCCCTGCCCCAGGCGGGCATTGGGCTTTTGATGAACCCCGGCTGCTCTCTGGCGTCCTCCCGGGCGGCCTCCGGGCTCTCTCAGCGCTATGACTACATCTACTCCGCCGTGGGCTCCCACCCGGACGCCGCCGACGAGGTGAACGACGAGGTGCTGGATGCCTACCGGGCCATGTGCCGGGAGAATCCAAAGATCCGGGCCGTGGGCGAGATCGGTCTGGACTATCACTATGAGGATATCCCCCGGGATATCCAGCAGCGGGCTTTCCGGGCACAGATGGAGCTGGCCCGGGAGCTGAATCTGCCCGTCATCGTCCATGAGCGGGAGGCCCATCAGGACGGCATGCGGATCGTCACGGAGTTTTCTCAGGTGATGGGGGTGTTCCACTGCTTTTCCGGCTCCGCGGAAATGGCCAAATGGCTGGCGGACCGGGGCTGGTACGTTGGCTTTACGGGGGTGCTGACCTTCAAAAATGCCCGTCGGGCGCTGGAGGCCGCCGCGGCGGTGCCCCGGGACCGGGTGGTCATCGAGACCGACTGCCCCTATATGTCCCCGGAACCCTTCCGGGGCAAACGCAACGACCCCACCCGGCTCTGCCGCATGGCCGAGGCTCTGGCGGCCCTCTGGGGCGTCACCCCGGAGGAGGCGGAGTTCATTACGTTTGAGAATGGGAAAAGACTTTATAAAATTGACAATTGACAATTGACAGTTGACAATTAAGGTGTTTCCTTTCGGAAACGATTCAAATAAAAATTCAAATTCGTCCCGCAGGGACACCATTGGATGGATTGAAAACCTATGAAAATAGTAGTATAATAACTGGGCTTACGTCATTATAAAATTGACAATTGACAATTGACAGTTGACAATGGAGGAGTTTCCTTCGGAAACAAATCAAATAATTTCAAATTCGTCCCGCAGGGACACCATAATTGTCAATTGTTCATTGTCAATTGTCAATTCGTTTTCTGCGGGCTCATAACTTTCACAGACAACTAGGAGACAACTATGCTGAATCAATTTTCCCGGTCGGAGCTGGTCTTCGGCAAGGACGCTATGGAAAAACTGAAAAACGCCCGGGTGGCCGTGTTTGGCATCGGCGGCGTGGGCGGCTATACGGTGGAGGCTCTGGCCCGGTCCGGAGTGGGGGCGTTGGATCTCATTGACGACGATAAGGTCTGCATCACCAATCTGAACCGGCAGATCATCGCGACCCGCGGCACCGTGGGCAAATACAAGGTGGATGTGGCGAAAGACCGCATTCTGGACATCAACCCCAACTGCCGGGTGACCACCCATCAGACCTTTTTCATGCCGGACACCAAAGATCAGTTCGACTTTTCCCAGTACGACTATGTGGTGGACGCCATCGACACCGTGACGGGCAAGAAGGAGATCATCCTCTGCGCCCGGGCGGCGGGGGTGCGTGTCATCAGCTCCATGGGCGCGGGCAACAAGGTGGAGGCCTCCGCCTTCAAGGTTGCGGATATCTATGAGACCAGCGTCTGCCCTCTGGCCCGGGTCATGCGGAAGATCTGCCGCCAGAACGGCATTGACCACCTGAAGGTGGTGTACTCCGAGGAAAAGCCCATCCGGCCTCTGGAGGATATGGCCATTTCCTGCCGGGCCCACTGCGTCTGCCCGCCGGGCACCGCCCGCAAATGCACCCAGCGCCGGGACATCCCCGGCTCCACCCCCTTCGCCGTGGCTGCCGCCGGGATGATTATCGCCGGCGAGGTGGTCAAAGACCTGACGGCCTTTGACAGAGGGGATAGATAAAGCAGGGGCTGTCGCCCATTCGTGTGTGAAAACTTTGTTATTTATTTCGGACGAAAGCTCTGCCCACATCTCGGCTGGGTGCCTCCGGCGGGGAGCTTCTTGGCGGGACAAGAAAGAGGGAGCAGCTTAAGGTCGTAAGGGCTTCCCCTCCGGGGAAGCTGGCTCGGCAAAGCCGAGACTGAAGAGGGACAGTAGAGGCTGGCTCCATTTGTGAGGCTTCGGCGAATTCGTACGTTCTTCGATTGGAGCTTCCAAATCGAGGTTATACGAATTCGCCGGAGACTGTACCGTATTCAGGCGTTTACCGTCCCTCTTTCGTCACGGCCTACGGCCGTGCCACCTTCCCCGGAGGGGAAGGCTTTTCTTCAAGACTCCCGCCTCCCTTAAGCCGCATTCTTTCCCCCTTTCTTGGCGGGACAAGAAAGGGGCCCCCGGAGGGGCCCAGCCTGTGTGCGGACAAAGCTATTGACAAAATAGAGCAAAGTTTTTGTGTTGACGGTCTGCTGTAGGCTTTTACAGCGGCTGGCCCAGGTATCTGGACAGGGCTTCCAGGCTGTTCAGGCCCTCCGTGTAGCCCTGCCAGTAGAGGGCGCCCAGCTTTTCCATGTCTCCTTCCACCCGGGACACGGTAATGGGCCGCTCCGGGGCCAGTACAAAAACTCTGCCGGACCGCTCCAGCTCCTCCAGCCGGTCGCACAGACCGTTGTAGACCGTATGAATCCGGTCCACGTTCCGGGCAAACTCCGGCCAGCGGCGGTAGACAGCTTCGGCGGTATTTTGTCCTTTGGGGGGCTTTCGGTAGCTTCTGTGCCGGGTGCGGATGACGACGATCTTGTCGTACCCCTGCCCCAATGCCCAGTCGAAGGGAATGCCGCAGCTGCACCCGCCGTCCAGGCAGGGCACGCCGTTCACATCCACCATAGGCGTCACAAAGGGCATGGAGGCCGAGGCCTTTACGGCGGCGAAGATATCGCACTGTCCCCGCTCCCAGAAGACGGATTCTCCCGTGCGGCAGTCTGTGGCCTCCGCCAGGAAGCGGCGGCGGGGATCGTTGAAACGCTGCGTGTCCAGCGGTTCGATTTCGTTGTAGTCGTACAGCAGAAAATCCAGCCGGATCAGGCTCTTGCTTTTCCGCAGAGCCTGCGTGCCGATGTAGGCTTTGTCGTGGCGGTGGCCCAGGTTGGCCCGGGCGGAGCGGCCGATCTGTCCGCTGACATAGCTGACACCGCCAAGGGCCCCGGCGCTGACGCCCAAGGTGCAGGAAAAGTTTACGCCCCGCTGCATCCAGGCATCCAGCGCACCCTGGGTATACATCCCCCGAAACGCGCCGCCTTCCAGCACCAGACAGCCCTCAATGAGCCCCTCCTGCGCAAGCCCTGTAGGGATACTGCCCAATTTCGAATAGATATCCTGACCCATAAAGGACCTCCTTTTTGTAATTTTTCTGCATTTTATCAGGTTTCCGCCAAAAAATCAAGGGAAAATTGAAGCACCCCGGTTCCTGAAAACCGAGGTGCTCCCGCGTAACAAAGAACAAACAATCCCGCGGCGGCAAGGGGGATCGATCCGCCTGCGGTAGAAGTTAGCCTTTGCTAATCATTATAGCGGAGAATTCATATTTGTCAAGAAAAAACTTCTGAGAGAAAACACATTGACAGCCATGGGCCCAGCGTGTCAAAAAAGTCCAAAGGATAGGATGTCATTCCGAACCAGTCCTCAGACTGGTGTGGGAATCCCCCGGTTAGACGTAGAAACTACCGGTCTAGGAATGAAAATGTTTGAAAATCCGGGGGATTGCCACGGCAGTGTGCGCACTGCCTCGCAATGACATAGTTCTTTGACAGTCTGAGACATAGGCCGTTTCCTACAACCTTGTTTTCACATGGTGTCTGCAAATTTGTAACGTATGCGGTTGTTGCGGGAAAGTTTTCGGAACGGTTGACAAAATAAAAGACCTGGGGTACAGTATAGACACAAAGGGTGCCGCCAGCAGGTCGGCTCCCCAAATGTGTCACGAAGAGATAATCGTAACTTTGGAGAGAGTTGGGCGATTATCTCTTCTTGTTATTGTTATCCTGGCGGACCAGGGTAATGACGGCAATGATGACCATGCAGAATTGAAAAATTCCTTCCCATGTAACCATAATCGTCACCCCCTTTCTATCTGGAAGGGGGCAAAAGAAGAGTTACCCCCGAATGGATCGAGGGGAACCGCCTGCCGGGGTGCTGGCAGCACCTCGGGTATGGCAGCACAGAATTCGACGAATTGCAAGGAAAACGGGACATGAAATGCCGCAAGGCAATCATGTCCCGTTTTTTTACAGATCAAAAATTCGCGTACATCGGGTCCACGGCCACATAGCCCGCGCCGTAGGCGCCGAAGATCAGGATGAAGAGGATCAGGGCGTACCATACGCACCAGCGCAGCCAGACCGGCCTCTTTTGCAGGGATTCCCGAAGGGAGACGCCCCGCTCCTGGAGGATGCTGACGGCCAGAATGATCGCCGCGGCCACGGCCACGATATACAAATCCCGGATGTTGTAATTGATGACGCTGACAAGGGTTATGAGCGTGTCCTTTATTGAGTAATATTTGCTGAAGGGATTCCCGAAATCCGTGAAGATCCGGCGCAGCATCCTTCCGGCCATGGCCATATTGTCCGCCCGGAAGATGATTTCTCCCAGCACCACCAGAAAGGCCGTCCGCAGCATCTGAAACAGCCGGAAGGGCTTGTTTTCCGGGGTAAAGCGCAGCTTTTCGTTGACGGTCTTCAGGTACGGCGCGAAGACATTGCCAAGCAGGATCAGCACGAAGTGGTACAGGCCGAAGAAAACATAGTGCCAGGCGGCGCCGTGCCACAGTCCGTTGGAGAACCAGACACACAGCAGGGCAATGGAGCCGGCAATCAGAGGGCCGAAGTGGTTGCCCAGTTTTTTCCGGGCGGCGGTGGTCAGCTTCTTCAAAGGGCCGGACATGGTGACGGGATAGAAAATATAGTCCCGGAACCAGGTGCCCAGGGTGATGTGCCACCGGGTCCAGAATTCGGAGATGTTTTTGGAGAAAAAGGGGCGCTTGAAGTTTTCCGGCATGGTGATGCCGAAAATCCGGGCCGTGCCGCAGACCGCGTCCATGGAGCCGGAGAAGTCGGCGTAGAGCTGTAAGGTGTAGAGAATGCCGCCCAGCAGGGACATATAGCCGGGGTAGCTGTTGGCCTGGGAAAAAAGCTCCTCCACAACCGGATTCAGCCGGTCCGCGATGACCAGCTTTTTCATAAGGCCGAAGGCAATCCGCTGGAGGCCCAGACAGAGGTTTTCATACCGGATGGGGCCCGCTTCCCAGAGAGCCTGGGCCGTCTGTCCGTAGCGGCAGATGGGGCCCTCTACAATGCCCGGGAAAAAGCCCAGAAACAGCCCCAGCCGCAGAATGTTCCGGTCCGCCGGAATGGTCTGCCGGTATACATCCACCAGATAGCTTACGCTTTGCAGGATGAAGAAGCTCAGGCCCAGAGGCTTGACGAAGGCCGGAACGGTAAAGACGGTGCCGAACAGGGCGTTGACGTTTTCCAGAAAGAAACCGGAATATTTCAGCACCAGAATCAGCCCGATGTGGGCGGTGACTGCCAGGGCCAGCACCCCTCTTGCCCGGCGGTTGAAGGCTTTTTTGATGGCCTTCCGCTCAGATTTTTCCGCGGCCTTCACCGCGGCGTCCCGCCGGGTAAAGATGTGCCGCATCCACAGCCCGCAGCCCCAGATGGCCGCGGCGGAGAGCAGAAGATAGACGATGTACACTCCGCTGATCAGCCAGTAGAAGCCCAGGCTCAGAAGAAGCAGTGCGTATTTTTTCCATTTATTGGGGGTCAGTCCGTAAAAGATCAGGGCCAGAGGCAGAAAGAGCCCCAGATACAGCACCGAGAAATAGGCGGACAGATCCGGGAACGCGCCTGCGTAAAGGCGGGTCAGCAGCTGCATAGCTGATCTCCTCAGTCTTCCTGCAGCCGCTGAACCATCTCCAGCATGGCATTGGCGGAATTGAAGTTGGCGGGGATGATCTCCACAGCGGGGATGGTCACGTCAAAGGTGTCCTCAAGCTCGGCAACCAGAGAAATGATGGACAGAGAGTCCAGCAGATGGTCGTCAATCAGGTGATCCTCGTGTTCAAAGTCCACCCCGGGCTGAATGTCGTTCAGAATTTCAAGCAGTTCTTCCATGATGATTGTGTCCTTTCGTTTTTTATTTTGGATGGGTAAATGAATTGGAGATTGAAAATTGACAATTGACAATGAACAATTGACAATTGTGGTGTCCCTTCGGGACGTTTGAAATTATTTTTTGTTTATTTCCGGAGGAAATTCCTTAATTGTCAATTGTCAATTGTCCATTTTTCCGCCGTCCATATTCATCGGATACGTCTCCGTGGTCTCCCGGGCGCGGTGGAGTTTGCCTGTTTCGTCCAGAATGTACACCGCCGGTAAGTCCCGGCTGAGGAACAGAGAAATGCCCTCGGTGACGCAGTAGGCGCCGGTGTTGTAAAAGCACAGGGTATCGCCGACGCCGACCTCCGGCAGGGGCAGGCCCTTTACCAGAATGTCATTCATGGAGCACAGGCTCCCGCAGAGGTTCCAGTCCTTTGCCGGAGGCAGGTTCTCCTTGCCGCAGAGGGTGACCTTCGGGAGCTTCATGCCCATGTACTGGCCGTAGTAGACCATCTGGTGCATGCCGCCGTCCAGAATCAGATAGTTCTGACCATGGTTGTTTTTCAGGTCGGCCACATGGGTGAAGTACCGGCCGCAGCAGGCGGCGATGGACCGCCCCAACTCCAGCGTGATCTTACCCTGCCACTGTGTCTGCTCCAGCAGCTGCCGCAGGCCGAGAATCAGTTCCCCTTCGTCCAGCGTCTCGCCGAAATAGCTTACCGGGAAGCCGGGGCCGTATTCCAGCTCCGGGCTGCGCCAGCCGCAGTCCGTTTCCAGCCGGGTCAACAGCTCGTCCAGCCGCAGAATTTCCCGGCGCAGTTTTTTAAGGGAGGTCTTCTGGGTGCCGGAGAAAAACTGGATGCCCCGGTAGTCCAGGCCGGGGTGATCCCCCCGATAGCGGACCAGAGCCTCGATGTCCTCCTCGTTGATGCCGAACTGGCTGTCATTGGTGAGCCGCAGCAGAATTTTCAGCTTCTTCCCGTATTTCCCGGAGAGCCGGTCCAGAAGCTCGAACTGGGTCAGGGATTCCACGGTGTAGATTCGCCCGTCGGTATTTGCCACCAGTTCCTCAATAAAGGCCGGCGTCTTGTTGATGCCGGAGATCACGGTGGCGGCGGGGTCAACGCCCAGAGCGTCACAGATGCGGCTCTCGCCGGGGGAGCAGATTTCCAGCCGCTCCACCCTGGGAAGGGCACCTTTTACCAGAAAGGGATTGGCTTTGATGGCGTAGGCCAGCCGGATGTTCTCGCCCAGCAGGCCCCGCAGATCGTCAATGCGCTGCCCCAGAGCCCGGAAGTCAAAGACATAGTAGGCCGTATCCTGCAATTTGGAAATGTCCATTTATCGTCCTCCTGCCATGGCCGCCAGAGCCTTGCGGTCGATTTTGCCGTTCTTGTTCAGGGGCATGGCCTCCACCTGCCGCAGAATGCCGGGGACCATGAAGCCCGGCAGAGTCTGTTTCATAATGGTGTGCAGCTCCCCCTGATCGATGGCGCCGGTGTAGAAGCCCTTGAGACGGCCGCGCTTTTCGTCAAAGACGCAGCAGGCCCGGTCCACGCCGGCAATGGCGTT
This sequence comes from Pseudoflavonifractor sp. MSJ-30, assembly GCF_018918045.1. Taxonomy (GTDB): domain Bacteria; phylum Bacillota; class Clostridia; order Oscillospirales; family Oscillospiraceae; genus Faecousia. The sequence continues at coordinate 16,176 of NZ_JAHLPU010000006.1, forward strand.
CATCTCCCGCTCAATTTCCTCCAGTTCGATCCGATGGCCCATATATTTGATCTGAAAGTCCTTCCGGCCGCTGAAAACCAGTTCGCCCCGGTCGTTGTACCGGCCCAGGTCGCCCGTGCGGTAGACGCGCTCCGGGTAGTTGGGGTTCAGGGGATTCTGGGTGAAGTGGGCGGCGTTCTGTTCCGGGCAGCGGTAGTAGCCCAGAGCCAGGGCGGTGCCCCGGACGCAGATTTCGCCCTCGGTTTCCTGCCCGGTTATCAGACGGTTTTCCCCGTCCAGCAGGAAAACGTCCTCGTTGGGGAAGGGAATGCCGATGGGAATCCCGGCGGCATAGTCCCGGTTTTCCTCCAGAATGTGGTAGGTGCAGTTGCAGGTGATCTCCGTGGGGCCGTAGAGGTTGACATAAGTCACATCCGGCAGATGCTTCCGGAATTCCTTCAGAGCCCGCAGAGGCATGACCTCCCCGGAGAAGAGGATTTTCTGAATGGTCTCCGGGGTTCTGTAGTCCAGAGCATGAAAGCCCGTAATGAGACACAGGGCGGACACCGCCCAGATCAGGGTGGTGGCTTTCTTTTCACAGAGGAAGTCCATCAGCTCCGTGGGTACGGAGAACAGCCGCCGGGGCACCACCGCCAGAGTGGCGCCGGCCTTCATGGCGGAATAGATGTCCTTTACGGACACGTCAAAGTCAAAGGGCGCCTGATTGGCGATCACGTCCCCTTCGGTGATGTCGAACAGCTCCGTAAAGCAGCCGATGAAATCCAGCACGCTGCGGCTGCTGACCACGATGCCCTTGGGCACGCCGGTGGAGCCGGAGGTGAAGTTTACATAAAGCGGATCCGTATCAATGGCCCGGGCCTGAATGGCGGCAAGGGCGGCATCGTCCTCCGGTACCTCCGCCAGCGCCTCCAGACAGACAAGGCTCTGCCCGGGGAAGATTTCCTCTGCCTGGGCAAGCAGCTCCCGGCAGGTGACGATGACCGCCGGCCCCAGCTGGGCGGCAATCTGGTTCAGCCGGGGGCCGGGCAGTTCCGTGTTCAGCACGGAGTAGAAACAGCCCGCCCATTGGATGCCGAAAAAGGCGGCTACGGCGTCGGCATTTTTTTCCAGAAATACGCCGACGCCCTGCTTCGGGCCGGTCAGACGGGCCAGCCCGGTGCCGATACGGCGGGAAAGGCGGTAGAATTCCGCATAGCTGTAGCTTCGGCAGTCGTCCGTTACCGCGCACCGGTCCGGGAAGCGCCGAAAACTGGTTTCCAGATAGCAAAGCGCATTTGCCATGGGGCATTACTCCTTCATTTCTTCCTTTTTTGCCTGAATCCGTTCTGGCAGAGCCGCAAGGTCCCGGTCCCAGGCGGCGTAAGCGGCCTCCCCCCGGTGATCCGGCAGGGTGTCCGACAAAAAGTCCCCAAGCCAGCGGGTGATCTTTGCCGCACCGTAGTAATTCAGGTGGTCGCCGTTGTCGTAGGTGTCCCGGTCCCAGTCAATGTCCCGGCTTTCCAGATTGCCGTCCAGATAAAGGACCCCAAGCTCCCGGGCCAGATCTTCCATGGTGTTGTGCCGGGCCATGCTCCAGTTCTCGGGACTGGGCACGCTGTAGAGAATCAACCGGATGTTCTTTTCCCTGCACAGATTGCTGATATTCCGAAGAGAGCGCAGATTGGCGCCGCTGAGGGCTTCCCGGGCATCCGTTGGGGCCATGTAGCCCTCCAGATCCTTCCGAGGGTCCGCGGAGAGCAGCAGGTGGTAGCCTCGATCCGGGTATTCCCCGGTGTATTCCGGGGACTGAAGATCCCGAAGGGTCAGGCTCTTCCACCGGCTGTGATACCGCAGCACCGGGAAAAGGCGCTGCGCCGCGGGAACGATCCGGTCCACCCGGGAATAGACCCGGTAGAGCACGTTGGTTTCCAGCACCACCACCTTGGGGGACTGGCGTTCCAGTGCCGCTTTCAGAAAGGCTTCCGTTTCATAGGGCTTCTGGTCCACGCAGGCGCAGACAAAGGAGGCAATGCCGTAGTCCTGCCAGAGCTCCATGGGCACGAAGCCGGAGTAGGCTTCGCTGTCTCCCAGAAACAGCAAATCGATGCTGTTTTCCGGCTGGGAGAGAATGGCAATGGGGTCCGCTTCCAGCATACCGGCGGCGGAGGTGTTGTTCTTCGGCGCGAACACCGGCCCCAAAAGCACGACCAGCGCCGTCAGCGGCAGGAGAAAGAGAAGGGAATGTAAGAAATTTTTACGCACAGAGCGGCGGCTCCTTCCGAATAAATTGACAATTGACAATGTACAATTGACAATTATGGTGTCCCTGCGGGACGAATTTTATAATATCAAATCATTTCCGAAGGAAATACCTTCATTGTCAACTGTCAATTGTCCATTGTCAATTGGAAAACGATTCACCACACTCCAGTATAGCATACTTCCGGTCGCTTGTCTGCCCATTGTTTTATCTTTTTTCAGAAATCCGGGATAAATCCACTGTCCGCGGACTGGGCTTCCTGGGTGAAGCCCTCCAGATCGTTGAGGAACATCCAGCTCAGCACCGCGTCGTATTCCTCGTCCGTGATCCGGCGGTCCATGGGGGGCTGCTGGTTTCCCATGGGCGTGTACTGCCGCATGAGGCTCACAAGAACTTCTCCGGGGCGGAAGGTTTCACCGATCCAGTCCAGGACTTTCAGGGAGTTTTCCACCTGCCCCGGCAAAATCAGGTGGCGGATCACGGTGCCCCGCAGAATTCTATCCCCCTGCCATTGGACAGGGCCGGTCTGGCGTACCATTTCCCGGATGGCCGCGGCGGCCACGGGGAAGTAGTCCGCTGCCCCGGAGAGGGAAGAGGCTAACTTCGGGTCCGCGTATTTCAGGTCCGGCAGATAGATGTCCACGCGGCCCTCCAGGGCTTTCAGGGTCTGAACGCTTTCGTAGCCGCCGCAGTTGTAGACCACGGGCACGGGCAGCTTCGGCTCCAGAGCGGGGAGAATGGTGGGCAGAAATTGGGTGGGGGTCACCAGATCGATGTTTTCCGCCCCCTGCGCGATGAGTCCCTCAAAGACCCGGCGAAGCTGGGTGCTGTCCATGGCCTGTCCGGCAGCGTGGCCGCTGATGGCGGCGTTCTGGCAGTAGGAGCAGCCCAGAGTGCAGCCTCCAAAAAACACCGCCCCGCTGCCGCCCGGCCCTGCCAGCGCGGGCTCTTCCCATTTGTGCAGCATGGCCTTGGCCACCAGCGCCGTACCCGGACAGTCGCAGAAGCCCCGCTGTCCGTTTTCCCGATCCACGCCGCACTGCCTGGGGCAGAGCTGGCAATTCCGATAATCCATAAGACAGCTCCTTCTTGTTTTCTGTGGATATTCTAGCATTTTTTTGAAAAAGACGCAAGAGCGGCTTTACCGGGGGAGGGGAGTGTGGTATGATAAAAACATATAAACGGGGCTGCAGGAAAACAAATTGACAATTGACAATGTACAATTGACAATTATGGTGTCCCTTTGGGACAAATTTGAATGATAAATGATATTTTGAATCGTTTCCGAAGGAAACTCCTTCATTGTCAACTGTCAATTGTCCATTGTCAATTGTGCGGATCCCAACCTTCCCCAGTCAAAGGAGCACAAAGCCATGACCATTCGATTTGCAAATACTGACGACATCCCCCAGCTTTTGAACCTGCTGCGGCAGGTGGAGAGGGTGCACCATGATATCCGGCCGGACCTGTTCCGGGACGGCGGAGAGAAGTACGAACCGGAGACCCTGAAAGAATTGCTCAAGGACGTGAATCGCCCCGTGCTGGCGGCGGTGGAGGACGGCGTTGTTGTGGGCTACGCCTTCTGCGTGCTGGAAGAGACTGCGGGTGACCCCGCCCGGCTGGACCGGAAGGAGCTGTATCTGGACGATCTGTGCGTGGATGCCTCCGTCCGGGGCAAGGGCGTGGCAAAGCAGCTGTGGCAGGAAACGGTAGACCTGGCAAAACAGCTGGGCTGCGATGCCGTGACCCTGAACGTCTGGGAGGGCAACGACCGGGCGCGGAAATTCTACGAAAACTGCGGCCTGACCGTTCGGAAAACATTTTTGGAATATCCCCTGTAAGGAGACACAATGCTAATCAAAAATCAGATTTATGAAGCGGAGATCACGGACTATACCACTGAGGGACAGGGCATCGCCCATATTGAGGGCTGCGCCGTGTTTGTCCCCAATGCCATTGCCGGAGAACGGGTCAGCGTCCGGATTACGCTGGTGCGCAAGACCTGGGCGGCGGGAAAACTTGTGGAAATTCTGGAAAAGTCCCCCCATCGGGTGAACCGGGCCTGCCCCGTGGCCAAGCTCTGCGGCGGCTGCGCCTTCTGGCACATGGACTATGAAGAGGAATGCCGGTTAAAGGCAGACCGGGTGCGGACCTGCCTGAACCGCATAGGCGGGGAAAGTCTGGACACAGTACCCATTCTGGCGGCCCCCAGCTGGGAGGGCTACCGGAACAAGGCCCAGTATCCCGTGGCCCGGGACAAGGGCAGAGCCTACGCGGGCTTCTTCAGGGAGGGCACCCATGAGGTGGTGGAAACCGGCCGCTGCCGCATCCTGCCGGAGGAGACTGACCGGGTGAAATCCATTGTTATGGATTATGTAAACAAGAACCGCGTGCCCATCTATGACGAGCAGACCCACAAGGGGCTTTTGCGGCATATTTACGTCCGCCGGGGGGCGGTGTCCGGGCAGATTCTGGTCTGTCTGGTGGTCAACGGCGAGGGATTGCCTAGAGTTTCCGCTCTGATCGACGCCCTGAAAGCCGTACCCGGCTTTACCACTCTGGTGCTCAGCGTGAATACCAGAAAGGGAAACGCCGTGCTGGGGGACAAATTCGTGACCCTCTATGGCCCGGGCTATATTGAGGACACCCTCTGCGGCCTGAACTTCCGGCTGTCGGCAAGGTCTTTCTATCAGGTGAACCACGCCCAGGCCCAGCGGCTCTATGAGACAGCCATTTCCATGGCGAATATCACGAAAGACGATCTGGTGCTGGACCTCTACTGCGGCGTGGGTACCATTACTCTGGCCATGGCTTCCGCCGCCGGAAAGGTTCTGGGCGTGGAGGTGGTTCCCCAGGCCATTGAGGACGCGAAGGACAACGCCCGGCGCAATGGCATCGAAAACGCGGAATTCTTCTGCGCCGACGCGGGGGAGGCCGCCCTGCGCTTAGAGCAGCAGGGCATCCGCCCGGACATCATCACCGTGGACCCGCCCCGGAAGGGCCTGAACAGCGACGCCATCGAGGCCATCGCCCGCATGGCCCCCAAACGCCTGGTCTACGTCTCCTGCGACCCCGCCACTCTGGCCCGGGATACCGCCCTGCTGAAAGCCCGTGGCTTCCGGGTAGAACAGGTGACGGCAGCAGACCTGTTCCCGCGATGCAGCCATGTGGAGACGGTATGTTTATTGTCCAAACTTCAAAGTAAGGAACATATCGAGATCGAAGTGAAGATGGACGAGCTGGATTTGACTGCTGCGGAGAAAAAGGCAACCTATGAGGAAATCAAGGCATATGTTCTGGAACATACCGGCTTGAAGGTCAGCAGTCTGTATATCGCACAGGTAAAGCAGAAGTGCGGTATCATTGAACGTGAGAACTATAACAAGCCAAAGTCTGAGGATGCCAAGCAGCCCCAATGCCCGCCGGAGAAGGAAAGAGCAATCACAGAAGCTTTGAAGCACTTCGGGATGATTTAAGAATATAGTTTGCTTCGGATAGAAGGATAGCTGCCGCTCGAAAGGTATTTATGCCTCTGAGCGGCAGTTATTTTAGAGTCGCACAACGCTAAAATTCGCAAGAAGTTGTGAATTTTAGCGTTGTATTTGATGAAATTTATTGACAGCCACACTTTTGCACAGTATACTATATTTTGGATATAAATAGGAGGCACAACGTGAGAATCAGTTATAAGAAGCTGTGGATATTGCTCATTGAGAAAAATATCTCACCAGCTACTCTCAGAAAAGACCTGAATATAGCGACCGGCACTATGACAAAGATGCGCCGCAACGAGGAAGTTGCGTTGTCCGTCCTGCTCCGCATATGTGATTATCTGGATTGCAATATTGGAGATATATGCGATGCGGTACGTGTGGAATCTGATCAGGGGTTTGAACAATAAACAGAAGTTGGAAGGATAGAGAAGATGAAAAAACAATTCTGCCCTTACTGCGGAACCAAGCTGGATGAGGGAGCGCGATTCTGCAAAAACTGCGGCGAAGCGATTTGTGGTGATGCTCAAGAAGCACATAGGACATCAAATGAACAAGCATATACTGGAAATCCCACAGAGAGAAAGACAGTTTATGAAGGGTATATACATAAGTGCCCGAACTGCGGCGAAGTAATGGAATCGTTCCTCACGGTATGTCCAACTTGCGGATATGAGATTCGAGATGTTCGGTCTGCTTCCTCCGTCCGAGAGTTGGCTGTAAAATTGGAAAATATCTCGGCACAGAAAATGCCAGCCTTTGAAGAAAAGAAATCGGTCATGAAAATGGTGTTCGGTAAAGATTTCAAAGAGGGTGACGAAGCCGAGGAAGCCCTTAAGCGATTTGAGAGCCAGAAGAATCAAGAAAAGGCGTCTCTGATCATCAATTTTGCTGTTCCAAATTCCAAAGAAGATATTATGGAGTTTATGATATTGGCAGCATCCAACATTGATGTGAAAAAAGGTATTGATGACGATGTTACAAAAGCATGGATTTCCAAACTGGATCAGGTTTATCAGAGAGCGGAAATTTCCATGGGCAAGCATTCGGATTTCTTGCAGATAAAAACAATTTACGACCGAAAAAAGAAAGAAATTAAAAACAAAAAGCTGAAAGGCGTCTTGATTTGGGTAGGCGGTGTAGCGGGCTGGTTTTTCCTATTAGGCTTGCTATGGAATCCTGCGGTAACAATCGGAATTGCTATTGGTGTTTTGATTCTTGGAATAATAGGCATTGTCCTGTTTAAGAAACGATAATCAAGTGATCGGGGGTAAAGGAAATGTCACCGTTCGATAAGCAAAAGCGTACAGGCGGATTCATGGACGAAATCCGCTGTGATGAGCCATCCTATCTGATCTGGAAATGGCATCCTGCCGGCGTGCAGCTTGGTGAGGGAAACAGAGAAAACGCTATTCGATGGGGTTCGTCTCTGAGGGTAAAGGACGGAGAAGTCGCTGTTTTTGTATACAGGCAAAAGAACGGCACTATGCAGGACTTCATTGAAGGTCCGTTTGACCAGATTCTTAAAACAGCAAACCTCCCCGTTCTTGCAAGTTTTGTCGGGCTGGCATACGAGGGGGGCACACCATTTCAGGCAGAGGTTTATTTCATCAACCTTGCCAAGATCATTCAGGTGAAATTCGGTGTTCCCTTCTTTGATGTATATGATCCGAGGTTTGCGGATTTTGGTGTTCCGGTTGCCGTGAGAGGTACTGTCAGTTTCAGCATTTCGGATTACAGAGAGTTTATCAAGCTGCATCGGCTGAACAATTTCAGCCTTGACGATTTCCAGAAGCAGATTCGTGATGCTGCCTGCCGGTATGTCAAAGACAGCGTAGCCAACGCACCGGCAGCACACAGTATTCCTGTGATCCAGCTTGAAAGCAAAATCGCACAGATTAACGATGCAATCGAGTATGACATCAGCGAACGGCTGAAAGAGAGCTTCGGTGTCCTTGTCTCCGGCGTTGATATAGCCGCGATTGAGATCGACAAGGCGAGTGACAGCTACCGGCAGCTCATGGCAGTTACAAAGAATATTGCCGCGACAAAGATTCAGGCAGAAACCGCCGATTATGTTGAGCGGCTGCGTATTCAGCGTGAAGAAGGTCAGTATGCTCAGCACAAAGCAACACAGACTGCAAATATCGGTGCATTTCAGGTCGAGAAGCAGGCAGAGGTTGGCGTTGCCGGAGCTGCTGCACTCGGTCAGATGGGTGCAAACGGAGCCGGTGATGTAAATATCGGTGGCGGCGGTGATGGTACTGGCTTTAACATGGCTTCAATGATGGCAGGCATGGCTGTCGGTGGCGCTGTTGGACAAAATATCGCCGGAGCGATGAATCACATGATGGGTGGCATTCAACAGCCTGTGCAGTCTGGCATGACACCTCCTCCGATTCCTGCGGCGGCATATCACATTGCTGTGAACGGGCAAGCGACTGGCCCATTTGACCTGGCAGTGCTTGCACAGATGATGTCTGTCGGACAATTCACAGCTGACAGTCTGGTTTGGAAAAGCGGAATGGAACAATGGAGGAAAGCCGGAGCGGTGGATGAGTTGAAATCTTTGTTCCCTGCTATGCCGCCGATCCCTTCATCGGAAAAATAAAGGAGATATGAGAGATGAGATGTTCAAAATGTGGAGCGGAACTCTCGGAGGATACTAAGTTTTGCTCATACTGTGGAAATAAGGTTGAAATGCCACCGAAACAGGAAAATGTATCAGAAGAAGATATTCCACCAATTTCATTGGATGAACAGGTGCAAGATTTTCAGAATCAGAAAGAGCCGCCGAAATCCTTAGCGGACAGAATGAGGGAAAAAGCTTCCGCCAAATGGGGAAAGCTGAGTACATACGGAAAGATTGCGACTGTGGCGATAGTTGTATTTGCCCTGCTTTTCATTGTGGCACTATTATCAGAAAAAACTGCGGCAACCATTATCGCTGTTCTCCAAATTGCTTTAGCTGTCGTTGCTGTTCTTATGCACAGAGGAATAATCAAAATCGAGCAGAAAAAGGTTTGGCTCAAATGGCTTCTGTTAGGAATTGCTGCTTTGCTTACGGTTCTGAACGTCATGAGCTATTCTTGGGGGACAGCGAACAAGAATAAACCAACCCCTAACCAAACCTCTGATACTTCCATAGCTGCCGTATCTGTTGCTGCTCCTTATGGAGCAGCTGAGTGCTTAGAACAGGATTATACGACAATTCAGGCTGCTTTTTACGCTGCTGGCTTTACGAACATTGAAGCTGAGAAAGTTGAAGACCTGCAAGCTACCGACGTAGATAAGGCGAATACGATTGATGCGATTTCGGTGGGCGGCAAAACAGATTTCACAAAAGAGCAAGAGTTCCAATCCGATGATGAAGTTCTCATTCGTTATCACGGTTATGCAAAGTGTAACGTCAAAATCCATGTTGATTTCGTCCCGAACCTGATTTTCAGCAAGTATGACGTGAATCTGCTTCTGAACGGAATTGAACAAGGAACGCTGACGCATGGAGAGGATCAGGATTTTGAGCTTTCCATTGATCCGGGTGAATATACCCTTACTTTTGAAAGCGACGAGTCATCCACGGTAAAGGGTGAGGTTACACTGACGGTAGATTGTGATGTCGAGGCTTCTTATAAAATTGCGTGTTCCAGTGATAAAGTGTCTGTTGAAACGCTGTATGTGGATCGCCTGATGGAATTAGCTGACGGCGAAGTAAAGCTTGATGTGGCAGCCTCTGAGTATAAGCATAAAAAATATGAGGATGTTGCAGCCGCACTTAAAACGTTGGGCTTTACCAATATTAAATACGAAGTCCTGTATGATATTGTCTTGGGCTGGACAGATGACGGCGAAGTCGAGAGCGTGAGCATTGCTGACAAAACTGACTTCAATCGCGGAGATGTGTTCCCTGCTGATGCTGAAATTGTTATCACATACCATATGCCGGAAGACGATGATCCTTCCAACATTACTATGGCAAAAAGCTCCGATGCATATGATGGAATGAATTACGTTGATGTCGAGCAAGCGTTCAGAGATATGGGCTTTACCAATATCGAGCTTGGCGAAGTTACAACGGAAAGCACTTCTCACGCGGATGGCGAAGTGATGCTTGTTGAGATTGATGGTTGGTCATTCAATGCTGGAGATTCATTTAAGCCCGACAAAAAGGTTTATATCAAGTATTACCATGTTGAAGAGCCTGAGATTATTGAAAGTATTACTGCTGACAATAACAGCGACTTTGCTGCTATTTTGACCGCGGAGTATGTTGATCCTGAAAAGCAGGCAGCCTTTATTTCGGCGTATAAAGGAAAAGTGGTAGAATTTGACTGCATTGTTTTGAATCTGGAACAGAACGGAAACTATAAAACGAGATATAATTATATCTTAGTGCCTGGTGAAGATGCGGATCATATTGGTGCCGCCCTGTTCTACCTTGAAGATATGGGTATGTTTGATTTTAAGTGGGATAATGCGACACGCCCGGAATACTTGACTGTCGGTTCAAAAATTAGGCTTCAGGCAGAGGTTGTAACAGGCGATGATTCGCTGTACATTTATCTAAAGCCCGTGTGTACTTGGGGAAGATAATGCTGCGCTAATCTGCGCACATTATCAGCACTCGTTAAAAGCCGCTGTAACTTTCATCCCGGCGGGGGATAGTTACAGCGGCTTTTTATTTTCAAGCTGTGCAAAGAAACTGATTTTTCAGGTTGTATATGCACCTGCGAGGAAAATGAGGGATTTCAAAGGGAGCATCCCTTTGACGCTAGGTTTCCAATAGGGGCGCGAGCATCCCTGTTGGCACACGATTTTCCGTAGGAAAGTCTAGTGTGTTATACCTTTGCTTCCGGCTGACGCGGGAAAGGGGCTGGCTTCGCCATCTGCTGTACGGCAGATAGCGGTTGGCGGACACTTTTCTGCGTCAGTAGGACAGGCGGATTTTGTGACACCAAGGTGACACAAATGCAGGATTTTTGAGAAGCAAAATCCGACTGGCCGGAGAAGGAAGCAGAGGTATATACAGCCCTCGTCCCGCCGCAGCGCCGCTCCCCGTTTCAGCGTTTTTTCCGTTTCCCCTTACCGTGGGTCATGGTCGTTTTCCCGCGCTGGCTGATAGGGCTTTTCATATGCTTGGACTTCTTGAGGATTCCAATCAGCGAAACAAACTCTTCTTTCGTGAGCGTGTCGTAATCAATGCCAAGTGTTGCAAGGTATGCGCGAATTTTCTTTTCCTCGGAGCTGCCCTCAAAGTGTACGGCCTCCAACAACTGCTTCTGCACAGCGGCGGCAGACAGCTCATCGTCTGCGGTCAGAGCATCCGCCCTGTGTCCCTCCCGGATGTCCTGCAGGATACTGCTCAGATCATCTGCAACGAGATGTCCGAAATATTCTTCTTCCTGTATCTGCGCTGCTTTCAGAGTATGGAGGTACAGATCATTGGCTTCCTCGCCATGCTCAATCAGAACCATCTGGCGGGTGGCTTCCAGCACGGTGTTCATATCCTTGATTCGCATATCCGCGATCCGGTCAACGTAAATTTCTGCATCCAGCATGAAACGCTGAAAATCCCTGTGGCAGATCAGCTCCGACAGCAGCCGGTGGTTGAACTTGCCCGCACTCAATACATCAATCGCATCATCACTCAAATGCAGCTCATGCAGAGCTGTGTTTGGGTGATTTTTTATTTCTGTCCGTCCCATCAGATAGTCAGAAGAAACGCCATAGTAGTCTGCCAGCATTGAAATGCTGTACGGGCTGATGTCCTTGCCGTTATCCGATTCATATTTGCCAAGCGCGGATTTTGAGATGCCAACCTCAGCGGAAAGCTGCTCTAAGGTCAGCTTGCGCTCTACTCGCAAATCCTTCAAACGCTCTCCGATTGTCAGCTTAACCTGCATATACCCACCTCCATTTCGGCGTTTCTTGTATTATATCATGATTTTTCTTTTTGTGTCTAAAAGCGTGGAAAAATCCGTCTTCTCCCCCACTTTTCCTTCCTCTCGGATATACGGGAAAGTGGGTGTTTTCTTACTAAAATTTAGACGTAAACCACGCAGTACATTGAAAACTTCATGACCGTCCGATGGGATATGTTTTCCGGCGAAGTACCGCATTCTGCGTACCAAGGAGAACGAAACGCCGGAGTGAGATTCTCGGGCAGGAACGGCATCGGGCAGAACGGCAACACTCAAAATATTTTTCAAAGGAGGAACCAAGTATCAATTTATTTGCACAAATCAAAATGGCGGTTTCCGTGAAAGAAGCTGCCGAACACTACGGGTTGAAAATCGGGCGCGGCGACATGGCCTGCTGCCCCTTCCACAATGACCGTACGCCCAGCATGAAGCTGAACGAGGATTACTTTTACTGCTTCGGTTGCGGGGCAACTGGTGACGTGATCGACTTTGTGGCAAGACTGTTCAATCTGAGCAGCTATGCGGCAGCACAGAAGCTGGCGTATGACTTCGGGATCGATCCGGACAAGCCCCCTGCTGCGGCAGCGCTGAGAAAACCGAAATACCCGCTGGCAAAAGCGTTCCAGAGAGAGGAACTGCATTGTCGGCGGGTATTGTGCGATTATCTGCACCTTCTGGAAAACTGGAAGGTGCAGCACGCACCCAAATCACCGGATGATACCATTGACGATTGTTTTGTGGAAGCCTGCCAGATGCTTGATTATATCGAGGATCTGGTAGATATTTTAACCTTTGCAGATTTGGAGGTTCGTTTGAAAACCGTGGATATGCTCCAAAAGGACGGCATGATTGACCGGCTGGAAGAACGCCTGAAACGGCTCGAAAAGGAGGTAGATGCCCATGACAAAACGAAAATCGGTTGACACGAATGCCCCTGTCTGGTTTGACGGCACAAATATCAATGAGGCGCTGTTCTGCGACGAGTTTCTGAGCAGCCGGAAAATTATCTTTGCCAACGGTGCATTTTTTACGCCGGATGGCAGAGTGACCGACGATCTGCCGCTTCGCGGTGAAATCTACGAGGAGCTGAAATGCTGCGCCGTGAACAACATCCCCCGCAAGATCACCAACATTCTGGAAGTGATGAAGCTGGCGGCTCATGTAGAGGATTTCGCGCCGGAATCGGATCGGATTCATCTGGCAAACGGCACGTTGAAGCTGGACGGCAGCTTTACCGAGGGCAGACCGGACATTGTACGCAGCAGACTGCCGGTAGCATACTGCCCGGATGCCCCAGCGCCTGAACAATGGTTTTCTTTTCTGGACGGGCTTTTGTATGCAGAGGACATCCCTACCTTGCAGGAGTTTATCGGCTATTGTCTGATTCCCAGCAATAAGGGACAGCGGATGATGGTGATGAAAGGAAACGGCGGCGAGGGAAAGTCGCAGATCGGCGCAGTGCTGGGCGCACTGCTCGGCAGCAACATGAAAGACGGCAGTATCGGGAAGATTTCCGAAAATCGGTTTGCCCGTGCCGATCTGGAACACATTCTGCTGTGCGTGGATGATGATATGCGGATGGAGGCGCTGCGGCAGACCAATTATGTGAAATCCATCGTGACCGCCCAAGGCAAAATGGATCTTGAACGAAAGGGCAAGCAGAGCTATCAGGGCTGGATGTTTGCCCGCCTGCTGGCATTCTCCAACGGCGATCTGCAAGCGCTCTATGACCGGAGCGACGGCTTTTACCGCAGACAGCTTGTGCTGACCACCAAGGAAAAGCCTGCCGGACGGGTGGACGATCCTGACCTTGCTGAAAAGATGAAAGCAGAGGCCGAGGGCATCTTCCTGTGGGCGTTTGAGGGCTTGCAGCGGCTTGTCGCCAACAACTTCAAGTTCACGGAAAGCCAGCGCACGCGAGATAACCGGGAGGCAGTCAAGAGGGATAACAACAACGTCTTTGATTTTCTGGAATCGGAGGGCTACATCCGGCTGAAAGCAGACTGTACCATCAGCTCTAAAGACTTGTACGAAATTTACCGGATGTGGTGTGAGGAAAACAACCTGACGCCGCTGAAACGTCGCAGCTTCAGCGACAGTGTGATTGCGAACCAAAGCAAGTACAATCTGGAATATTGCAACAAGATCACGAATGCCGCCGGTCGGCGGGTATGGGGCTTCTTCGGAATTGAAGCGGTTACCAGACCCAATATAAACGGGTTTTCCGATGTTTCAGAGCGTACGTACGTACCGGAAGGATGGCGGGATTGATTTTGCCCGCCGCGCCGTGTACGTATGTACGCAGCGCTTTGCCCCAAACGCCGCTATATAGGGAAAATGCTGATCGGCAGAGCCTATATTTTTTGGGGGGAAAATCAAGGTAAGTGAAATTCGCAAAGTTTTTGACCGACGGCAGAAATAGTTTCACGGAATCGCGCTTCTCGGAACAGGAAAGCCAGTGCGCTGAAACGTGTGGAATCACACGGTTTGAGGTCAAGTCACGCGGAACAGAAAAAACGGTAGGTGTCATCTGTGGACAGGACATCATACCGGCGATTCTGAGCGGATTTTATCACAGCAGAGTATTTTACCAGACAGCGAAGCGGATGCGTCGGAGGACGTACCTGCTTCGCTGTTTTATGATCTGAATTTTGGAGGGAATTTGAATATGAATGTACGCAACGAAATCAAGGCGCAGATTGTCCGCACCGGTTTTACCATGCAGGAGGTTGTTGACCTCTTGCATGACGAATATGGCTGGTCAGACAGTGTTTCCAACCTGTCTGCCAAACTGCAAAGGGAGAGCATCCGCTACAAAGAAGTCACGGAACTGGCTGATGTGCTGGGTTATGACCTCGTATGGCAGAAACGGAGGGAGAGATAAATGAGTAAGCCGCAGTTTGCCATCCTTCGCTTTGACAAGTACAAAGGCCCGGAGATTTCCAATATTGAGACGCACAATGAGCGCACCAAAGAAAATTATGCCAGCAATCCAGACATCGATAAGAGCCGCAGCCACTTGAATTTTCACCTGATTACGCCGGAACAAAAATACCGGGCAGAGGCAGAGCGACAGATCAAGGAGGTCGGTTGCCGCACCCGCTCGGACAGCGTGCGTGTGGTGGAAGCACTTGTAACCGCAACGCCAGAGTTCTTCAAAGGAAAGAAGAAAGACGATATCAAAGCCTATTTTCAGGAAGCGTTGAACTTCATCAAGCAAAACCAGAAGCCAGAAACAATCATATCCGCCGTGGTGCATATGGACGAGAAAACGCCCCATATGCACCTTTCTTTTGTCCCGCTGACGGAGGACGGACGGCTCAGTGCCAAAGAGATTGTCGGCAACAAGAAAAAGCTGACGCAGTGGCAGGACAGGTTTTGGGCGCATATGGTGAAGAAATATCCCGATCTGGAGCGGGGCGAGAGCGCCAGCGAAACCGGGCGCGACCATATCCCGCCGAGGGTGTTCAAAGAGATGACACGCCTGACCAAGCAGAAAGCCAAGTTAGAAGAATTGCTTGCAGGCATCAATGCGTTCAATGCCAAGGGAAAAGCGGCAGAAATCGGCGCATTTTTGGACAAGTATATTCCGGCTGTGGAGCAGATGCACACGACATTGAAAAAGTACAATGCAGCGTTTACCGCCACGACCGCCGAGAACAAAAAGCTGAAAAAGAAAACGGAGCAGTTGGAGCAGTCGCTGGACAAAGCCACGCAGGAAAGCACCTTGAAAAAGCTGGCCGATGCCAAACTGCACCGGGACTATGAGGATGCTGTCGCCATGTTGGATCGTATTCCGAAGGAAGTGCTGGCGGCATATACGCACAGAACGGAGAAAGAGAGGGAGACTGCCTATGGTAGATGAATGGAGCGGCTTCGCCGCTTTGCTGGCAAATTTGATTGAAAAGTATGCCGTGGTTCTGAATCTTGATGCGCTGCCCGATCTCGGCATAGAGGAATCCATGCCCGAAAAAGTCGAGGCAGATGATATGATTCACGAAAATAATATTGAATCAGTGAAAGCGGCATGATATAATTATCATGAAATAAGTGTCCAAACCGCCATTGCAGGAGCAAAAGCTCCTGCAATGGCAGAAAACGAGGTGAAGTAACCATGGAACGCTGGGAGAATGAGCAGAACAATTCTGAAATGATGATTTATACCACAGAGGATGGCTTGACAAAGATCGAAACGACCTTTGATGGCGATACGGTTTGGCTGTCCATTGACCAGATGGCGGAGCTGTTTCAGCGTGACAAATCTACCATTTCCAGACATATCAAGAACATTTTCGCTGAGGGCGAATTGAAGCGAGAAGCAGTTGTTGCAAATTTTGCAACAACTGCCGCTGACGGTAAGACTTATCAGGTGGATTACTATAATCTCGATGTCATCATTTCTGTCGGCTACCGTGTGAAGTCTCAGCGCGGCGTGCAGTTTCGTATTTGGGCAACGGGGATTTTGAAGGAGTATATGCGAAAGGGCTTTGCTCTGGATGATGAGCGCCTGAAAAATCTGGGTGGCGGTGGATACTTCAAGGAGCTGCTGGAGCGTATCCGCGACATCCGCGCTTCCGAGAAGGTGTTTTACCGTCAGGTGCTTGAAATCTACGCGACCAGTATTGACTATGATCCCAAGGCGGAAATTTCCATTCAGTTTTTCAAAAAAGTCCAAAACAAGATTCATTATGCCATTCATGGACAAACAGCGGCGGAGGTCATTTATACGCGTGCC
Source organism: Pseudoflavonifractor sp. MSJ-30 (assembly GCF_018918045.1). Taxonomy (GTDB): domain Bacteria; phylum Bacillota; class Clostridia; order Oscillospirales; family Oscillospiraceae; genus Faecousia. Next base: position 32,562 of record NZ_JAHLPU010000006.1, read on the forward strand.
GATGCGGAGAAAGAGTTTATGGGCTTGACTACCTTTGCAGGCAGCCAGCCCACGCTGAAAGAGGCGGTAGTTGCCAAGAACTATCTGAACGAGAAAGAGCTTCGTGCTATGGGACAGCTTGTGTCCGGCTATCTGGATTTTGCGGAACGACAGGCAGAGCGAGAGCAGGCAATGACCATGCAGGACTGGTCGGAGCATCTTGATCGGATTTTGACTATGAGTGGAGAGCAGCTGCTGATTGGCAACGGAAGTGTCAGCCATAAGCAGGCTATTGACAAGGCAACCGGCGAGTACAGAAAATACAAGGCCCGTACCCTCAGCGAAGTTGAGCGCGATTATCTGGATTCCATCAAGTTGTTGGAGCAGAAAACGGTTAAAAAGCAAGGTTGACCGAGGATATGACAATGAAAAAAGAAAGGATAAAAGTTTATATCTACACGCGAGTATCCACCGCTATGCAGATTGACGGATATTCTTTGGATGCCCAGAAATCCAGAATGAAAGCCTATGCCGAGTTCAATGACTATGAGATTGTGGGCGAATATGAGGACGCCGGAAAATCCGGCAAGTCCATAGAGGGCAGAATCCAGTTCAATCAGATGATGGAGGACATCAAGTCCGGCAAGGACGGCGTATCCTATGTGCTGGTGTTCAAGCTTTCGCGCTTCGGCAGAAATGCGGCAGACGTTCTTTCCACTTTACAGGTCATGCAGGACTTTGGCGTTAACCTAATCTGTGTGGAGGACGGGATTGATTCCTCCAAGGACGCAGGAAAGCTGATGATTTCCGTTCTTTCGGCTGTGGCTGAAGTTGAGCGTGAAAATATCCGTGTGCAGACCATGGAGGGCAGAATCCAGAAAGCCCGCGAGGGGAAATGGAACGGCGGCTTTGCGCCCTACGGCTATCAGCTGGAAAAAGGACAGCTGATCATCAACGAGGAAGAAGCGGCGGCGATCCGCGTGATTTTTGACCAGTATGTGCATACGGATACCGGCGCAAACGGCCTTGCAAAATACCTTGCGACCCATGGAATTCATAAAATCCAGCGGCAAAACGGCAAAAATCCGCTGTTTGACGCTGCCTTGATTAGAAGAATACTGAAAAATCCTGTGTACTGCGGGAAAATCGCCTATGGCAGACGCAGGACAGAGAAGGTACATGGCACCCGAAACGATTACCGTCTGGTGGAGCAGGATGATTATTTGCTGGTGGACGGTCTGCACGAAGGAATTGTCTCCGAAGAACTATGGCATGAGGCGCAGGTCAAGCTGCTGGCGCAGGCGGAGAAGTACGAACACGTCAACCGTGGCAAGGACACCAAGATTCATCTGCTGTCCGGTATCGTAAAATGCCCGATCTGCGGTGTGGGAATGTACGGCAACAAAAGCATCAAGCACAAGGCGGACGGCTCAAAATACAAGGATTTCTATTACTACGGCTGCAAGCACCGCACGATGACGCACGGGCATAAATGCGACTTCAGGAAGCAGATCAACGAAGAACTGCTGGACAACGCCGTGGCGGAGGTTATCGTCAAGCTGGTGAGCAATCCAAAGTTTGCCGCCATGATGCAGGAAAAAATCAGCATGAAGGTGGATACCACTGCCATCGAGCAGGAGATCGCGGCCCATGAAAAGCAGCTTCGCCAGAGCTATTCTGTAAAAGCGCGATTGATTGACGAGATTGACTCTCTCGATCCCGATGATAAGCACTACATGAAGCGCAAGGCAGACCTTGATGACCGGCTCTACAAGATGTATGATAAAATCGAAGATACGGAAAATCAGCTCATTGCTGCCAGGGCCAAGAAAATGGCAATCGAAGCGGAAAAGCTCACGGGTGACAATATCTACAAGGTGCTGATTTACTTCGATAAGCTCTATTCCGCTATGGACGACGAGGAAAAGCGGCAGCTCATGGAGTCCCTCATTTCTGAAATCCAGATTTACGAGGAGCGCCAGCCCAACGGCCAATGGCTCAAGTCCATCAAATTCAAGCTCCCGATCATTGCAGAGGATATGAGTCTGAGTTTGGACAACGATGCACATATTGAGACGGTTGTCTTGCTTTCCAAGGGCGAGATCGACTCGAAGAACATTCGGGTTGAGTTCTCTTTGGAAGATATGGATATGTCGGAGTTTCAGGATGGCGCAACCTATCCCCAGATCAAAGCGTATGTGTTGGAGCATACCGGTTTGAAGGTTTCCAGCCTGTACATCTCTCAGGTTAAGAAAAAGTGCGGACTGGAAGTTGGGAAGAACTATAATCTGCCGAAGTCTGAGGATGCCAGACAAGCCCCGAACTGTCCCCCGGAAAAAGAGAATGCAATCCGAGAGGCATTGCAGTATTTTGGGATGATTTAATTCACGTTGCCGTCCCAGAATCCCCAATGTCTCAGAGAAGCAAATGCTTTTGGAGGGGCATATTATGACAAAACTGATTCACGCATTCTATAACATGGATACCAACGCTGTAGAGCTAACCTATAACGATGGCTCTGTCCTCACGATTGACTGCGAGGAAGTGGAAAACCACTTCGATGTTACCAACGGACAGATGGCAGACCTTGACTGGCTGCTTTACAATGTACCGATGGAATACGCCAGTCTGGTGCTGTCCGGGGAGATGGAGAACTACCTGAAAGGCCCTGCGCTCCATGGAATAGAAGATTAAAAAGATGTCGGTGCAGCATATTCCTATAAAAAGGCAATTCCGAAAACAGTTATGCAGCCCAAATCTTTGGACAAACGAAAATCGCCAGTGAAGACACAGTATGGTGTCAACACTGGCGGCTTTTATTGTTTGGCCTTATATTCCTCACCCCAACTCCATAAGGAATCCAGAACAGGCTTCAAACTATAGCCAAGCTCAGTCAGCGTATATTCTACACGGGGCGGAACCTCGGCATAAACCTTGCGTGTCAGCAGTCCGCTTTCCTCCATGTCCCGGAGCTGGGCGGTCAGCACCTTCTGGGAAACATGGCCGATGGATTTTTTCAATTCCCCAAAGCGCTTGGTTCCGGGCATCAAATCCCGCAGGATCAGTACCTTCCATTTATCACCGATCAGCATGAGGGTGGTTTCTACAGGGCAGGCCGGAAGTTCTTTCTTTTCTTCGCTCATACAGATTGCCTCCAATAGTTTCCTTTTGGTAACTACACCACAATATTGTGCTTACTTTACAGAATTGCGCTACGGTGATATTGTAATACCAACGAAAGGAAAAAGCAACCTTTCCCAATTAAAATACACTTTGGAGGTAATCACCATGAAAAACTACACAAAGACAAGCATTGGAAACGAAGGAAGAGTGGAGCTTCATGACGCGCTGGGCTTGACCGGTGCAGAGGTCAGCATCAATGCGCTTCCCGCCGGCGCTGGTGTTCCCTTCGTTCACTCCCACAAGGAGAATGAAGAAATCTACGGAATCCTGTCAGGTCATGGCAAAGCAATCATCGACGGTGAAGAAATCACCCTTGCCGCAGGCGATTGGCTGAGAATTGCTCCCGCAGCAAAACGACAGTTCTTTGCCGCAAACGACGCGGGAATCGTTTATGTTTGTGTTCAGGTAAAAGCAAATTCCCTTGGCGGCTTCACGGCAGAGGACGCTGTGGTATATTGATGCAATGCCCCGCAAGAATAAAAATGCGGGGCATTACGGTATTGTATGGTACTATATTTCAAGAAAAAAAGATGGTGCAGAGTCATTGTAAAGCGGGGGTAACGTCATGAACCAGGATCAGCGGAGAAGATATCTAATCGAAGAATTACTGTGGGAGCGTCCTTCCTGCCGCCGCCAGGAGATTCCGGCAGATGCTGACCGTCAGAAGGTTCTGCTGCGTGGGTTAATGAATGTTCGTCATCCGGCAGCCATAGGTAAGGAATTTCTGGAAGTGCAGGATGCCTACTTGCAAGAGGAACTGGCTGCAAAGAAGATTACCCGGCTGTCTGAACTGCCCCCGGTGCGGGAGGGAATCTATCTCTGGCGTGGGGACATTACCACGCTGGAATGCGGTGCCATTGTCAACGCTGCCAACAGCGGCATGACTGGCTGCTACCAGCCCTGCCATAACTGCATCGACAACTGCATCCACACCTATGCAGGGGTGCAGCTCCGTTTGAAGTGCGCGGAGATTATGGCGGAGCAAGGCTATGCCGAACCTACCGGGCAGGCGAAAATCACTCCCGCCTACAACCTTCCCTGTGAGTATGTGATCCACACCGTAGGGCCCATTGTGCAGGGAAAACTGGCACAGGAGCATTGCGCTCTGTTGGAATCCTGCTACCGTTCCTGTCTGAAACTGGCGGATGAAAACGGGGTGGGAAGCATTGCATTCTGCTGCATTTCCACAGGCGTATTTATGTTTCCCAATGACAAAGCGGCAGAGATTGCCGTGGACACGGTACGCAAATACAAGACCGAAACCGGAAGTAAGATCGAGGTGGTATTCAATGTTTTCAAAGAACAGGACGAAAGAATCTACAGGGAGCTGCTCAGAGCAGATTGAGCGGCTGCAAGCCTCTTTGGAAACTGCGGATGCTATCGTAATCGGTGCTGGTGCAGGGTTATCCACCTCCGCTGGACTGACCTACAGCGGGGAACGGTTTGAACGGTACTTTTCAGACTTCCACCAGAAATATGGGATCACAGATATATATTCCGGCGGCTTTTATCCCTTTGCAACCCTGGAGGAATACTGGGCCTGGTGGAGCCGCCATATTTTCTACAACCGCTATGTGGACGCCCCGCTTCCGGTCTATCAGGAGTTGCTGGCGCTGGTAAAGGACAAGGACTATTTTGTGCTGACCACCAATGTGGATCACCAGTTCCAGCGGGCAGGCTTTGACAAAAGCCGTCTGTTTTACACCCAGGGCGACTATGGCTTGTGGCAGTGTTCCAAAGCCTGCCACAATAAGACCTATGACAATGAGGCGGAAGTCCGGCAGATGCTTGCCCAGCAGCAGAATACGAAAATCCCCTCCGAGCTGATTCCTCGCTGCCCGGTTTGTGGCGCACCCATGACCATGAACCTTCGGTGCGACGATACCTTCGTGCAGGATCGGGGATGGTATGCTGCCTCTGAAAGGTATGCCAATTTCCTGCGGCATCACAAACAGGGCAAGGTGCTGTTTCTGGAACTGGGGGTTGGCAACAACACGCCGGGCATCATCAAATATCCTTTCTGGAGATACACCATGGAAAACCCGGATGCGATTTATGTCTGCATCAATCATGGCCAGGCATATGCGCCGCTGGAAATTGCTGAACGTTCTATCTGTCTGAATGCAGATATTGCGTTCGTTTTGTCTGAGCTGCAGAGCAAGCCCGTTTGTGAGCGTTGCTTATCTCCCGTTTCTCCGTGCTCCTGCGATTCATTCAAAGGGCTGTGATATCAGTTTGTCCCAATCCGCAAGCCGGATGAACTCTGCTGCTTTTGCTCCCACAGTCAAACTGAATCTCGCCGAATTTGCTGTCGCTGTCTGCCTGGTAAAGGTAGGCCGCGGCGGCGATTTTTTATTCCCACATTGCTCCGGATTTGAGTGCACATTGGCCGAAGTCCCATAAGGGAGCATTGATTTTGATCAGGTTGGTGAGTTCAATTTCGGAAAGCAAGGATGTCGTAAAACACGCCGCCCTTATCCCGGATTGCTTTTGGAATCATCCCGGGATTGGAGTGTTTTTTTCGTCTTTTGACATAACGATATTGGGGAGAGTGGATTGCTTCCGCTTCTTTCGGTTCCCTTTCCCATGCACCTGATACGGCACAGCTTCCCATTTATCTCTCCCAACGATCTGTGATCGCATTTGGGGAATATTAAAAAAGGGGGGCGCAAGCAGCGAAAAGACGAAGCTGCCTGCGCCCCGGGAGTATGAAGCGTGAATTGATTGTCAATACACATCGGTAGCGGTTGTTATCATGATCCTCTTTCGCTGTCAGGACGCTTGGGATACCCTGCTTTGCTGCTCTGCCAGAATCACCATGACCCCAAGGGAGAGAATCAGGCACAGGGGAAACACGCTACCTGCCAGCAGCCCTTTTTGCAGGCTATTGTCTGTCAGCTCCGACACGGTTCCCACCAGCCAGGGACCCAGCGCCCCGCCCAAATCCCCAGCCATGGCAAGCAGAGCGAACATGGCGGTTCCGCCCCGGGGCAGTCTGGCAGAAGAGATGCTGATGGTTCCCGGCCATAGAATCCCCACGGAAAAACCGCACAGAATGCAGCCGGTCAAGCCCACGAAGGGAAGCCGGGACAGAGCTGCCAGCAGATGGCAGATCAGGCACAGCGCCCCGGAGCAGTACATAAACTGCATCAGATTCATCCGGTGACCGAATTTTCCGTAGAGCATCCGGCTGATGCCCATGGCGGCGGCAAAGAGACAGGGTCCGGCAAGGTCGCCTGCCGCCTTGGAAAAACCGATGGCAGATTCGGTATATGCCGATGCCCACTGCGCCATGGCAAGCTCACTGGCTCCGGCGCAGACCATCAGCACAATCGCCGTCCAGAACACTGGGACTCGAAGCAGGCTCCCGATGGACATACTATGTCCCTCTTTTACCGGCGGTTCGATGGGGCAGGTGGCAAAATTATAGATGTTGAAAAGGGGTACCAGCGCCCAGAGGCAGGCAAGCAGCTTCCAATTCTCAATGCCGAAGACACGGAAGAACGCGGTGGACGCAATCACCACCCCCACGCTTCCCCAGCAGTAGAAGGAATGCAGCAGGCTCATCACCGCTTCCTTTCGCTGGAAGGGACAGGCTTCCACGATGGGACTGCACAGGACCTCAATCAGTCCGCTGCCAACAGCATACACCACCGCGCTCAGCAAAATCCCCCAGAAGGGACTGCCCAGAAGCTCCGGCAAGACCGCAAGTCCCATCAGTCCCCCTGCCGAACAAAGACAGGAAGCCAGAATACATTTGCGGTAGCCAATCCGATCCACATATCGGGCGCACAGAATATCCACCACAAGCTGGGTCAGGAAAAACACCGTGGAGATCATGGCGATGCGCCCCAGGGGAATCCCATAGCTGCGGTGAAAGGTCAGGTACAGTAGCGGCGCGAAGTTGGCGGAAATGGCCTGGGTGACAAACCCCAGATAGCAGGCGGTCAGAGTGCGTTTGTAGGAGCGTTTCATATTGACTTTCCTCCCGATGTGAACTAGAATGTAATGGAATTATATGATTTCTACACGCGTTACACAATGCAGAATCTGGGATTAATCTTACACAATCTCACATTTTGGAGGAAGCCATGGCACATCTGACCTCATATCCGAAGATTCTTACGGACGAGACCATGAAGGAGGTTGCCCACCACGGAAACCCGGAGTTTCCCCTGGGCTACTATGTGGAGGACATCTGGGAATTTGATTTTCACTGCGTGGATTGGCACTGGCACCCGGAGGTGGAGGTCATCTATGTTCTGGAGGGAACCGCCACCGTACTGGCTGGCAGCGGCAGCTACCGGCTGAGCGCCGGAACCGCCGCCTTTCTCAACACCCAGGTGATCCACTGCTTCCGGGGTGGATATTCAGGTTTTCTCCCCGGAAACCTTCGAAGACGGGGCGGTGCTGGATTGTCTGCGAGAGGTGATTGCCCATCAGGAGCAGAGCAGCCCCAGCGAGTTTCGCACGGTCCGGCTTCTGATGGCGCTGTGGGAAGCAATCGGCAGTCGGGTACGCACAGAAGGCAACCCGGAAGACCGTGGTCTCCGCGCCCAGGCCCAGCTTCAAAGGATGATGCAGTATGTCCACACCCACTATGCAGGCAAGGTGACTCTGGAGGAACTTGCCGGGGAGGTATCCATCAGCAAAAGCAGTGCCATGAAGCTGTTCCGGCAGTATCTGCACACATCGCCCATCGACTATCTGATCAGCTATCGTCTGAAGCAGGCGGCGAAGCTGCTGACCACTACCCGCGGTAGCGTCAGTGCCATCGCGGAGCAGACCGGCTTCGAGAATGTGGGTTATTTCTGCCGGAAGTTCAAGGCGGTGTTTTCTCAGACCCCCAGCCAGTACCGCAGGGAGTCACAGGAACCATAAAAAGGACCCGGCGATGCTGCGCCGGGTCCCTATTTTAGCGGATAGTCGTAAAAGAGGAAGTCTGTCAAGCCGGTGCTTTCGTAATACAGCCGCCTTGTGCCGCAGTGATGAAAGCCATAGGCTTCATACAGCTTCTGGGCGGGTTTGTTGGTGGCGATGGCATCCAGACGAAGCGTCCGCTTCCCCCTTGCCCGGGCAAATGCCCCAATCGCGTCCAGCGCCGCCCTGGCATAGCCCCGCCCCTGATGATCCGGATGGATGGCAAGAAGGTGAATCACCAGAACCTCCCCTTCCGATGAAGGTACAGACCAGCTTCCCTCCCGGTAGGCATCCGGTTGGGTTTCCGTCAGTGCTACCGCGCCAATCAGCGCGGCGGCATCCCACAGAAGAAACATTTCCCCCTTTTGAATGTAGCGAATCCAATCCTCATCCGCGGGATAGATTTCCTTTTTCCATTGAAGAATCCCGGCATATTCTTCAGAGCTGTCAAGCAGCTTCCAATAGAGGTTCCGAATCAGCGGCAGCTGTTCCAGCCCCGCCGCTGTCAGTGTCAAACAGTTCATGGGCATCTCCCTGAAAAATCCATTTTTGCTATTGTAGCGCAGATTGCCCGCACCCGCAATAGGGAGCAGGTGATAAATACCAGGATCCTGATGGCGTTTCCAAAGCAATGGGTGTCGTGAAACACGCCGCCCTTATCCCGGATTGCTTTTGGAATCATCCCGGGATTGGAGTGGTTTTTTCGTTTTCTGACATAACGATATTGGGGAAAGTGGATTACTTCCGCTTCTTTCGATTCCCTTTTCCATGCACCTGATACGGCACAGTTTTCCCTCTCAGGTTATTGGGACTTTTCAGGTGTTCGGATTTTTTCAGAATATTGATCTGTGTGACAAATTCCTCCGGGGTCAGCTTGTCATAGTCAATGCCAAGAGTTGCCAGGAACAGCCGGGCTTTCTTTTCTTCCTCAGTTCCCTCGTAGTGCAAAGCGGTTTCCATCTGCTTTTGAATTTCGGCAACAGGAGAAGAGGTATCGGCAGTGGTGGTATCCTTTCTATGGGCTTCCCGAATGTCCCGCATGATACCGTCAATGTCCCTGTGAACCACCTGAGCAAAGTAGTTTTCCTCGCTGACCTGCGCCAGCTCCAGGGTGCGAACATATAAATCGTTCTCCCCTGGATTGTGCTTTTCCATGATTTGCTTTCGGTTGACTTCCAGAATGGCGTTCATGTCGTTGATCCGCATATCGGCAATGCGATCCACAAATATCTCAATGTCCACCAAGAACCGCTGGAAGTCCTTGTGCAGAGCCAGCTCAGACAGCAGCCGGTTGTTGAGCTTTCCGCTTTTCAGAAGATCAATCATTTCATCACTCAAATGCAGATCGTGCAGGTCTGTGTTTGGGTGATTTTTTATTTCCGTCAGTCCCAGCAGATAGTCCGTGGACACGCCATAGTATTTTGCCAGCGTGACGATGCTGAAGGGGCTGATGTCCTTGAAATCGTCGGATTCATACTTGCCCAAGGCGGATTTCGAAATGCCGGTTTCCTCCGCAAGCTGCTCCAAAGTCAGATGCCGTTCCACTCGCAGATCCTTCAGTTTCTCCTGTATGGACAATTTGAGCTGCAGCTGGATTATTCCCAGAATTATGATGAAGCCTATTCGGAGAATAATCTGGACACAATCCTACAGAACAACCCACTGAATGATTCTTTGATGAAAGAAATCAAATCCATCCCCGGTGTAACGGATGTACTGACGAGAGAAATCGTCTCTGCAGATTTGAACGGAACAAAATTTCCGGTTGCAATCGTAAATCAAGAGGATTTTGAAATGATGCGCGGGGATGGCGATATCGGTTCCATGGACTATGCACAGGCTGTCCAAAACGGGGATGTTTTCTTTGGCTGGTCCAAGTGGATGGAAGCTGACGGGTATTCCGCGGGTGCACCGATTACATTCAACTTTGATAACGGAAGCGGAACCTATACCTATCAGGGAAAGATCGCAGGATCCTTTGTAAGCGCGGACACTTATCTTGTCATTCCGGAAGGTGTATACCGTTCCATGAATCCGAGGGGAACAGCCTATGGCTATCTGTGGGTGGACTGTGATAAAAAAGATGTTGCATCTGTGGAACAGAGTCTGAATACTTTGATTTCTAATACTTCTCATATCAAGCTGAACACCTATCACGCAGAATTGCAAACCGCAGAATACGCAAGCCGTATGATGAAGCTTGGCTGTTGTCTGTTTATGGCGGTTGTAGGACTCATCGGGTTTATGAATCTGGCAAACACCATGATTATCAATATCATCACGAAGAAGCAGGAATACGGTGTGCTGCAAGCGGTAGGCATGACCAATAAGCAGTTGAATCTGTGCTTACAAATACAGGGCTTGATTTTTACGGTTGGCACCATCTGCGTCGCACTTGCTGCCGGTCTGCCCCTTGGCTATGCACTGTTTTCCTATGCGAAGCATAATGGGATTTTTGGAATGAACGTTTATCACGTTCCTCTTATTCCGATTCTTGTTATGATTCTTCTGGTTGGTATTCTACAAATTGTCCTTTCCTGTGTTTTAAGCAGTAATCTGAAAAAGGAAACGCTGGTTGAAAGAATAAGGTATCAGGGATAGCAATCGTGGATTGGTTGCGTGTTTTCAAAAACAAAATGCGCAAAAATTGCGTAGAAAAGCATCTGCCATCACAGCAGATGCTTTTCTTTTTCGGCTTACTTGATCCGCCCGTCGCCGCCCATAAGTGCGGTCATTTCCTCGATGCGCTCCAGCGGGAACGGCGGCTCGGAAAGAGGTTTCATTGCGATGCTCATAAGCTTCATGGGGTTGTCGTCGGCGGCCACCCGGTTGGAGCTGAGGGCGCCGCAGCGCTTGCAGCGGTGAATGATGGCCCATTCACCGCCCTTGCGTACCCAGACGGCGATGGGCTCCATGATGCCGCCGCAGTCACTGGCCCGGTCGCCGGGTTCGATGTCCACATGAAGGCTTGAAAGGCAGTTGGGGCAGTGGTTGCGGTGGTCGCTGCCCGCGTTTTCCGGCACACAAGGTCTGCCGCAGACCTTGCAGATAAAGGTATCGGAACAGGCGTGGGTCTTATAGTACCCTTTTTCAAAGGTTTTGCGTTTGTTTTCGCGGTTCATTGAAAATCCTCCAGAAGATGTGTGGTCGGTTCTCCGGGAGGAATGGCGTGTGAATGAATTTGCCAGACCTCCCGGTCAGGCCACACGCTCCGGTAATAAAGTGATAAGTTTCAAAAAATACTCCTTGTTTTTATAAAATCTTTTCTGTCTGGACGCCGGATCGCCGCCAAAGGGCTGTCCAACCAGATTATACCGCTTACGAACCGGTTTATCAACAGGATACGGGTATTGTGGGCGTCGTTTTTTATGGTGTTTCATGGTTTTTCTCATAAATTGCTATTTCTCTATCAAAGAGCCGAAAAGCGGGCAACACCTTTTTTCCGCAGCCACAGGTAGGTCAGGATGGACAGGAAAAGATTTGCAGCCGCAAAGCAGCTTATATATCCGCAAAAGTCCAAAAACCGGTAAAGCGCACAGAAGAAAATGCAAGTCGTCAGAAATTCCGGAACGAGCCTCGTTCTTCCTGGCATCGAAATAACAGACTAATCGTTTTTCTTCCACTGCTGAATGCCCCAGTGTTCAAAGTCCCACGCCTCCATATAGGCATTGCACTCGTAGTCGATGTAGTAGAGCGTTCCGTCACGCGGAACGAAGTTGGTGGGATAGTAGTCGATGTTCAGTCCGGCCGGGTACAGAAGGCCGCACATGGCCTGCACCTGTTTGAGCCAGTCGGGGTCCGGCTGTCCCTCTTTGAGCCGCTCCGCCACCGTTGGCCCGGCAATGAATTCCTTCAAAATCCGCTCCTGTGGGGCATCCACCGCCAGAAGCCGGGGCATGGGGATGCCCAGATTCCGCAGCGTTTCATAGTCACGCAGTTCGGATTGCAGTTTGTCGCCAAAGGTGTAGTATGCACAGGGTTCATGATGGATCTGCTTTAAGACGTACTGCGCCGTTCCGTCTGTCACCAGATAGGAGTAGCCCCCTTTTCCTTTCCCAAGGAGCTTGATGACGGTGTATTCGGCATCGTTTACGGTCATCGTAAGGGCGTTGTTCTGCTTCAACTGCTTCAGGTTGTCCAAAACAGACGGACTGTTCCCGGCGATTTGGCCCAGTGTCGGACACCCGTCCATCTGTGGGCAGTCTGCACAGGTATCCAATTTCTTTTCCCGGACGCAGTTATGCACGGGGCAGAGCTTGTCGCAAAAGGGCGTTTTGGCGCCCTCCATGCGGCAGCCGGTGCAGTTAATCATGTCAGGCAGGATCGTTACCCCGTTGAGCTTCGTCCACAGGGCGGCGGTTGTCTGGCGCAGGGCGTTGTCGTTTGTGAGCGTTGCGATTCTGGCCTCGCATTTTTCGCAGTCCAGGCCGCAGCAGCCGATCATTTGGTCCGTATTCTTCATAGTTCCCTCCACAAAATCTGAATTCATCTCTCGGTGGCAAACAGTATGTGTTTTTCACGTGATAAAAAGGCGCGGAGCAACCTGAATTATCCGATCTGATAATGCCGGGAGGAGTGTTTTTGTACATGAAGCAAAACCGCTGCCGGGCATCATTCGCGCTGTAATAATCTGCTTTGCGGCTGCGAGCAAAGGTACTGCTTCGTTCTTTTTACTGTTTGGCCTTATATGCTTCGCCCCATGCCCACATGGAGTCCAGAATGGGCTTCAGGCTCTTGCCCAGTTCCGTCAGCGAATACTCCACCCTTGGCGGGACTTCGGCGTAGACCTTGCGGTTTACCAGTCCGTTTTCCTCCATTGCCCGGAGCTGGGCGGTCAGGACCTTCTGAGACACATTGCCTACGGACTTCTTCAGCTCTCCGAACCGCTTTGTTCCCGGCATCAGGTCCCGCAGGATCAGCACCTTCCACTTGTCCCCGATGAGGGTCAGCGTGGTCTCCACGGGACAGGCAGGAAGCTCATTTTTTGCTTTTGCTTCGATCATTTCAATCCCTCCGAAATTTTTTTGGAAGCGCCGATATGCCGAAAAACCCGGTAACGGCGCAATCGTTTCTTTCCGGTAACTATCCATTAGTTTCTATTTGGTAACTACAGCACAATATTGTGCTTACTTTACGAATTGGAGCTACGGTATTATTATAATGCCAGAGGCAAACGAAAGCAAGCCCAATCACCAAGGAGGTTACTCAAAATGAAAAAAGTTCTTTCTCTCACGATGGCTCTTGCCATGATCGGCACGGCACTCACCGGCTGCGGCGCGAAAACGGCTGCACCTGAAACATCCGCGGAACCCACCCAGCAGACGGCGCCTGTCCGGCAGGAACAGAGCCAGACCGAAAAGGCGCTGGCGCTCATCAACACCTTTGCCACCGGCGATACGGACACCGCCCGCAGCCTGTTGGCGGATGGTTACATCCAGCACAATCTGGCGTACGGCACCGGTGCGGACGCCTTCATCGGCTCCGTGGAATATCTCGCGTCCGCCGATGTGAAAACCACCGTGAACAACATCCGCGCCTTCGAGGACGGCGACAAGGTGTTCTTGCAGACGGTGTACAATTTCGCCGGTGCCGGTGAGCAGGTCGCCTTTGACATCTTACGCTTTGACGAAAACGGTAAAATTGCTGAGCATTGGGACAATCTGGCGGCCCTGGCAGAGCCGAATCCCTCCGGTCATACCCAGACGGACGGCACGATGGAGGTCACGGATCTGGACAAGACCGAGGAAAACCGGGAATTGGTCAGGAATTTCCTCTACGACGTCATGCAGGGCAACGACCTTGACAAGACTCCGGACTATTTTGATGGGGATGCCTACATCCAGCACAACACCGGCATTGCCGACGGCGTGTCCGGTCTGAACGCCGCGCTGGGCGCGCTGGCGGAGCAGGGCATTTCCATGGTGTACGATGAAGTCCACATGGTTCTGGCCCAGGGCAACTTCGTCCTTGCCGTCAGCGAGGGCACCTTCGGCGGCGCGCCCACCAGCTACTATGACCTGTGGCGTGTGGAGAACGGCAAGATCGCCGAGAATTGGGATGTGATGGAGACCATCGCGGACCAGTCCACCTGGCAGAATCAGAACGGCAAGTTCTGATCGTTACCCGGAGGTAACCATACCACAATATTGTGCGTACTTCACAAGCAGGTGATTGAAAAGAGGGTTTGACCATGAACCAGAGCGAAAAAAGACTGTTTCTCATACAATCTCTGCTGAACGAGCGCCCCTCCTGTCAAAAGCAGATGATTCCGACCGACGCGGAACGGCAGAAGATTTTGCTGCGGGGTCTGATGAATGTCCGCAGACCGGCGCGTATCGGCACGGAGTTTCTGCAAGTGCAGGACGAATACCTGCAAGGGGAAACCGCCGCAAAGGGCATTACCGATATTGATAACCTGACACCTATCCAACCGGGGGTGTATCTCTGGCAGGGAGATATTACCACGCTCAAGTGCGATGCCATTGTCAACGCCGCCAATTCCGGCATGACCGGCTGCTATTACCCCAACCACCGCTGCATTGATAACGCCATTCACACCTTTGCGGGGGTGGAACTGCGGCTTGCCTGTGAGGAACTGATGGAACAGCAGGGCCATCCGGAACCTGCCGGACAGGCGAAAATCACCCCGGCGTTCAATCTGCCCTGCAAATATGTTCTGCATACGGTCGGCCCAATCATTGATGGGCGTGTGACCAAAGAGGACGAGGAACTTCTTGCTTCCTGCTACCGCTCCTGCTTGGAGCTGGCTGCAAAAAATAGTTTAGAAAGCGTGGCATTTTGCTGCATTTCCACGGGAGAATTTCACTTCCCCAACGAGCAGGCGGCGCAAATCGCCGTGGAAACCGTGAAACAGTTTATGAATAGAAAAACCAGTGTCAAGAAGGTGATTTTCAATGTTTTCAAGGATTTGGACAAAGCCATCTACGAAAAGCTGCTCGGAGCAGCTTGAACGGCTGAAAGCAGCATTACAGGACTGTGATGCCGTGGTCATCGGTGCCGGTTCCGGTCTGTCTGCGGCGGCGGGCTTTACCTACGCCGGAGAACGGTTTGAGCAGCATTTCTCCGACTTTGCTCAGAAGTACGGCATTCGGGATATGTACAGCGGCGGCTTCTATCCGTTCCCCACGCAGGAAGAGTTCTGGGCCTATTGGAGCCGGTATATCTACATCAACCGCTATCAGAATGCCCCCAAACCGGTCTACGATGACCTTCTGAAGCTGGTGGCTGACAAGGACTATTTCGTAATCACGACCAATGTTGACCACTGCTTTCAGAAGGCGGGCTTTGACAAGAAGCGGCTGTTCTATACGCAGGGCGATTACGGCCTGTTCCAGTGCAGCGAGCCGTGCTGTCAGGAGACCTTTGATAACGAGGCTGTCATTCGGCTGATGATGGAGCGGCAGGAGAACATGAAAATCCCGACAGAGTTGCTTCCTGTCTGCCCCCACTGTGGGAAACCTCTGACCATGAACCTCCGCAGCGATGATAGATTTGTGGAGGACGAGGGCTGGCATCGGGCCGCGGAGCAGTATGAGAATTTTCTCCGTGTCCGCGCGGGGCAAAAAACGCTCTTTTTGGAGTTGGGCGTTGGGTACAATACCCCCGTCATCATCAAGTACCCCTTCTGGCAGATGACGGTGAGGAACCCGAAGGCGATCTACGCCTGCATAAACCTCGGCGACGCTTACGCGCCCGATGACATCGCCGCGCGCAGCATATGCATCGATGGGGATATCGGAGAGATTCTTACACAACTCTGAAGAAACGGTATGCGCCCTGGAATGTAACGAAAAACATACAGTATTCGTTACATTGGCATCCGTTCACTTCCACGATTTGCATCGAGTGTCCCGAATATTATATAGGATTCAAGACACTTGGCGTCTTTGATGGTGCCGCTACTCCTACGCCTCATTATTCTAACCAGAACGGTTGACAATGACGATTAGAATGGTTAGAATATGGGCAGAATAGAGTTAAGAGGTGAGTAGAATGAGATTCCAGGAAACAGAAACGGTTGAGTTAAAGTCCATTGTGATGGATGACATCAAAAAGGAAATCATTGCCTTTGCAAACTGTGACGGTGGCACCGTCTATGTGGGTGTTTCGGACGATGGTACAGTGCTGGGCGTTGGGAATGCGGATGAATGTGCCTTGCAGATCTCCAATATGGTACGGGATACCGTTAAACCGGATGTCACCATGTTTATTCACTATGAAACGCTGGACTATGAGGGGAAAGCGGTTGTGGCCGTCAACATCCAGCGGGGCACAAAC
This sequence comes from Pseudoflavonifractor sp. MSJ-30, assembly GCF_018918045.1. Lineage (GTDB taxonomy): Bacteria > Bacillota > Clostridia > Oscillospirales > Oscillospiraceae > Faecousia. Next base: position 48,942 of record NZ_JAHLPU010000006.1, read on the forward strand.
CGCCCTTATTATCTGGCAAAGAAAGGACTGCGGCCCGAGGGCGTCTATGTGCGGCAGGGCTATTCTTCTGTCCCGGCAACGGATACGGCCATTCGGCAGATGATCAAGGAAACCGATGGGGACAGCTTTGAGAATATGCGGTCGATCAATCAGGCATTGACCTTCGAGACCACAAAAAAGGAGTTTGAAAAGCGGAATATTGCCTTCGGGCAGCCGCAAATGCAGACCTTGAAACTTGTTTCCGCAGACGGAGTTTATACAAATCTGGGGCTGCTCCTGTCTGAACAGTGCCCCCATACCATCAAGGCAGCTGTTTTTGAAGGGACCAATCAGAATGTGTTTAAGGATCGCCGGGAGTTTTCCGGCTCCCTGATGCAGCAACTCAATGAGGTCTACGACTATATTGATTTCCACAATCAGACCCATGCAACCTTCCAAAAGCTCCTGCGGATCGATACTCGGGACTACCCGGAGGTTGCCGTCCGCGAGGCATTGCTGAACTCGCTGGTGCACCGGGATTATTCTTTCCGAGCCAGCACCTTGATCAGCATTTACGAGGATCGGATTGAATTTGTATCCATCGGCGGACTGCTTCCCGGCTTGGAACTGGACGATTTGATGATGGGCGTTTCTGTTTGCAGAAACCCGCACCTTGCCAATGTCTTTTACCGCTTGCAGCTGATTGAGGCATACGGCACAGGCATGAAGAAAATCATGGGGGCTTATGCAGATACACCGGTGCAGCCGAAGATCGCGACAACCAACAACGCTTTCAAAATCATTCTTCCTAATGTGAATATTGCGCCAAAAGCAACAGAAACACCCAAAGAAATTGAGAAACCAGCTGCTTTGGCCTCGAATTCAGGCGAAGAAAAAATCCTGCAATTCTTAACGGAACATCAAGTCATTACCCGTAAAGAAGCTCAGGCACTGTTGAATGTCAGCCAGTCCACAGCTGGCCGTGTTTTGAAAGCAATGGTGGATAACGGTCAAATCAGACAGTTCGGTGGAAGTCGCACCACCCGGTATGAGCTGCCGAAGAAATAAAATCAAATAGTGGCAGGCGGCCTCTGAAAAATGGTGTGCAATAAACACAACACCCCCGTCATCATCAAGTACCCCTTCTGGCAGATGACGGTGAGGAACCCGAAGGCGATCTACGCCTGTATCAATCAGGGGCAGGCGGTTTGCCCGCAGGAAATCGAGCAGCGGTCAATCTGCATGGATGCGGATATCGGACAGGCTTTGCAAAACCTGTCTGATGCCGCAATTCAATAAAAGAAGCAGTTCTACCACGCGCGTATGGTGTGATAGAACTGCTTTTCCGTATTTTCTGAGCCGTCGTGTGTCAGCGCACGTTTCCTATCAATGGCAGCTATGCTTGCCGCAGCCGTGGTCACCGCAGGTGTGGCCGGCTTCGCCGTGCGCGTGGTCATGGTGGTCACAGTGAACATTGGGATTGTAGCCCAGATTCCCGCTGAGCAACGCGTTCACTGCCGCGTCAGCCTCCCCGCTGACACCGCCGTAGAGCTTGATGCCCGCGTCGGCCAGTGCCGCCTGCGCGCCGCCGCCGATGCCGCCGCAAATCAAAGTGTCCACGCCCTGCCGCGTCAGGAAGCCTGCCAGCGCGCCGTGACCGCTGCCGTTGGTGTCAACGACTTCCGCATGGACGACTTTGCCGTCCGCGGTTTCATAAATCTTGAACTGCCCGGTGTGTCCGAAATGCTGAAAAATTTGACCGTTCTCATAGGTAACCGCAATTTTCATCATGGAATCTCCTTCGTGTTTGTTGTATTTTTCTGTATTTGCTTTTGGGTTCCGACAGCGGCGGCCACAGTTGGCTGCCTCCTGACCTCCACAGACGCGGTAGTTTCCCCCTGTGATTTGCAGCGGCTTCCCATGGACAAGGCATGCCGCGATCTTGCGCCGCGCGCTTTCGTAAATCTCCTGCACTGTGGAGCGGGAAATATCCATTTGAGCGGCGCACTGCTCATGGGTTTGCAGCTCCAGATCAACCAGTCGAATGACCTCGTATTCGTCCAGCGTCAGCAGGATCGGCTCAGCGTGCCTGTCCCCGCTTGGACAGAACGTGTCAACCTTCGGTATTCCGCAAATCCGACGGCATCGCGGCGGCCTTGGCATGGATACGCCCCCTTTTTCGGTATATACCGATTATAACACTTTGGACAGAAAAATCAATATGGAATTTTATGTTCCGGCCGTGCGGATAAACGGAGGCTTTAAGGATGCTTTTCCGCTATGACCGCAAATTCTCCATAGCCGGACGCTCCGTCCGCCTGTTCCGGGCGGGGAACCGGTTCACGGCGGCACCCTTCGCGCGGAAGAGGCTGCCGGCGGCTATGTCTGGCACAGCGCCGAAAAGTTGTAAATTTTTTGTGCTTTGCTTGAATCCGTCCATATTGGGTGCTATAATTCTGTCAGGAAACAGAGCCGGGCAGCGAGCGGGGGAAGAGGAAGACCGCTCTTTTTTTGCATCGGCGGGAAAGAGAATGGATTGCCTATGAAATCTTCTTTTGGACGCAGCTTTTCCGTGTTCGCCGGGATCCTTCTGGTGGCCCTGACCGTGCTGGGCGGGTCCTTTCAGATGATGGTGCAGGATTACCTGACCCAGACCTCCTTTCAGAGTCTGGAGCAGGACGCCCAGATCATTGCCGACCTGGCGACCTCCTGTCTGGATGAAAACAGCCTGAGCAGCCGGGAGTTCCTTATGAATCTGGATGTGGCCGCCAAGGTCTCCGGGTCCGATACGGTGATCTGCAACACCCAGGGGAAGGTCATCATCTGTTCTGACAATCTGGCGGAATGCAGGCACAAGGGGCTTTATGTAAACCAGGACTACCTGAATAAGGTCATTTCTCAGGGTTTGGACCGGGCCACGGGCCTGATCAAGGGCCTTTATGACGATGAGCGCTTTCTGGTGGCAAGCCCCATTCTCAGCGACGAGGGGAAGACTCTGGGCATCCTGATTGTCTCGTCCCCTCTGGCGGGGGTCAACGCGGTGCTGACCAGGATCTCCAATATCTTCCTGACCATTGCCACTCTGGTGGTGCTGGCCTCGGTGCTGGCGGTGTCCCTCTTTGCCCGCCGGGAGAGCAAGCCCCTGCAGGAAATGGCCAGAGTGGCCAACGCCTTCGGCCACGGAGAGCTGGAAGCCCGGGTGAAGATCGAGGAAAACTATTCCGAGGAGGTGGAGGAGCTGGCTCTGGCCTTCAACAATATGGCCTCCAGTCTCCAGAAGAGCGAGTACCGCCGTCAGGAGTTCGTGGCCAATGTGTCCCATGAGCTGAAGACCCCCATGACCACCATTTCCGGCTATGTGGACGGTATGCTGGATAAGACCATCCCCGAGGAAAAATGGCCCCACTATCTGCAAATCGTCTCCGACGAGACCAAGCGGCTCAGCCGGCTGGTCCGCAGTATGCTGGATATCTCTCAGCTCCAGACCCAGGAGGGCATTCCGGACGAGAAAAAGATTCAATTCGATCTGGAGGACGCATGCAGTCAGGTGCTGCTGACCTTCGAGAAGAAGATCGACGACCGGCATATCAACGTTCAGGTGGATATGCCGGACCACCCGGTGTTCACCTTCGCCAACGAGGACTATATCACCCAGGTCATCTACAACCTGATCGACAACGCCGTGAAGTTCTGCCCGGAGGGGGGGACGCTGGGCCTGAAGATCAAGGAGGGCGGGGCGAAAGCCTATGTCTCCGTCTCCAACGATGGCGACACCATCCCGCCGGAAGAGCTGCCGCTGGTCTTTGACCGGTTCCACAAGCTGGATAAGAGCCGCTCCAAGAACCGGGATGGCTGGGGCCTGGGGCTGTATATCGTAAAGACCATTGTCTGCGCCCACGGCGAAAACATCAGCGTCACCAGCCGGGACGGCAAGACGGAATTTACCTTCACCATGCCGCTGGTGAATTAAAAAGGCTGCTGTAAAATGGCTCCCCTGAAAGGGGAACTCAGCGTGTCAAAAAAGTCCAAAGGATAGGATGTCGTTCTGAACCAGTCCTCAGACTGGTGTGGGAATCCCCCAGTTGAACGTAAAAACTACTGGTTTAGGAACTAAAATGTTTGAAAATCCGGGGGATTGCCACGGCAGTGTGCGCACTGCCTCGCAATGACATGGTTCTTCGATAGCCTGAGCTTTCCCCCGGGGGAAGCCTTAGTAAGGAGGTATCCAAATGAACGACAGAGGCTTTCCCTTTGACAGCGGGTGGGACGACGGTGTTTACGGCACCGGGTCTACCCAGCCGCCAAAGAGCCACAGGGCGGTCATTGCCCTGCTGCTGGTAACGGTGATCTTCCTGGGCGGTATCACCACCGCCATGAGCATCCTGAATATCCGGCTCTTCCGGGAGCTCCACCGGAAGGAGGACGCGCTGACCGTGGCCTATGCCGTTCAGGAGCAGGCCACAGAGGCGCCGGAGACCCAGCCCCCGGAGACCCAGGCGGCGGAGCCTGCCCGGCGGGCCACCATGGACATCCAGCGGGGAGCGGCCAGAACCGAGGGCGCCCTGAGCTTACAGGAGATATACGAGAAAAACATTCCCTCCGTGGTGTCCATCACCTCCCAAACGGCCTCCGGCACCTCTGCGGGCACCGGCGTCATCGTCTCCGACGCGGGCTATCTGGTCACCAATTACCATGTGGTCCGCCGGGCCCAGTCCATTGACGTGAAGCTGACGGACGAGCGGGAACTGACGGCCAGCGTGGTCGGTGAGGATCCGGTGTCCGATCTGGCGGTGCTGTATATCGCGGCGGACGGCCTGACCCCCGCCCAGTTCGGTGATTCCGACACTTTGCGGGTAGGCGATTCCGTAGTCGCCATCGGCGATCCTCTGGGCGTGGAGCTGCGGGGCACCATGACCGACGGCATCGTCTCCGCCATCAGCCGGGATGTACAGGTGGACGGCCGGACCATGAATCTGATTCAAACCAACGCCGCCCTGAATTCCGGCAACTCCGGCGGCCCGCTGATCAACAGCATGGGTCAGGTTGTCGGCATCAACACCATGAAGATCGGGGCCTTTGCGGACAGCTCCGGCGTGGAGGGTCTGGGCTTCGCCATCCCCAGCGCCACGGTACAGGAAATCGTCAACCAGCTGCTGACTCAGGGCTATGTATCCGGCCGTCCCTGGCTGGGGATCGAGGGCGAGAGCTTCTCCACCTTCTACCAGCGTTTTTACCGGATTCCCCGGGGCGTGTATATCACGTCCGTCCAGTCCGGCAGTCCTGCCGGGACGGCGGGATTGCAGTCCGGCGACATCATCGTTTCCGTTGACGGCACCGCCGTATCGGATATGGAGGATCTGGATTCCCTGCTCTACGCCCATATCCCCGGCGATACCATGACGCTGACCATTTACCGCAGCGGCCGTCAGGGGGACGTGACCGTGACCCTGACGGAGAAACAACAATAAAAGAGGCATCATTATGGAACTTGTATTTACGAAAAGCTATGAGATCAAGGACAATATGGTAGACTGCTATGGCTTCCTGCGCCCGGCCCAGATGCTGTTTATCGCCCAGGACGTGGCGGGGGGCGATTTTGAGAAGGCGGGGAAGAGCAGCGAGGATTTGGCGCTGCAGCGTCGCTTTTGGGCGGTGGTGCGGCAGAGCGTGCAGATCACCAGAACGCCGCGGTCCGGCGAGACCCTCCGGGTGGAGACCTGGGCCATGCCCCAGAAATCCACCTATTGCCCCAGAAGCGTAGTGGCCTATGACGAAAAGGGCCGGGAGTGCTTCAGCATCACCTCCATCTGGGTCATTATGGACATGGATACCCGGGAGCTGGTGCCCGTGGCGAAAAGCGGCATCCAGCTCAGCGGCATCCTCCGGGGCTCGGAGCTGGCGATCCCCAGGGGATTGAAGGAAGCGGAGCACAGCCATTCCAGCCTGCGGACGGTCCGGTATTCGGATATCGACCGGAATCAGCACATGAACAATACCCGGTATCTGGAATGGGTGGACGATCTGTTTTCCGCCGGCTTCCACAGAACCCATACCCTGCGGGAAATCCTTGTGGACTACCTGAAGGAGTGCCAGGAGGGGGATACTCTGGACCTGCGCTACGGCATCTGGGACGACAACACCGTTCAGGTGGACGCCCACCGCACGGAAGACGGCAAGGACCGCCGGGTTTTCGCGGCAAGGCTGTTGTATGTGTAAAAGTGGAAAATAAAGTGTTCTGTTAACCGGAAATCTCCACAGCTGTTCAAAGAGCTGTGGAGATTTTTTCACAGTTTCCCAAAAAAGCCGGGAAAAATCAGGCTTTTTCACAGCATAGCCTGTGGAGAAACCTGTGGACAATGTGGATAACTTCTGTGAAAAACCGGTGGGATGCCTGTGGACAGGAGATTTATGTTCCGCGAACATGTGTACGGAAAACACCATATGTTCCAACGTCACAAAAACACGGCCCCGCCGATTCGGACTTTTTGGATTCCGGGTCCGTAGCGCAAACGCGGTGGAAACGGTACAATAGAGGCACAAACAATTGTGGGGGGAACCACAAATACGGAAAGGAGTTTTTCACAATGGCTGTTGGTCAATTTATGAAGCGGGCCGCGGAGCGGGATTACAGCAGGTTCTGGGCAGAGGAAGGGTCCTTCCCCTGGCTGTTTCAGCAGGCGCTGCCCCCGATTACGGGCCGCCCGATCAGTGTCCGGGAGAACTATGAGCGCTGCGTCCGGGGTGAGCAGCCCTACTGGATGCCCAACTATTTCCTGGAAAAGAACATCGTCTGGCCCGATGCCGTGGAGGAGCACCCCGTTCCCGAGAAGAACGGCTTTGACTGGTGGGGTGTGGATTGGTACATGGAGCCCGGCATCGGCGGCATGATTACCAAGCCCGGTACCCGGGTGATCTCCGATTTTGCCGAATGGAAAAACGAGGTGGAGTGGCCGGACCTCTCCTGCGTGGACTTTGCGGCCGACGGCAAAAAGCTGCAAAGCCGTCTGGATCCGGACCGCGCCCATATTTTTGAATGCACCGAGGGCGTTTTTGAGCGGCTCCATGAGATGATGCCCTTTGACGAATCCCTGCTCGCCTTCTACGAGGAGCCGGAGCTTCTGGAGGAGTTTTTCCAGAAGATGGCGGACTATAAGATTGAGGTCTGCCGGAAGGTCTTTGAAAACTACGGCGTTGTGGACGGCGTGCTGTACCATGACGACTGGGGCACCCAGCGGGGCGGTTTCTTCTCCAACGAGATGTTCCGGGAGCAGATCATGCCCGCAACCAGGCGAATTATGGACTACATCAAGAGCCAGGGAAAATACATTGAGCTCCATTCCTGCGGCAAGAACATCCAGTATGTGCCGGAAATGATCGAGCTGGGCATCGATATGTGGACGCCTCAGGTGGGCATCAACGAGCCGGACTTCCTGGTGGAGACCTACGGCGATCGGATGACCTTTGCCTTTGATATGCCCATTGCCCCTGAGGCCACAGAGGCCCAGATTCGCCAGCAGACCCGGGACTTCGTAGACCGCTTCGGTGCCAGGGGCCGCGTCATGTGCTGGATCATGGGCACCCCCGAGCAGTCTGCCATCGCGAACGATGAACTGTATACCTATTCCAGCGCCTACTACAAGAAGCTGTATAACCGGTAACACAGAGTGCCCCCTGCCTGGTTTCTGGGCAGGGGGCATATTGCGCTTATTTTTGGAAACCACTTCCTTTTCGTGCAAGATGTATCAATAAAACTGGAACGATTTGGATGAAGTATGCAAAATATACGAAAAAGTTCGTTGCATTGGCAACGGAATAAAAGCGCAAAGGTTGATTCTTGCGGTCGGATAAATTACAATAGTAGGGCAATCTTTCCCGGGGGTATTCTGCCCGCGGGAAAATCTGAATTCGATAAGGAGAGGTACACATGGAAATCAAAACATTCCATGGCGGTGTCCATCCTGCGGAGCATAAGGAGCTTTCCAAGGAAAGCCCCCTGACGCCGCTGCTCCCAAAGGGTGAACTGGTCTATATGACCAATCAGCACATCGGCAAGCCCGCTTCCCCGGTGGTGAAGAAGGGCGACCATGTTCTGGCGGGTCAATTGATCGCGGAGGCAGGCGGCTTTGTGTCCGCCAACATCGTCAGCTCTGTGTCCGGCACGGTCAAGGCGGTGGAGCCCAGAAAAAACGCCTCCGGCGGTTCCGCCATGGCAATTGTTGTGGAGAACGATGGAGAATACACCCTGGCCGAGGGCGTGGGTGTAGAGAGCGATACGGCGAATCTGAGCAATCAGGAGCTTCTGGCAAAGATCCAGAAGGCCGGTATCGTGGGTATGGGCGGCGCGGGCTTCCCCACCCATGTAAAGCTCACCGTCAAGGCCCCGGAGAAGATCGACTACGTCATTGCCAACGGCGCCGAGTGCGAGCCCTACATCACCTGTGACGATCAGCTCATGCGCACCCGGTCTGCCGAGATCGTGGAGGGCCTGGAGTATATGCTGCGGCTGTTCCCCAACGCCAGGGGTGTGGTGGTCATTGAGAACAACAAGCCCGAGGCCATTGCCGCCATGGAAAAGGCATGCCAGGGCCATGACCGGGTCTATGTCCAGCCCGTGCTTACCAAGTACCCCCAGGGCGGCGAGCGCTCTCTGATCACCGTCATTACCCAGAAGCATCTGAAGCTGGGTATGCTGCCCGCCGACGCGGGCTGCGTGGTGGACAACGTGGGTACCGTCTACGCCATTTACCGGGCGGTGAAGTTCAACGAGCCCCTGATGGAGCGTGGCTTTACCGTGTCCGGCGACGCCGTCCGGAACCCGGGCAACTTCTGGGTAAAGATCGGCACCAGCCATCAGGAGCTGGTGGACGCCTGCGGCGGCTTTGAGCAGGAGCCGAAGAAGGTCCTCAGCGGCGGCCCCATGATGGGCTTCGCCATGACCGGCCTGGAGGCCCCCATCTGCAAGAACAACAACGCCCTGACCTGCCTGACCGTGGACGAGGTGGAGATCGCCGAGAGCGAAATGACCGCCTGCCTGCGCTGCGGACGGTGCAGCCGTGCCTGCCCTCTGGGCCTGTCTCCCCAGCTGATGCAGGTGGCGGCCATCCGCAAGGACTACGACCGCTATGAGCACAAGCTCTATGGTCTGGATTGTATCGGCTGCGGCTGCTGCACCTATGGCTGCCCCGCCAAGCGGCCGCTGATGCAGCTGTTCAAGACCACCAAGGCCGAGATCATGGCCATGAAGAAACGATAAGGAGGGTTGCGCGATGGATAACCTTTATAATATTTCCTCCTGCCCCCACGTCCGCAGCAAGCTGACCACGCAGGTGGTCATGACCGATGTGCTCATCGCCCTGCTGCCCACGGCCATTCTGGGCGTGCTGTTCCATGGCTTCCAGGCGTTCCTGGTCATTGCCCTGTCCATGGCCAGCGCCGTGGCGACGGAGTACCTGTTCAATGTGGTCACCAAGCGGAAGCAGACCATCTATGACCGCAGTGCCATGGTAACGGGTTTGCTGCTGGCCCTGACCCTGCCCGCCCAGGTGCCCCTGTACCTGCCTGTGCTGGGCTCCGTATTTGCCATTCTGGTGGTCAAGTGCCTCTTCGGCGGTCTGGGCCACAATATTATGAACCCCGCTCTGACGGGCCGCAGCTTCCTGCTGATCTCCTTCGGCAGCATGATGACGGTCTACTCCGTGGACGGCGTGTCCGCGGCAACCCCCCTGGCGCTGCTGGCCCAGGGCCAGACCATCGAGCTGCTGCCCATTCTGCTGGGCAACGCCAGCGGCGTTATCGGCTCCTCCGCGCTGGCTCTGCTTCTGGGCGGCATCTATCTGCTGCTCCGGGGCGGCATTACCTGGGAGATTCCCACCTCCATGATCGCCACCACCTGGCTGTTCCTGGTGATTTTCGGCGGGTATGGCTTTGACCCCGCCTACATCCTGCCCCAGCTTCTGGGCGGCGGCCTGCTGATGGCGGCCTTCTTTATGGCCACCGACCCCGTGTCCTGCCCCTCTACCAGAGACGGCCAGATCGTCTTCGGCATTTTCGCCGGTCTGCTCATCGGCCTGTTCCGGGTGAAGGGCGCTTCCGCGGACTCCACCACCTACGCCATCCTGCTGGCGGACCTGTTCGGACCCATTATTGACGACCTGATCATCCCCACTCCCTTCGGCTACCGCATCCCCAAGGAGCGGAAGAAGGCCATTCCCAAGCCCGTTATTATCCTGCTGGTCATCACCCTGATCGCGGGCCTGGCCCTGTCCGGCGTGTATGTCATGACCAAGGATACCATTGAGGAGAACAAGGCTGCCGCCAACAAGGCTGCCCTCATGCAGGTTCTGCCCGAGGCTGCGGACTTTACCACCGACGCGACCCTGCAGGCCAGACTGGACGATCAGGGCGATTCCTACAACCCGTCTTTCGGCGGCGCGAAGATTCAGAGCGCGGCCGTTGGCGTGGACGCCTCCGGCAACGTTGTGGGCTACGCCGTTACCGTCTTCAACTCCGACAGCTACGACAGCGGTCTGACTCTGGTGGTCGGCATTCGGGCGGACGGCACCGTCAACAGCATTTCCTTCACCGAGCTGCACGAAACCGCCGGCATGGGCATGAAGTGCGATGAGCCCGCGTTTAAGGATCAGTTCAATAACGTGAAGGTCGACAAGTTCATTCTGAACAAGGCCGGCGGCTCCACTGCGGACAACGAGATCGACTCCGTCTCCGGCGCGTCCGTCACCTCCGGCGCTGTGGTCAACGCCGTCAATGCCGCGCTGGACTTCGTGTCCGGTGTGATGGGTTAAGGAGGGATACCATGAAACCCTGTGTAGAACGTCTTTACAACGGCATCGTGAAGGAGAACCCGGTATTTGTGCTGATGCTGGGCATGTGCCCCACTCTGGCCGTTACAACCTCTGCCATCAACGGTGTGGGCATGGGCCTGTCCTCTCTGGTGGTTCTGGCAATTTCCAATCTGGTTATTTCCCTGCTGCGGAAGATCATCCCCGACGAGGTCCGGCTGCCCGCCTTTATCGTGGTGGTCGCCTCCTTCGTCACCGTGGTGGAGCTGCTGATGGAGGCCTATATGCAGAGCCTCTACGGCGCTCTGGGCATTTACATTCCCCTGATCGTGGTCAACTGCATCATTCTGGGCCGCGCCGAGGCCTATGCCTCCAAGAATCCCCCTCTGCCGAGCCTGTTTGACGGCATCGGCATGGGCCTGGGCTTCACCATCGGCCTGACCATCATCGGCGCCATCCGGGAGCTGCTGGGCAATGGCTCCATCTTCGGCATTTCCATCCCCGGGTATGAACCCATGGCTTTCTTCGTCCGGGCCCCCGGCGCTTTCCTGGTGCTGGCTGTGCTGATCGCCATTATGAACGCCGTAGGTATCAAGAACCGGGCTAACAAGATGACGGAGGGCTGCGACGGCTGCTGCGCCAGCTGCTCCTCTGCCTGCGACAAAAAGGAGGGCTAAGGTATGAGCCTGATTACGATCATTGTCACCACGGCTCTGGTCAACAACGTGGTCCTGAGCCAGTTTCTGGGCATCTGCTCCTTCCTGGGCGTGTCCTCCCAGAAAAAGGCGTCCCTTTCTCTGGGCCTGGCCGTTACCGCCGTTCTGACCGTGTCCTCCGCCGTGGCAAGCCTGCTGTATGATCATGTGCTGCTGCCCCTGGGCCTGGATTATCTGAAAACCATCGTCTTTATCCTGGTCATTGCCGCTCTGGTGCAGATGGTGGAGATGTTCCTGAAGAAGAACGCCCACGCGGTCTACCAGTCTCTGGGCATTTACCTGCCCCTGATTACCACCAACTGCGCCGTGCTGGGCGTGGCCCTGACCAATGTGCAGAACGGCTATAACCTGATGCAGAGCATCTTCGCCGGCTTCGGCACCGCCGTGGGCTATACCATTGCCATCGTGCTGCTGGCCTCCGTCCGGGAACATCTGGACGAGGAAGCCATTCCTGCCCCCTTCCGGGGCGCACCCATTGTGCTGCTGTGCGCGACCTTGATGGCTATGGCCTTCATGGGCTTCAGCGGCCTGGCCTAAGGAGGAAGAGAAATGCCGGATATTTTGATCGCCACGCTGGTGGTGGGCGTTGTGGGCCTGGTTCTGGGCCTGGCTCTGGTAACTGCCAGCAAGAAATTCTATGTAGAAACCGACGAGCGGGTCACCAAGGTCAGGGAGTGCCTGCGGGGCGCCAACTGCGGCGCTTGCGGCTATGCCGGCTGTGACGCCGTGGCGGAGGCCATTGTCAAGGGCGAGGCCCGTGTGGATGCCTGCCCCGGCAACAGCTCCGAGAATATCGCGAAAATCGCCGCTGTTCTGGGCAAGGAAGCCATTGACCAGGATCCTCAGGTGGCCTATGTCCGCTGCGCGGGAACCTGCGAGGCCACCAAGGCCAAGGGCGCCTACGTGGGCCTGCAGGACTGCCGCGCCGCCGTCCTCTCCGGCGGTCTGGGCTTCATGTCCTGCGATTACGGCTGCATCGGTCTGGGCAGCTGCGTAAAAGCCTGCCCGGAGGGCGCCATCTCTCTGGAGAACGGCATTGCCCATGTGAATTCCGCCAAGTGCATCGGCTGCGGCCTGTGCGCCAAGGCCTGCCCCAAGCACGTCATTGAGATGCACGACCGGGTAACTAAGGTTGCCGTCAGCTGCTCCAACCATGATCGCGGCCCCGCCGTGAAGAAGGTCTGCGTGGCCGGCTGTATCGGCTGCGGCATCTGCGTCAAGCAGTGCGAGCATGGCGCCGTGACGCTGGAAAACAATCTCGCCACCGTAGACCCCGAAAAGTGCGTGGCCTGCGGCAAGTGCGTGGAAAAGTGCCCCACCAAGGCAATTCATTTCGTGCAAGGCAAATAAGACAAAACGGGGCTGTTAGAAAACTCCCCCTATCAGCACAGTAGCCAGTGCCACCCGGCACTGGCTACAAAAAGTATTAAGAAACG
>NZ_JAHLPU010000041.1 GCF_018918045.1 Pseudoflavonifractor sp. MSJ-30
TCCTGTTTTTTCAAGATGCATATGGCTTTAGATTTTACATACAGGGGCGGCTGTCAACTCTTGATTCGCATTGACAATGAACAATTGACAATTATTGTGTCCCTTACGGGACAATTTGAAAATCTTTATTTCCGAAGGAAATTCCTTAATTGTCAACTGTCAATTGTCAATTGTCAATTAAGTCCTGCGGACTCCGGATATGCTCGCTTTTCGGTCCCGAATAAACCGTATTTCCGGGCAGCAGCCCTTTAATGCCCCTTCCGGTCGGCGATTTTTTTGCGGTCGGCTACCACCTGCATCAGATTCATGGCGGTCATCAGCAGGAAGATCAGCAGAAACAGCAGGGTAAACATGGCGTAGATCTTGGGCTGGATGGGCTTTTTCGTGTAGGAATAGATTTCCACAGGCAGTGTGACAAAATCCAGACCGGTGACGAAATAGCTGATGACGAAGTCATCCAGGCTCATGGTAAAGGCCATGATGGCGCCGGAGACCACGCCGGGCATGATCTCGTGGAGCGTTACCCGGTAAAAAGCCTGCCAGGGGGTGCAGCCCAGGTCCATGGCGGCGTCAGTCAAAGACGCGTCCATCTGTTTGAGCTTGGGCATGACGTTCAGAATGACGTAGGGCAGGTTAAAGGTGATGTGGGCAATGAGCAGCGTCCAGAAGGTCAGGCTGTTTCGCTGGCCCAGCATCTTCGTGCCTACAAAGACGAACAGCAAGCTCAGGGACACGCCGGTGACGATATCCGGGTTGGTCATGGGGATATCCGTCAGAGTCATGGCCACCTTGCGCATTTTGGGATTCAGGTTGTGAATGCCCACGGCGGAGATCGTGCCGAAAATCGTGGCGATCAGGCTGGCGAGGATAGATACCAGCAGAGAGTTGCCCAGCAGCTTCAGCAGACTGCGGTCCTGAAAGAGCCGCTCGTACTGCCGCAGGGTAAAGCCCTGGAATTCCGTAATGTCCTTGCCGGTGTTGAAGGAGGCCACGATCAGCACGGCCATGGGGATATACAGGAAGATGAAGATCAGGACGGTCATGATCCTGTTGGCTCGTTTCATACCACCACGCCTCCTTCCGCCTCGTCACCGCCGAAGCGGTTCATAATGCCGGTGCATACGAACACCAGCACCATCAGCACCAGGCTCAGGGCCGCACCCAGGTTGGGGTTGTTGCCCTGCTTAAACTGCCGCTCGATTACGTCGCCGATCAGCACGGTGTCGGTGCCGCCCAGCTTCTGAGAAATATAGAAGGTGGACACGGCGGGTACGAAGACCATGGTCATGCCGGAGAGAATGCCGGGCATACTCAGGGGCAGAACCACCTTGCCGAAGGTCTGGGCGGGGGTACAGCCCAGATCCTCCGCCGCCTCAATAAGCCGTTTGTCGATTTTCAGAATCGTGGCGTACAGGGGCAGAATCATATAGGGCAGGTAGTTATACACCATGCCGAGGACCACTGCCGCGGGAGTGCGGATCAGGGTCAGCCGGGGCAGGCCCAGCCCGGTAAGCAGGGTGTTGATGATGCCGGTGTCCTGCAGCAGGCCCACCCAGGCCAGGGTGCGGAGCAGAAAACTCATGCACATGGGCAGCATGACCAGCATATAGAGAAATTTCTGCGCCACGGGGCTCCGATGGGCGATATAGTAGGCCACGGGATAGCCCAGCAGCAGGCAGATCATGGCGGACACCAGAGAGTAGGCGATGGATTTCCACAGCACCGGCAGGTACATGCCCAGACTCTTCAGATTGCCCAGAGAAAAGGCTCCGGTGGCGGGATCCGTCAGGGCGTAGTAGGCTACCACGCCCAGGGGAATCAGAGTGAACGCCACCATCCAGACGAGGTATGGGGTGCTCAGCAGCAGGGACTTAGTCTTCTTCATTCCCGGCATCCTCCGTCAGCTCGTCGTACTCCGCGGAGTAGGAGCTGTAGTCGCCAAACATGCCGGAGTATTCACTCTTGTGCATGATGTGAATGTCCTCCGGGTTCAACCGAATGCCGATGGTGGAGCCGACGGCGTGGTAATCCGTGGTCTGGATCAGCCACTTGAAGCCCTTGAACTCCACGATGATGTCATAGTTCAGGCCCTTGAAGGTGATACCGGTGACGGTTCCCACCAGATGGCCCTCGGAAGCCTGCACAATATCGATATCCTCGGGGCGGATGACCACGTCCACGGGCTCGTTCTTCTCAAAGCCCTTGTCCACGCAGACGAAGGTGCGTCCGAAGAACCGCACCCGGAAATCCTCCAGCATAACGCCGTCGAGAATGTTGCTCTCACCGATAAAATCGGCCACAAAGGCGTTTTTCGGCTCGTTGTAAATATCCTCGGGCTTGCCGATCTGCTGGATGCGGCCCTTGTCCATGACGACGATGGTATCGGACATGGAGAGGGCTTCCTCCTGATCGTGGGTAACGTAAATGAAGGTAATGCCCATGGCCTGCTGGATGCGCTTCAGCTCGTTCTGCATATCCTTGCGCAGCCGCAGGTCCAAAGCACCCAGAGGCTCGTCCAGAAGCAGTACCTTGGGGCGGTTCACCAGGGCGCGGGCGATGGCCACACGCTGCTGCTGACCGCCGGACAGGGCGTCGATTCGCCGGTTTTCATAACCCTTGAGACTGACGATTTCCAGCATTTCCCGCACCCGCTGGTCTATTTCCGCTTTGGGAACCTTATTGATTTTAAGACCGAACGCCACATTGTCGTAGACGTCCAAATGCGGGAACAACGCATATCGCTGAAATACCGTATTGATCTGCCGCTTGTAAGGCGGTACATCATTGATCGTTTTTCCGTCAAATGTCACCGTGCCGGATGTGGGCGTTAAAAAGCCGCCGATGATCCGCAGGGTGGTGGTCTTGCCGCAGCCGGAGGGGCCCAGCAAGGTCAAAAATTCATGATCGTTGATGTAAAGATTGATGCCGTCGAGAATGCGCTCCCCGTCGAACTCCATGGTAAGATCCCGGAGCCTGATGAGTTCCTTGGACATTATCCTCCCCCGTTTCATTGTTTTTTCGGTACCGAAAAAACAATGCCATTCCCCCTGCTGATCCTGTTCCCGGTGCGGCAACCTTGAAAGTCAGAGAAAATACCCGGAACCCTTCGGAAATGCTCGAAGATCCGGGAAAATCTCCCACACCAGCCTGGGCGCTGGTTCGGAATGACATGTGATTTTTGCGGTCCACTGATGTTCAGTATTTGTCGAAAAAGACAACTATAACTATATCGCATTTTCCCCCATTGTCAATAAAATTTTCATAATTAATTGTATACAAAAGATTTTCCCTGTTTTGCCCTTTTCTTTGGGTTAAATGCGAACAAAGCTGGCTATACTCAGCCTCGGAGGTGCTGAAAAATGCGCGATAACAAAACCTTCGGAATCGGAGGAAAGGGCTACTACATAGCCCTGGTCCTGTGTGCGGCAGCTATCGGGATCGCGGGCTATGTGTACCAGAACAACCAGAAAAAAGTGGAGCAGGTCTCCCTCATTGAGCAGGAGACCGTGGAAATGCAGGCGCGGGAAACCGTTCCGGCAGCGGCGACGGAGCCTGCGACGACCGGAACGCCCAGAGAGACGGCCCCGGAAACCACCGCTCCCCAGGCAAAGCAGGAGCCCCTGAAGACCGGCCTTCCGGTGCGGGGAGAGACCGCGGCGGTCTACTCCATGGATGCCCTGCGCTACAATGAGACCACCCGGGACTGGCGGGTCCACAACGGCGTGGACTACGGCGCGGAGGCAGGCGCCCCGGTGCTGGCCGCCGCGGAGGGTACCGTGACGGAGGTGAAGGAGGACGACCTTCTGGGCGTCACGGTGGTCCTGCGCCACGCCGGCGGCTATGAGACCACCTACGCAGGCCTCGCCAAAATGCCGGAGCTGGCCGTGGGCCAGAAGGTGACCCTGGGCCAAAAGATCGGCGAAGTCGGGACAACCGCCCTGGCAGAAACCGCCCTGGGCCCCCATATCCACTTCTCCGTCACCTATCAGGATATGCCTATGGACCCGGAGGATTTCCTGAGTCTGGGATAAACAGAATGAATCTCCGCGGAAGCAGAACCAAGATGCTTTCCGCGGAGATGTTTTATGTGGCGGGCTTTGCGGTGTGTTTGAGGTCATTCCGGTTCGCCCCAGGTAAAAACAAGGGACTTTTCCGGTTTCCCGGCAATCAGATTGAATAGTTTCCTTGCTGCCTCTTCACCCATTTTTTCCTTGGGGTGGGAATAGGAGCTGACAATGATACTGTCGCTTACAAGCTGCAGACACTGGTCAAAACTGGACACCATTGTGACCGGATAGGCTTTTGCGGACTCCAGAAAACGTATCACTGGGGCGGCAATCTGATCGTTGTAGCAGACGACGCCGGTACAGTCTTTGTCGATATCCGCAAGAAAAGTCTCGATTTTTTGCAGGAGAAGAGCCTTGGTTTCTGTGGAGAACCAGATAACGTTATTGTCCCGTACCTCCCCACCCAGTTGAACCAGCGCGTCCATGTATCCGGAATACCGCAGAAGGCCCTGCATATCGTCGCTCTTGAAGATGCCGCAGATATGCCGGTGTCCGGCACGGATCATTTCCGCGGCGGCCTGATAACCACCAGCATAGTCATCTGTTACAATGTGGATCACATTATCTCCTGTGACATCAGGATAAAAGCTGTTGATGAAAACAATGGGAATACCCCGCCCTGCCAGACGGTGATAAAACTCCCGGTTCGGGTTTGGCAGGGCAGTTTTTGTCCCTTCCACGATGATTCCATCGACAGGGTTTTCCAGCAGACCGGAGAGAATCAGACGCTCAGAGGCAACACTGTTGTTGGTTGAGTTGATAAGGAGCCGATATCCCTGCCCGGTTGTAACGCCTTCGATTCCACGGAGAATGGACGGGAAAATATATTCGCTTATATATGTACAGATGACGGCAATTTGACCGGTTTTGGGCTGCGTCCGGATTCTTTGATTTACATAGGTGCCGCTGCCCTGTCGGCGGACAATAATCTCCTGCAATTCCAACTGGGCCAGGGCTTTCCGGACTGTTTGGCGGCTTGCCTGGAACTGCTGACAAAGCTCTGCTTCTGTAGGTAATTTTCCATCCGGATATTTCATCCCATCAATTTCCGCCAGTACCTGTTTGACAATTGCGTTTTGCTTTGCAGGCTGTTTCATTATGCTCGTCTCCTGTTTCTTGTTTTGATAATATCATACTATAGGAATATAGAAAAATCAATGGGAATTGTATACGTAAAGCAGACAAATTTTCTTTGCACATTGAACAAATAACAAACAATTTATATATATAAATCAACAAATTGTATAGGCTACTATTGACTTTTCCAAGAATACCTGTATATTGAAAAGTGTTAAAGGCAAGCGGAAGATCAGGTGAGAATACAAATATTTTGAAATTGTATTCTTATCTGCACGCGTGTGCGAGAAACAAATTGCGCAAGAGAGATTCATTCAGAAGGGAGGGAGTTCTGAATGGGGAGGAGAGTATTCTGCCTGATTCTGGTTTTGACGATATTGCTTTCCTTAGCGGCGTGCGGAAAGATCAGTAAGGACAAAGCCGCGGATATTGCTTTGGAGAAACTGGGACTGAGCAGAATAACGACAACACGGATCGACACTGAACGCACGGCTGTCGCGGGAAAAGACGCATACAAAGTTACGATTTACCAGCCGTATGAGAACCAGATCGTAATTGTGGATGCACAGACTGGCGAGGTGCTGTCCGAAAGCGTCGAGGACGCAAACAGAGGGTAAAAAGGAGTGAGTTTTTATGAAGAAATTGACGCTTTCGACTTCGGAAGGTCGCTGGAGACTGCTGGCCTTGTTTGCCGCACTGATTATTCTATTCAGTGCCTGCGGCAATGCTGTCATCACGGGCGGTTACAAATTCAACTGCAAGACAGTAACCCTGGACGTGCAGGGCGCCAGCCTTTCCATCGAGCAGTATGAGCCAAGGAATATCAGCAGTGATTCCAGCATTCCCTGCGTTATCCTGTTTCACGGCGGCTCTGAGAGCCTCTCCGCTACAAGCATGGTGGCATGGGAATTTGCGCGCAGAGGTTTTGTTGTGCTGAATGTCAGCATGTACAGCTGCGGCCTTTCCGAGCAGCCTGCCGTGACTGATGATGGAACCAGAGAGGAAAACTACTTCCGGGGCGGCGCCCAGGGAATGTACGATGCTCTGAAATACGCCAGAAATATATCCTATGTGGATCCGTCCAGGATTGGTCTTTGGGCCCATTCCGCGGGTGTGCTTGGCTGCGGAACTTCCATCTCTCTGGATGAGAGCTACCTGACCCTGAATGACTGCATGCTGAATATCCTGCATGATACTTTCGGCGTTGAAATTACGGAAGAGCAGCTGACGCAGAATGCGGATGAAATTGCGCAAACTGTCCTGTCTGAGGAGCAGCTGGCGGTATATCAATATATGAAGGTGGAGCAGCAGGAGATTTGTGATACATACGTCCATAGCGCACGGGTGTCTCCCTCTTCCGGCTGTGGGAAGACAGTGACTGTGGCGGGGCATGAAGTTGTCAGAGATCCCCAGCTGAACCTTGTGATCGGTGTTGGTGTCCATGAAGACGGCGGTTATCTCACTGTAGGTGAGACTGATAAATACAAAGCCAATTTCCATACCGGCACCGAGGCTGTGCAGAGAAACGGCTGGTATGCCATGCCGGATTACACCATGGATCCGGAGGCTGCATCCACCTACCTGGGACAGGTTTTTGAGACAAACATCACAAACTCACCGGAACTGGCGGAAGCGGTTAAGAATGGGACTGCCCGGCTTATGTACAGCCCCAATACCTTCCATAACGGTATCCTTTGGGATGACGCAGGCGTCAGCGAAACGGTCGAGTTCTTTACGCAGACGATGGGCTACAACAACGGCGACATCGGTGACCCGGACGCAAAGCCAATTGATACCCGAAGCTGCGGGGCAAGCTACTGGAACCTGGCGTTTACGACGCTGTCCTTCCTGTCTGCCATTGGCCTGCTGGCAGCGCTTATGGCGATCCTGCTGCAGACGAAGTTCTTTGCCTCCTGCGCGCTCCCCGTTTATGAGGCGAGAATCACGACAAAAGACACCAGCTTCTATCTCGCGGCGCTGTTCTCCTTCATTTCCGCGTTCTTCGGCGTGTATATGAGTTCTGACGCGGATTTGTCGTTTAAGCTCTCCAATGCCACGGCAACCAAGTGGCTGCCGTGGGAGCCCGGCCAGGTGCGTACATTCGTCATGATCATCTGCACTGCTGCGGCGGGATTGATCCTGTTCCTGCTTTTGAAGCTGGTTACCAGAGGAAAGAAGGGCGGAAGCGTCGCCGGAGTCAAGGATGTGCATCTGGCCTACGGCTGGAAGAATGTTGGCAAGACAGTCCTGATCGGTGTGATTCTGTTCACTGTATTCTATGTCTTCGCCGCGTTCATTAAAGGGGCATTCAGCGCGCGTTTTATGTCCGCTGACAACTCTTTTGAAATGATGCATGCCTATGGCTTCATGAGAATGGTGAAGTATACGCTGATCCTGCTCCCCTTCTGCCTGATCATCAGCGTACTCAACAATCTGTGGTCGCTGAAAAATGTCAGCGATTCTGTGGATACGCTGATCAATGTCATTGTGACGTCCTTCGGCGCGGAACTGGTTGTGGTGATTGCTTTGATCCTGACCTTCTCAACGCCCGGTCATGGCGCGGTCTTCAATGTGCATACCCTGCTTTCCGTGATTGTTCTGGCGCCTGTTATGAATTATATTTATCGGAAGTTCTATAAGCTGACCGGCAGTGTCTGGGCCGGCGCCCTGGTTGTGGCAATCATTCTCGGCTGGCGTCTGTCCTCCTATATTTCCCACCAGTTCATCTACTGGGGCCCTGATCCGATTAAGGCATTCTGGGGCATTTACTGATTTCACTTTTTGCTTTTCCAATGTTTTTTTGAAGGGCTCGATCATATTCAGCAAGCTGCACAGTCTTTGTGAACCAGCCCGGACACAACCTGTGTCGTTAATAAAACGCATTGGGAGCATTTCTGACGCAACCAAACCATAAGAGAGCCAACCGCTGTGTTGAACCAAAGGAGGAATACTTATGAAAGAAAAACTTAATCTGCAAACCTTTGAGGGAAGCCGCAGTATTTTTCGGATTTCCGTCATCGCTGTTATCCTTTTCAGCTTCCTGGCTTATATGCTTGCCAGCGGATGGGGCAGCGTTAAAATCAGCGAACTGAACATCGATTCCCGGGGTTCTGTCATGCAGGCCACCATGTACACCCCCAGAAACACCAATTCCGAGTCCAATCTTCCCTGTGTCATTTTTACCCACGGGCTGAGTTGCAACCACAGCACCGTAAATCCCTTTGCGGAAGAACTGGCCAAGCGTGGCTTTGCCGTGCTCAGTGTTTCCACCTACGGCTCCGGTGAATCCGAAACCTCCGATCTGAGCGACCCATCCTATGGCATGTATGATGCATTGCAATACGTGCGAACCCTGAACTATGTGGATCAGACCCGTATTGGTATGATCGGGCATTCCCAGGGTTCCAAGAACACCTCCGCAGCGGTGGATATGGATTCCAGCCTGCTAACTTTGAATGATCTGAAAGTCAACATCCTTTACGACACCTTTGGCCAAACCTTTACCGAAGAGGAAATCCAGCAGGATGCCGATGCTCTGGCTGAAAACCGTCTGACCGCCAATGAGCTGAATGCCTATAAAGTGCTCGCCGAGCAGGCTGAAACCTACTTCAACACTCGGCTGAAGGCCGCCGTGATTCTGGGCGGCAACTGGGGCAGTGAAGCCCAGGATGTCAGCGTTGCCGGTTACACCGTAGTCCGGGAGCCTAACACCAACATGTGCTACATGATCTCAACCTTTAACGAGGGCCGTGCCGGTACCGGTCAGCAGAACCTGTCCAAAGAAGAGATGATGGCCAAGTTCCAGAGCACCACGACCCTGCAGCCCGCCCAGTGGTACGCCCTGGATCAGGCTTCCAATGCTGCCGCCCCCGCCAGCACCGTTTTGGGAAACCTGTTTGATATCTCCTATACCGGCAGCGCCGCTTTGCGGGATGCCATTGACAGCCGTACCACCCGTATGATTGTCAATCAAATTGGCGGTCATGCCAAAGATTATTTTAGCACCGACTCTGCTCACTATATTCTCAAATACTTCGAGCAAACCCTGCAATATAACTGTGGCAATATCACCGACCCCGCCACTGTTCCCATGTCCGAAAACAGACTGACCTTCTTGTACCGGGAAGCCTGTGACCTCCTGGCCATGTTCGCCATGTTCGTCAGCATCATTGCCCTGGCCGGTATGCTGCTGCAGACCAAGAAGTTCAGTGACCTGCGCATGGAATGCACCGAGCCTCTATCCACCAAGAAAAGTGTACCTTTCTGGATCGCTGCCATGCTGCTGGTACTGGCCACCATGTTTGCCGAGTACTATGTAGCCACCAAGGGACCCATGCTGGGCTTCAAGAGTGAGGGCCTGAAGCACTTCCTGTCCCTGGATTTTACCGCCAACATCCATCTGTGGTTCATGTGGATCCTGTCCATTGCCTCCTTTGTGGTTCTGGTGATCTTCGGAATTATGACCAAGAAGAGTACCGGAAGAAACATTGTCAAGGAGCTGAACCTGACCATGTCCGTCAAGAAGGTTCTGCGGACCTTCCTGCTATCCTGCGTGCTGATTGTTTACGCATACCTGTTACTGGCTGCCATGAAATACTTCTTCCACCAGGACTTCCGGTTCTGGGATAACGGTATGAAGGATATGCTGCCCCAGTACTGGACCCTGTGTCTGCGCTATATGATCTTCATCCTGCCCAGTTTCCTGGTCAGCGCTATGATGGTCAACGGCGGTCGGATGAAGGACATGAATGATGGTCTCAACACCCTGCTGCAGATGGTTATTGCCGGCGTCGGTGTTTACATTCTGGTAGCTTACAGCTACGGCACCGTATATGCCCAGTACGCCTCCACCGGCGTCGGCAGGGCCCCGGCTATTGCTTTTATCTCCACTTGGCCCATGCTTATCAACCTGCCGGTATTCGCCTTTATCAACCGCAAGCTCTACAAGGTTTCCGGCAATGTGTGGCTGCCCGCATTCGTCAACACTTGGCTGGTGGCTTGGTCCATGGTTTCCTGCCAGAGTCAGACCGGCTACTATCTGCTGACCAATTTTGCCACCAAGTGGCTGGGGATATTCTGATACCGTTTTCCAATGAAATATAACTCACCTTGATTAGGAAGCTCTGATTCAATCGGCAAGAGCTGGGAACGAACGATTTTTCTTTAGCAGAAGGGTTCAAAAGTGGTGGAATGCGTATGTATTTCCCACTTTTGAACCCGCACGGATAGCAAAGAAAATCCGCTGTCCAGCCGCAGAGGATTTATTCAGAGGTTCCCTAAAATACAGCATGCGAAGATTATACACAAACTAAAAAGTAGCACTTGGAAAGGATACAATGTCTTATGTCAAGAAAAACGAAAACCACTGCGGTTATCTCACTGATCCTGGTGTTTGCGTTCATGTTTGTTGCCGCGGGCTTTAATAACGATTGGGGCCGTGTCCATATTTCGGATGTCTATTATCCCAATTCCGAGGGCGGGATGATCCATGCACAACTGTTCGTTCCTGAAAATGCGTCCTCTGCAAATCCTCTCCCGGCTATCCTGAATATGCATGGCGGAAGCGACTATCTGCAAACGGTAAGCAACTACAGTCTGGAATTGGCGCGCCGCGGCTATGTGGTACTGTCCGTGGATGCCTACGGCAGCGGTGCGTCTGACTATATTGACGGGAAAGCGGCCGTAAACGCCGGCGTTGGACAGGAAAGTAACTCAGCACTGAAAATGGACGGCGGTGCATCCCTTGGCATAGAGCAGCTGCTGTCATATAAGTTCGTTGACAAGGAAAACATCGGCCTTACGGGACATTCCATGGGCGGAACCTACATTGCAAATGCGGCTCTGGAATATGCGGACTGTGTGAAGGCTATCATGCCATGGGGTTCCGGGTCCTTTGTGGACAAGATGAAATCAACGGATTCTTCCGAATTCCGGTTCAACGTGGGCTATATTAACGCGCAGTGTGATGAAATGGTGTATTTTGCCACAGGTGAGGAAACCAGCAAGTTGTTGGACGACGCCTCTCTGAAGAACTTTTTCGGAACCGACGCGCGAATTGTGCCGGAGCAGGTGTACGGCGGCTTTGACGCAGGTACGGCCAGAGTGATTTATACTCCCAAGGCGACTCACATCGGCAATATCATCTGCAAAGGGTCCGTGGGCGCTATGGCAAGCTTTTTTGAAATGGCCATGCCCACAGATTCCGGAATTTCTGCTGATAATCAGGTGTGGATGTACAAGGAGGCGTTCAGTGTTCTGGCGATTGCGGCACTTGTCGCTTTTATGATCAGCTTCGCATTTGTACTGCTGGACAGCCCGACATTTGCGCCTCTGAAGCATTCCGGCGGGAAGGCAATTGCTGGTGGAAGCAGTGTTCCGCGCTTGATTGGTACGTTGATCTGTATTGCTGTACCCGCGCTGACCCTGCATAAGGTGGGTCTGTGGCTGGCAACAAAGAAGGCTACGAAGCTCCTTCCGATGAACTGGGCAAACAATCTGATGTGGCTGGCGGTTATCAATGCGTTGATCATGCTGGTTGTGTTCCTGGTATGGCATTTTGTTTGGGGCAAAAAGGAAGGCAGCTGCCTTGCGGCCTATGGCTTTGCCGAAGATGACGGAAAGATTCACGCTTCCGGGATCCTCAAGGCGATTCTGTTTGCCGTGACGGTGATTGCCACTATCTACTTTATCGTAAACCTCTGCTACGGCCTGTTTAAGATTGACTTCCGTTTCTGGCAGTTTGGTATTATGCCCATTACGCTGAAACGGTTTGCGTACTTCGTTCCCTATGGATTCTTCTTCCTGGTGGCATTTGGAATTATGAACACCGTGAGCACAGCCTTTGCTTCTATTGGAGAAAAAGGAAATGCTGCCAAGCAGTACCTGCTGGGCTGGCTGATTGGTGCAGGCGGCTATACGGTGATCATGCTGATCTATTACATCGGCCTTCGCACGACGTTCCGGCCTCCGTTCTTCTTTGCCTATGCGCCCTTCTCCAATGGGCACCCCAATTCTCTGGTATACAGCATGAAGACAACGGTTCTGGTTCCTACATTCACGATTGTGTCCCTTGTCAATACGGCGCTGTACAGAAAGACAAAGAATGTCTATGTCGGCTGGTTCGTGGCGGCATTTATGGCGACGATGATCCTGATTTGCACGAATGCTTTTGCGGTCTGATCAAGTAACCAACTAAGGAGCAAAGAGACTGGGAGGTTTCTTTGCTCTGTCAAATGCAAAGGAGAAGGCAAAAATGAAAAACTACGAATTCTGGTTTATCGTCGGCAGCCAGACCCTTTATGGGCCGGAAGTGCTGGAAACGGTGGACGCCCGGGCAAGGGAGATGGCGGCTTATCTGACGGAAAGACTGCCATATCCTCTGGTATACAAGGGAACCGCCAAATCCGCTGAAGAGATTTCCGCGGTTGTGCGGGAGGCCAATTATCAGGAAAAATGCTGCGGCCTGGTTACCTGGTGCCACACTTTTTCACCCAGCAAGATGTGGCTCAGCGGTCTGGAGGTTTTGCGGAAGCCCTACTGCCATTTTGTGACGCAGTATAACCGGGATATCCCCAATGACGAGATCGATATGGATTTCATGAACCTGAACCAGGCGGCGCATGGAGACCGGGAGCATGGTTTCGCGGGGGCAAGGCTGCGCCTGCCGCGGAAAATCATCGCGGGCTATTGGCAAAACCCTGCCGCGGCGGAGCGGTTGGGCCGCTGGATGCGAACGGCGATTGGCGTTGCCGTGTCCAGGAACATGAAGGTCATGCGTTTTGGAGACAATATGCGGGATGTTGCCGTGACCGAGGGCGATAAAATCGAGGCCCAGCTGAAATTCGGCTGGCAGGTCAATACCTGGGCGGTAGGTGATCTGGCGGCGGAAATGGCCACGGTTACGGAAGAAGAGGTCAATGCCCAAATGGCGGCATATCTGGGAAAATACGATCTTGCCACGGAAAACAGGGAGGCCGTTGCCTATCAGGCCCGGGAGGAAATCGCCATCAAGCGGATGCTGGACCGTGAGGGCTGCCGGGCCTTCGCGGATACCTTCCAGGATCTGTACGGCCTGGAGCAGCTGCCTGGTCTGGCGGCTCAGGATCTGATGGCGCAGGGCTACGGTTTCGGCGGCGAGGGCGATTGGAAAGTGGCGGCGCTGCTGGCGGTCATGAAAGCCATGGGCAAAGACGAAAACGGCGCTTCCGCTTTTATGGAGGACTACACCTATCATCTGGAGCCGGGCAGAGAGTATTCGCTGGGCG
The DNA here is from genome assembly GCF_018918045.1 of Pseudoflavonifractor sp. MSJ-30. Classification (GTDB taxonomy): domain Bacteria; phylum Bacillota; class Clostridia; order Oscillospirales; family Oscillospiraceae; genus Faecousia. Next base: position 13,409 of record NZ_JAHLPU010000041.1, read on the forward strand.
CGCATATGCTGGAGGTCTGCCCCAGCGTGGCCCAGGGAAGGCCCCGGATCGAAACACATCCTCTGGGCATTGGCATGAACCGAAAGGATCCTGCCCGGCTGGTATTCAACGGCAAGGCGGGGAAAGGCATTGTGGCGAGTCTGATCGATATGGGTGGCCGGTTCCGGCTGATCGTTCAGGATATTGAGGCGGTGGAGCCGATTATGGACATGCCGAATCTGCCCGTGGCCCGGGTCATGTGGCGGGCCATGCCGGATCTGCTTACGGGTGTGGAATGCTGGATCACCGCAGGCGGTGCCCACCATACGGTTCTGAGCTATGACGTGACTGCCGAGCAGATGCGGGATTGGGCCGCGATTATGGGTATCGAGTATGTCCATATCGACAAGGACACCACCCAGGAGAAGCTGGAACAGCAGCTGATGCTGCAGGACATCGCCTGGAAGCTGCGCTGAAAAGGGGGAACATATGGAGCTGAAGGATACGGTCCTCGGTATTGAATTGGGTTCGACCAGAATCAAGGCAGTGCTGGTGGACAGAAATTTCCGGCCGCTGGCTTCCGGCAGCTTTGCCTGGGAAAACCAGCTGGTCGATGGGGTCTGGACCTATGCCATGGACCAGGTCTATCAGGGACTCCGGGCCTGTTACGCGGACTTGAAGCGGCAGGTTCAGCAGCGCTTCGGCCAGACCATCCGGCAGGTGGGGGCCATTGGCGTTTCCGGTATGATGCACGGCTATTTGCCCTTTGACGCACAGGGAAACCAGCTGGCGCAGTTCCGGACCTGGCGAAATACCATGACGGAACAGGCTGCGGAAGAGCTGACTGCCCTGTTTGGCTTCAATATTCCCCAGCGCTGGAGTATTGCCCACCTGTATCAGGCCATGCTGAACGGGGAACCCCATGTAAAGGAGATTTCGTTTCTTACGACGCTGGCGGGTTTCCTGCACTGGAAGCTGACGGGAGAGAAGCGCATGGGCGTGGGCGAGGCCTCCGGCATGTTCCCCATTGGACGGGGCAGCTGCGCCTACGACAAAGAGATGGTCCATAAATTTGATTCGCTGGCGGCGGAAATGGGCTATTCCTGGACATTGGAGGAAATACTTCCCCAACCGGTTCCTGCGGGAACCCCGGCGGGAGTTTTGACTCCGGAGGGGGCCGCGCTGCTGGATCCTTCCGGAGATTTGCAGCCGGGAATCCCGTTGGCGCCCTGTGAGGGAGACGCGGGAACCGGTATGACGGCTACCAATGCTGTCCGGCTGGGAACCGGCAACGTATCCGCCGGAACTTCAGATTTCGCAATGCTGGTTACGGACCGTGAAATGGCGGTACACCGGGAAATTGACATGGTGACAACGCCCGCGGGGATTCCCGTCGCCATGGTACACTGCAACAACTGCACTTCGGACATCAACGCATGGGTTTCTCTGTTTGAGGAATTTGCGGAGGCGATCGGTGCGCCTCAGGAGCCGGGAAAGCTGTATACCCTGCTGTTCCGAAAGGCACTGGAGGGCAGTCCGGATGGCGGCGGGCTGGTCAGCTGCAATTTCTATTCCGGAGAGCCTGTTTTGGGCCTGAATCAGGGACGCCCGCTGATGGTCCGCAGTCCGGACAGCCAATTGAACTTGGGAAACTTTATGCGGACGCACCTCCTGTCTGCCCTTGCCACTCTGAAAATCGGGCTGGATATTCTGACGCGGCAGGAAAAAGTGGAGCTGACCAAACTCTATGCCCACGGCGGATTCTTCAAGACGCCGGAGGTGGGACAGCGGATCCTGTCCGCGGCCACCGGGACGCCTGTGGCCGTTATGGAAACGGCGGGAGAGGGAGGCCCCTATGGCATGGCGCTGCTGTGCGGGTATCTGCTGTGGCACCGGGCTGGGGAGACACTGGAGGATTTTCTGGAAAACAAGGTGTTTTCGGAAGCGGAAGCCCATACGGTTATGGCGGAGCAGCGGGAAATTGAGGGCTTTGCGGAATTTCTGGTGCGCTATCGTCAGGCACTGGAAATCGAAAGAACGGCTGTAGCTGTTTTGCCGGACTGAAAGGGGAAGCGAATATGCTGGAAGAACTGAAAGAGCAGGTCCTGCAAGCGAATCTCTGCCTGCCGAAGCTGGATCTTGTGACGTTTACCTGGGGCAACGTCTCAGGAATAGACCGGGAGCGCGGGCTGATTGTCATCAAGCCATCCGGCGTACCCTATGAGACCATGACCCTTGCGGATATGGTTGTGGTGGACATGGCGGGCAATACTGTAGAGGGGAAATGGAGACCATCCAGTGATACGCCGACCCATCTGGTGCTTTATGCCGCGTTTCCGGACTGCGGAGGCATTGTGCATACGCACAGCCGTTGGGCAACGGCCTTTGCGCAGGCAGGCGTGGAGGTCGTGCCCTACGGAACGACGCAGGCGGATGATTTTTATGGGGCGGTGCCGTGCACCCGGGCGATGACTCCGGAGGAGATTGCCGGGGACTATGAGCGGGAGACGGGAAACGTCATTGCTGAGACTTTTGCGGGCAGAGATCCCGCCGAGATCCCGGCTGTGCTGGTTCGCAGCCATGGCCCTTTTGCATGGGGCAGAGATCCGGCAGAGGCGGTTCACAACGCGGCGGTGCTGGAACAGACGGCGTTCATGAATTATCACAGCTTGCGGCTAAACCCGTCTTTGCAGCAGATCCAACAGCCATTGCTGGACAAGCACTATCTGCGTAAGCATGGGAAAAACGCTTATTACGGGCAAAAATAAGACAAAACGGCATCTTTCAGAACAGAAAGATGCCGTTTTGATTTGCATTCGTTTACTTCAGAAACGCCACTGCGTCCTTGCTGCCTACGGCGCAGAACTTGGCCCTGGCCTGGAAGGCGCGGAGGGGTTCCAACAGACCGCACAGGTCTTCTCTGGTGGTGCGCAGCAGCTCCCGGCGGGTGCGCAGGATATCCTCGTGGGTCACGCCCCGGAGATAGCGGCTGCAGGCGGCGGAGAAGGCGGCGGAGGGGCCCAGCAGGGGATCCGTGGTGTTGACGGTGCCGATGATGGTGCTCTCCAGATCCTGGTCCTCCTTCAGCCAGTCCTCCAGGAAATCCGCCATGGCGGCGAAAGCGGCCCGGGTGGAGGCCAGGTTGGGATCCCGGTAGGAGTAGCAGCAGACATTGCCATCGGAGCCCGCCCGCATGCCGGTGCCATAGGCGCCGCCCCGGACCCGGACGGCGTTCCACAGGTAGCCGTAGGTCATCAGGGAGGCCAGCACGGAGACGCTGCCGGTGTAGCTGTTGCCCAGAGCATAGAGGTTGGCGCCCAGAGCGCTGTAGCTTACATCGGCGGCAATCTCAATGGCGGCGGGGGCAGTGTCAAAGGCGGGCAGCCGGGCAGGGGCGCCAATGGGGCTTTCCGGCAGCGCGGCGGAAAGGGTGTCCAGAAGGGCGGTATCCAGCTTGCCGGTATAGGCGGCGAAGAGACGGTTTCCGGCAAAGCAGCGCTTTGCCAGAGCGGAGATCTTTTCGCACATTGCCGGAGCGTTCTCCCGGAAACTCCGGGCCAGATCGGACAGCCATGTCACATAGCTCTCGCCCCGCAGGCACTCCTGCAGCGCGGCCTCCCGGGAGAAGGGAGCCATGGCCTTGAGCATGGCAAACATATGGCCGTTGCTGACCATGGCCTGCCTGTAATAGTAGCTGTTCTGATCGATGATCTCGGCAATGCGGTCCGACTCATCATAAAGCGTCCGGGTCAGGATCTCTGCCAGCAGGGGCAGAGCCTTGGATGCGTTTTCCTCCAGCATGGCGGCGGAGACCTTCAGATAGGGGGCGCACTTCTCCAACTGCTTCGGCGGGGCCATCTGGTCGATGCCGGCGGAAAGATGGCCCAAATTGGCCTTGATTCTGGTCTGCAGGGCCTGGGCGGAGGTATTGCCGGTGTGCAGCTTGCTGAAGCAGCCGGAGAGCACATTCAGCAGCCGAAGCTCCTCCAGGTCAAAATCGGAAACGTCAAAGAAGAGGTTTACATAAGTGATGCCGTTGGACTCGGTCTCCACCCGCAGCAGCTTCTCTTTTTCCGGCTTCACGGAGATCGGAGCCACATCCTCGGAGACGTCCCTGAGGGCCAGCGTGGGCAAAGTGGCCAGAGCCTCGGGGGAATCCGGGGTTTCCTGCCACTGGTGCATGACCTGGAAGTCGGCGTAGGCCTTTTCCCGGGCCGCATGGTCCCAGCGGGCGATATCCGCCTCCAGCCGGGCCTTCTCCGCCTGCTGGTCCTCCTGCGCCTTGGTTTCGGAGGGCAGCAGACAGACCTTGCAGAGAGTCCGGGTGTCGCCCAGCATTTCCCTCAGCAGGTCCGCAAAGTAACCGGTGTCCGCTTTCTGCCGCAGGGCATCGTAGATCCCGGCGGTCTCGATATAGGTCAGGGGGTCGTCGCCATAGAGCCAGCCGTCCAGGGCGGTCAGGCCCAGAATCAGACCGTAGGGCTCCTCAATCTCCCGGCTGGTAAAGGCCATCCGTTCCAGCTCGGCCAGAAGGGCTTCCCTGTCCAGCCCCCCGGAAAGAATGTCCTGAACGGACGAGCGCAGGCAGTCCTCCACCTGAGCGAATTTCTCCTGCTCGGTGTTGCGGATGGTCAGGGTGATATAGGGCTGGAAAATGCCGTCGTTTACCTGCAGGGAAATGTCCTGGCACAGCGCCTGTTCCAGGAAGGTCCGCTTCAGAGGGGCTTCGTTGGAGCCGGTCAGATATTTTGCCAGCACATTGGCGGCCAGCACCTTTTCCGGCTCGTCATGGGCGCACAGCAGCTTGGAGAAGACCATGTGGGCCTTGGCCTCCTCGCCGGGCTTGACGGAATAGGAAACGGTCTTTTCTCCGACCACCTGCTTTTGAACCGTGAAATCAAAGTCCGGGGCACGGTAGTCGTACTTGCTCAGGTATTCCCCGTCTATGTAGCGCAGAATTTCGTCAATGTCCATTTTGCCGTCCAGGAAGATCCGGGCATTGGAGGGGTGGTAATACCGCTTGTGGTTGGCGATGAACTGCTCGTAGGACAGCTTGGGGATGCTCTCCGGGTGGCCTCCGCTGACGAAGCCGTAGCTGCTGTCCGGGAACAGCAGACGCATGGACTCCGTCTCCATCAGCTCGCTGACATCGGAGAAAGCACCCTTCATCTCGCTGTATACAACGCCGTTGTAATAGGGCTCGGCGTCCTCGCTGTCGAACTCATAGTGCCAGCCCTCCTGCATGAAGATCTGGGGCTTTTCGTAGATGGCGGGGCAGAACACCGCGTCCAGATAGACCTCCATCAGGTTGTGGAAATCTTTGTCGTTGCGGCTGCATACGGGATAGACCGTCTTGTCCGGGTAGGTCATGGCGTTCAGGAAGGTCTGCATGGAGCTCTGCAGCAGATTCACGAAGGGCTCCCGGACGGGGAAACGCCTGGAGCCGTTGAGCACGCTGTGCTCCAGAATGTGGAATACGCCGGTGTCGTCCTCCGGCAGGGTCTTGAAGGCGATGGCGAAGGTCTTGTTCTCGTCTGCCCGGGCGAAGTACAAAAGCTCTGCCTTTGTCTTTTCGTGCCGCATGGTGTAGAGGTCGGCGTGCTTGGAGGGAACGTATTCCTTCTTCACCAGCCGAAATCCGGAGCACAGGTCGCCCTCGTTTGCGGCGCTCAGCCGCAGCAATTCTTTCTGCATGGGGTCCTCCTTTTTCTCTGTACAGTATGTCTTATAAATAAAAACATCTGTCCGTATTATAGCATATCTCTGAGGAAGAAACAACGTTTCTTTTCCGCACCGACAACAGCGGACAGGAATAGAATGGCGGGAAGAACGCTCTTTGAAATCAGAATGAGGTGTTGCCATATGCTGCGATTGAGTGAAATCGCCCCGGGCGGCGTTTGCCGGGTGGCGGGGCTGGAGACCCGGGGGGCCATGCGGCGCAGGCTGCTGGAGCTGGGGCTGGTGGAGGGGACAAAAGTGGAATGCCTGGGCAGAAGCCCTCTGGGGGATCCTTCCGCCTACGAAATTCGGGGCACCGTCATTGCCCTGCGCCGCCGGGACAGCGCGGGGGTGTTGGTCCGGGCGGAGGAAATGCCATGGGATTGACCGGAAGCTCCCCAGGCTTTGGGGCCATGGAACGGAAAACACACGCCTTTTCCGGGGTGACCGCCCTGGCCGGGAATCCCAATGTGGGGAAGAGCACCCTGTTCAACGCCCTGACGGGCATGCGGCAGCACACGGGCAACTGGCCCGGGAAGACTGTGGCCGTGGCCCAGGGCAGCTGCGGCGGCAGAATTCTGGCGGACCTGCCGGGTACATATTCTCTGCTGTCCCATTCCCCGGAGGAACAGGCGGCGCGGCATTTCCTCTGTGCCGAGGGGCCGGAAAAGGTGGTGGTGGTCTGCGACGCCACCACGCTGGAACGGAATCTGGTGCTGGCGCTGCAGATTCTGGAGATCACGCCCCGGGTGGTGGTCTGCGTGAATCTGATGGACGAAGCCCGGCGTAAGGGGATAGAACTGGATCTGCCCCTGCTCTCCCAAAGGCTGGGCGTGCCTGTGGTTGGGGTGACGGCCCGGAAGAAGAGAACCCTGTCCCGGCTTTTGGCGGCTGTGGATGCCCCGCCGCCGGAGACAACGCCCATCGCAGTGCCCTATCCGCCGGATATGGAAGAAGCTGTGGGAAAAATTCGGGAAACACTGCCGGAAGGGCCGCTGCCCCGGCGCTTTCTGGCGCTGAAGCTGCTGGAGGGGGATAAAGACCTGCTGGAAGAGCTTGCCAAATGGCTTCCGGAAGGGGCCGCGGAGAATGCGAAGAGAATCCGGACAGCTGCCGGGCTGGATGGGGACGCCGTAACGGACGCCATGGCCTCCGCCCCGGTGCGTCTGGCGGAGCAGGTCATGCGGGGCGTGGTGACCCGGGAGAAGCCGGGAGATGCCCGCCGTGACCGCCGGATCGACCGCCTGCTGACATCCCGGGCACTGGGGTACCCGGCCCTGCTCCTGCTGCTGGCCGGTATTTTCTGGCTGACCCTGGCGGGGACGAATTCCGTGTCCGCCGGACTGCAGGCACTTCTGGATCGGGGCGAGGCGCTGCTTCTGCGCGGCTTTGCCGCTTTCCATGCCCCGGATTGGCTTACCGGACTGTTGGTTCTTGGGGCCTATCGGACCACGGCATGGGTCTGCGCCGTCATGCTGCCGCCTATGGCCATCTTCTTCCCACTGTTTACCATTCTGGAGGATGTGGGGTATCTGCCCCGGATCGCCTATCTGCTGGACCGGCCCTTCTGCTGCTGCCGGGGCTGCGGCAAGCAGGCCCTGACCATGTGCATGGGCCTGGGCTGCAACGCCGCGGGGGTGGTGGGCTGCCGGATCATCGATTCCCCACGGGAACGTCTGCTGGCGATCCTGACCAACAGTCTGGTGCCCTGCAACGGCCGGTTCCCCCTGATTATTACGCTGCTGACCCTGTTTTTCGGCGGCGGAGGGAACCTCTGGCGGCAGGCGGGGCTGCTGACGCTGGTGGTTGTGTTCTCTGTGGCCATGACGCTGGGCAGCACCTGGGTCCTGAGCCGCACGGTGCTGCGGGGAGAGCCATCGGCCTTCGCCATGGAGCTGCCGCCCTATCGGAGACCCCAGGTGGGGAAGGTGATCCTGCGCTCCATACTGGACAGGACGGTTTTCGTCCTTGGCCGGGCGCTGGCCGTAGCCTGCCCGGCGGGGATGCTCCTGTGGGTGCTGGCCAATGTTCCTATGGGCGGCGGAACGCTGCTGTCCGGCTGCGCGGCTTTTCTGGAGCCTCTGGGCAGGGCCATGGGGCTGGACGGTTATGTCCTGCTGGCATTCCTGCTGGGCTTTCCCGCCAACGAGATCGTTCTGCCCATTGCCCTGATGGGCTACACGGCCGGGAGCAGCCTGACAGGTATGGACAGCGGCAGTCTGGGCGCAATTCTTGTGTCCAACGGCTGGACCTGGCAGCGGGCAGGCAGCATGCTCCTGTTCACCCTGCTCCACTGGCCCTGCTCCACCACCCTGCTGACCATCCGCAAGGAGACCGGCAGCCGCAAATGGACGGCGCTGGCAGCGGCGCTGCCAACAGCTCTTGGAATCCTGCTTTGCTGCGTGTTTACGGCGCTGTGCGGGAAGGTTGTGTGAAGAAATGACGGCCCTGACCGCCCATCAGCTGGGTGCCTCCGGCGGGGAGCTTCTTGTCCCGCCAAGAAGCTCCGCAAGAATGCGGCCTAAGGGAGGCGCT
>NZ_JAHLPU010000002.1 GCF_018918045.1 Pseudoflavonifractor sp. MSJ-30
ACTTTGTGTACCCGCAAGGGGTATGCCGCATCCGTAAGCCAGCTTGCGCTGGCAACGGCTGCGCTATATTTCCCACTTCCCGAAATGCAGTCTGGGCGCAAAAGATCCGCTGTCCGGCCGCAGACGATTTATTCGGAGTTTCCCAGCCAAATTACCAGTCGGAGTCCCAGTCGGTGTCGCCGGAGTCCCAGGAATCGCCGGAATCCCAGCTGAAATCGCTGTCGGAGCTGCTGCCGGAGTCATTTTCTCTGGGCGCTTCGTAGAAATCGGAATCGGTAAAATCCGAGGTCTGGGTGGCCGGATCCCAGGTATCCGTGTAGTAGAAGTCCTGAACCATGGAGGGATGGTGCAGTTCCTCCGGCATGGCGTTGTGTTCTATGGGCTGCCAGCCGTCATTGTCATCATAGCTGTACCATTCATCGTCATAGAAGTAGCCCTGATGATAATAGGTCCGGTCGTTGACGCGATAGTAGCCCCGGGAGGCGGTCTGGGATGCCTGGCTGTCCCGGTAGACCAAGCTCTGGGCAAAGTCCTCTGCCCCCAGGGAGCTGGTATAGGTCTGGGACAGCAGATAGTGCTTGGCCTGGGACGGGTGCCGCAAGTCCTGGGGCAGCTTGGAAAATTCCACCTTTTCCCACTGGTCAGACCAGTGGAACCAGTCTTCATTATAACTGCTGTTTAAGTGGTAATACAGGTCTCCGCAGCGGTAATAGCCGATAGAGACGTACATATCCTCCTGCATGTCCTGGCCGTAGACGCTTTCCTTAAAATCCGAGCAAGGAAGCCCGGAGTCCCAGGTGTCTTTGGTAAAATAGGGCTTGCTGGATTTTTTGGTTTCCAGAGAGTCCGGCACCTGGGCCAGCTCCAGGGGTCCTTCCCAGGCGTCCCCATCGTAGCGGAACCAGTTGAGGTCGTCATAGCTCCGGGTACTATAGTAATAGCAGGTATTGTCATATGTATAGTAGCCTGCGGAGGGGTCATTGCGCATAAGAAACAGGCCCAGGATAATCATAAAGACGAACATGGCCGCTACGGAGCCCACAATGGCAATGAGACAGCCGATGCAGCCCTTGCCTACGCTTTTGCCGGTCTTCGCAAGGCTTTGTTTAGGGTTTCCGGCGCCGCCGGCCCCTGCGGCCGCCTGTTTGACGTTGCGCATTTTCTGCTGGGTGATCTCCTGCTTAAGCCGTTGGAACAGCTCGTTTACCGCATAGGCCTGGTCAGTACCCCGGTAACGCACCGCCCGTTCTCCGGAAGCCTTGTTCTTATATACAATGTAGTTTCCGGACGCTTCCTCAAAGTAGATGCCGAAGGCTTTGGGCTCTTTGACGTTTTTCCCGATAAAAAACCGGGTCACATTCTCCGGCGGCAATCCCTTGCTTTCGTACCACTTTTTCAGCTCCTCAATGGTCAATGGCTGATCGCCGCTGGATCGTCGGACGCTGGCGTTTGGTGCGCCGCAGCTTGGGCAGACGGACTCGGTATCGTTCATCATGGTACCGCAAAAATCGCATTTGACCTTCATCGTTATCCCCCTTTTCCGTGAATATTTCCAATTTCAGTATACACTATCGGCGCACAATTGTAAACGATAAATTTAACACTTCCCCCGCAGACCCCTTTTTACGTCAAAATCCGCCTCTCCGAAAATCACGGAGAGGCGGAAAAACCGGATATGATATTACTGCAGCTCGGTCTGGGCTTCTACCTCTGCCTCGGGGATCCGAGGCTCAGGGGTCACGCCCGGCTCATAATCCCGGTAGGCCATGAGGCCGGAACCAGCGGGGATCAGTTTACCGATGATAACGTTCTCCTTCAAGCCTACCAGATGATCGACCTTACCCTTGATGGCAGCGTCGGTCAGAACCTTGGTGGTCTCCTGGAAGGAGGCGGCGGACAGGAAGGAATCCGTGGCCAGGGATGCCTTGGTAATACCCAGCAGCACGGCAGAGCCGGTTGCCAGCTTCAGGTCAGACTCACCCGCGTCAATCCGTGCCTGCACGGCGGCGTTGGCATCCTCAAACTCGAAGTTATCCACGACGGAGCCGACGAGCAGATGGGTATCGCCGGGATCCTCCACACGGGTGGTACGCATCATCTGACGAATGATGACCTCGATGTGCTTATCGTTGATCTCAACACCCTGCTGACGGTACACCGCCTGAACGGACTGGACCAGATAATCCTGAACGGCTTCCACGCCGGAGATACGCAGCACATCCTGGGGATACAGCGCGCCATCGGTGATGGGCTCACCCTTCTGGACCACCTTACCATGGGTGACCTTCAGGCCAACGGAGTAAGGCACCTGGTAGACCTTGACCTCGCCGTCGTCCGCGGTAACGGTGATGTTACGCAGGGCAGTGCGGTGGGACTCGTCGATGTTGACAACGCCGGTAATCTCCGAGATCTGGGCCATCTTCTTGGGACGGCGGGCCTCGAACAGCTCTTCGACTCGAGGCAGACCCTGAGTGATATCGTCACCCGCAACGCCGCCGGAGTGGAAGGTACGCATGGTCAGCTGAGTACCGGGCTCGCCGATGGACTGGGCGGCAATGATACCGACGGCCTCACCCAGATCCACTTCCTTGGAGGTGGCCAGGTTCATGCCGTAACACTTGGCGCAGACACCGTTCCGGGCGCGGCAGCCCAGAATCGTACGGATATAAATCCTGTCAATGCCGTGGGCCTCAAACTTGGCGGCATCCTCAGGCATCATCATGACATCCTTGGAGTGCAGCAGCTCGCCTGTCTTGGGATCCACCACATCGTGAACAGGGTAACGGCCGCGGATACGGTTGCCGAAGGTGTCGATCACATCGCCCTTCTGGATAACGGCGCCCACCCAGATACCGTGGGTCGTACCGCAGTTCTTCTCCCGGATGATGACCTGCTGGGAAACATCCACCATTCGGCGGGTCAGGTAACCGGAGTCAGCGGTACGCAGAGCGGTATCGGTCATGCCCTTACGGGCGCCTCTGGAGGAGATGAAGTACTCCAGAACGGACAGGCCCTCACGGAAGTTCGCCTTAACGGGGATCTCAATGGTACGTCCGGCGGTATCGGCCATCAGGCCGCGCATGCCGGCCAGCTGACGGATCTGGGCCATAGAACCACGGGCGCCGGAGTCAGCCATCATGTAGATGGGGTTGAACTCATCCAGATTGCCCTGCAGTGCGTTGGTGACGTCCGCAGTGGTCTTCTCCCACTGCTGAACCACCAGACGATAGCGCTCGTCATTGGTGATAAAGCCCTGGCGATAGTAGTTTTCGATATCGACGACCTTGCCCTCGGCTTCTTTGACCAGTTCGTACTTCACGGCGGGAACCACCATGTCCGCAATGGACACGGAGATAGCGCCCTTGGTGGAATACTTGTAGCCCAGAGCCTTGATGCGGTCCAGCATCTCGGTAGCGATGGTGAAGCCATGCTTGCGGATGCACTTATCGATGATCTTGCCCAGCTGCTTCTTGCCAACCAGGAAGGAAATCTCCAGGTCGAACTCATGACCGGGGACAGAGCGGTCTACGAAGCCCAGATCCTGAGGAATAGGCTCGTTGTAGATCAGGCGGCCCACAGTGGCATCGATAATGCGGTACTCCATCTTGCCGTCAATCTCTTTGCCGTAGCGCACCCGGATGGGGGCGTGGAGGCCAATGGCTCCATCGGCATAGGCGGCAATGGCCTCTTCGGTGCTGGAGTAGCTGTGAATGGGCCGGAACTTGGCAGTGGCCTTTCCAACAGAGGAAGCGGCCTTATTGGCGGCCAGGAAGTCATCGGCATCCACAACGGTATTCACCGGCAGATTGGTATCGCCGGAATCGGTAACGTAAACAGTCTCGGAGCCCTTCTCGGCCTTGCCCAGACGGGTATAGGTCAGGTAGTAGGCACCCAGAATCATATCCTGGGTCGGCACGGTAACGGGCTTGCCGTCCTGAGGACGCAGCAGGTTGTTGGCAGAAAGCATCAGCATTCTTGCCTCGGCCTGAGCTTCGGGGGACAGGGGCACATGGATAGCCATCTGGTCGCCGTCGAAGTCCGCGTTGAAAGCGGTGCAGCACAGGGGGTGCAGCTTCAGGGCACGGCCCTCCACCAGAATAGGCTCAAATGCCTGAATGCCCAGACGGTGCAGCGTAGGCGCACGGTTCAGCATGACAGGACGGTCCTTGATGATATCGTCCAGAGCGTCCCAGACTTCTGTCTTGCCCTTGTCGATCATCTTCTTGGCGGACTTGATGTTGTTTGCCAGACCATCGGAAACCAGCTTCTTCATAACAAAGGGCCGGAACAGCTCAATGGCCATTTCCTTGGGCACGCCGCACTGATACAGCTTCAGCTCAGGGCCGACAACGATAACGGAACGGCCGGAATAGTCGACACGCTTGCCCAGCAGGTTCTGGCGGAACCGGCCCTGCTTGCCCTTCAGCATATCAGACAGGGACTTCAGCGCGCGGTTGTTGGCGCCGGTGACGGCGCGGCCCCGGCGGCCATTGTCGATCAGAGCATCCACAGCCTCCTGCAGCATCCGCTTCTCGTTGCGGACGATGATATCAGGAGCGTTGAGCTGCATAAGCCGCTTCAGGCGGTTGTTCCGATTGATGACCCGGCGGTACAGATCGTTCAGGTCAGAGGTAGCGAACCGGCCGCCATCCAGCTGGATCATGGGGCGGATATCGGGCGGAATCACAGGCAGAACGTCCATAATCATCCAGCTGGGCTTGTTGCCGGACTCCCGGAAAGCCTCCACAACCTCCAGCCGTTTGACAATACGCAGCTTTTTCTGGGAGGAAGCTGTCTTCAGCTCTTCCCGCAGCTGTTCAGAAAGCTTATCCAGATCCAGCTGTTCCAGCAGTTCCTTCACAGCTTCCGCACCCATGCCGGCCTTGAAGTCGTTCTCGTACTTCTCCCGCATGTCCCGGTATTCCTTCTCGGTGAGCACCTGGTTCACAGTCAGAGGCGCATCGCCGGGGTCGGTGACGATATAGGCGGCAAAATACAGGACTTTTTCCAATACCTTGGGGGAGATATCCAAAATCAGGCCCATACGGGAGGGAATGCCCTTAAAGTACCAGATATGGCTGCAGGGAGTGGCCAGTTCAATGTGGCCCATGCGCTCCCGGCGGACCTTGGACTTGGTGACTTCCACGCCGCAGCGATCGCAGATCTTACCCTTGTACTTGATCTTCTTGTACTTGCCGCAGTGACACTCCCAGTCCTTGGTAGGTCCAAAGATACGCTCGCAGTACAGTCCGTCACGTTCGGGCTTCAGGGTACGGTAGTTAATGGTCTCAGGCTTCTTGACCTCGCCATAGGACCACTGCCGGATCATCTCCGGAGAAGCGATGCCGATTTTAATGGCATCAAAGGTGGCATTTGCCATTTATCGAGCCTCCTTATTCCTCTGTCTTGTCAGCGTCATCCAGATCGCTGAACACGTCCATAATATCCTCAGGGCCGTCCTCGTCAATGACGAAACCGGCATCCAGCACTTCATTGGTGTCGCCCACAACAACATCCTCGTTGTCGTTGCCGGAGGAGTAGACCACATCATCGTCGTCATCGTCCTCCCTGAGCTCAATCTCATTGCCCTGCTCATCCAGTACGCGGATATCCAGGCACAGGGCCTGCAGCTCCTTAACCAGAACCTTGAAGGACTCGGGCACGCCGGGCTTGGGGATATTCTCGCCCTTGACAATGGCCTCGTAGGTCTTCACACGGCCGGTGACGTCGTCGGACTTCACGGTCAGGATCTCCTGCAGGGTGTAGGCAGCGCCGTAGGCTTCCAGCGCCCAGACTTCCATTTCGCCGAAACGCTGGCCGCCGAACTGAGCCTTGCCGCCCAGAGGCTGCTGGGTAACGAGGGCATAGGGGCCGGTGGAACGGGCGTGAATCTTATCATCGACCAGATGATGGAGTTTCAAATAGTAAGGATAGCCGACTGTGACCAGGTTGTCGAAGGGCTCGCCGGTACGGCCATCATACAGAATGGTCTTTCCGTCTTCCCGCAGGCCCGCCAGCTTCAGGGTCTCACGGATATCCTTCTCATTGGCGCCGTCAAAGACGGGGGTGGCAACGTTCCAGCCCAGAGCCCGGGCAGCATAGCCCAGATGGACCTCCAGAACCTGACCGATGTTCATACGGGAAGGCACGCCCAGGGGGTTCAGCACGATATCCAGAGGAGTACCGTCGGGCAGGAAGGGCATATCCTCCTCCGGCAGGACACGGGACACAACGCCCTTGTTGCCGTGACGGCCGGCCATCTTATCGCCCACGGAAATCTTACGCTTCTGGGCAATGATGACGCGGACAGACTTGGTAACGCCGGGAGCCAGCTCATCGGAGTTCTCTCTGGTGAAGACCTTGACATCCACAACGATGCCGCTCTCACCATGGGGCACCTTCAGAGAGGTATCGCGGACTTCTCTGGCCTTCTCGCCGAAGATGGCCCGCAGCAGACGCTCCTCGGGAGTCAGCTCGGTCTCGCCCTTGGGGGTGACCTTACCGACCAGATAATCGCCGGAATGGACCTCGGCACCGATACGGATAATGCCGTTCTCGTCCAGATCCTTCAGGGTGTCCTCGCCCACATTGGGGATATCACGGGTGATCTCCTCGGGTCCCAGCTTGGTATCCCGGGCCTCGGTCTCATGCTCCTCGATGTGGATGGAGGTGAACACATCCTCCCGGACCAGACGCTCGTTCAGCAGAATGGCGTCCTCGTAGTTGTAACCTTCCCAGGTGACGAAGCCAATCAGCACGTTCTTGCCCAGAGCCACTTCGCCATTGGAACAGCTGGGGCCGTCGGCAATGATCTCTTCGGTGTCCACACGCTCACCGACCACAACGTTGGGCCGCTGGTTGATGCAGGTACCGGCATTGGAGCGGGCGAACTTGGTCAGGTGCATGGTCTCGGTCTCGCCGTCGTCATAGCGCAGGCTGATGGTGTCGGCAGAAACGGCGGTAACCACACCGGGCTTCTTAGCCTTCAGGCAGACTTCGGAGTCCACGGCGGCCTTATGCTCAATACCGGTAGCAACCACAGGAGGCTCGGTGGTCAGCAGGGGCACAGCCTGACGCTGCATGTTCGCGCCCATCAGGGCACGGTTTGCGTCATCGTTCTGCAGGAAGGGAATAAAAGAGGTAGCGATGGAGATCATCATTCTGGGGGACACGTCGATGTAGTCGATCATGTTCCGATCCACTTCAATGATCTCGTTGCGGTGACGGCAGGTGATACGGGCGTTGGCCAGACAGCCATTCTCGTCCAAAGGCTCGTTGGCCTGACCGACGTAGTAATCGTCTTCCACGTCAGCGGTCATGTACTCCACATCCTTGGTAACAAAGCCGGTGGCCTTGTCCACCTTCCGGTAGGGAGCCTCAACGAAGCCGTACTCATTGATCCGGGCAAAGGTCGCCAGATAGTTGATCAGGCCGATGTTAGGACCTTCAGGGGTCTCGATGGGGCACATACGGCCGTAGTGGGTGTAGTGAATATCACGGACGTCGAAGGAAGCCCGGTCACGGCTCAGACCGCCGGGACCCAGAGCGGACAGACGGCGCTTGTGGGTCAGCTCAGCCAGAGGGTTATTCTGATCCATGAACTGGCTCAGAGGAGAGGACCCGAAGAATTCCTTGATAACGGCGGTGACGGGCCGGATGTTGATCAGAGTCTGGGGGGTGACGGAATCCAGATCCTGGACAGTCATACGCTCCCGGATGACCCGCTCCAGACGGCTGAAACCGATGCGGAACTGGTTCTGCAGCAGCTCGCCCACGCAGCGCAGACGGCGGTTGCCCAGATGGTCGATATCGTCAGGCACACCGACGCCCATGGCCACACAGTTCAGGTAGTTGATGGAGGCCATGATATCTTCCACGGTGATGTGGTTGGGGATCAGGTCAGTCATGCGCTCCTCGATGGCGGTCTTCCAGTCGCCGTCGGGGCCCAGCTCTTCCAGCATTTCCTTCAGAGTGTTGAAGCAGACCTTTTCCTTGATGCCGTACTCGGCGGGGTCGAAATTCACGAAGCCGGCCATGTCCACCATGCCGTTGGAGAAGACGACCACATTGGAGTCGCCCACCTTGATAACAGCTCTGTTGACGCCGCGCTTGGACAGGTCGTGGGCCTGAGCACGGGAGATAAAGTCGCCGGGCATGACCAGAATCTCGCCGGTCAGAGGATCGGCAATTGGCTCCGCGGCCTCCTGACCGGACAGCCGGGACCAGATGTCCAGCTTCTTATTGAACTTATAGCGGCCGACCTTGCTCACATCGTAGCGATGGGGGTCGAACAGCAGGCCCTCCAAATGTGCCACAGCGGTCTCCACCGTAGGAGGCTCACCGGGACGCAGGCGGCGGTAGATCTCCAGCAGGGAATCCTCCCGGGTCTTACAGGGATCCTTCTCGATGGAGGCCAGGATTCGCTCGTCCTCGCCGAACATCTCCTTGATCTGCTCGTCGGTCTGAACGCCCAGGGCACGGATCAGGCTGGTGATGGGAATTTTCCGATTCTTATCAATGCGGACCCAGAAAACATTGGTGTTGTCGGTCTCGTACTCCAACCATGCGCCGCGGTAAGGGATTACCGTAGCGGTGTAGGTGTGCTGGTCGGCCTTGTCCACGGTGTGGCCGTAGTACATGCCGGGAGAACGGACGATCTGGGAGATAATGACGCGCTCAGCGCCATTGATCACGAAGTTGCCGCCCTCGGTCATCACAGGCAGGTCGCCCATGAAGATGTCCTGTTCGGTAATGACTTCCGTCTCGGTGTTGCGCAGGCGAACCCGCACCTTGATGGGCTTTGCGTAGGTGGCATCCCGTTCCTTGCATTCCTCGATGGTATACTTGGGCTTGTCTTCCATGGTGTAGTCCAGGAAGCTCAGCTCCAGTTTACCGGAGAAATCCGTAATGGTGCCCACGTCCTTGAAAACCTCCCGCAGGCCTTCCTTCAGGAACCACTGGTAGGAGTCCTTCTGGATCTTCAGCATGTTGGGGATTTCCAGGATTTCTTCATACTTCGCGTAGGATTTACGCATGGTCTTGCCGAACATAACGTCCTTGACCATTGCCATATGGATCATCACAGCCTTTCATCCGAATGTGTGTTGTTGATACGCTCGGGCTAGTTGTCAATTTCACCGAATTACCCTCTTGACAGCCGCCCCTTCCTGTGATAGAATGACCATGTTAGAGGGAGAATCCTCAAAACGGCATACTGCCACAGTATGGAACATCATTATACCCGATTGACCGTCGTTTGTCAATCGGTTTTTTTGTTTTCTTGCGGCAATTCCGTGCACGGCGGTCGCTGCGAACATCATTTGAAAATAGCATTGAGGGAACAGCCTGTGTGCCGGTCCCGGTCATGTATAACTTTGCCGCTTTCAAAATATCGCCCCGTGCAGCCACCGTATTGTTCTTCAGGGTCTTCCAGCTCTGTTTTTTGCAAAAACCGGCGCACAGCTGTCCCCTTTCGGGGAGCTGTGCGCCGGTTTTTATTTTGGGATCACTTCTTGACCTTTACGGTCAGCTTTACGAGGGTGGGCTTCACGTTTTCCGCGCAGTTTTCCGGAGTGATATCCAACTGAACGGTATAGGTCTTGCCCGCCTTCAGAGCGCCGGGGTTCACGATGCGGAATTCCAGGCGGGTGCCATCGAAGCGCAGGTTCTCCTCGCCGCCCAGGGCCTCCAGGAACTCCTTGGAAGTCCTGGCGTTCAGGGAAACGGACTCCATGGGCACGTTGGAGGTCAGATTACACCGCAGAGCCGCGGTCTGGGAAAGGTAGAAGGTGATGGTTCTGGGTACGGTCACCTTCAGCGCCGTCTGGCTCACCTTTACGGTCAGCACATTGGACATGACCTCCGCGCCGCAGACGGAGAAGCGGAACTGGATCTTGTAGGCCTTGTTGGTGGCGTAGACCTGGCCGGGAACGGTCCGCAGGGTGACTATGGGCTTTGCGCCGTCAGTATCCAGTTCGGCCTGGAACATGTCAGCGTTCTCGCCCTCCAGGAAGACGTTATCTACGGCACCCAGGCAGTTGTTGACCCTGTTCACCGTGTAGGTCAGAACGCTTTCCGGTTTTGTCGCGTCCAGCTTGCCCTTGGCGGTCATGCTGAGGGTCAGCTTGTCGGAATACATGGTCTGCACCTTGAAGGTCAGCTTGGTATTCAGCGTAGCCTCCTGGCCTGTGGTCTCATCGGCAACGACGGGCAACAGGGTGCAGGTGTCCATGGTAAGATCAGCATCCGGCAGGGTCACGGTCAGGCGGCCGGTGCCGGGATCAAAGCTCATGTACGCGGGCATTCCCTCGAAGCCAACCAGGCGGTAGCCTGTGCCGCTGGTCATGGAAGCGGTGACTACAGCCTGCTCCCGGCCCGCCAGATAGCGGTTCAGCTTCACAGAGGCAGCGGAGAGCTTGACTCTGGGGGTCGTGGAGGCCACGGACACTCGGACGGTGCCGCCCTTCAGCTCC
The DNA here is from genome assembly GCF_018918045.1 of Pseudoflavonifractor sp. MSJ-30. GTDB lineage: Bacteria > Bacillota > Clostridia > Oscillospirales > Oscillospiraceae > Faecousia. Next base: position 10,473 of record NZ_JAHLPU010000002.1, read on the forward strand.
GTGCCGTCCGCCAAGGCGGCGGTAAAGGTGTAGCTGTAAGTGCCGTTCTTGGGCACGTTGTCGGGATCGATGATTGCCGCGGTCAGTGCGCCGGTTTCAGGATCGTAGCCCAGGGCGATTTTCTCGGATTCCGCCCGGGCGGCAGTGCCCTCCTTGGCGGTGGGGGCAAAGGTCATGGTGCCCAGATCCATATTACCCTGGCTCAGGAACACAGCGGTGGAAGCCGTCTGTCGGGTAAAGACGCTGTTCAGCTTCAGCGCGGCAGTGCCCAGCTTCACGGTGGGCAGCTTGTTCTCGGCGGTGATCCGGTGGCTCAGCTTTACGGTCTGAGTCCAGCCCGGCAGCCGCAGGGTCATGCTCACAGTACCGCCCTTGTTTTCCGTCAGCCGGAAAACAAGGTGGGAGCCTGCGTTCTCCATCTCGGCAAAAGCTGCGGTTTCCGTAATCTCCGCGCCGGTCAGGTCCAACGCCTGACCGTTCGTCAGGATGCTTACCCGGCACTCCGGCTCTGCCAGAGCCAGATTGATGGCGCTGGACCCGGGATTCGTGGTCAGCTTCGGTGCTGTTGTAACGGCGGCGATGGTGAAAGCCTTCTCCACCGGCACCTGGTAGCCCGCCAGGGTGATACGCAGAGTGCCCCTAGTCACGGCCTTGTCGCCGGGCGCGAAGGTCTCGGCGTAGGAGAGTTCGCCGCTGTCGTCCAGCCGGAAGGAATCCGCACCCACCAGCTCGACCTTTTCCACTTCCGCGTTCTTAGCGGTGACGGAAAGCTGGGCAGTGCTGTTCAGATAGAAGAGGTTGAATTTGCTCAGCTGCTTCACCGTGACGGCGGGCAGGCTGTTGGCAACCTTGACCTGCATCAGGAATTCATAGGTTCCGCTAAGGCAGCTGGCGGCCAGCTTGACGTTATAGGTGCCGTTCTTCTGGGCCCCCAGGCTTCGCAGGGTCAGAGTCCCGTCTTCGGCCTCCGCCGCGAACATCTGAGAGGGTTCGGTCTCGTAGGCCTTGTCGGTCTTATTGTAGTCATAGACGGTAACGGACTGTACGGTGTTGCCGCCGCCATCCACAAGGCCTGTGGAAACACCGGCAATCAGGTTGCTGTTCAGGGTCAGCCTGCTGGTCTCCAGCCGGGGGCTGCGGTCCTGGATGATGATGCGCAGCTGCGTCTCCGCACGGAGGCTGTCCGTGCAGCGGACGGTGACTGTGCAGGCCCCTGCCGCGGCGGCAGTGAGGGTAACGGTCCCGTTATCGCTGACCTTGGCAACGGCGGGATCAGAGGTCTCAAAGGTCAGATTCGTGACCTCGCTCCAGTTGTCCCGGTAATCAGAACCCAGGGCCGTGAGCCGGAAGCTGCGGTTCTTGCCCGCCACTTCACTGATCTCGGCATACAGGCTGTATTCGCCGTCCAATTCTTCGAAATAGCCCCATTCCTGAGATACCTCGGCATTCAGCCGCAGGGCGCGCACCAGCGTGGGTACGACCTGCAGCGTCAGCTCCGCCCGGCGCAGCAGCGGGTCGTTTTTCAGAGCCGCCACGATGGTAACGCTACCGGGCACATCCCCGGCGGTGACCAGGCCCTGGTCGTCCACGGTTGCCGCGGTACCCTGGGCAACGTAGAATTCCACATTGGCCGGATCAATGGCGTTTTCGCCGGAGAGGGTCAGCTTTGCGGTACGGCCCACTTCCAGGCCGGCCTCTTCCATGTCGGAGGTCAGCGTCAGGGTCTCCGCGCCGTCCAGGTACTGACCCTTCAGGGTCAGCTCCGCGGCGATGCCGCTGCCGTCCTGGCTCTCGGCACGGATGACGGTGGTGCCGGGCTTCAGGAAGCGGACGGTGCCGTCCTCGTCGATCTCCGCCACATCCGTCCGGCTGCTGCTCCACAGGACCTCAGCCTTGGCGCCCTGGGGCTGGATCTGGGCGGCGAGGGTCAGCCCGGTCTTTTCTGTGAGCTCAATTGTCAGGCTGTCGCCCACCAGATGGCCGTCCGCCAGGATGCCCATGGCGGTAGTCTTCGGCAGGATCCAGAGCGTCTTTTCGGCGCTGTCCTCCCCTGCTGTGGGCACAGCCCGGACGGTGATCTGCACCGGTTCTGTCACAGCCTTGGCGGTCAAAACGCCGTCTTCTGTGATGCTTGCGTAGGCTTCGGATGCCTCGTCCAGGCTCCATCTGGCCTTCAGCTCCGTCTCAAAGGGCATAGCCCAGACGGAGAGGGTCAGGCTGTCGCCGCCGGTGAGCTGCTCCCGCTCCTCGGGGTGGATGACGCTGGTGGTCTGGGCGCTTACCTCCGCGGAGGCGGTGAGGCCGGTGTATTCTTCCATGCACACCAGCCGGAAGGCACCGGAGCGGAGGACCGTCAGCTCGCTGCCCGCCAGCCTGGCAGGGGCGCTCTTGGAATCTTCCAATGCCCAGGTGTAGACGGCGCTGCTGCCCACCCGGCGGCTGACCATTTCGGACAGCTTCGCAATGCCGGACAGATCCGTCACCTTTTGGGTCAGCTCCTTCGGCAGGCCGCTGATATCCAGCAGGTTCAGACTGTCGCAGCCGGAGAAGCAGCTTCTGCCCAGCTTCGTCAGGCTCTCGGGGAGGCTGACGGAGGTCAGGCCCGTGCAGTCGAAGAACGCATAGCTGCCGATGGACGTCACGCCCTCTTCCACTTCCAGCGCGGTGATCTTATCCCGGTAATCGTACCAGGGAGCCAGAGCGCTGCCGCTGTAGTCCGGCATCCGGCCCTTGCCGGAGACGGTCAGCACACCCTCGTCGCTCAGCAGCCAGGTCAGGCCGCCGCACTTGCCGTCGGCAATGCCGGGAAGTCTGGGCAGCTGCTCCTGCTCGGGAGTGGTCTCCCGGGTGCCCTGGGCATCCTGGAAGACCTTGCCGCAGGTGCTGCAGGTGTAGTAGGCGTTATTGCCGCCCGCCGTATGGGTGGGGGCGACGGCCTCGGTCTTCTCCATGTCGTGGCCCAGGGCGTTCAGCACCTCGGCCTCGGCGGTAGTCTCCGTATTCCCCTCCCCGTCTTTATATATCTTGCCGCAGGTGGAGCAGGTGTAATATTCGTTGTTGCCGCTTTCAGTACAAGTGGGGGCGACAGCTTCGGTCTTCACCATACTGTGGCCCAAGGCGGGAATTGTCTCGGCAGAAACACTCGTCTCGTTCTCGCCCTGCTCGTCCGCAAAGACCTTGTGGCAGGTGGAACATGTCCAATAGGTGTTATTGCCGGTTTCGGTGCAGGTCGGCTCTCTGGCCTCGGTCACTTCCATGCTGTGGCCCAGAGCTTCCAGTACTTCGGCTTCTGCCGTGGTTTCCGCATTGCCCTGCTCGTCCTTGTAGACCTTGCCGCAGGCAGAGCAGGTATAGTAGGCGTTGTTGCCCTTCCCGGTACAGGTGGGGGCCACGGCCTCGGTCTTTTCCATGGTATGGCCCAGGGCGTTCAGGACTTCGGCCTCGGCGGAAGTCTCCGTATTTCCCTGCTCGTCCTTATAGACCTTGCCACAGGTGGAACAGGTGTAATAGGCATTGTTGCCGCTCTCCGTGCAGGTGGGGGCGACCGCTTCGGTCTTTTCCATGCTGTGGCCCAGGGCGGGGATGGCGATCTCCGCCAGGGTGGTCTCCTGCTTGCCGTCCCGATCCTGGAAAATCTTATGGCAGACGGTGCAGAGAACATAGTCCGGGTAGCCGGCCTCGGTGCAGGTGGGCTCCGTTGCCGTGATCACCTCCATGGAGTGGCCCAGAGCGTTCAGGGTCTCGGCTTCCACGGTGGTCTCCCGTTTGCCCGCCTGATCCTGATAGACCTTGCGGCAGGTGGCGCAGGTGTAGTAGGCATTGTTGCCCTTCTGCGTGCAGGTGGGAGCCACGGCCTCGGTCTTTGTCATGCTGTGACCCAGGGCAGGGATGGTCTCGGCGGCCACAGTAGTCGCTTCCGTACCGGCCTTGTCCTTGAAGGCACGCTGGCAGGTGGTGCAGAGGTAATAGACCCGGTTGCCCTTTTCCGTGCAGGTAGGAGCAACGGTGTCCACCCGGATGATGGCATGGCCCAGAGCGGGCAGGAACTCCGCAGACACGGTGGTCTCCGTCTCGCCCGCTTCGTCCTTGAAGACCTTATGGCAGTTGCCGCAGGTATAATAGACGTTGTTGCCGTCGTCAATACAGGTGGCGGCTTTGGCAGCCGTTTCCGTCATGCTGTGGCCCAGGGCGGCAAGGGTCTCGTCCTCCACGGTGGTCAGCTCCCGGCCCAACTCGTCCTTGTAAACCCGGCCGCAGGCATCGCAGAGGTAATAGGCATTGTTGCCGCCGGTGGTGCAGGTGGGGACAACGGCGGGGATCAGATGCAGGGTGCAGATATGGGTAGCGGCGTAGTGGATGTAGGCGGAAGTGAGGTAATTGTTATCAGGACCGATACTGATTTGCTTCCAGGCAACTTCATCGCCGCCGTAATAGACATCCTCCAAGCTGTTGCAGCTGCTAAAGGCATACTCGCCTATACTCGTCACACCCGCCGGAATGCTCACGCTCGTCAGTCCGCTGCAGTCGGAGAAGGTCTGGTCGCCAATGCTCGTCACGCCCGCTGGAATGCTCACGCTCGTCAGGCTGCTGCAGCCGGAGAAGGCAGAGCCGCCAATACTCGTCACACCTTCCGGGATGCGCACACTCGTCAGGCCGCTGCAGCCGTGGAAGGCAGAGCCACCAATACTCGTCACACTCTCTGGGATAGTCATGCTCGTCAGGCCACTGCAGCTGGCGAAGGTATCATCCGCAATACTTGTCACGCCTTCCGGAACACTCACGCTGGTCAGGCTACTGCAGCCGGCGAAGGCACTATTTCCAATACTCGTCACACCTTCCGGGATGTGCACACTAGTCAGGCTGCTGCAGCCAAAGAAGGCAGAGATACCAATACTCGTCACACCTTCCGGAATACGTACGTTTGACAGGCTGCTGCAGGCATTGAAGGCAAAGGCAGGGATGCTCGACATCCCTTCCGGAATATTTGCGCTCGTCAGACTGCTGCAGCCGGAGAAAACCTGCCACCCCATGCTCGTCACGCTCTCCGGGATGTCCACGCTCGTCAGGCCGCTGCAGCCTTGAAAGGCATCATCACCAATTCTCGTCACGCCCTCCGGAATGCTCACACTTGTCAGGCTACTGCAGTTGTAAAAAGCCTCGCTCCCAATGCTCGTCACGCCCTTCGGAATGCTCACGCTCGTCAGGCTGCTGCAGTTGTAAAAAGCCTCGCTCCCAATGCTCGTCACGCCCTTCGGAATGCTCACACTCATCAGGCTACTGCAGCCGGAGAAGACATAGTCAGCAATGCTCATCACACCCTCAGGAATGCTCACGCTCGTCAGGCTGCTGCAGCTGTAAAAAGCCCAACTTCCAATCCTCGTTACTCCAACCGGGACTTCCACAGACTTCAACTTGGTACAGCTCCGAAATGCATGCTGCCCGATGGAAGTCAGTCCCTTCGGCAAATCAATCGCAGCCAGCTTCAGGCACGCATTGAACGCATAATTGCCGATATTCGTTACTCCCTGCTCCACCACCGCGGCAGTGATTTTCGTCCGCTTGGCATACCAGGGTGCCGTGACCGTCTCGCTGTAGTCCGGCATCTCTCCGCCGCCGGAAATGGTCAGGGTTCCGTCTTCCGTCAAAGCCCAACTCAGGCAATTGTCCTTACCAAACTTGCCGCTGGCGATGCTGGACAGCTTCTCCAGAGTCTCATTCTCAACGGTCGTCTCCCGCGTACCCGCTTCGTCCTTGAAAATCTTTCCGCACCGGGAGCAGGAATAATAGACATTGTTACCGGCGCTCCAATAAGTCGGATCCACAGCCTCGGTCTTGGTCATGTCGTGCCCCAGCTTCGGAATCGTCAACTGTGCCTGCGTCAGCTCATTCGTGCAATTTGCATCGTCGTATAGTTTTCCGCAGCCATTGCAGCGCCAGTATTCCCGCTTTCCTGCCGCAGTACAAGTAGGCTCTACCCGGTCAGCAACTTTTTCCGGCTGGCAAACATGGACTCGTGCAAAATGAACATTGGCTGTCTTCAAAGCATCATTTCCGCTGCCAACGGTAATTTTCTCCCATTCAACCTGGGACCCATCAAAATAGACATCTGTCAAGCTGGTATTTGCAAATGCGTTATCTTCAATTTTGGTCACCGTTATGGGAATTGTCACCGTCTTTAACCCGGATTTTGAAAAAGCAGCATTTCCAATGGTTGTTATGCCGTCCGGGATTGTGAAACTGGTCAACGCAGGACAATTCTCGAAAATATTACCTGGCAGTCTATCTACCTTGGCTTGAAAATCCACCTTACTCAATCTTGGATCGTTCGCAAATACGCCGTCTTCAATTTTAGTTGCGCTTTCCGGAACAGAAGCATATGTTAGATTTCCACAATCAGAGAATGCATAGGCCCCAATCCTGGTCAGCCCTTCCGGCAGTTCTGCGGAACGAATACCGCTTCCCTGGAATGCGCGTTGGCTGATATAGTCAAGGTTTTCCGGGAAGTTGATTCTAGTCAGATTAATACAATATGCGAAAGTATACCCCTCATATAGATTTCTCAATGTACTCGGAAGCTGCACCGATTTTAGATTTTTACATCCATAAAAGGACTTGGTAGAAAGGTACGTCACACCTTCCGGAATAATAACGGATTCAAGCCCCGAGTTTTCAAATGCAGAGCTTTCAATTCTCTCCAGCGTGGATGGAAGCTTGATTTCCTTTAACGATGTCGTATTTGCGAAAGAATTATTAATACTTACAATCCCCTCCGGGATGGAAATATGTTCCAGTTTATCCAGATTATTAAAGGAATAACTCGGAATCGCAGTTACACCGTCTCCAATCACAACAGATCGAATCTGCTCACTGTGACTCTCCCAATACGATCTGTAATAATAATACTTGTAAAAAGAAATCGGCCCGGAGCCATCGATATGTAAACATCCATTCGTATCCAAATAATAGAACGGCCCATTTGATATAGTACCGCAATAGCCCATAGTCACAATGGTACCATCCGTGCATTCTGCACCCGGTGCTTCCCAGTAGTTATCAGCATAGTAAAAACTGATTGCACGCCACTGGGCAATCGTTCCCGCATAACAGTACACCAGATTTTCATGCTTTGTCGGAGAATCGATGCGTGTCACGCTGAGCGGAATATAGACTCTCGTGCCTTTAGCACAATCCGTATAGGAAAATGCGTATTTATCAATACGAGTAACACCGCTTTCAATCACAATGCTTGTAATACTCCCTGCGTATTTTTTCCAAGCAATGTTACCTTCGTTCGTGCTCATTTCCCCAGAGCCGTATATCCGCAGAACGCCGGAGTCCTCCAGGACCCAAGACACACTTTTCCCGCAGCTACCGCCAATAAGGCCACACACCGTGCATTTTCCTGTTGTACTGTCGATTGTATGGTCAACGGGTGCGGAAACCGTATCTTGAATCTTTATTTCAACGCTTCCCTCTACATCAGAATAGAGCTTACCGCATTCTGTGCACTGCCAGTGTGCGACAGTCCCTGCCTTTTTACAGGTCGCCGCCACTTCTTCAACCTTTTTCAGGGTGCAAACGTGACTTTGCGGACACACGAATACCGCATTCTCCAACGTCTGGTTATTTCCCCCAATTTGAATCTGGCCCCATTGCTCCTTTGTGCCAGCGTAAGTAACCGTTTTTAATCCGGTGCAGCCGTCAAAAGCACCAGTTCCAACGCTTGTCAAACTCTCCGGAAATTCAACAGTGGCAAGCCTTTGGCAATTTTGAAAGGTCTTTTCACAAATGGACGTGATTCCTTCTGTGATAGTAATCGCCGCAATTTTGTCACTGTTCATCGCCCAAGGAGCGGATGTCACTTCCCCAGTGCCATAAATCCGCAGGCAGCCATCCCCCGTCAGTACATAGCGAGTATAAGCATCCTGGGAAAAATCTCCGCAGCCCCCTAAATCAAGAACTGTTCCGTCACTGCAGACCGTCCCCATGCCATGCGCATTATCGGCAGCGAGGTCAAAGTTCACCGCCAACCATTGATCAACTGTGCCGGAATAGTGCGGTAATTCCGATCCTGAGATTGCCTTTTTCCCAATATCCGTTACTGAGAGCGGAATGACTACCTCCGCTTGAATGCCGTCGAACGCATACGCGGCAATGGATGTAATGCCCGGCTGGATCTCAACAGCTGTGATCTTCTTTCCGTACTCTGTCCAAGGGAATTCTTTCAAATCGGTACCGGGTTCCATCTTTCCCAGCCCGCTAAGCTGCAACACACCATCTAATGTAATTTTCCAACTGATGTTGGAACCGTGGGTGCCGAATCCCAATGTGGTCGCTTGGGTGCTGTAATGGATATTTGCGCTGAAAACTGGGGTATTGCTCGAACCAAAGGAAATGTTATTCCAATCCTCCTGAGACCCTCCAAATTGGATATCCGTTAAGGATGTACACCCATCAAAAGCACTTGCTTCAACCAATGTTACACTGCCAGGAATTACAACCTGTGAAAGGCTGCTGCATTTTTGAAATAATGTTCTACCAATCGTTGTCATTCCATCCGGAATGACATAGCTTGTCAAATTTTTGCAAACAGCAAAGGCTGAATGTCCAACTGACTTCAATCCTTTTGGATTTTGAAAAGTTGAAAACACACAACCACAAAATGCCAAATCTCCAATTCTGGTTACTGAATCCGGAAGGGTGACAGACTGCAGCGCGTAGCAGCTGTTGAACGCCAAATTGGGTATCTCCGTAATCGAAGAAGAAATGACGAGACTGGTTATTTTTTGGCAATTATAAAAAGCCTCTTTTCCCAAGTCTGTAATCTGGTTTAATTCGATCTCCATCCCCAGTTTGGTACAATTCTTGAATGCACGTTCGCCGATTGTTTTTACATTCTTAGGAATATCCGCAACTTTCAGGGAACTGCAGTCGGTAAATGCCCAATTTCCAATGGTCTCGACCGTATCAGGAATCAAGGCATACGTCAGTCCTTCGCATCTTGAAAAGGCCCCATTTTCCAAAGCTTTCGTACCATAGGGAATGCTGATGCTATAAAGATTCTTACACTCCGTAAACGCTTCTTCTCCAATGGACTTTAACGAGCTCGGAAGTTTCACATTTGCTAAATTATTGCATTGATAAAATGTTCTTTTCTCAATTTGCGTAACGCCATCAGGAATTGAAATGCTATCCAGTCGTGTACAATTATAAAACGCCTGCGGTCCAATGGATTTCAGTGAACTAGGCAATGAAACGCTTGTCAAGTTTGAACAGAACATAAATGCGCAACTGCCAATAGATGTAACTCCCTCCGGTATAACTACGGAAGTAATCGCACTTTTGTTCTTATACCATGGCATACTATCGTAATTATAATCATCCATAGTACCCGTTCCCGTGAATGTTAAGGTGCCGGTACTGGAGTTAAAGTAATAATATAGATTTGGGCCGCATTGAGAACTGTCTGCGTATGCAAAATCCGTAATTTGCATATCGAAATAGGCAAAGAGGGATTCAAATAAACTCTCTGCGCCGGGAATCTCGGCTTTCTGCTGTTCCGTCAGAGCATCATATGCCTCATACGCCTTTTGGATCTGCTCATAGGCGGCTAACTGTTCCTCCGCAGACATTTGCTCCAGTTCTTCCAGAGAAGGCAATGCCTCAATTAACGCCGCAACCGCCTCTACCTGCTCATTCTCCGCCTCTTCAACGGTTTCTGTAGGTTCGTCGGTTTCCTCCGTGGACTCCTCCGTTGGATCCTCCTCTGGAACGGACTCCGGCTCAGTCGTCTCTTCCACGGTCTCCGTCGTTTCCTCCGTGGGAACAGTGGTCTCTTCCGCGGGAGCCTCCTCGGTGGGGGCTGCGGTTTCCTCGGTAGGGGCTGCGGTTTCCTCCGTGGGAACTTCCGTTGTTTCCTCCACCGTGGACATATTTTCGTGGGTATGCTCCTCCGCCGTGTCCGCCCAGGCCGGTGTCACCAGCTGGAAGGTCATGGTCAGAGCCATGAGCAGCGCAAACAGTTTTTTCATTGCGTCTCCCTCTTTCTTCGTGCCGTATTTACAATACGGCATCGTACTTATGGATAGTATTATTGTATCGCAACCGGCAGCAAAAAGCAATAAACTGTCAGCATAGTGCTTTACAAGTTTTTTACATAGTAAAATTAAGGAAAACGCGGTCATTTACGTTTCTGCGCAAACAAAAAGGCCCAGGCAGCGCATTTTCGCGCCGTCTGGGCAATAAAAAACCGTAGGGGCGGCAACCTGCCGCCCGCTGGCTGGCGGGGCTGAGCGTTTCGACTTTACAACTCAGTTTCGATACGTTTCGGGCGGCAGATTGCCGCCCCTGCAAGGCGTCCGCCTTACTGCCACTTATCACACAGCTGGTTGATCTGGTCGGTCAGTCTGCCCACGTCCTTGTTGGTGCGGCCTTTCATGTTTTTGACGATCACGCTCAGGCGGCCGAGGGCGGTGAGGAGCTTTTCATAGAGGCTGTTCTTCCGGGCTGTGGAGGGCTTTTCTACGGCTTTGACCACCGGGACGCCCTCCGGCTCGTACTCGAATTTGCCGGAGGCCAGGTTGAAGACCGTGCCGGAATAGGGGGCTGTGGTCTGAATACCCAGCTTTTCGTGGATCAGTCCAGCGAAGAAGGTCACGACGCTGTCCTCGCCGTGGTTGACAAAGACCCGGCGGGGCTTTGTCTCAAAATGCTCCAGCCAGTCCAGCAGACCCGCCTGGTCAGCGTGGCCGCTCTTGCCGGGCATGGAACGGATCTTCGCGTTCACCGCCACCTCCTCATTGAAGAGCTTCACGGTTCGGATCCCGCCGTCCAGCAGACTTCTGCCCAGGGTTCCCTCTGCCTGATAGCCCACAAAGAGCACCATGCAGTTCTCCCGCCACAGGTTGTGCTTCAGATGGTGCCGGATGCGCCCCGCCTCGCACATGCCGCTGGCGGAGATGATGACCTTTGGCGTCGGATCCATATTGATGGCTTTGGATTCGTCGCTGCTCACTGCCAGATGCAGTCCCGGGAACATCAGAGGGTTCACGCCCCGGCGGATCATGGCTTTGGTCTCCTCGTCCAGGCATTCCGCCCCGCACTGCAGGAAGACCCCCGTGGCCTCGATTGCCAGCGGGCTATCCACATACACCGGGAAATTCTCCGGCACCAGCCTTTGCTCCTTGACCTCCCGGATGAGGTACAGCATCTCCTGCGTACGGCCGACGGCAAAGGCGGGGATGATCAGATTGCCTCCTGCCTCCAGAGTCTCCCGGATGCACCGGGCAAGGAACGCCGTAGGATCCGGACATGGGGTATGGAGCCGATCGCCGTAGGTGGACTCGATCATCACATAGTCTGCCTCCCGGATATAGTCCTTCCCCCGCAGGATGGGCAGATCCTTGTTGCCCAGATCCCCGGAAAAGACCACTTTCCGGCTCTGCTCTCCCTCCGTCAGAAACACCTCAATGGAAGCGGAGCCCAGCAGATGCCCGGCGTTCACAAAGCGGACCGCAATTCCCTCGGCAATGGGGATCTTCTCTTCCATTCGGCAGGGACGGAAGCGCTTCAGGCAGGTGTCCGCGTCCGCCACGGAGTACAGCGGCTCCTCCGGCGGCAGACCTGCCCGGGCATTTTTCCGGGTCTTCCACAGGGCATCCTGCTCCTGGATATGGGCGCAGTCTTTCAGCATGATGCCGCAGAGATTCGTCGTCTCCTCCGTGGCGTATATTCTGCCCCGGAAGCCGTTCTTCGTCAGCAGTGGCAGAAGTCCCGAGTGATCGATATGCGCGTGGGTCAGCAGCACAAAATCCAGCCCAGCGGGGCTGACTGGCAGGCTCTGGTTCTCAAAGCAGTCCTTTCCCTGTTCCATACCGCAGTCCACCAGACCCACGCTGCCGCAGCACTCCAGCATAGTGCAGCTGCCGGTCACCTCATGGGTGGCTCCCAAAAATGTCAGTTTCACAGGCGTTGCCTCCTTTCCGTTTCTACTATATTATAGCACGGAATGAGAGAGATGGCCAGATAAACAGCAATTGCTCGAGCTGCAAATCCGTGAACATCAGGTGGATTTTTCACTGTAGGGGACGATCCCCAGATCGTCCCGAGGCCCCTATTTTTTCTGCTTCCGTACATCAGACAGGCTTGAATCCCGTGGGCGGACATGCGTTTTGTCGGACACGTTCCGCCCGTAACATTGCGGGACGATCTGGGGATCGTCCCCTACGAAGCAGCCGGGCCCCGTTTATTGAGCAGCGCAGACAATTATCGACCTGCAAGCCCGCGGGCCGGGCTTGTTCGTCCTCAGCATAACCCCTATTTCAACGTCTCGCTGTTATTGAGCACCAGTGTGCTGTAGAGAAACAGCACATCGCTGTCCGTGAAGTCCAGGAATTTTCCCAGACGCTCCACGGGCAGATACCGGATATCCACAAGGGTCACCTCAGCATAGCTTTCAAAGAAATATGGCGCAATGCTGCTGCCGAAGGAATCCCGGAAAATAATCAGCTTATCGGTTGAGGATGCGTTGGGGTTCTTCACCGTGATCAGGGACAGGGAACCGGAGAGGTACATTTCATAGGGATCCCGGCCATTCAAGGCAGACAGGTCGTAAACGCCAATGGTTCTGTTGTTTTCCCGGTCCTGAATTTCCAGGCCGTTGAACGCGTCGTTCCACAGGTAATAAAGCGGTTCTCCCGCCACCGGCAGAGCCGACTGCCCGGCATAGACGCCCAGAAAGTCCGCTGTTCCCAGTTTGGTCTCATATTCCATGGACAAGTGCTTCCCCATTGCCGCCGCCAGGGCTTCCGCGGTTTTCCCCAGGGTCTCCTGCCGCCAATGGGTGTCGGTTTTGTAGAAGCTGTTCAAGGTCAGAGTGTCCGATAGATCGATAAAGTTTGCGAAGGGTGTCTGCTCCCTCAGACGTTCGGCAAAAGCGGTATGGTCGAGCTTTGGAATACCATCCAGATAAGCGGTTTTATCGGGAATCAGTGAAACATAGACCCGATTGCTCCCTGCCAAATATCGGTCGTACACCGTCCGGAACCGGGAGGCGGCATAATCAACGGAAGCCTCGTTCATGGGGTATTCCAATTTGGCAAGGAAGCCTTCCCCGCTTTCATAGATCCGGTTGTTGTCCCTTCTTCCCAGAATCTTTGTGGAAAACAGGGCCTTGCCACGCCGGAATGTCTCCCGCAGAGGGAACTGATCCTGTGTACAGCTTTCAAAGTTGGAGGCAAAGCTCCCGCTTTGTATGCCGCTCCATGTGAGCTTCGGCATCTGTGCCAGCTTCCGCCGTTCGGAAAGGGATTCCGCGTTGGGCGTATGCAGCCAGCAGGCCAGTGTCAGGGCAATATAGAGAATGGGCAAGGCCCAGAAAAGTCGCTTTTTCATTGGAGGCATCGTTTTTCTCCGTGTCATATCGTTCGGTTAAAAGCGGAAATACAAAATTGGAGGCATCGTTTTTCTCCGTGTCATATCGTTCGGTTAAAAGCGGAAATACAAAAAGGGATTATAGGATCCGTCCACCAGGAAGGCGGTGCAGACCAAAAGGAGCATGCACAGGCCCAGCGCCCGCAAGGCGGCGGCAGCATTTGTGCTGCAATCATTCAGCTTTTGCGCCAGCATTTTGGGCAGCGGCGTGGCCCCAACGGCGGAGACCAGCAGAAGCACCGCATTGCTCCGCAGCAGATACAGCCCCTCATCAGAGACCGCAGGCAGTCCCCCCAGACCAAACATACCCCGCAGGCATACCCAGGCTCCCTGTAAACTGGATGCATCAAAGAGCACAAAGCCGAAAATCACCGCCAGCAGCAGGTATATATGGCCAAAAATTCGGTGCTTTTCCAGAGTTTTCAAAAGCGCCAGCTTTTCCAAAATCAGCAGCACCGCAAAATACAGCCCCCAGAAGAGGAAATTCCAGGCAGCCCCGTGCCAGAAACCCGTCAGCAGCCAAACGATCAGAATATTACGCAGCTGCTTTCCCCTGCCCTTCCGGTTGCCGCCCAGAGGGATATACACATAGTCCCGGAACCATGAGCTCAGGGACATATGCCACCGCCGCCAGAAATCCGTGACACTGGCGGCAATATAGGGGTAGTTGAAGTTCTCCGGGAAAGAGAAGCCCAGCAGCTTTCCCAAACCGATGGCCATATCGCTGTAGCCGGAAAAATCAAAATAGATATGCAGGGTATAGCTTACGGCATAAAGCCAGGAAAACAGCACGCTGCCGTCCTGGGTCGCCCGCCAGGCGGCGCAGACCTCCCCCAGCAGATTGGCCAGCAGAATCTTCTTGCCCAGGCCGATCAGGAATCGGGTCATGCCCTGCTCCATATCCGCCCGGCTATACTGCCGGGTTTTCAGCTGCCGGGCTACGTCCGTATAGCGGACAATGGGCCCCGCAATAAGCTGGGGGAACATGGTCACGTAGCATGCCAGATCAACGGGATTCTTCTGCACCTCCGCGTTTCCACGGTACACATCTACAGTATAGCTGAGAATCTGGAAGGTGTAAAAGCTGACGCCCACAGGCAGAGCCAGACTCAGGAGCTTCCAATTTGTACCGAAAAGCGCATTCAGATTGTTCAGGAAGAAGTCCGCATATTTAAAGTACACCAGAACGCCCAGACAGGACAAGATAGATGCTGTCAGCAGCGCCCTGCGTGCCGCGGGTTTCTTTGCCGCCCCTATGGCAAGCCCGAAAAGGTATCCCAGCGCTGTACTTCCCAGCATGACAAGCAGATATCGGGGTTCTCCCCAACCATAAAACACCAGACTGACCAGCAGCAGCACCGCATTGCGTGCCTTTTTCGGAGTCAGGTAGTAGAGGATCATGGTTACGGGGAGAAAGTAATATAGAAATGGGATGCTGGAGAAGATCATGTGAATTCCTTTCAGCCGCGCCGCCCGCAAAAACAGGTGGCGCAAGTATGTTCTATTGTTTTTAGCCTGGTCCCTCCGTAACCTCTTTCTTGTTTATTAAGAATCGCGCGCTCCGTACGCGCCGGAAGGCGGTGCGGAAAACTGCGTTGGTTTTGAGGCCGGAAAGGATTCCTAAGGGAGGGCGGCTTTGCCGACAGCGCCTCCCTTAGGCCGCATTCTTTCCC
>NZ_JAHLPU010000015.1 GCF_018918045.1 Pseudoflavonifractor sp. MSJ-30
GGCGGGACTTGAACCCGCACGTCCGCAATGAACACTAGAACCTGAATCTAGCGAGTCTACCAATTCCACCACTCGCCCATTTCTTCACTCAAGCGTCAAACTCACACTTGACGCTTCGACATAATACCACGTCAGGAAGCATTTGTCAATAGTTTTTTTCGCGGGCGCAAAAGTTTTCAGCTTCCACGGTTGTCCGGCGCATAAATCAGGCAGCCAAAGCCCGCTATCATAGCAAACAGGATCGCGCCCTCCAGCGCGCCGCCAAGGGCCGCCATCCGTAAAAAGCCAACGATTGCGGCCAGAGCCATAACGATCACCGAGGCAACTGCCCCGCATTCTTTCATGTCGCATTCTCCAACCGCTTTAGGAAAACATCCGCTTCTCCCCTGCTTTTGAATACGATCACCTGCCGGCCGTCTCCATACCGCTGCAACAGCGCATAGATATGGGGCAATTTGGTCTGTGGAAAAGATTCAATAAACGCCCGAAATTCCGGGTCCATCTTCTCCTCTATCCACGGCATTTCCGGTCTGGGCTTTCCGATTCGGTCCCGTACGCCCTGCAGACAGGTTTCCAGAGGGTAGTCCAGCAAAAATACCGTATCGCAGCGCCGCAGACGCATTTCCATTGTCCTGCCGAAATTGCCGTCCAGAATCCATGTATTCCCGGCCATAATTTCTTCCAGCTTGCGGACAAAGGCTTCTTCGGAAACAGCAGTCTTGTCCGGTTTGTGCCAGATAGAATCCAGATGATACAGCAGCAGCCCTGTGATCCGCGCCAGATGTCTGGAAAATGTTGTCTTCCCGGAACCGGGACAGCCGATGATGATGACCTTCCGCATTGCCGTTTTCACCTCATTTATAGGAAAATCCGCCGCTGTTATCCAGGCGGCGGACTTTTGGCGGAGAGAGTGGGATTCGAACCCACGGCGCGTTGCCGCGTCACTGGTTTTCAAGACCAGCTCCTTAAACCACTCGGACATCTCTCCGTAAACATATTGCCTGTTCTACTGAAAAAAGTAAAACAGGCAAATGGCGGAGTGAGAGGGATTTGAACCCTCGCGCGCTTTTTAGACGCCTACTCCCTTAGCAGGGGAGCCCCTTCGGCCTCTTGGGTATCACTCCGAATGAAAAGCTATTCAGCTGACTGCCCGGATATATTAGCATATCTGGGTAGAATTGTCAAGGAGAAATTTGCCGAGACGATGAAGAAACGTCTCGGGAAGAAACGTCTCGGCAGGAAATCACTTTTTCCGGAACACCAGCAGCTTGCTGCCCACATAGTTGACGATAATGACCAGCACCTGCGTGACCAGCTTCCAGATATTGCCGTTCCCATGCAACATATCCACAGAGATGAAGAGAATCAGCGTCTCAATCAAACCGGAGGAAATGCGGGTAGCCACAAATTTGCTCAGCTCCGGCAGAACCACCTCTTTGGACCAGTCATGGCTCTGAAAGACGAAGGGCTTGTTGGTCACAAAGGCGAAGGCCACAGCCACTACCCAGGAAATGCAGTTACTTACCGAGGCAGGCAGATGGAGCCAGTTCAGGCAGGGCAGGTAAATCAGGTAGTTGACCACCGTGGTCAGCACGCCGAACACCAGATAGGTCACAACATCCAAATGGGCCTTCACGAAAGCCAGCAGCTTTTCTTTCATTGCGTTCTCTCCCGTTGCGTTTTCTCCATTATAACACCGTTTCCCGAAAAAGCAACCGGAAAGAAATCCTTGCCGACAATGTGTATGAAATTCCGCAGCCGGAAGCACACTATTTTATAGGTTCCTTCAAAATTCAGCGAATTGATCATTTTCCTATTGACTATCCCGTTCTATTTCGCTATTATTGTATCGATAAATAAATACTTTATGGAGGTTCTTCTTATGAAAGTTGCTTTTTTTGATACAAAATCCTATGATGTCCCCGGCTTCGACCACTATGCCGCCGATTCCGGCCTGGAGATCAAGTATTTCGAGACCCGTCTGAACGAGGATACCGTGTCCCTGGCCGCGGGCTACGATGCCGTTTGTGTATTCGTCAACGACACCGTTTCCGCCCCTGTGGTGGAAACACTCCATGCACTGGGCGTGAAGGTCATTGCCTTGCGCTGCGCGGGCTTTAACAATGTAGATATCCGGGCCTGTCAGGGAAAGCTGCCCGTCTATCGTGTTCCCGCCTACTCTCCTTATGCCGTCGCGGAGCACGCTATGGCACTGCTTCTGACCATCAACCGCCGGACCCACAAAGCCTATATCCGCACCCGGGACTTCAACTTCAGCCTTCAGGGTCTGGCAGGCTTTGACCTCCACGGCAAGACCGTAGGCATCATCGGCACCGGCAAAATCGGCAGGGTCTTCGCCGATATCTGCCGGGGATTCGGCATGCACATTCTTGCCTATGATAAATTCCCGGCGGAAAACAGTGGACTCCGCTATGTGGACCTTCCCGAGCTTTTTGCCAAATCTGACATCATCTCCCTGCACTGCCCCCTGACAGAGGAAACCAGGCACCTGATCGACGCCAAGTCCATTGCTCAGATGAAGAAGGGCGTTACCATCCTCAACACCTCCCGGGGTGGCCTCATCAACACCGAGGATCTCATCACCGGCATCAAGGAGAAAAAGGTTGGCGCAGCCTGTCTGGATGTCTACGAAGAGGAAGGCGACTTTTTCTACGAGGATTTCTCCGGTCATATCGTTCAGGACGACAAGCTGGTGCGGCTCATCGCCATGCCCAACGTCATCGTCACCTCTCACCAGGCATTTCTGACGCAGGAGGCCCTGGACAGCATTGCCGCCACCACCGTGGACAATCTGCAGAAGTTCTTCGCCGGCACACCTAACGCTTCCACAGAGGTCCGGTATACGATCCAATAAGTTTTTCCCATTCGACAAAATCCCCTTGCAAATCCCCGTGTAGATTCGCTATTCTTGACGATGGCGGACACTTCCCCCAGGATGCGACAGTCTGCCAAAGGCGCCGCCCCGGCTCTCCCCCGGGACGGCGCTTTGTGTTATACCACAGGAATCAGCAGCATCCTTCCCGGCTCCGGTTCCCCTTCCAGCTTGTTGGCAGTCCGGATAGCCTCCACCGTGGAGCCGTTGTCCTTTGCCAGGTTCCAGAGGCTCCTTCCCCCCGTCCGGCACAGGATCAGCGAGGGACGGGAAGCGTCCTTGCTCTCCGGCTCTCCAAGCTCGATGGACGTAACCACCGGTATACCGGCCCCGGCGAAGCTCGTCACCTGGAATCGGCACTCCCCCGTCACCCTTCCCGCTCCCGGACTCAGTTGGGGCCGCACCGGCTGGAGGGCGGTCAAAGCCAGCTTTGTCTGAGCGTCAGCCGCCATTTCCTTCTTCCCTTCCCAGTGCGGATGGGCGCCGTTCAGGCCCTGATCGGTTTGGTAAAGCATCTGGGTCACTCCCTGCGTCTCCAGGCTGAAGCCGTCTTCCGTGCGCTCCCAGGTGGGGATATCCCATGCGCCCCGCAGGTCTACGGCGTTGTCCGCATCCTCCGGCAGCTCTGCTTCTCCGCTGAGGCTCTCCCAACGGCGCTCCAGAATGGGGGTAAGTTCCAGGGTGTCCCAAGTCATTTTCAAGGGTCTTCTGGTGCTGTAGCCATCCTCCAGGGTCTCCGTCATGGTCACGTCGCTGAGGGCATACTGGGCCGTCAGCCCCACCCGCAGGCGGTGCTCCCCCTCTTGATCCGTCTCTGCCTCAAAATTGGTAACGCAGAGCTGGATATCCGCTTCGCCGTCGTTCCCATAGGCCCGGTCCAACTCGATAATCTGGGAAAAAGGCAGCGTAAAGCGCTGATCCCGCGGCTTTCCCTCTCCGTCCAGCAGCAGCCCCGTGACCTCCGCGCTGCCCCGGAAGGCGATCTTATCTCCGACCACCCTCTGATCCGTCAAATTTGTAAGCACCGTGCAGGCAATCAGCTTTCCCTGCCCGTCCCCCTGAGACGCCGCGCTGTCCTCCAACGCAAAGCTCTTCTCCCCTGCCTCCGTGTACAGCCGCAGAGGATACTGCTTCCGAAGCAGCTGCACATCCTCCGGCACCTGTTCCGCCCGGTACAGTTCAGCCTGCTTCGGCATCAATGCCAGACAGTTCAGGCCGATCCCCGCCCGCACCAGAATCTTTCTGGGAGAGACGGGCCTTGCGTCCAGTGAACGCAGAACGGTCTGCACCATCATATGCCCATCCTCGTTATTCTCCGGCAGATCCCACTTTCCCTGAAAGCTGATCCAGCCATCCAGCGCCCTGAGCTGGGAACCGTCTTCCGGCTGATAGAGGACCCATACCAATACGCCTCCGGCTGCCGTAAGCGTGTCGGAGCGCCATTCCTTGCTCCGCAGCACCGTCTGGCCCCAGCAGCCAATGATCCGCTCTACGTCCGGCATACCGTCCGGCAGACGGATCTGCTGGGTCTGTTCCAGATTCCTGCTGCCTGCGGCCACCGGTTCCAGATAGGAAATCGATGTGCTTTTCAATTGCATTTCCATAGAACTCACTCCTTCGCACCCCGGCAAATGCACTGCCTGCTCTTACTGTATGCCCGCGGTAAAACATCTATGCCTATCTTCCCCGCAAAACGCAGCAGCCAATGGTCATGAGCATCAGCCCCAGCAGGACGCACAGAAAAACGGAGTTGATCCAGGTCCCCAGCAATATTCCAATGCCCAGAGCGATCATACAGAACCCGTGCAGATATCTTTTTCGACACACGCAAAAAACACCCCCCGCACAGTCTATGCAGAGGGTGTAATTCCTATGGAAAAAATTTCTCAGCCGCCCAGATATGCCTTCCGGACCTCGTCGGATTTGGCAAGTTCCACGCCGGTACCGGTCAGGGTGATGGAACCGGTCTCCAGAACATAAGCCCGATCCGCAATCTGCAGGGCCTTTCTGGCGTTCTGCTCCACCAGCAGGATGGTGGTTCCGGACTTATGCAGTTCCTTGATGATGCCGAATACCTGATCCACGATAATAGGGGCAAGGCCCATGGAGGGCTCATCCAGCATCATGAGCTTGGGGTGGGACATCAAAGCCCGGGACATGGCCAGCATCTGCTGCTCGCCGCCGGACAGGGTGCCTGCCACCTGCTTACGCCGCTCCTTCAGGCGTGGGAAATAGTTGAAGACCATTTCCAGATCCTCCTGGGAAACGGACTTGTTGATGTATGCACCCATCTCCAGATTTTCCTGAACGGACATCTGCAAAAAGATGCGGCGTCCCTCCGGCACATGGGCCAGACCCGTGCGCAGCAGCTTATAGGCCTCCGTGTGGGTGATGTTCTGGCCGCAGAAGGTAATGGTTCCCGTCCGGGGGTGCATCAGGCCGGAGACAGTCTTCAGGATGGTGCTCTTGCCTGCGCCGTTGGCGCCGATCAGGGCCACGATTTCCCCGTCGCCCACCTCGAAAGACACGTTTTTCACCGCGTGAATGGCGCCGTAGTATACGTCAATATTCTCAACCTTCAGCATTTGCATCACCCTCCTCCTTGCCTAAGTAGGCCTCAATAACCGCGGGATTTGTCCGGATTTCGTCCGGAGTGCCCTTGGCAATGATGCGCCCGTAGTTGACCACGGCGATGGCCTCGCAGACGTTCATGACCAGGTTCATATCGTGCTCAATGAGAAAAATAGCCACATGGAAGGTATCCCGGATACGGCGGATCTGGTGCATCAGCTCCGTGGTCTCGCTGGGGTTCATACCGGCGGCAGGCTCGTCCAACAGAATAACGGACGGATTGGTCGCCAGAGCGCGGACAATCTCCAGACGGCGCTGGACGCCGTAGGGCAGACTGCCGGCCTTGGTATCGGCAAACTCCGCAAGGCCCATAAAATCCAGCAGCTCCATAGCCTTCTGGTTGGCTCTCTTCTCAGCCTTGTAGTAACCGGGCAGATGAAGTACGCTCTCAAAGAAGGAGCACTTGATATCGTTGTGCATCCCCACCTTTACATTGTCCAGCACGGACATATCCGTAAACAGGCGGATGTTCTGGAAGGTACGGGCGATGCCGAGCTTATTGACCTTATGAACCGGCATACCCTTGATATCAATGCCGTTGACCAGTACGCTGCCCCGGGTAGGCTGGTACACGCCGGTGAGCAGATTGAAAATTGTGGTCTTGCCGGCGCCGTTAGGGCCGATGAGTCCGGATATCTCGGTGGGACCGATGGTGATATTGAAGCCGTCCACAGCGGTCAGGCCCCCGAAGTCGATGCCCAGATTCCGAACGTCCAGAACGGGCTGCTTGCCCTGGTCCTGTTCCCGGACAAAAGTAACGGTAGGCACCTTCAGAATTTTTTTGGAATACTCATTCATGGAAAGCTGCCTCCTTCTCGTTTTTACGGAATACACCCCGCACCTTATCCGTCACCACAGAGATAATATCCTTCATCTTGGGAGACCAGGTAAAGAGCATAACCAGAATCAGAACAACGGCGTAAAGAATCATCCGGTAGTCCTGCAAACCGCGCATGGCCTCCGGCAGGATATACAGAACCGTTGCGGAGATAATGGAACCCAGAATGTTGCCCATGCCGCCCAGCACCACAAACACCAGAATGTTGATGGAGGTGTTGAAGTTAAACTTGGAGGCAGTGATGGAGCCATAGTTCATGGCATACAGCGCGCCAGCCATACCTGCCAGAAAAGCAGAAACCACAAAGGCTTTCATGCGGAAAGCGGTGACGTTAATGCCAACGGATTCCGCCGCGATCCGGTTATCCCGGACGGCCTTGATGGCCCGGCCTTCCCTGGAGTTGATCAGGTTCTGCACCACGAACAGGGTGAAGAGAATCAGCACGAAGCCGATTGCAAAGGTAGAGAGCTTGGTAATGCCCGTAGCGCCCCGGGGACCGGAGATGATCATCTTTCCGCCCTCGGCCAGGGTCAGGCCCTCGGTCTTGAGGGTGGCGTGCAGACCGGTTTCGTCCACGCCCAGGTAGAGGTTGCCGAACACATTCTTCATGATCTCACCGAAAGCCAGGGTCACGATGGCCAGATAGTCGCCTCGCAGCCGCAGCACGGGGATGCCGATCAAAAAGCCTACAACGCCTGCCAGTACACCGCCGGCAATCATGCCCATCACCAGCCGCAGCACACCGTTCGGCACCGCTTCAGCCAGCAGGGATGTTACAACGATTCCCGTAAAAGCGCCGATTCCCATAAATCCCGCGTGGCCCAGGCTCAACTCACCGCAGATACCAACCAGCAGGTTCAGAGATACCGCCAGCACAATATAAGCGCATGCGGGCACCAGGAAGCCCTTGGTGGTGCTGTTCAGCTTTCCCTGGGTAGACAGCACCTGCAGAATAAGAAACGCGGCTGTTACCAAAATGTAAGTGGAAGCATTTTTTACTTGATTCCGATTCAGTTTCTTCATTGGACGCACCTCAAACCTTCTCCTGAACCTGCTTGCCAAGGAGGCCCGCCGGTTTCACCAGCAAAATGACAATCAGCACGCCAAACACAATGGCATCACTGAACTGGGGGCTTAAATATGCCTTGCTGAAGGTCTCGATAACGCCAAGCAGAATACCGCCCAGCATTGCGCCGGGAATAGAACCGATGCCGCCCAGAACAGCCGCCGTAAAGGCACGAATGCCGGGCATGGAACCGGTGGTAGGCTGCAGCGTCGGCACGGTGGAACACAGCAGCACGCCCGCAATAGCAGCCAGCGCGGAGCCAATGGCAAAGGTCGTAGAGATGGTCTTATTCACGCTGATGCCCATGAGTTCCGCGGCCTCCCGGTCCTCAGAGACGGCACGCATGGCCTTCCCCGTGCGGGTCTTGCCCGTAAACCAGGTCAGGCCCACCATGATGACAATGGAAGCAATAATGGTTACAATGACCTCTCCTGTGATTACCAGCTGACCTCCCGCCAGCCGCAGAGGCTGGAAGGTAACAACGCTGGTATAGTTCTTGGGGCTGGAGGACCAAATCAGCTGGGCCGCGTTCTGCAGAAAGTAGCTGACGCCGATGGCCGTAATCAGAACGGCCAGGCTGGGAGTCCCCCGCAGAGGCTTGTATGCAAGCGCCTCAATGAGCATACCAAGAGCCGTACAGACTGCCATAGCCGCCAGGATGGAAACCACAACGGGCAGTCCCAGGTAATTGGTAACGCAGAAGGAAATATAAGCACCCACCATGATAATATCACCGTGGGCAAAGTTCAGCATTTTCGCAATGCCGTAGACCATGGTATAGCCCAGCGCGATAATGGCGTAAACGGAACCGATGCTGATACCATTGATCAGATACTGAATGATTTTCATAATATCCCCTCTCTTTTTATTTCAACAGCCTATGACAGCGTCAAGAGCCTCGCCGCTCTCATAGACTGCTGAATTCCGTTGAAGGGATGGAGGGCTTTTGCCCCCCATCCCAGCGTTTTTAGAAATCAGGCCATGGGAACGTAGACGCCGTTCTCAACAACCACAGCGGCAGGAGCCTTGGAGATCATGCCGTTCTCATCCCAGTGCATGCCGGAGCCGGTCAGACCGTCAACGGACATGGTGGCGAACTGAGCCTTCAGGGCATCGCAGATCTCGGAAGCGGATTCATCGCCCGTGATATTGGCAGCAGTCAGGGCATCGTAGATGGCGTAAATCACATCGTAGCCGTCAGCAGCAAACTGGTTGGGCACCAGACCGTCCATCTTGGCCTTGAACTTGGTAACGAAGGACTGAGTTGCCTCGTCGGAAGCGTTGGCATCGAAGGGGGTCATCAGCACCAGGCCCTCGGCAAGAGAGGTATCAAAGCCTTCCACAGTCAGGATACCGTCCATACCGTCGCAGCCGAAGAACTTGGGAGCATAGCTGATACGGCTCGCGTAAGTCAGGATCTGAGAAGCCTCCGTATAGTAGATGGGCAGGAAGACCAGATCGGCGCCTGCATTCTGGCACTGGGTCACCTGGGTAGACAGGTCGGCCTTGCTGTCAGCGGTGAAGGAAGTAGTGGCGACAACCTCAACACCCAGCTCGGCAGCCTTGGTCTTAAAGCCGTTGTACAGGCCGGTAGAGTAGTCGTCGGAAGAGTCGTAGATGACACCGACCTTGGCGCCGGCATACTTGGTGGAAACCAGCTCAGCGGCGGAAGCACCCTGGTTGGGGTCGGTGAAGCACATCTGGAAGATATTGTCGCCGGTGAGGGCCAGAGCCTCAGCAGAGGCAGAGGGAGTCAGGTTGAACATGTTGTCGGCAACGGACTCAGGCGCGACGGCCAGAGCGGAGCCGGTGGTAACCTGACCGGCCATGACCTGCATGCCCCAGTCCTTCAGGGCGTTGTAGGCGGAAACGGCCTTTTCGCCGTCGGCCTCGTCGTCCTCAGCTTTGAACTCGATTTGCAGACCGCCCT
The DNA here is from genome assembly GCF_018918045.1 of Pseudoflavonifractor sp. MSJ-30. GTDB lineage: Bacteria > Bacillota > Clostridia > Oscillospirales > Oscillospiraceae > Faecousia. The sequence goes on from NZ_JAHLPU010000015.1 coordinate 9,359, forward strand.
TGGCGTTGATTTCCTCAACGGCGACCTCCATGCCGGCGCGGACAGCCAGACCGTAAGCGGAAGCACGGCCGGTCAGAGGACCGGACATGCCGATCTTTACGGTACCGACGCCTTCGGCAGCGGTTTCACCGGCGGCAGCCGTGGTCTCGGCAGCGGCGGTGGTTGCGGTGGACGCGCTCTTGCCGCAGCCTGCGAAGGAAGCGGCGACCAGGGCCAGAGCCATGGTCAATGCAAGTACCTTTTTCATTTTTCTTTTCTCCTTTACTTACAAAACTACAAAAAAGCGATTGCACACCGCAACCGCTTCTTCATACGAAATGAATACCCCGATTGCTTTCAGCTCCGAATAATGGGCAGCAGGCGCAGAATGGCAACCCGCAGACCGGCCAGCTTCAGCTCGGGAATCAATCGTCCGGAGGCCCGGGATGCAGCGTTTTGAAATTGCGTTTCCATCGTCTTCATCTGGGCAACCCCCTTCTTGAATGTGTCCATATTGTATCTCGCACAAGGACATTTGTCAACAAGGTAAACACTACATATAATGTTTAACAGTTCCTTCATTTTTTGTACAAAATAACAAGAGAAATTGTCATTCCTCTCCGGACAACTGTCCGCACAGGAAAGCAAATGAGCCATTGCGGTATCCTGCGCAATGGCTCAAAACAAGTCTTTAGTTCCGGCTATCCAACGCAGCCTTGCAAATCGGCAGGACCTGAGAAAGAATAGGCACACAGGTTGCACTGCCGTAGCCGCCGTTTTCAACAACGACAATGAAGGCCAGCGGATACGCCTCATCCATTACAAAACCGGCGAACATGGCGTTGGACTTCTGTCCCCCGCCCAACTGGCTGGTGCCGGACTTGGCACAGACGGACAGGCCCGGGAAATTCCCGTCGCCGTAAATGGTCCGCACATTGTTGCGGAGGTACTGCTGCAGCTTTTTTGCCGTAGCTTCGCTCATAATCCGTCCCGTGCTTTTCCCGGAGGCGGTATACAGGGTCTCCTCACCCCGGGTAACATCGGAAACCAGATAGGGCTCCACGCCTTTGCCCCCCGCGGCGATGGTGCCGACAAAGGTCATAAACCGGGCAGGGTTGATAAGATCGGAATGCTGCCCGATGCAGCTCCAGGCAAAAGAGGCTCCGCCGGTGTCTTTGATATCGTAATTGCCCTTGGCGCTGGTCACGCCGTCGAAGGACACAGTGTCCGTAATGCCGTATTTCGCGACGTATTTTTCCATATTCTTCCGGCCCACCAGCTGAGCAATCTGGGCAAAGCTGCAGTTGCAGGAGTGGGCCAGGGCACCCTTCAGGTCCAGGGTTCCGTGGGCCCGCTCGCAGGTCACGGCTTCTGTGCCGTATTCATAGGAGCCTGTGCAGGTAAAGGTCCGGCTTTCGATATCCGGCACGCATTCCAGGGCCGCCGCCGTGGTGACGATCTTGAAAATGGATCCCGGCACATAGGTGGACTGTAAAAACCGGTTCAAATACACGCCCTCGTATTTTCCGGAGGTGTCCCCGGCAATATCCGGCACATTGTCCGGGTCATAGGTGGGCGAGGTTACTGCGCAGAGGATCTCCCCTGTTTTGTAATTATAGATGCCTACGGTGCCCTTCCTGCCGTTCAGGGCCCGCAGCGCCGCATTCTGCACAGCCGCGGAAATGGTCAGAGATTCCACGCCTGTTTCTCCGGCATAGTTATACAGGCCATTGACCTTATCGTACCCTGCCAGAATAGCCGCGTAGTTGGCGACTGCCTTTGCCTGAATCCTGCCGTTCCGGTCTCCCAGCCAATGCATGGTAGATGCCCTTGTTTCGGCATTGTCCGAGTAGGCGCGGTTGCCGGAAACATCCAGCAGGACAACACCGTCCCGGTCCACAACGGTGCCGTTGCCCAGATTGCTGTTGTTATAAACATGGGGAGACCCCGTGGCAACGACCCACCGGTCTGCTTTCAGGGCATACTCGCCTGCAAAGAAGGCCATGCCGCCCAGAAGCAGCGCCACGAATATGGCCATCATCCAAGTTCTTTTGGTTACTCTGTTCATAGTAAACTCCTATTTGTGAAAACGCACCGCGAAGCTGGCATTCTGCCGGGTGTCCGCCGCCTTGACAAAGGCCAGTAAGCCCCAGGCGCCAATCATACTGGTGCCGCCGTTGGAGATGAACGGGAAGGTCACGCCTGTAAAGGGCAGAATATCCACGGTCCCCAGGCAATTGAGTGACGCCTGAATCAGCAATATCCCCGCCGCGGTGCAGCCGCCGATGCAGTAAAAGCTGCTGCGGGACATCCGGGAAGTCCGGATGGCAAACAAGCCCAGTGCCGAAATGGCAAGCACCATCTGCAGGGCAACAAGAAGACCCCATTCCTCAGAAATCGTTGCGAACACGATGTCCGAATCCGCCGCGAAAACCTTCTGCAAAAATCCATTCCCCGGCCCCAATCCAAACAGGCCACCGGAGGCAATGCACATAATGGCCTGGGTCTGCTGGTAGCCGCTGTTGTAAGGATTCTCCCAGATATGCCGCCAGGTGGCAAACCGGCTCAGTGCGTGGGGCGCAATACGCAGGGCCAGAACCCCCGCAAAAACCAGAGCCGTGCAGGCCAGGGCGATGGTGCCCATGCTTCCGGAACGAAGATACGCAATAATCAGGAACGCGCAGAAGAAAATCAGCGCCGTGCCGAAGTCATTCATCAGCGCCAGCAGTCCGCAGATCACCACGGAATAGGCAATGAACAAAATCAGGTTCCGCTTGTTCATAATCCGGTCCATGGTGGACGCGCCGGCGTAGACAAAACACACCTTGGTCAGCTCCGAGGGCTGCAGAGACAGTCCGCCGATGACCAGCCAGTTCTTCGCGCCATAGTACTCCGTGCCGAACAGCAGCGTAATGACCAGGAAGCCCACGCCCGCCAGCACCGCCAGATACCGGAAGCGTTTGGCCCGCTCCAGATCCCGCAGGGACCAGCCGATCATAAGGAACACCAGAATACCCAAAACCATGGCCGCCGACTGCTTGCCCAGCTCCTGAGGCTTCACCGTGGCAATGGCCGCCACGCCCAGAGTGCAAAGGAAAAAGGCCAGGGTCTCCACCTCAAAGGAGCTTCTGCGTATCATCAAATAGAAGAGAAACAGCACCCACTGGCAGACCGTTACGGCACCGAAGCCCAGAAAATAGGTCTGGAACTCCTCCTCCGGCCCGTTCAGCAGGAATCCCGCCAGCATAACCGCCTGCAGCAGCGTCAGAATCAACAGCCCCAGCAGTCCGCTCCAGCCGCCGGAGCCCCTGGTCCGCAGCTGGGCCTGAAGCTGCTCCTGCCGCTTGGTAATAACCTGCAGCTCCATATCCACACCGCCGATGGAAATGGTATCCCCCTCATGGACGGCACGGATATCCACTTTTTCCCCGTTGACCCAGGTCCCGGTTTTGGAGCTGGCATCCGTAATCGTCCAGCTGCCGTCGTCATATCGCGTAAGTACTGCGTGATTTCGGGACACCGTTGACAGCGCAATGTTGATATCGCTGCTCTTGCTTCTTCCGATGACGTTTTCCCAGTGGGTCACCGCCACCTGGCTGCCGTCCCCGAATTTCAGCCAGGCCCAGATCTCCGGCTCCCGCCGGAAGGAGATCAGAGGCCGGGCGCAGTGCAGCAGCAGCCACACCCCCAAAGCAGGCACCAGATACCGGGATACCGCCAGAAATACGGCCGCATAGGTCTCCCGGGATGCCGCGATCAGGTTCAGGATCTCTTGAATTCGCTCCATCCTTCACCATCCTTTCTTTTGTGTCAATAGATTTCTGCCTCCAGCCTGCGCAGCAGGGCAATTTCCCGCGCGTAGCCGGGAAGCTCGTTGGGCGTCTCCAGAATCATGGGTCTTCCCCGAAGCGCCGGATGATTCACGATCTTCCGGAAGGTCTCTACACCCAGAGAACCCTTCCCGATGCACTCATGCCGGTCCTTATGGCTGGCGAAGGGATTCCTGGAGTCGTTCAGATGCAGGGCCTTCAGTCTGTCCAAACCGATCACTCTGTCAAATTCCGTCAGAACCCCATCCAGGTCGTTTACGATATCGTAGCCCCCGTCATACACATGGCAGGTATCCAGGCAGACGCCAACCTTGGCGCTGCCCACCGCGTCCAGAATGGCCCGCAGCTCCTCAAACCGGCCGCCGATCTCGCTGCCCTTTCCCGCCATGGTCTCCAGCAGCACCGTTACGGGATAGTCCGGCTCCAGAGCCTTGCGGAGAGCCTGGGCAATATAGGCAATGCCCGCGTCCACGCCCTGACCTACATGGCTGCCGGGGTGGAAATTGTAAAAGTTCCCGGGCAGTGCCGCCATCCGGCGCAGATCATCCGCCAGAACAGAAGCAGCAAATTCTCTGGCCTCCTCATCTGCCGTACACAGGTTCATGGTATAAGCCCCATGCGCAACCAGCGGGCCAAAGCCGTTTTCCGAAAGCAGTTCCCGGGCATGAGCCTCGTCCTTGGGGTTTTCCGCTTTGGCGCTGCTGCCCCTGGGATTTCTGGTAAAAAAGGCGAAGGTATTGGCATCCAGCTGCATAGCCTGCCGCACCATGGCGGCATAGCCCTTCGAGGCAGACAGATGGCACCCAACTGTAAGCATAGCGCATCCTTTCCGCATCTTTCAAAAAAGATGCTGCTGTAATTTTGCATATGGTATCATATTTCTTTCCAAAAATCAAATTAACGTTTCCCCTTTTCGAAAACTATGCTATAATATGCGTCAGAAAGACAGAAAGGCGTGTGAGAACCTTGGCAAGATCGGACAACCAAAAGCTGAAGATCCTGTATATTCTGGACTATCTTCAAAAAAACTCCCACCAGGAGCACCCGGTGAGAGCAACAGAGCTTGTGGAAATGCTGGAAAAGCGCGGCATTCCATGTGACCGCAAGACCATCTATTCCGATATTGCGGCCTTGCAGGATTTCGGCATCGACATTCTGACCTGCCGGGGCAAGGGGGGCGGCTATTACATTGGCGAGCGGGAATTTCAGCTGCCGGAGCTGAAGCTGCTGATTGGTGCCGTCCAATCCAGCCGGTTTCTGACAGAAGGCAAATCTCTGGAGCTGATTGAAAAGCTGTCCCGTCTTTGCAGCCAGCAGGAGGCCGAGCAGGTTCGGCGGAACGTGGTGGTGGCAGGCCGGATCAAGAACATGAACCAGTCCATCTACTACGATGTGGACACCATCCAGGAGGCCATTTTCCAGAACCGGCAGATATCCTTCCGCTACTTCGACTGGGGCATTGACGGAAGGCCGAAATACCGGGATAAGGACTATACCGCCAGCCCTTACGGCCTGTACCAGGACAACGAGAACTGCTACCTGCTGGCCCTCTCCCCCCGCCACGGCGTTACGGCCTACCGGGTAGACCGCATGACCCACATTGAGCTGCTGCCCGCTGCCCGCCAGCCCTGTCCGGAACTCACCGGTCAATCCCTGAATGATTACGCTCAGAAGCGTTTCCAGATGTTCAATGGGGATACTGTCAGCGTAAAAATGCGTTTTCACAGAAGCCTGACCAACGTGGTCATGGACCGCTTTGGAAACAACACCATGCTGTTTCCGGATGGCGAAGACCACTTTGTCTTCACCGTGGACGTGGCGGAGTCCCCCATGTTCCTCAGCTGGGTCATCGGCTTTGGTGATAAAGCACAAATCCTATACCCGCCCCGGATCCGGGCAGCCGTTCAGGACCTCTGCCGGGAGGTGCTGGCTCAGTACGGATCTGACGACTCCGGCTCCAGGCCAAAGGATGAAAACACCTGACTCCATACCACCTGAGAGACCTTTTCCGGGTCTGCCGGACGCTCCACGGACAGGCAGTAGTGGTAGTTCCCATCATCCAGAATGATGCCCCTGCCCAGTCGGTCCCCCTCCTCTCCGGCGGTGGCCCAGACGAATTCGTAGCGCTTGAGACCATTCTCCCGGGTTTCCAGAACCGTGAGTTGGTCTTTGGATCTGCCCGTCAGTTCCAGAAGCGTGGCGTCCAGATCTCCGGAATCCATAGTCTCCAGAATGATCTCATAGTCGTCCGTGACATACAGCCGCCCGGATGCGGTTTCCAGCGCCCCCTGCTCTGCCTCGCCCGGAATGTCCACCGTAACAGTCCGGGGCTGGGCAAGGACAGGCACATCCAGTTCGTCCGCCACCGTTTCAAAGGTCTCCGCTTTTCCGCAGCCGCCAAGCAGGATGGCTGCCGCCAGCATTCCAAACAAAACCCGTTTTTTCAAAAAATCCCCTCCAGAAAGGTTTTTTCATGAAAGAAATCATCTTGCTTTACCTGCTGATAATCAATGCCATTGCTTTCCTGCTTATGCTAGTGGACAAGTACAAAGCCAGGAAAAATCTCTGGCGCATCCCGGAAGCGACCCTCATGACCTCCGCCGCCCTGGGCGGCAGCATCGGCGCGCTGCTCGGCATGTACGCTGTCCGGCATAAGACCAAACACCCGAAATTCACAGTCGGCATTCCTTTGATCCTCGCGGCGCAGATCATTCTGTGCGTGTTTGTGTACATCCGGACAAGGCAATAAAATCGGGCGGCCGTATCGGCCGCCCTTTCCTATGCTTGACCTTCCAGTATTGCCTCGGCTGTTAAGATGCCGTCAACAGCGGCGGACATGATGCCGCCGGCGTAGCCGGCGCCCTCGCCGGTTGGGTACAGTCCCCGGATAGCGGACTGCCGGGTCTCGTCCCGCAGGATACGCACCGGAGAGGAGCTGCGGGTCTCCGGGGCGGTGAGCACCGCGTCCGGGCCGGCGAAGCCGGGAAGCTTTTTATCCAGTTCCGGCAGTGCCTGACCAAGCGGTCCGGTAATGCACTCCGGCAGGCACCGATGCAGGTCCGTCCAGGTAACGCCCGGCGCGTAGGTGGGTGTTACCTCGCCCGGGCCTTCGCTGGGCCTGCCTGCCAGAAAATCCCCCACCCGCTGGGCCGGGGCACGATAGCTCCCGGTCAGGCGGTAGGCCGCCTCCTCGATTTCCCGCTGCCAGTACATGCCGCCGAGAGGCCCTTTCTCCGGAAATATCGTCGGATTGACCGTAACCAGCAGTGCCGCGTTGGCGTTTTCCCCATTCCGGTCCGCATAGCTCATACCGTTTGTCACGGTACGCCCCTTCTCCGAGGCCGCCGCCACTACATAGCCGCCGGGACACATGCAGAAGGTGTAAACCGTACCGTTCTCCAGATGCTGGACCAGCTTATAGTCCGCCGGAGGCAGATGGACATCCTGCTTTCCGTACTGGGCAAGATTGATCTTTTCCTGCTTCTGCTCAATGCGGACGCCCATGGCAAAGGGCTTCGGCTCCATGGGAACGCCCTGGGAATGCAGGGTCTCGAAGGTGTCCCGGGCGCTGTGGCCGATGGCCAGCACCACCTTATCGCAGGGGATGCTCTCGCCGCTTTCCAGCTTCACCCCGGAAAGGGCATCCCCTTCCAGCAAAAATTCCGTAACCCGGCTGCAAAAGCGCACCTCACCGCCCAAGGCGATGATCTTCTTTCTGAGGCTCTGGACTACCTCCAGCAGCACATCCGTTCCCACATGGGGTTTGGCGTCATACAGAATGTCCTCCCGGGCACCAAAGGCAACAAACTGCTCCAGGATCCAGTGAATTCTGGGATTGCTGATACCGGTATTCAGTTTTCCATCAGAAAAGGTCCCCGCGCCGCCCTCGCCGAACTGGACATTGCTTTTGGGGTCCAGAGTGCCGTTTTTCCAGAAAGCCGCCACCTTTTCATGGCGGGACTTCGCATCCTCGCCCCGCTCCAGAACGATGGGGCGCTGCCCCGCCTGGGCCAGAATCAGGGCGGCGAACATACCCGCAGGGCCAAAGCCGATGACCACAGGCCGCTTTTCCGCTTCCGGTTGTTTTTTCGGCGGCCGGTAACGCTCCGCGGGGGCCAAAGTCACTTTTTTGCTTCCGCACTTTTTCAGGACCTTCCCCTCGCCGCTTTTCAGGGCCACATCGACCGTATAAATGAACTTCACATCCGGCTTTTTCCGGGCGTCCACCGACCGGCGGACCAGATGCAGGCTCTGAATTTCCGAAGCAGATACCCGCAGTATTTTCGTCGTCTCAAAGAGCAGGGCCGTCGTATCCTGCTCCGGACCCATGGCAATATCTCGAATACGCAGCATTTTTTATTCCCCTCTCCCGGCATTCTGTCCCGCAAGGCTTCCGGAGCTCCAGGCCCATTGCAAATTGTAGCCGCCGCAGTCCCCATCCACATCCAGCACTTCGCCGCAGGCGTACAGTCCGGGAACAAGCCTGCTTTCCATGGTAGTCCCGTCAAATTCCTCCGTTACAACGCCCCCCGCAGTGACCTGGGCGCTGTCCATGCCCAGAGGCTCCGTCAGGTGAACGGAAAAGCATTTCGCGCTGGCCGCCGCCCTGGCAACGGCTGTCTCCGGCAGCTGGGCAATGGGCATATTGAGGCCGATGCCGATCTCCTGAACCAGCACCCGGCCAAGACGGTTGTGGAGAATACCCGTGAACAATTCTCCCGCATTCAGTTTTGTTTCCCTTCGGGCCAGCAGCATTTTTTCCAACTGCCGTTCTGAAATCTGAGGCAGCAGATCCAGACGGCACTGCCAGTCCCCTTTTCCCTGGCACACATCCCGGGAGACCTCGAAAATCACCGGGCCGGACAGGCCGTACTCTGTGAACTGAATTTCTCCGGCACTCTCAGACCAAAGGGTGTCGTCCCTGTAAACTTCCGCGCGGCACTCCGCCCGGACGCCCTTCAGAGCCGAGACCCCCGGCCAGTCGGTTTTCACCTGCACCAGGGTAGGCCGCAGCCGGGTACAGCTGTGGCCCAGAGATCGCAGCAGCTTATAGCCGGACATGGAGCCCCCCAGCTTTGTCCCCGCCAGACCGCCGCAGGCGATGATCAGCCTGTCGCAGGAAATCGCTTCGCTGTCCGTCTCAATGCGGAATCCCTCTGCCTCCCGCCGAATCTTTTGGACTTCACATCCGGTTTTCAGTGTGATATTGGGCTTTTCCAGGGCGAATCGCAGCACATCCACCACGGAATTTGCCTGGTCCGAAAAGGGATAGACCCGTCCCGATGGCTCTGCCACAGTCAGAAGTCCCAGCTTCAGAAACCATTCCCGGGTCTTTTCCGGGCTTAGCTGCTCCAATGCGGTACGGGAAAAGGCAGGATCATCCCCATGGTAGCCGCCCTCCAGGGCATGGAGATTGGTCAGGTTGCACCGCCCATTTCCCGTAGCCTGGAGTTTTCTGCCCACTCTCGCCTGCCGCTCCAGCAGAAGCACCTGACAGTCCGGATTTTCCGCCGCCCGCAGCGCCGCCGCCATACCGGAAGCGCCGCCGCCAATGATCCCAACAACCATGCCTGATCCCTCATTTTCCTTTTATCTGGGGTTATTATACACGATTTAATCCACAGGCACAAGAAAAACTTCTTTCACAAAGGGGGTTTCTGTGCTATAATAGGGAAAGGTGATGCTATGGAACGCAGCGGAATTGAAAAAATCGCAAAAACGCCGGAGGACAGGCTCCTGCTTGCCAAGCTCTATGACAAAATTAACGCCGGTGTTCGGAAGAATATAACTGCCAACACCTGCTTTCTCTCCCCTCGGGAACTGGAACTGGCGGACTTTCTCTTTGGAAATCTCCCGGGGCTGCATCGCTTTGGCGGCTACGAAGACGCGGAGCGAAAAATGCTGATCTATCTGCCGGATTATTTGGAAGAAAGCACGCTTTACGGGGAGGACAGTCCGCTTTGCTGTCTGGAAGCCAACTTTTTTGAAGCGGACAAACTGAGCCATCGGGATTTTCTTGGCGCGCTGATGGGGGCGGGGATTGCCCGGGAGACCGTTGGCGACATCTGCGTGGAGCCGGGCCGCTGCCTGTTTTTCACCACCGCCGAGATCACCCCCTATGTGCTGGACAATCTGCGGGAAGCAGGCCGGACAAAGCTGCGTTTGAAGCAGATTTCCCTTGCGGGGCTGACCATGCCGGAGCCGGAATTTCAGGAAATCCGGGACACCATGGCCGCTCTGCGGCTGGACAGCGTGATCTCCTCCGGCTTCCGCATTGGCCGCGCTCTGGCGGCGGATTACGTCCACGCCGGGAAGGTAAGCATTGACGGTCTGCCCTGCGAAAAGCCGGACAAGGCTGTTGCCGAGGGTGCGAAGGTATCCGTCCGGGGGCTTGGCAAGATCAGGCTGGCCCAGATCGGCGGAAAGACAAAAAAGGACCGCATTGCGGTCATCATTCAGAAATATGTGTGAGGAATTGCTTATGAACATGAACGAAGTCATTGCCAGAATCAACGCTTTGGCCAAAAAAGCCAAAGAGGGTTCTTTGACCCCGGAGGAGCTGGCAGAGCGGGACAAGCTGCGCCGCATCTACATCGACTCCGTAAAGGCCAATCTGGTGGGGCAGCTGGAAAACACCTATATTTTGCAGCCCGACGGCACCAAAAAGAAGATCGAAAAGAAGGTCGAAAAGAATTAATGGATATCGCGTCAGAAATCAGAGCCTTCTCCCCCGGCTGTGAGCAGGAGCAGAAGGACAAGGCGCAGATGCTCAGCTGGCTCAACACTTCCCCGGATCCCTTTTCCCGGGAAAACACCTTTGCCCACTTCACGGCTTCCTCCTGGGTAGTCAGTCCGGACCGGCAGCAGGTATTGCTGATTTACCACAATATCTACAGGTCCTGGGCCTGGATGGGCGGTCACGCCGATGGGGATCGGGACCTGCTGGCCGTCGCCCTGCGGGAGACCCGGGAGGAAAGCGGGCTGGAAAATCTCAGGCTATTGCACAATGGCATCTTCTCTCTGGAAACCCTGACAGTAGACGGCCATGTCAAGCGCGGAACCTATGTTTCCAGCCATCTGCACCTGAATGTAACCTATCTGCTGGAAGCGGACCCGAAGCAGACGCTTCGAATCAAGTCCGATGAAAACAGCGGCGTGGCCTGGTTCCCGGTTTCCTCCGTGCCCCGGAAGGTCACGGAGCCTTGGATGGTGGCGCACGTCTATCAAAAGCTCATGGAGCGCGTACTCTCTCTGGGCGAATAAATTGGAGAACAACATGGAATTTTTACCGATCACCAAACAGGAAATGCTGGACCGGGGCATCGAGCAGCCGGATTTTGTCTATGTTATTGGCGACGCCTACGTAGATCACCCCTCCTTCGGCCACGCCATCATCAGCCGGATCCTGGAAAACCGCGGCTACAGCGTGGTCATTATCTCCCAGCCGGACTGGCGGAATCCAAAATCCATTGACGTCTTCGGCCGCCCGCGTCTGGGCTTTCTGGTCAGCGGCGGCAACATGGACTCCATGGTCAACCACTATTCCGTCACCCGGCACCGCCGGAAAACAGACTCCTTCACCCCCGGCGGCGTCATGGGCAGGCGGCCCGATTACGCCACCACCGTTTACTGCAACCTGATTCGGCAGACCTACAAAGATGTACCTATTTTGATTGGCGGTATTGAGGCCAGTCTGCGCAGACTGGGGCACTATGACTACTGGTCCGACGGCATGAAGCGTTCCATTCTTCTGGACTCCCAGGCAGACCTTTTGATGTACGGTATGGGCGAAAAGAGCATTGTGGAGATTGCGGACGCCCTGAACGCCGGTATGGACGTAAAGGATATCACCTACATTGACGGCACAGTCTATAAGTGCAGAGAGCTGGACGAAAGTCTGCCGACCATCGTCCTGCCCGGCTTTGAGGAAATCTCTAAAAACAGACGCAGCTATGCCGAATCCTTCAGAATCCAGTATGGCAACTGCGACCCCTTCACCGCCAAACGGCTGGCAGAGCCCTATGGCAAGGAGTTTGTGGTGCAGAATCCACCTCAGAAACCATTGACCACAGAAGAGATGGACGCGGTCTATGATCTGCCCTACTGCCGGACCTACCACCCCAGCTACGAAAAGCTGGGCGGCGTACCTGCCATTGAAGAGGTCAAATTCAGTCTGGTCAGCAACCGGGGCTGCTTCGGGGCATGCTCCTTCTGCGCCCTGACTTTCCACCAGGGCCGGATCGTCCAGGTGCGGAGCCACGAATCCATTCTGGCAGAGGCCCAAAAAATGGTGAAGGATCCGGACTTCAAGGGCTACATCCACGATGTAGGCGGCCCCACCGCCAATTTCCGGCACCCGGCCTGTGAAAAGCAGATGACCAAGGGCGCCTGCGGCGGGCGGCAGTGCCTGTACCCTGCCCCCTGCAAGAATATGAACGCCGACCACAGCGACTATGTGGACCTGCTGCGCAAGCTGCGGAAGATACCCGGGGTCAAGAAGGTCTTCGTCCGCAGCGGCATCCGCTTTGACTATCTGCTGGCAGATAAAAAGGACACCTTCTTCCGGGAGCTGGTACAGTACCATATCTCCGGACAGCTGAAGGTAGCCCCGGAGCATGTAGCCGACGCGGTGCTCTGCCGCATGGGCAAACCCCGGAACGCGGTGTACAACCGGTTTGTGGAGAAATACTTTGCCCTGAACAGGCAGTACGGAATGGACCAATATCTGGTGCCTTACCTCATGTCCAGCCACCCCGGCTCTACCATGAAGGAGGCCGTGGAGCTGGCGGAATATATCCGGGATATGGGCTACAACCCCGAGCAGGTCCAGGATTTCTACCCGACCCCCTCCACTCTCTCCACCGTCATGTACTACACCGGACTGGATCCCCGGACCATGGAGCATGTCTATGTACCCACGGACCCCCACGAAAAGGCCATGCAGCGGGCATTGATCCAGTACCGGAATCCCAAAAACTACTATCTGCTCAAGGAAGCCCTCTTAAAAGCCCACCGGGAAGACCTGATTGGCTCCGGCCCCAAATGTCTTATCCGGGCCATACCGCCCAGAAGCGGCGGTTATACCGCCGGGGCCAGAGTTCCGGCAAAGACCGGTAAAACGACAAAACCTGCGGCAAAGCCTCAGGGCCGGAGCAACACTGCCGGAAAGCCGAATACCGGAAACCGCCCCGCCGCTCCCAGAAAAAAGCGCTGACAAAGCCATCGGCCGCTTCCCTGACCGCCGTTCTTCCGTGCCGCCGCTTACAGCGCAGGGCAGCCCAATCGCATAAAAACAGAGACTCGCGGCAGCTTCGGATCGCAAAATATCCGGCTGCGGCGAGTCTCTTATGTTTAAACGTGATTTTCCGCCAATGGTTCACTCCGATTTGACCCGGCACGACTCTCCGGTGCCTCCATCCTCCGCGGCCATTTCCCGAAGGAGCTTCTGATCCTTTTTGGAAGACAGGTCCAGCTTTTCATACATATCCGGGCGGCGTTCTCTCGTGCGGCGGAGGGACTGCTTACGACGCCACTGGTTTACCTTTTCATGGTTGCCGGAAAGCAGAATTTCCGGTACTTCCCGGCCATGCCAGACAGCGGGACGGCTGTACTGGGGATATTCCAGAAGTCCGGAGAAATGGCTTTCGTCCTCAAAGCACTCCGGATCCGCCAGAACGCCCGGAACCATACGGCACACGGCGTCCGTCACAGCCATGGCGGCGATCTCGCCGCCGGTGAGGACAAAATCCCCCAGGGATATCTCCTCGTCCACGCACTCGTCGATAAAACGCTGGTCGATACCCTCATAATGGCCGCAGACCAGAATCAGATTCTCCATTTTGCTCAGGCGGATAGCATCGGCCTGCTTGAAGGTATGACCGCAGGGGGACATATAGACGGTATGCACCGGCCCGCCGGCTTCGTCACAGACTGCCTCCCAGCAGCGATAGATGGGGTCCGCCTGCATGATGGCGCCCCGGCCTCCGCCGTAGGGGTAGTCATCCACCTGGTTCTGCTTGTTGGAGGTATAGTCCCGGATCTGGTGGGCTTCGATTTGGATATAGCCGCGCTCTTGCGCCCGGCCCAGAATGCTTTCGGACAACACATCCCCCAGTGTATCCGGGAACAGGGTCAGAATATCAATCCGCATCGGTTTCCATCCCCTCCAGCAGCCTGACCTCCATCCGGTTTTCCTCCATCTCTACAGACAGAATAAAAGCGCTCACCGCCGGAATCATGTATTCCCGGTCGCCTTTGACCACATAGACCTGGTTGCCGGGATAATCCAGTACATCTGTAATTTTTCCGATGGCATTTCCCCGGCTGAACACATCCATGCCCACCAGCTCTGCCGCAAAAACCACATCGTCGTCCACGTCTTCCCGGTAGATCTCCACAGTTTTGCCCCGGAGCGCCTGGGCCTGTTCCATGGTTTCCACGCCGGAAAGCTTCAAAAGATCACAGGTGCCCTGCACCCGGCAGGCAGCGACAGTATAGTCCTTCCCGCCGATCCGGCAGCGGTCAAAATCAAGCATACACTCGGGGCTGTCCAGCCAGGAGAGCATTTTCACCTCACCCCGGACGCCGTGGGTATTCACAATCTCGCCTGCTTCAATAAATTGGAGTTTCATGGTTTCGTCTCCTCATTTTATGGTTATGAAAGGGAGCATTCCCTTGAAAAAATCATAAATAAACGAAAATGCGTGACGAAATCGCCACGCATAGCCGTTTAGTCCACAATTTCGACAGTAACCTTTTCGCCAGTGCGCTGGGCTACGGTCTTAATAATGGTACGGATCTCCTTGGCGATCCGTCCCTGGCGTCCGATCACCTTGCCCATGTCACCTTCGGCCACATGGAGCTCCAGCACCTTGCCTTCCTCGTCAGAGGTTTCCACAACGGTGACGGCATCCGGGTCATCCACCAGGCTCTTTGCCATATACAGCAAAAGTTCCTTCATTGTGCCACTCCTTCAGAAAGGGCTTACAGAACGCCGGCGTTCTTCAGCAGGCCCCGAACGGTATCGGTAGGCTGGGCACCGTTCTTGATCCAGTTCTGAGCCTTCTCAACGTCAACGGTAACGGTGGCGGGAGCGGTCAGGGGGTTGTAGGTGCCGATCTCTTCGATGCAGCGGCCATCACGGGGAGAACGGGAATCGGCAACAACGATACGGTAGTAAGGAGCCTTCTTGGCGCCCATTCTTCTCAGTCTGATCTTAACCATGAAAGTTTCACCTCCATAAAATATTTGAATTTATCTATCGCAAAGCAATTTGCTTTCAGCGAACCAACTTAGAACCCCGGAAAACGCATACCGCCGAAGCCGCCCATACGCTTGAGCTTCTTGGCCGCGCCGGGAGAAGAGAACTGCTTCATGAGCTTTTTCATCTGCTCAAAGGATTTGAGGAGCTTGTTCACATCCTCCACCCGAAGGCCGCAGCCGGCGGCAATTCTCTTTTTTCTGCTTGCCCCGATAATGGAGGGGTTTTCCCGCTCCTTGGGGGTCATGGACAGGATAATGGCCTCGGTATGGGCCATAGCCTTGGGATCCAGCTTGATGTCCTTCATGGACGCGCCGCCGGGCATCTGGGCCAGGATATCCTCCATAGAACCCATGCTCTTCAGCTGCACCATCTGGTCGTAGAAATCCTGGAGGGTGAAGCGGTTGGTCCGCATCTTCTCCTCCATCTTGGCGGCCTGCTTGGCGTCATAGGCTTTCTCCGCCTTTTCAATGAGGCTCAGCACGTCGCCCATACCCAGAATCCGGCTTGCCATCCGGTCCGGGTGGAAGACCTCAATGTCCTCCAGCTTTTCGCCGACACCGGCGAACTTGATGGGCTTGCCGGTCACAGCCTTGACGGACAGGGCCGCGCCGCCTCTGGCATCACCGTCCAGCTTGGAGAGCATGACGGAATCGATGTCCAGCCATTCATTAAAGGTCTGGGCGGCGTTCACCGCGTCCTGACCTGTCATGGCGTCAACCACCAGCATAATCTCGTTGGGTTTAACGGCGGCTTTGATGTTTTTCAGCTCTTCCATCAGAGCCTCGTCCACATGCAGACGGCCGGCGGTATCCAGAAATACCATATCATAGCCACGCTGGCGAGCGTACAGCACGGCCTCTTTGGCTGTTACAACGGGATCCTGCGTGCCCTTTTCGAACACCGGAATGCCCAGCTTTTCGCCGCAGACCTTCAGCTGCTGAATTGCCGCGGGACGATAGACGTCGCAGGCCACCAGCAGGGGATTCCTTCCCTGGCGCTTCATAAGGCCCGCCAGCTTGGAGCCGTTGGTGGTCTTGCCGGCGCCCTGCAGACCCACCAGCATAACCACTGTAGGTCCGTTTGGATTGATATTCAGGTGCTTGGTCTCGTTGCCCATGAGCTTGCACAGCTCTTCATTGACAATCTTGACGATCATCTGGGCAGGCGTCAAAGATTCCAGCACATCCGCGCCCACACAGCGCTCGGTAACGGACTTTGTAAAGTCCTTTACCACTTTATAGCTCACGTCTGCTTCCAGCAGTGCCATACGGATATCCCGCATAGCCTCCTTCACATCCGCTTCCTTCAGGCGGCCTTTGCCACGAAGCTTTTTGAAGGTGGAAGAGATTTTTTCAGTCAAGCCTTCAAATGCCATACCTTACTCCTCAAGTTCCTTTGCCGCTGCCAGGATTTGCCGGGCCAGTTTCCCCACCTCCGGATCTTTGGAGGTGGACAGCATCTCCGCCGCCCGGATGATTTGCTGGGCAGCCGAGCGGACCTTTTCATCCCGGCGCAGGAAGCCTGTTTTTTCTTCCATATTCCGCAGGAGCGTCTCCGCCCGGCTCAGGTTGTCATAGACCCCCTGGCGGCTGACGCCAAGCTCCTGGGCGATCTCTCCCAGAGACATATCCTGGTTGTAACGCATATCCAGGCAGTCCCTCTGCCGCTGGGTCAAAAGCTCGCCGTAGTAATCAAACAGCAGCGTCATTTCCAGTGCATCCATGGGCGATCCTCCTCTGTCAAGCAAATCCACTTGACAGCTCGGATATCATACACGATTTTCTGTTCTTTGTCAAGTATTTTTCCTTGACAGTCAGAAAATATTTGTTTTATCGAACCCGATACCACCGGGACAGCTCTTTTACCTTCAGAAATCCGACTTTTTCATACAGCGCAATGGCCCGTTCGTTGGTTCCGGCTACCTCCAGACGCAGCGGCACCCCGGGGCACACAGAGGCCAGCGAGTGCAGAACACGTTTCCCCGCACCGGGAAACGCGGCGGCAATGGCCTCAATGCAGTCCTCCCGCAAATAGCCGATGCCCAGAAGCTCCCCCCGATGATGGACAAAATAAGCCCCGCCCTCCAGCAGCCGGGCCTCATCCCGCCTTTCCAGGGTTCCGGCATTATCCACCGCGGACATGGCTTCATTGTAAAGTGCCCGCCACCGGCTGACCGTGGCCTCCGTTACCGGAAACAGGGAC
Organism: Pseudoflavonifractor sp. MSJ-30; assembly: GCF_018918045.1. Lineage (GTDB taxonomy): Bacteria > Bacillota > Clostridia > Oscillospirales > Oscillospiraceae > Faecousia. The sequence goes on from NZ_JAHLPU010000015.1 coordinate 26,633, forward strand.
TCGATCAGCGCTTCCTCCACATTGGGGATGCCCCGCATTTCAAAAATCGCCGTATGCGGCGGATATTCCTCCAGTATCTCGCTGCCGGAGGCATAAATCTTCTCTGCCCCGCAGGCGGCACAGAAGGATACGCATTCCTCCAGCAGGGCTTTGGGATCCTGAGAATCCCGAAGGTGGATATAGGCCTCTCCCCGATAGGGAACCTCCTTCAGGATCAGGCTGGCAACACCGTTTTCCGTCGTAAACACAGGAAAGTCTTTCATGGATATATCCCCCGTAACCACATTGCATTTTATAAAAAACGTGGTATAATGTGTAAAAAAGGTAAAGAAAGAAGATATTTTATGATTGCGAATTATCATACCCATACGCCCCGCTGCAACCATGCCCAGGGCAGCGAGCAGGAATATGTGGATTCGGCGCTGTCTGCCGGGCTGAAGATTTTGGGTTTCTCGGACCATACACCCTATTTTTTCCCCGGGGACTACTACTCCACCTTCCGGATGCGCCCGGAAGAGCTTCCCGGCTATGTATCCACAGTGAACGCTCTGCGGGACCGCTATGCAGACCGGCTGGAGATCCATGTCGGCGTGGAGGCGGAATACTACCCCAAATACTTCGACCGGCTCGTGGACTTTCTCCGGCAGGAGCAGGTGGAATACATGATTCTGGGCCAGCACTTCGTTGGCAACGAGCCGGATGGGGTCTACAGCAGTCAGCCCACGGCAGACAAAGCAATTCTGGAGGCCTATGTCCGCCAGGGCATTGCCGCCATGGATACCGGACTGTACACCTATATGGCCCATCCGGATATTCTCAATTTCACCGGAAACCGGTCTGTCTATAACGAATGGATGGGGCTGCTCGTCCGGGAAGCCAAGGACCACGGTCTGCCCCTGGAATTCAATTTCCTGGGCTTCCGGGAGGGCCGAAACTACCCCGACCAGAGATTCCTGGAGCTGGTTGCTCAGGCAGGCCTGCCTATGGTGCTGGGCTGCGATGCCCACCAGCCGGAGGCACTGCAGGTGCCAAAGGTTGAGACCCAGGTCCGGGAAAAGCTCGGAAAGCTGGGCATTCCCATTCTGGAAACAGTTCCCTTAAAAAAGCTTGGGTAAAGAAAAACCACATCGGTATGGAGCCGATGTGGTTTTTTCTTTGCTTACTTGCCCTTCTCGGCCTTCTTGGCGGCCTTGGCCTTTGCCTTGGCTTCCTGGGCCTTCTTGGCCTCAGCCTTGGCGGCCTCAGCGGCGGTCTCGTTGGTGGACATAGCCCACTTGGCGATCTCGATACGGACCTGATCGGCGCCGGTCTCGATGACCAGATTGTTTTCCTTCACGTTGACAACGGTGCCGACAATGCCGCCGATGGTGGTGATCTTGTCGCCGGTCTTCACAGCGGAACGCATCTGTTCTGCTTCCTTCTTCCGCTTGTTTTCAGGGCGGATGAGCATGAAGTAGAACACGGCCAGCATGAGGACCAGAGTCACCAGCATGCTGCCCATTCCGGCGGAGCCGGTAGCAGTCAAAATAGTCATTGGGATAAACTCCTTTGTATGTGATGGATTTTATTATACCATCCGCGGCGCAAATTGCAAGGACAATTTACCGTGCCGCGGAATATTTTTGGAATGAGGGCTTTTCAGAGTCCGTTCCCCCGCAGCTCCACGATCTGATCCCGGAGCACGGCGGCATACTCGTACTCCATCATCTTGGCCGCCTCCTTCATCTGCTTTTCCAGACGGGCGATCTCCTTTTCCTTTTCCGCCTTGGTCATCTTCACACCATTGCGTCCCTTCCGCTCTGCGGTGGGCGAGGAAATCTCGATCAGATCCCGGACGGACTTGATAACGGTCTTGGGAACAATGCCGTGGGCCTTGTTGTAGGCGTCCTGGATATCCCGGCGGCGGGCAGTCTCGTCCATGGCGATGCGCATGGAGGGCGTCACCGTATCGGCATACATAATAACCTTGCCCCCGGCGTTTCGGGCCGCCCGGCCCATGGTCTGGATCAGGCTGGTCTCGCTGCGCAGGAAGCCCTCCTTGTCCGCGTCCAGAATGGCAACCAGGCTCACTTCCGGCAGGTCCAGGCCCTCACGGAGCAGGTTGATTCCTACGAGCACGTCAAATTTCGCCAGCCGCAGATCCCGGATGATCTCCATCCGCTCCATGGCGCCGATATCCGAATGCATATACCGGACTTTGATGCCCGCCTTTTGCAGGTACACCGTCAGATCTTCTGCCATTTTCTTGGTCAGGGTCGTCACCAGCACCCGCTCCTGCTTAGCCGTGCGGGCATTGATCTCGCCGATCAGATCATCAATCTGCCCCTCAATGGGCCGGACCTCCACCACGGGGTCCAGCAGGCCCGTAGGCCGGATGACCTGCTCCACAATCTGGCCGGAACGGGTACGCTCATACTCGCCGGGAGTAGCGGAGACGTAAATCACCTGATTGATCTTCTCATCGAACTCCTTGAAGTTCAGGGGCCGGTTGTCGTAGGCGGAGGGAAGGCGGAAGCCATAGTTCACCAGAGCATCCTTCCGGCTCCGGTCTCCGGCGTACATGGCCCGGCACTGGGGCAGGGTGACGTGGCTTTCGTCAATGAACATAAGAAAATCTTTCGGGAAATAATCCAGCAGTGTGGTAGGAGGCGATCCCGGGGCCCGGCCCTGAATGACCCGGGAATAGTTCTCAATGCCGTTGCAGAAGCCGATTTCCGTCATCATTTCCAGGTCGTAGGCGGTGCGCTGGGCAATACGCTGGGCTTCAATGAGCTTGTTTTCCGCCCGGAATTTTACAACCTGCTCGTCGCACTCCTTCTGGATTTCCAGCATGGCCCGCTGGAGCTTTTCCCTGGAGGCCACATAATGGCTGGCGGGGTAAATCGCCACATGGTCCACATAGCGCTCCACCATGCCGGATACGGCGTTGATCTCGCTGATGCGGTCGATTTCGTCCCCGAAAAACTCCACCCGGATAGCCCGGCCGGACCAATAGGCAGGATAGACCTCCAGCGTGTCCCCCCGGACCCGGAACTTATTTCGGGAGAAGTCGATATCGTTGCGCTCATAACGGATCTCCGTCAGCTTTTTGAGTATCTCATCCACAGGCCGCTCCTGGCCCACACGCAGGGAAATGACCATGCTCTTGTAGTCAATGGGATCCCCCAGGCCATACAGGCAGCTGACGGAGGCCACGATGATTACATCCCGCCGTTCAAAAAGGGACGATGTGGCCGAATGGCGCAGCCGGTCGATCTCCTCGTTGACGGAAGCATCCTTTTCGATATAGGTGTCCGTATGGGCAATATACGCCTCAGGCTGGTAGTAATCGTAGTAGGAAATGAAGTACTCTACCACATTTTTTGGAAAAAACTCCCGGAACTCCGAGCACAGCTGGGCCGCCAGGGTCTTGTTGTGGGCCAACACCAGAGTTGGCCGGTTGAGCTTCGCAATAACCGAGGCCATGGTAAAGGTCTTGCCGGAGCCGGTGACACCCAGCAGAGTCTGCTCCCGCAACCCCCAGTTCACGCCGTTGGCCAGAGCCTCAATGGCCTCCGGCTGGTCGCCGGAGGGCTTATATTCCGAAACCAGTTCAAAATGATCCATAGGTAATCTCCTTTATATCAGCAGGCAGTCCCGAAAGCGGTCATCAGACATGGCAACGGAAACATAGTCCCCGTCCGCCACGATGATGTGATCCGCCAAAGTGATCTCCACAGCCTGCAAAGCGTGGGCAATGCGGCGGGTGGTCTGGATATCCTCCGCCGAGGGCACCGCCAGACCGCTGGGATGATTGTGGGCCAGTACAACGGTGGTTGCGTTGACGCCGATGGCCGTCTCCACGATCTTGCGAATAGAAACTCCGGCAGAATTGGTGCCGCCCTCTCCCAGCTCCTTGCAGCACAGCAGCTTGCACTTGGCATCCAGACAGAGGATAAACACCGTTTCCAGCTTCCGCCCGAAAAAATGGGGCACCAGATAGTCCGCGCATTGTTCCAGGGTCGGCAAAGCCTTCACATGATTGGCCCGGTCCACCATATAAAATCTGCCCATCTGGGGAATCAGGGTCAGAAACACCGCCGCGTTTTCCCCGATACCCGGCACCTTCATCAGCTCCTCCGGGCTGGCCTCCAGCACCTGGGAAAAGCTGCCGAAATGGTCCAGCAGGGCATGGGCAATGGGGTTTGTATCCACCCGTGGGATCACATAAAACAGCAGCAGCTCCAGGGCCTGGATGTCCGAAAAACTGTCCAGTCCCTCCTGGCGAAACCGCCTTTTCACCCGTTCTCTGTGGCCTTCGTGCATAGAACTGCCTCTCTTCCGCGTCAAAAATCCTTCTTGCTATTTGCAAACAAGGGCGTTACAATAGTCTGAGAGAAATGTCGAAACCTGCCGGGAAAGTTTTTCCCGATTCTGCGCATGCTATCACTGTCAGGAGGACTGTCATGGATAAGGAAACCATTCCCTTTGAGACGCTGAATCTCATCGTTTCCCCCTGTCTCTGCGTCAAGGACGGGCGCATTTTCCGGTGCAATCAGGCTGCCGACCCTCTGATGCTCCCGGAGGGATGCGAAATTACGCCGCTTCTGGCCACAGGCCGGGAAGAATACGCTGCCTTTCGGGGTGGAAGCCTGTACCTGACGCTGAACATTTCCGGCACCGTCTTCGGTGCGGAGGTGGAACGTCGGGGAGATTGGGATTTCTTCCTGCTGGAAGGTCCCGAAGAGACCCGTGAACTCCGGGCCCTGGCCCTGGCTGCCGCTGACCTGCGGGAGCCCCTGGCAGACATTCAAGCATCCGCGGAAATGCTGGCCCGGGAGGCAGGCCCAGAAGCGGAAAAGCAAACCGCGGCGCTGAACCGCAGCATGGCGCAGATGCTGCGCGTTATCGGCAATATGTCCGCCGCGGCGGCGGGACTGAGCCACCAGGAGCTGGTGGAGATCACCGCCGTTTTCCGGGAGATTTTTGAAAAGGGTCAGACCTTGTTGCGCGGAATTGATCTGTCCCTCAGCTATCATGGACCGGAGCATAGCCTTTACTGCGTTGCCGATACCCAGGAGTTGGAGCGGGCGATTCTGAACCTGCTGTCCAACGCCGCCAAATTTACCCCAAAGGGCGGCAGTATCACCGCCAGTCTCACCAGACAGGGCCGAATGCTGCGGCTTTGTGTTCAGGATACCGGCAGCGGCATTTCTGACGCCATCCGGGGCAGCGTCTTCCGGCGCTATCTGCGGCAGCCCTCCATCGAGGACGGGCGTTCTGGTTTGGGCCTGGGCATGGTCATGGTCCGCTCTGCCGCCTCTCACCACGGAGGCACCGTGCTTATGGATCGCCCGCCCCAGGGAGGCACCCGGGTCACCATGACCATTGCCATCCGTCAGGACGGCGGCACCCAGCTGCGCTCCCCTCTGCTGCGCATCGACTATGCCGGAGAACGGGACCACGCCCTCATGGAGCTGTCCGACGTGCTTCCGGCGGAATACTATAGGGATTTCTGAACATCTCCCCGCCGGCCGCGGGGAGATCAGTCTATTCTCTGTAAAAAGATGTCTTTTTTTACAAGGGCAATGCCATTGCCATCCTCGCCAAGGACCAGCAGTTCCTCACCGGAACGGATTGAGAAAACCTCCAACGCCTTTTCCGGCAGTCGGAACACACCATTCTCCCCTACCGTCACCGCGCCGAAGAAATGCTTTCCCTTTGGCGGGATAGGCAGTAGCTGTCCCTCCGGCGCGTAGCGAACCAGATCATCCAAAGTCACATTATAAAAATTCGCCAGAGCGATACAATTGTCAATATCCGGAGCAGACTCCCCTGTTTCCCATTTGGAAAGGGCCTGGCGGGACACGCCCACAGCCCCTGCCACCTGCTCCTGAGTCAGGCGGTTTCGCTTGCGCAGATACAGCAGATTCTCAGCCAGCATGGTCGCCCTCCTTTCACATACTTTCTATTATACCCGTCCCGGCTGTAAAATGCAACCGGGGTTAACATTTTTTCCGCAAAAATGTTCGCCTACAATGGTGGACTTTTTCGATGCCCTGTCCTAAAATAGAGCCATAAGGAGGGATGACTATGGGACCTGTTTTGGAAGTTTCCGGGCTTTGTAAGCAATATCCAAATTTTTCGCTGAAAAATGTTAGCTTTTCTCTGGAGAAAGGCCATATCATGGGTTTTCTTGGCCGAAATGGCGCTGGAAAGACCACGACTATGAAATCGATTCTGGGGCTTGTCCACAGGGACGGCGGTATCGTCCATGTCCTTGGGCAGGACGATACCGGCAGTGACGTCCGCAGACATATCGGTTACGCCTCCGGCGGAGCAGTATTTTATCCCCGGAAAACTCTGGCGCAGATCACCGCTCTGACCAGGAGCTTTTACCCGGACTGGGACGACGCCGCCTTTGCCCACTATCTGGAAGTCTTCCGGCTGGACACCGGCAAACAGATTCGGCAGCTGTCCGAGGGCATGAAAGTCAAATTCCAGCTGGCACTGGCCCTGTCCCATGGGGCTGAACTTCTGATTCTGGACGAACCATCCAGCGGCCTGGACCCGGTATCCCGGGCGGAACTGACGGATATTTTCCGGCAGCTGGCGGCGAAAGGTGCATCCATTCTGTTCTCCACCCACATCACCACAGACCTGCCGGGCTGTGCCGACGACATCACCTATATTCAGGCAGGTGAAATTATCGCGTCCAAACCCCTTCCCGCCTTCCTGGCGGATTACGCGGACTGCGATGGTCTGGAGGCCATCATGGTCAAGCTGGAAAAGGAGGAGATACAACTGTGAAGCAGCTTGTAAAAAAGGAATTCACGTTTACAGCCCTGCCCCTGTGCTATCTCTTTTTGCTTTTTTCCGGCATGACCATGATTCCCGGCTATCCCATCGCCATGAGCAGCTTTTTCCTGTGTCTTTCCCTGTTCCAGTCCATGATGAACAGCCGGGAGCAAAATGATCTGAGTTACACCCTGTTGCTGCCTGTCAGTAAGGCGGACGTGGTAAAGGCAAACTATCTGTTCTGCGTCGGAATGCAGCTGCTTTTCTTCCTGCTCTGCGCCGTCTTGACGGCTATCCGCGCGGGTTTCCTCTCTGAGACCGCGGTATACACCCAGAATGCCATGATGAACGCCAATCCGGCCTATCTGGGTAACCTGCTGCTGGTATTTCTGAGCTTTAATGTTCTGGTGCTGGGCGGCTATTGGAAAACGGGCTACGCCCTGGGGAAGCCCTTCGTATATTTTTCCATCACAGCCTTTCTCATCGTAGCCGCAGGCGAAACCCTGCACCATATTCCCGGCCTTGAATGGCTGAATGCCACAGCCGGGCATTGGGGGCTCCAAACCACCGTACTGCTCCTGTGCGCCATTGCCTATGCTCTGGGAAGCAGGCTTGCTATGAAAAAAGCCCAAAGGCGTTTTGACAAGGTAGATCTGTAAACCGAAACCGAGAGGAATCCAATGGGCGGCGCATATGCCGCCCATTTTCTGATTGCCACCACGCCGTTTTCCCAATAATTATTTGTGGAATTATCGTGAATTATTTTCCTCTTTCTTGCATTCATTGACCGATTGTGGTATAGTAATGGCATTATGTTTACTGGAGGCCATACCCCATGGGCTTGCGCGGAAATACCAAAAAATATGCGTTCCTGCTGCTTCTTTTGCTTCTGCTCACCGGCTGCGGCAAGCAGGAGGCGGTGACGGAAACCACCACCGCTCCGCCGGAAACCACGGACCCCAAATACCTGGCGACGGAACTGCAGATGATCGTCACCTATGAAAATCTGGGCGACCTGGAAAAATATGAAAACCTGACTTTGCTGGACGCCACCGGCTCCACCGCCTATCCCGCCTTGGAGGTCTACGCCCAAAGCCATCCGGATGTCAACATCATCTATACCGTTGACCTGGGCAAGAAGTCTGTGGCCCACGGCACCCCGGAGATTACCCTGACTGCTGAGGAAACGGACTATGAGACACTGATGACCAACCTGTCCTATCTGAAGGACACCAAGAAACTGATTCTGCCAAAGACTTGCCTGACCGCCGACGAGCTGAGCAATCTGCAAAATGAATATCCAAATCTGGAAATCAGCTATACCCTGGGGCTGGCCGGGCAGGAGTTCACCGCGGACACCACCTCCCTCGACCTCTCCCAGCTGACCTCCGGCCAGCTCAACGCCGCTCAGGAGGTTCTTGCCCGTCTGCCCCAGCTGGAGACTGTGGAGCTGATGCGCGCCGACGGCACCAGCAGCCTGAGCCAAGCCGACGTGGAGTGGCTGGTAAACGCCGCCCCCAACGCCAGCTTCCACTATACCTTCACGCTTTTTGGCAAACAGATAGCCACCAACGATATCAAAGTGGAATTCAAGGATCTCTCCCTGACAGAGGATGACATTCCCGCCCTGCGGCAGGCTCTGGCCATTATGACGGACTGCGAGGCCTTCGTACTGGACAACTGCGGCCTGGACAACGAGACCATGGCCTCCATCCGGGAGGATTACCCCAGGACGGAGCTGGTCTGGCGCATCCAATTCGGCAAATACAGTGCCTGGACCAACGCGGAAACCATCCGCGCCGTTTACAACGTCTTTGACGACACCTGTGAAAACCTGAAATACTGCTGGCGCACCAAATATATGGATATCGGCCATAACGAAACGCTGACAGATCTGAGCTTTGTGGGGTATATGCCGGACCTGGAAATTTTCATTGCCTCCGGCTGCGCCGTGAAGCAGCTGGACGGGTTTGAGAACTGCAAAAAGCTGGAATTTCTGGAGCTGGCTTACTGCTACAAGCTGCAATCCATTGATCCGCTGGCAGGCTGCGAAAATCTCAGGAACCTGAACATCTGCTATTCCAAGGTCTCGGATCTCCACGCTCTGGACGGTCTGCCTCTGGAGCAATTCATGTGCAAGCAGACACGGGTCCCGGCGGACGAGCAAAAAATCTTCAAGGAGATTCACCCGGACTGCGTGACCAATTTCTATGGCAAGGAGCCCTACGCCGGCGCGGGCTGGCGCTACAAGGACAACGGCAAGACCTACACCGAGATCTACAAAAAGGTCCGGGAGGTCTTCGACTACGACGATATGCCCATGCCGACGGTCGCAAAGAAATAGAAAATATATATGGGCGGCAGCTTGCCGCCCATATTGTATAAGAGGGAGAGAATCATGAACTACATTATTTTTGATCTGGAATGGAACCAGCCCACAGAAGAGGCTACCGCCATCCGGGAACCCTTTTACCTGCCGGGGGAGATCATTGAAATCGGCGCTGCCAAACTGGACGAGCACTTCCATGTGATTGACACTCTGCGGGTGTACAGCAAGCCCCAACACTATAAGAAAATGCACAAGCGGATCGCGTCCCTCACCGGAATCCACGACAGACTTCTGGAAGAACAGGGGCTTCCTTTCCCGGAGGCTTATCGGAAATTCATCGACTGGTGCGGTGAGAAATACGCTTTCATGACCTGGAGCATGAGCGACCTTCCCACGCTGATCGACAACATGGCCCTCCACGGCATTGATATTTCCGGTCTGCCGGATTGGTACGATCTGCAGCGAATATTCGGCCGGGAAATCATGCGCGGCACCGTGAAGTACTCTCTGGAATACGCCATGGAGGTGCTTGGTGAATCCGGTGATGCCGCCCATGATGCCATGAACGACTCCGTAAACACCGCCAAGATCTGTGACCACCTGGATCTGGAGGAATATCTGGACGAGTACGCCTCACGGGTCTTCGCCGAATTGCCCAACGACCGGAGCTTCGACAGCCAGCAGACCGTTTTGCAGGATCCTGAGCTGCTCCGCTTTTCCTGCCCCTGGTGCGGCAAGGCCGTCGCCTGTGAGGGCTGGATCCACGATTGGAAGCAAAACTACGTCAGCTATGGTCAGGATGAGGATGGAGACGAATTCTATGTCACCTTATCCGTCTCCCGCCTCTGTGACGGAACCTTCCGGGCAAAGCGGATCTTCCAGGAGATGAGCGACGATCTGTGGGAACAGTACCAGGATAAAAAAGAAGCGCTGGAGGTATAAATCTCCCAACAAAGAACGCAGAGGACGACGCCCTCATCTCCCCGAAGCCCAATCAGCGGAACAGTATTCGTACGCACCGCTCTGTTGTTGAACGCTCGGGACGATGGGGGCATCGCCTCCTGCGTTTGAGAATTTTCGCCGGTAGCGGTAAATGGCCAGCAGGGGCGGCAAATCTGCCGCCCCTGCTCAGCTTGTAGAAAAAGTCTCGCAGAGTTCGCAGACTTTTGTCTGCGAATAAAGTCCAATCATTTTCTGCCGGGGCGTGTACCTGGCAGAAAATACCTATCAGGCTGCAAGTGTGGAATTTGTCCGCCAAAGGCGGACAAATTATGCACGCAGCAGACTGCAAAAGTTTGTCTAAAAAGCCCTTAAGGGGTTTTTAGACAGTCTAAGCAGGGGCGGCAAATCTGCCGCCCCTGCTGTTTTTTTACCGCATATACTCAAATTGCAGATCGTAAATATCCACAGTATCCCCATCCTGAATGCCCATTTCCTCCAGGCGGGCAAAGAGACCGCATTTGCGCAGCATCTGGTCGAAATAGTTCCGTGATTCGTAGTCGTCGAAGTTGATATTCTGCACCAGTCGTTCCAGCCAGATTCCGGTAACGACCCAGGTGGAGCCCAGATGCTCGACGGTCAGCTCCTGAGGGTCTCCCGCCTCGGGCTGCTTTTCTACATACTCCGGCTCATAAATGGTCACAGGCGGCAGCGTCCGCAGCTTTTCGGCCACCACACGCATGAGATTCCGGGTGCCCTGGGTGGTTCCGGCAGAGATCTCATACAGCTCACAGCCGGCGGCCTCCACGCAGGCGCGCAGGCGCTGCAAATTGTCGCTGTCCGGGGGCAGAAGGTCAATTTTATTGGCGGCAACGATCATAGGCCGGTTGGAAAGGTCCACGGAGTAGTTTGCCAGCTCGTCACAGATGGCGTTAAAATCCTCCACCGGGTCCCGGCCCTCGCTGCCGGAAACATCCACCACATGAACCAGCAGACGGCAGCGGTCGATGTGCCGCAGGAAGTCATGGCCCAGACCCGCGCCCTCCGCGGCGCCCTCAATGATGCCGGGGATATCGGCCATAACAAAGGACACACCCTCGTCCACATAGATTACCCCCAGGTTGGGGAACAGGGTCGTAAAGTGATAGTTGGCGATCTTGGGGCGGGCGTTGGAGGTAACGGAAAGCAAAGTGGATTTGCCCACATTGGGAAAGCCCACCAGGCCCACATCCGCCAGAAGTTTCAGCTCCAGAATCACGTCCCGCTCCTGACCCTTGAGGCCCACCTTGGCAAACCGGGGCACCTGCCGGGTGGCGGTGGCATAATGGGCATTGCCCCAGCCCCCACGGCCACCCTTGGCAATGACGAAATCCTCACCGGTGGACATATCCACAACGATCTGGTTGGTCTCCGCATCCCGCACCACGGTACCCCGGGGGACCTCAATGATCAGATTCTCTCCCCGCTTGCCGCTCATATTCCGGCCAAGACCATTGGCGCCGGACTGGGCAGAATACTTCCGTTTATAGCGAAAATCCAGCAGCGTGGACAGATTGTCGTTAACCCGCAGCATCACGCTGCCGCCATGGCCGCCGTCGCCGCCGTCAGGGCCGCCGGACGCCACATATTTCTCCCGGTGGAAGGCCACGGCGCCATCGCCGCCCCGTCCGCCGCAGACTGTAATTCGAACCTTATCTACAAACATAGTAGTATACCTCCATGCTTCACAGTGGGTGACACAGAAAAGAGCGCCCTGCCCTGGGGCTGTTAAAAGGATGGCCTGTTCTCTGCCACCCAGATTTCAAAAAAAGGACTGCCGCATTGTTCCGCAGCAGTCCTTCATTCATAGGCTTGTCTTACTGCTCAGCGTAAACGGAGCACTTCCGACGATCCTTGCCCATGCGCTCAAACTTGACGGTGCCGTCAACCAGGGCGAACAGGGTGTCATCCTTGCCGATACCAACATTGGTGCCGGGATGGATGTGGGTGCCTCTCTGGCGAACCAGAATGTTGCCAGCCAGAACAAACTGACCGTCAGCACGCTTGCAGCCCAGTCGCTTGGACTCGGAATCACGGCCGTTCTTGGTGGAACCGCCGCCCTTGTGGTGAGCGAAGAACTGAATACCAATCTTCAGCATTGTATTACACCTCCAAAACTTCGATGTTGTCGGGATATTGATCCCGCAGACTGCAAAGATACAGCATCATACCGGCTAAACAAGCCTGAACGCTTTCCTCTTCATCGCAGCTTACGGGGAGCGTCAAAGTAATGCGGGCGTCCGCTTCCTTGACGCGAACCTTGGCCTTTGCGCCGCACACATCGTTGATGGTGGCCTCAGCCATGGTGACAGCGGCAGAAACCGCGGCGCAGACAATATCGCTGCCCGTTTCGGCATAACCGCTGTGACCGGAGACGGAGAATCCGGTGATCCGCTCGTCCTCGGTAAAAAATTCGATCTTTGTCATACTCTTTGATTACAGAGCGATCTTGGTGATCTCGACCTTGGTATAGGGCTGACGATGACCGATGTGGGTCTTCTCGTTCTTCTTTGCCTTGTACTTCAGCACGTCGATCTTCTTGCCCTTGCCGTTCTTCACGACCTTGGCCTCAACAACAGCGCCCTCCACAACGGGAGCACCGATCTTGGAGTTCTCACCGTCCAGGACAGCCAGGACCTTGTCAAACTTCACGGTCTGCTCAGCCTCAACAGCCAGCTTCTCAATGAAGAGGACATCGCCCTCGGCAACGGTGTACTGCTTACCACCGGTAACAAAAACTGCCTTCATTTCTCATTTCACCTACTTTAATCGCGTAGTCTCGCTCTAAAGGCGGCTGCTTTTGGGCAGCACTTGTAAGCCTTCTCAATGCGGCTGGGTTATTTTATCATTGTTTCCTTCAAAAGTCAACACGAAATTTGAAAAAAATTCGTGTTTTCCGAAGCCGTTTTCAACGTTTTCCCTCTGTCCGCTTTTCCTGAACTTCTCCTCCGCTGCGGTGTTCAACGCGTCCCTCCATCAGCGGTACCTCTGCCGCCTCCAGACCTCTCCTCTTTGAATGGGCCGAAACAGGGCTTCCTTATTCCTGATAGAAAAACTTCCCGCGGGAGACCCCGCGGGAAGCTTTATTGGTCCGTTGTTTTTTACGCCTTGCCGTCGGAGCCCAGAACGTGGACGATCTTGTGGGCGACCATGTCCTTGACAGCCTGACGAGCGGGCTTCAGGTACTGACGAGGATCGAAGTGATCGGGATGCTCGTAGAAGTACTTGCGGATATTGCCGGTCATTGCCAGACGGATATCGGAGTCGATATTGATCTTGCAGACAGCCAGCTGAGCAGCCTTCCGCAGCTGATCCTCGGGGATGCCGATAGCGTCGGGCATGTTGCCGCCGTAGGTATTGACCATCTTCACGAATTCCTGGGGAACGGAAGAGGAGCCGTGCAGAACGATGGGGAAGCCGGGCAGACGCTTGATGCACTCCTCCAGAACGTCGAAACGCAGGGGGGGCGGAACCAGAATGCCGTCGGCATTCCGGGTGCACTGAGAGGGCTTGAACTTGTAAGCGCCGTGGCTGGTGCCGATGGCGATGGCCAGGGAGTCGCAGCCGGTGCGGGAAACGAACTCCTCAACCTCTTCGGGATGGGTATAGCTTTCCTTGCCGTGCTCAACAGCCACTTCGTCTTCCACGCCGGCCAGAGTGCCCAGCTCGGCCTCGACAACAACGCCGTGGTCATGGGCATACTCAACGACCTTCTTGGTCAGAGCGATGTTCTCCTCGAAGGACTTGGAGGAGGCGTCGATCATAACGGAGGTAAAGCCGCCGTCAACGCAGCTCTTGCACAGCTCAAAGCTGTCGCCATGGTCCAGATGCAGTGCAATGGGAATTTCGGGGTTTTCAATAACGGCAGCCTCAACCAGCTTCACCAGATAGGTGTGGTTGGCATAGGCGCGGGCGCCCTTGGAAACCTGCAGGATGACGGGAGACTTCAGCTCGCCGGCAGCCTCAGTGATGCCCTGAACGATCTCCATGTTGTTGACGTTGAAAGCGCCGATGGCGTAGCCGCCGTCGTAGGCTTTCTTGAACATTTCGGTTGTTGTTACGAGAGCCATTGGAATCAATCCTTTCATATATAGAGAGCTGACGCTCTCCTGTATTCCAGTAAATATTATAGCACATTCTGGGAATAATTCAATCATTATATTTGTCAAACGGAAGTATTTATGCTATACCATCGCCAGTGCGGGTTTTTGATGACGCATTTCCGTCAGAATCCACAAAGGAATATATTCTTTTTTATATAGAGGTATTAAAAATATTTGAAAATGGGATGTATCCGCGGCACGCCGTTTTTCCGGAACCGGATTCCGTTTCAAGAGACACAAACCGGGTCAATTTGTTCAATGCAGTACTATGCATGCTGCATAGTACCGTTTCCGAAAGTAAACATCCGGAGCAGCAAAAGGCCGCCGGGCGAACACGCCCGGCGGTCAAATCATACCTTGTTCAATCTGATGACCGTATCGGTGATTCTGGATGCCAGGAAGTCGCCCAACGACTCCACATCCTGCGCCATACCGGTCATAAACCAGGTTGCGACAGTACCGACAACGCCGCTGATGGCATAAACCGTCAGGTTGTCGTAGTCATAGGTCTGCTGAAGTGTCTGGAACTCAGGGTAAGTCTCCTTCGCCAGCGCAATGGCCCGTTCCCGGATTTTATCAAAGATATCTTCCCGGAAACTCTTGGAGGACAGAGCCATGAACAGATCTCTATGCTCCTTAATATAGTTCAACTGTTCCGCAATTTCTCTGCGGTCCGCCGCACCATTGGTCAGCTTTACCGGCCACTTCACACCGGAAAGGATCTTGTTCTCCACTTCCTCTTTCAACTGAGAAATGCTCTTGTAATTCCGGTAGAACGTGGATCGATTGATTCCGGCGTGCTCACAGAGCTTCGCAGGAGAGACATCCTCAAAGTCCCCCTCCAGAAGCAGCCCGACAAGCGCTGCCGATAACTTTTGTTTTGTTTTACGAACGCGTGCATCCTCTGCCATATGACCGCTCCTCGTTTTCTTGAAAATTGAGTATCTGCATTATAGCATATATTTCAAAAAAATCAACCATTTGACAAAACTTTTTTATTTCATATTTTTGTAATAAATATTCAAAACATGGAAAGTTTTCATCTTTGTAAAGCCGCATCCACTTCCGCAAGAAAAGGATTGAAACCCAGCGAAAAAGGGGGTATAATTTAAGAAAAATAACACTACAAGGTGGTCTGTTTATGGAAGACAATCCTTTCTCCGGCTCCCGGCAGGAACGGGAGCTTCGTACCTACGCTCTTTTGGATGAAATTAAAATTCCCTATGCCCGCATAGATCACGTCCCCGCCATGACTATGGAAGCCTGCGAGGATGTGGACAAAGCACTCGGCACCCGGATGTGCAAAAATCTGTTTCTCTGCAACCGGCAGCAAACGGTTTTTTACCTGCTTCTGATGCCCGACGCAAAAAAATTCCGCACGAAAACGCTCTCCGCCCAGCTGGGCTGCTCCCGGCTGTCCTTTGCGGACGAAGAACATATGGCGCAGCTGCTGGACATCCATCCGGGTTCCGTCAGTGTTCTTGGGCTGATGAACGACCATGGGAACCGGGTGCAGCTGCTCATTGACGAAGACCTCCTGCAGGACGAATACATCGGCTGCCATCCCTGCGTCAATACATCCAGTCTGAAAATCAGGCTTTCCGATATTCTGGAGAAATTTCTGCCCGCGGTGCACCACAGTTATCGTCCCGTGGCGCTGCCGGAGGAAAACGCATAATCTCCCCCCTCTCTGACATTGGATATGGAGGAATGGCTGTGTACCCGGAATGACTCCCGGCTCTGGCGCGTCGGCTCAGATTCCTCCCCCTATGTGGAATTGCGGTGCCGGTTCCGCCATCCGGGTGGATACGCGGCCGGAACGCAAGCGTGTTCTGTACGAGCGTCTTTTGTGCCCCTACTATAATAATAACAGTTCCCTGACGAAGCGGCAGAGGGCCCTTCATGGGATACCATAAGGAGAAACCTATCATGGAAAAATACGCGCTTACCAATTTCGTCCTGCTGGACGGCACAGAGCATATGCAGCCCCAAAAAGGTCTGGCAATTCTGGTAGAAAACGGACGGATCAACGCCATTGTACCCGAAGGGGCCATTTCCGGTGACTTCAAGAAGCAGGATCTGGACGGGCAGTATCTTCTGCCGGGTCTTATCAATCTGCATGTGCATCTGGCAGGCTCCGGCAAACCCAGAAAAAAGCAGACGGACCCCGTAAAGGCCGTCAAGCTGGTAACGGCAAACGGCCTGACCCGGCGTCTGGGCAAGGCCATGGTTACGGGCTATGCCAAGCAGCAGCTGCTCTCCGGTGTGACCACCATCCGCACCGTAGGCGGCATTCTGGATTTCGACGCCCAGCTGCGGGACGCCATTGACGCCGGACGTCAGACTGGCCCCCGAATTCTGGCAGGCAATATGGCCGTCTCCGTTCCCGGCGGACATATGGCCGGGTCTCTGGCCCACATCGTCACCACGCCTCAGGAGGCGAAAGCCTGCGTAAAAACCATTGCCGAGACCAAAGCTGACCTCATCAAGCTGATGGTCACCGGCGGCGTGTTGGACGCGGTGAAAAAGGGTGAGCCGGGCGTGCTGAAAATGGACCCCGCCATCATCAGGGCCGCCTGCGATCAGGCCCACGCTCTGGGGCTGAAGGTTGCCGCCCATGTGGAAAGCCCGGAGGGCGTCAGGGCCGCTCTGGAAAACGGCGTGGATACCATTGAGCACGGCGCCATGCCGGACCCGGAGATTCTGGAGCTGTTCAAGGAGCGGGGCGCCAGTCTGGTGACCACCATCTCCCCCACCCTGTCCTTCTCCCTGTTCGATCAGTCCATCAGCCACGCCACGGATATGCAGAAGTACAATGGCCGCATCGTTATGGACGGCATTGTTGGCTGCGCCAAGGCCTGCCTGGAGGCGGGCATCCCCGTCGGTCTGGGCACGGACACCGCCTGTCCCTATGTAACCCAATACGACACCTGGCGGGAGCTGACCTATCTGCGCCGGTTCTGCGGCGTTTCCAACGCCCAGGCCCTGTACATCGCCACTCTGGCAAGCGCGAAAATTGCGGGCATTGAAAAGGAGACCGGCTCTATTGAGGCCGGAAAATCCGCGGATATGCTGGTATGCCGGGAGAATCCGCTGACAAATCTTTCCGCGCTGCGGGAACTCTCCATGGTGATCTTCCGAGGAAAGCAGATCAAGGCTCCGAAGGTCAAGGTTATTCCCCAGGTCGAGCAGGAGCTGGATAATTATCTGTAATAAAAAGATTTCCCCTACTTTTGTTTCCATCCCCTTCTTTGCCTACTATATAGGTGTAAGGCCCTTACACAAAAAGCAAACAAGGAGCAAGCTATGGAAGACAATGCCATTGTGGCGCTGTACTTTGCCCGGTCGGAACAAGCAATCCGGGAAACCGGCAAGAAATACGGCGCATACCTGAATACCATTGCCGAAAATATTCTCCACCGGCATGAGGACGCGGAGGAGGCGGTGAACGATACCTATCTCGCTGCCTGGAATACCATCCCGCCTACCCGGCCCCGGGTGCTGCGGCACTTTCTCAGCCGCATTGTCCGGAATCAGTCCTTCACACGCTACAGCTACCTGACCGCCGCCAAGCGGTCCGCAGAAACGGACATTCTGCTGTCCGAAATCGAGGACTGCCTGCCGGACGGGCGGCAGAATCCCGCCCAGCGCATGGAGCAGCGGGAGATCACCAGAAACATCAACGCGTTTCTGGGAAGCCTTTCCCGGGAGGAGCAGGGTATTTTCGCAGCCCGGTACTTTTACGCCGTGCCATTGGAGCAGATTGCCGAAACCTACGGGAATTCCGTGCGGCAAATTCAATATCGCCTGCAAAAAATGCGGTCTTCCCTGCGCAAGCGTTTGGAACAGGAGGGTATTGCGGTATGACCATTTCGGAATTCAACAAGGCCATGAACGGCATCGATGACCGTTTCCTCTCCGCCTGGGAGGAACGGCAAAAAAAAATCGCCCCCCTGCCCGAGGGCAAGGGGAAATACGAGGCCAGACCCGGCCATCGGCGGCTGTGGGTGCTGGTATTGGCGGCCTGCCTGGTTATCGCCATGGCGCTCACGGCCTACGCGGCCAACTTCATGGGCATCCGGGAAGCGATGACGGGAACACTCAAGCAGGTCTCCCCGGGAGAGGCGGCCTATATCACCCCGGAGACCGCCGCGGCGGAATCGGACGCCGGTTGGAGCTGCGCCCTGACGGAAAGCCTGTATACGGGTGAGAAAATCATGCTCAGCGTCACCATCCGGGCCGGAGAAGATTATATTCTGATCCCGGCCTATATAAACGGCTCGTACCCAGTCGGCGAGATCGGCCTAAGCGGAAACGAAACCTTACAGGAATACGCGGACCGGCTGGGGAAAACACTGCTCAAGGCCGAAGCCAGCATGGATTTCACTGACTGGGACGTCAACGGTCAGGGTATATTCCCCAGAAGCAACGGCACCAACGAACTGACGCTGATCCTGTCCAGCGAGCACACTCTGCGCGGTCCGGAAACCCTGACCGGTACCTGCACGGTCTACGTGTGGCCCCTTGGTCAGGAAGAACCCACTATAGAGACGCTGCCCCTGTCCCTGACAGCCGCTCCCGAGCCGGAGGGCGACAAGCAGATTTTCCATCCCGTGGTATCGGACAGCGTTCCCGGTATGCTGTTCCAGGACGGCACTCTGTCAAAGTCCCTGTCCGGCTACCGCCTGCAGCTGCCCTTTACCGTTACGGACAAGGGTCTCGTGGACGATTATCTGAAGACCTACTGTGAGGAGCTGGACCTCTGGGGGCTGCTGGACAAGAGTACCGGAAACGTCTTCTATGACATTCCCACCAATGATTTTGGGCAGGCCACGATCCAGATTCGGAACTCGGATTCCGAGGTCGTCGGAACCGTGTGGATCGTGGAGCAAATCGGGTAGAATATAGCAGACACATTATAATATAAGTAGGGGACGATGCCCTCATCGTCCCGAAGGTTCGACTACAGAGCTTAACGATCAAACGCACTTCTCTGTCAATCTGGCCTCGGGACGATGCAGGCATCGTCCCCTACATTTTTTCATTTGCCCCTTATACCGCGCCTAAGTACTCCTCCAGGCACAGCCCGGTGTCCTTCATGTCCATGGCCACCTCAACGCCTACATAGCGGAAGTGCCATGGCTCGTTGGTAATGCCGGTGATTTCCTCCTTGTCCGCAGGGTAGCGGAGGATAAAGCCGTACTCCCAGCAGTGGACAGCCAGCCATTCGTTGGCCTCCTTGCCTACAAGGTCTGTGGACAGGCCCAGCTCATGCTCACTGGTGCCGGGCAGTGCCACGGTTTTCAGGGTCTCCTCATAGGCCTCCTCATAGGTCATGCCCTTTTCTTCATATTCCTGCGTCCGCAATTTCAGTATTTCGGTCTGCTGCTTATGGGTCCGGTAGGCGCTGTTTAAGTAGCAGTTGTTTCCGGCAGCTCTGCAATCGGCCAGCATCTGCCGCAGCGGCTCCGCCGCGATGCGCTGAATGGGCCGGTCCTTTTCCACTTCCACGGTGTCCCAAGTCCAGTCATCGGGAATGGGATTGTCCTTATTGACCAGCACCACCTGAATGCCCTTGGGGGTAAAGTACCAGGTTCGGCCGTCAATACTCTGCTTTCCCACAGCGGCACTGCCGTCCTCCTGGAGGTAATAGCGATACTCCCCTTCTTCACGCCAGCCGGTCTGTACAAGTCCGTCATCCGAGAGGAAATAGCGTTTCCCTTCCAGTTCCAGCCAGCCGGTTTGCATCAGCCCGGAATCGTCATACCAACGTTTCCCGTCTTCCTCGTCCAGCCAGCCGGTGACCATGGTGCCGTCTTCCCGGAAGAAGCGGACGCCGTCCTCCATGTCCTGTCTGCCCGTGCGGGGAACGCCGTCATCGCCTAAGTAGTAGGTGCCGGTCTCCAGAGTCAGCCACTGGGTAGCCAGCACACCGGATTCGTCAAAATAATACCGGTTTCCCTCGATTTCCTGCCAACCGGTGACCATAGGGCCGGAGGCGGAAAAATAATGGGTACCATTCTCTATGGTTTGCCAACCGGTAGACATGGCCCCCGTGGAGGGATTGAAGTAGTAGATCTGCCCATCCACCTGGGTCAGCCCCAGCCGCAGGACGCCGTCGGCGCCAAAGTAGCACCGTCCGACCTCCAGATCCTGCCAGCCGGTCTGCATCCTGTATTCGGCGTCAAAATGGTAGATCTTGTCCGCAATGGTCTCCCATCCTGTTACCTTTTTTCCGTGAAAATTCCGGTAGGAATAAACACCGTCCTCCTGGACCCAGCCGCTGCGGTCCACATTCTCGTCAAACCAAACCCAGCCTGCCACGCCAATCATGGCGAGGCCCGCAATAATCAGAACCGCACACAGCCAATTTCGGACTTTTTTACTCATGGAAAAGAGCCTTCCTTGTTTCTTTTTTCGATATATTACCACAAAAGCACTTGAATTGCAACCACAACAGCAAAGCAGCCCCTGCCGGGGCTGTTTTCTATACAATGCTTTCCATGACCTCCCGGCGGGAGAGTGGAATGAAATCCTCAGGCTGCGTCAGCTTTCGGTTTCCCAAGTATTGCCAAGTACCGTCCGGCCGCTTTTTTATAGTCACCTCATGACTGTACAGGCTGTCCAGCTTCAGATCCGTGCAGACGGTCTCCACCATAACGTTCAGACTGCCGTCCTCATTTTCCCGGCAAGCCGTTATTTCCGGCTCCACCAGGGGATGCCCAAAGCGAATGATCAACTCGCTCTCCAGCGGGAGCCAGGAATAGGTGTCCGTTTTAGGGTCGTAATCCGCCACGCTTTGCAGTTCTTCCCTGCTCATGGGAAACCGGGGCAGAATCAGTTCTTCAAAATCCACTGCCGGGATCCGATAGCACCGGCTCTCCCGGTCATAAGAGAATTCTTCCGGATTCGGCATATTCCCAGTCTTTCTATAATAAAACAGATCCCACAGATCATTCAGACTCAGGTTCCCATAGTCCGGCGCAGCCCAATCCACAAGGAACATATTTGTCCCGCTGTAGCCGATGGACAGGATGCATTCCCGCGTCATCTGCCACAGCACTGGGTCTGGCTCTCTCAGGCGGATGCGGGAATAGTTGGCAAAGTGCTGGTCATCCTCCCAAAAGACTTGATAGAAGAAATTCCCCGCTTCGGAGACCGTCCAATTCCGAACAGAGTAGGTCTCCCGGACAAGGATGGAGCTCTTCCCTTTCACCGCCGGGTCGCAGGTCAGTGTAGTCAGGTAGAACTGCCTGTTCTCCTGCCAGAAATAGCGGCAGGAAAGCATTCCCGTTTCCGTGATTTGAAACAGGGAAAAAAAGCAGTCTTTGCCTGCCTGTACCTGATCCAGAAATTGCAGCAGTCCTTCCGGCTCCGCCAGATACTCCGGGATATCCCGGCCGCTGCGCAGAATGCAGAATCCTGCCCCCGCGGCAACAGCCTCCACCCGCGCCCTGTCCTCGGGAATCAACGTGGACCGCTGCCATTTTTCTGCCGGAGAATCATAGCCGCAGGCGGACAACTCCCCGCTGATTTTGGCGAGCAGTCTGCCGCACTGCTTCCAGGCGGCCTTTTCCGGAGTGGAAAGTTTGACCTCCCCGCAGCCGGTAAACAAGAGTATTAACAGCAGGAGCGACACGCACCGAAGGAAACAGGCTTTCATTTCAGCCTTTCCTCAGCGCAGCGCAGAATGGCCGCCTCCGTCTTCTCCGCTGCGGCTTTGTTTTCAGCACTGATGGAAGCATAGAGCTTCAGCTTCGGCTCCGTGCCGGAGGGGCGAACCACCAGAGAGCAATTTCCTTCCAGCAGGAATTTCAGCACATCGGACTTGGGCAAACCGTCCAGTCCGGCGCTGTAATCCAGAACCTTTTCCACTTTCTTTCCCCCAAATTCCGAAATACTTTCCCGGAAAGAGGCCATAATGCGCTGCATTTTGGCAAAGCCCGCGCTGCCGTCAAATTCATAGCTGTGCAGGGTATTCAGGCAATAGCCATAGGTGCGGTATAGTTCCTCCAGCTTGTCCAGAAGGCTGATGCCCCGGGTGGCGTAGAAGCTAAACATCTCGCAAATCATATAGGCCCCGTCCACACCGTCCTTATCCCGGACATAGGAGCCGGTCAGGTAACCGTAGCTTTCCTCAAAGCCGAAGATATAGCTGTTTTCCCGGCCCTGCTTTTCCAATAAGCCGATCTGCTCCCCGATAAACTTGAAGCCCGTCAGCACATTGCGGGTTTCCACCCCATAATGTGCCGCGATCCGCTCCGCAAGGTCCATAGTCACAATGGTCTTGACCATGACAGGATCCTGCGGCATCTTGTCATGCTTGACGCGCTGGGCACAGATGTAGTCCAGCAGCAAAAGGCCCACCTCATTGCCGCTGAGCAGGGTGTAATCCCCCGCCTTGGTGCGCACGGCGATGCCCACCCGGTCGCAGTCCGGGTCCGTTGCCAGCAGCAGGTCCGCGTTGGTCTTTTTCGCATATTCCATACCCAGCGCCATGGCCTCCCGAATCTCGGGGTTGGGATAAGGGCAGGTGGGGAAATGGCCGTCCGGCTGCTCCTGCTCGGGGACTACCGCAATATTGGTGTAGCCCATCTCCTTCAGCGTCCGGGTAACAGGCTTCAGGCCTGTGCCGTTCAGAGGGCTGTAAACAATGGCAACGTCTCTGTTTACCCCCTCCCCGAAGAGAACAGACTGGGCCTTGACTGCATTAACAAAGGCGGTATACACTTCTTCGGGAATATAGCGGATGTTCCCATTCTGCAGCTCTGTCTCAAAATCTCCGGTTTTTACATCTTCGAAAATATCCAGTTTTTCGATTTCCGTCAGAACTGCCGCGGCGGCCTGAGTCGTGATCTGGCAGCCATCAGGGCCATAGACCTTGTAACCGTTGTATTTGCTTGGGTTGTGGGAGGCGGTAATCATAACACCCGCGGAGGTCTTCAGATAGCGGGCCGCAAAGGACACCGTTGGAACCGGCATCAGTACAGGCCAGATATGCACCTGAACTCCGTTTGCCGCAAACACCCCCCCCGCAACCCGGGCGAACAGATCGCTCTTGATACGGCTGTCATAGCCAATGGCCACGGACGGTTTCTCAAAATGACTCCTGAGATAGTTCGCCAGACCCTGGGTGGCTTTTGCCACGGTATAGACGTTCATCCGATTCGTGCCCGCACCGATCACACCCCGCAGGCCGCCGGTGCCGAAGGCCAAATCCCGATAAAAGGCGTCCTCTTTTTCAGCGGCATCCATGCTTTTCAGCTCTTCCGCCACATCCGCGTCCGCAAGGGCTTTTTCCAGCCAGCGACTGTATTCTTTTTCGATTTCCATATGTTATCCTTTCACGTCCAAGAATTGTGCCTGCCCATGGATGGTCAGCGTCACGGAATTCGCCGGAACGAAAACGCAGTCTCCCTTGTAGAATGGGATGCTCCCGCCGTCATAGGCGATCGTCCCGCAGCCGCCCACGCAGAGCAGCACCCGGAAGGCCAGCTCGTCGGCCCGGTATTCCACCCGCTGCCGTCGCTCGGTATTGACCAGCATTCTGTAAACTTCGAAATACTTACACCGGCACAGCAGCTCCGAGGCCGCGCCCGGCCGGTATTTCAGCACCCGCAGAGGCTGCCGGGGTTCCGCGCAGCCCCGAAGATCTGCCACATCCAGAGCTTTTTCAATATGCAATGGCCGTTTCTGCCCGTTCTTGTCCACCCGGTCATAGTCATAGAGCCGGTAGGTCAGATTGGAGCTCTCCTGAATTTCCGCCACCAGAGTTCCCGCCCCAATGGCATGGATGGTACCCGGCGGGATGAAAAAAAGGTCATCCCTGTGAATGGGGAGCTTTTGCAGGTATTTCTCGACCGTTCCATCCGCGATTGCCCGGCGCAGCTGCTCTCTCTTGCAGCTGCGCCGGAGACCATAGACCAGCTTGGTGTCCGGCTTTGCGTCCAGCACATACCACATCTCGGTTTTGCCCAGCTGGCCGTTTTCATGGAGCCTTGCGTAATCGTCTCCGGGATGGACCTGAACGGACAGGTCTTTTTTCGCGTCAATGAACTTAATGAGGATGGGAAGCCCCGTTTCACCCCGGTGCCGCGCACCCAGATAACCTGGGTTGGCTTCCAGCACCTCCGCCAGAGGCCGCCCGTCAAAGCGTCCCCCAACCACAAAGCTGGGGCCATCCGGATGGGTGGAGCATTCCCAGGTTTCCGCCAGAGGGGACAAGGGTATATTCTTTTCAAAATCATCGTTCAGCCGGGTCCCGCCCCAGAGGTAATCCTTTCCGGCAGGGCGCAACAGCAGCGGTTCATTCTTTTCAGGCATGGGCCTCTCCCCTGTTTTGTTACTCCAGTTCAAATTTCTGCTTGTCCTGGGCGTTGATCTCCTCGCCCAGCTGTACCTCAATGAGCTTCAGTTCCGTATCCGCCAGCACCGTATGGCGGCAGCCTGCGGACATGGTCACCACATCCCCGGCGTGGACCTTCTGCTCCATGCCGTCCACAATGGTCCGGCCCTCTCCGGCAATAACCACCCAGACCTCGTCCCGGTGCTTATGACTGTGGTAATTCATGCTGTGGCCCGGATTCAAGGTCACCTTGATGGTCATGGAGGCGTTCTCCACATCGATCACCTTGAAGCTGCCCCAGCTCTTTTCAGCGAACATGATCTGCTGCACAAATTTGTCCACAAAGGGCTTGATGTAGGAGCTCTGCTCTTTGTCGGAGACCAGAATCCCCTCCGGAGACGCGGAGATAATGACATCGTGCAATCCCATTGCCAGCACGGGCACATCCATCTCATTGATGATATGCACCCCGGAGCATTTGTCGTTCAGCTCACCCTTGCCGATGATATTCTCGTCCATGGATTCCGTCAGGGTGTTCCATGTACCCAGGTCCTTCCACATCCCGGCATAGCGCACCACCTGGATCTTCGGCTCGTGCTCCACCACCGCATAGTCAAAGGATATCTTTTTCAGGGTCTCATACTTGTCAAACAGGTCCTGATAATCTGTGAAATCCATGAGTTCATGGGCCTTCCGCATGACATAGCCCAGCTTATAGGCAAAGACGCCGCCATTCCACAGGGCGCCCTGGGCAATGTACTCTGCCGCCACATCCGCCGTGGGTTTTTCCTTGAAGGTTCTGACGGAAGCCACATGGTCTCCGCTCTCCGGGATGATATAGCCGTACTTCTCACTGGGATAGGTGGGCTCGATGCCCATAAGCACCAGATTGGCCTCCCCTTTATCCGCCTGGGCAGACAGCTCCTTCAGGGCCTCAAAATAACTATCCTCTACATAAGGGTCCACCGGGCAGACAACTACAGACTCCGCGGGTGAAACATGCAGCACGTCCACAAGGTAAGCCGTCGCCAGAGCGATGGCCGGAAAGGTGTCCCGGCGGCAGGGCTCCACGCTGATGCCCACGTCTTCCCCCAGCTGATTGTGAATGGCAGAGACCTGGGTCTTGCTGGTGGCAATGGTCACGGTGGCGTCAACGTCCACCTTTTTGATCTGCCGGTAGACCCGCTGAACCATGGACTCGTAGCCGCCGTCCTCTTTTTTGAAGAACTTGATAAACTGCTTGGAGCGGACGTCATTGGAAAGGGGCCAAAGCCGTTTCCCGGAGCCGCCGGAAAGCAAAATGATATTCATAAATCTTCTCCCTCAGCGCTCAGCCCGCATGGGGTTATGCAGGAAGTCTTCGTAAGCCAGACGGATACCATCCTCCAGCTCGGTCTTATAGGTCCAGCCCAGGGCCGTGGCCTTGGAAACATCCAGCAGCTTTCTGGGAGTCCCGTTGGGCTTGCTGGAATCCCACCTGATTTCCCCGGTATACCCCACGACTTTGGCAACCAGCTCGGTCAGCTCCCTGATGGACAGTTCCTTGCCGGTACCGGCGTTGACGGTCTCATTGCCGGAGTAGTTGTTCATCAGGAAGACACAGAGGTTCGCCAGATCGTCTACATACAGGAACTCCCGCAGGGGGCTGCCGTCACCCCAGCAGGTGACACTTTCCGCGCCGCTGACCTTTGCCTCATGGAAGCGGCGGATCAGCGCGGGCAGAACATGGCTGTGGGTAGGATGGTAATTGTCGTTGGGTCCGTAAAGATTGGTAGGCATAACGGAAATATAGTCCGTGCCGTACTGCCGGTTCAGGAACTCACAGTATTTGAGTCCCGATATTTTTGCCAGGGCGTATGCCTCGTTGGTCTTCTCCAGCTCGCTGGTCAGCAGACAGCTTTCCTTCATGGGCTGTGGCGCCATGCGAGGATAGATGCAGGAGGAGCCCAGAAATTCCAGCTTTTTGCAGCCGTTCTGCCAGGCCGCATGGATGGCGTTCATTTCCAGCACCATATTGTCGTACATAAAATCGGCCAGCGCATTCTGATTGGCCACAATGCCGCCTACCTTCGCCGCCGCCAGGAACACATACTCCGGCTTCTCCGCGGCAAAGAATGCCTCCACCTGGTCCTGCCGGGTCAGATTCAGTTCCTTATGGGTGCGGGTGATGATATTGGTATAGCCCTGGCGCTGCAGCTCCCGGACTATGGCGGAACCTACCATGCCCCGGTGTCCCGCCACATAGATCTTCGCGTTTTTCTCCATCATCTCGCCGCCTCCATCATTGCCTTTTCCCGCTTTGCCAAAGCACGGTCGTGCTCTGCCATGATCCGCACCAGCTGCGCATAGCTGGTCTTCTGGGGGTTCCACCCCAGCTTCGTTCTGGCCTTGGTGGGATCGCCCCACAGATTATCCACATCCGTTGGCCGGAACCATTGGGGATTGACCGACACCAGCAGTTTGCCGGTTTCCGCGTCGTAGCCCTTTTCGTCAATACCGGTGCCCTCCCAGCGGATGGTCATGCCGTTGGCGGCAAAGGCCTTCTCCGTAAAGTCCCGGACGGTGTGCTGCTCGCCGGTGGCGATAACATAGTCATCCGGAGTCTCCTGCTGCAAAATCAGCCACATGCATTCCACATAGTCCCTGGCATAGCCCCAGTCCCGGAGGGAATCCATATTGCCAAGCTCCAGATGGTCCTGCAAGCCCTCGGCAATGCGTCCGGCAGCCAGCGTGATCTTTCGGGTGACGAAGTTCTCGCCCCGGCGCTCAGACTCGTGGTTGAAGAGAATGCCGTTGACGGCAAACATACCATAGGCCTCCCGGTACTCCTTGGTCATCCAGAAACCGTACTGCTTGGCAACGGCATAGGGGGAATAGGGGTGGAAAGGTGTGGTTTCCCGCTGCGGAACCTCCTCCACCTTGCCGAAAAGCTCGGAGGTAGATGCCTGATAAATGCGGCAGGTACCGGCAAGTCCGCAGATGCGGACCGCCTCCAGAATCCGCAGAACGCCCAGGGCATCCACATCGCCGGAATATTCGGGCACGTCAAAGCTGACCTGCACATGGGACTGGGCCGCCAGATTGTAAATTTCATCCGGCTTGACCTGACCGATGATGCGAATCAGGCTGGAGGAATCGGTCAGGTCCCCGTCATGGAGTTTGATCTTCCCCATAAGGTGGTCAATGCGGGCAGTATTGGAAATGGACGCCCGGCGGGTGATGCCATGGACCTCGTAGCCCTTTTCCAGAAGGAATTCGGCAAGATAAGAGCCGTCCTGGCCGGTAATGCCGGTGATCAGTGCTTTTTTCATTGTGACAAACCTCTTTCAGACATTTTTGCTTTATTATAACACATTGCTTTTCATTTGTCTCCCCCAAAAAAAAGGAATCCGGCAGGGGCCTTGAAGCTCCTGCCGGAAAAATCAATCTCTGCGGAACAGATCCCGGGTATAGACCTTTTCCCGTACATCATCCAGACAGCTGTCGTAGCGGTTGGCGATGATGGCCTGGCTGTTCTTTTTGAACTCTGCCAAATCGTTTACCACCCGGCTGCCGAAAAAGGTCGTGCCGTCCTCCAGGGATGGCTCATAGATGATGACCGCGGCGCCCTTGGCTTTGATGCGCTTCATGACGCCCTGAATGGAGGACTGGCGGAAATTATCAGAATTGGCCTTCATGGTCAGGCGGTAGACCCCGATGACGCAGGTTTTTTCCGCGTTGGCATTGTATTCATTGTCCTCGTCGTAGCCATAGTATCCCGCCATTTGCAGCACCCGGTCCGCTATGAAGTCCTTCCGGGTGCGGTTGGATTCTACAATAGCCCCGATCAGGTTTTCCGGCACATCCCGGTAGTTGGCCAGCAGCTGCTTTGTGTCCTTGGGCAGGCAGTAGCCGCCGTAGCCGAAGGAGGGATTGTTGTACTGGTCGCCGATGCGGGGATCCAGGCACACGCCTTTGATAATCTGCCTGGTATCCAGTCCCTTCATCTCGGCGTAGGTGTCCAGCTCATTAAAGTAGCTGACCCGCAGGGCAAGATAGGTGTTGGCAAAGAGCTTGACGGCCTCAGCCTCCGTAAAGCCCATAATAAGGGTATCGATATTCTCCTTGATGGCCCCCTCCCGCAGAAGGGACGCAAAGATTTCGGCAGCCTCCACCAGCCGGGCATTCTTCAGGTCCGTACCCACAATAATGCGGCTGGGATACAGATTGTCATAAAGCGCCTTGCTCTCCCGCAAAAATTCCGGGGAGAAAAGGATATTTTCGCAATGGTATTTTTCCCGGACAGATTCGGTGAATCCCACGGGAATGGTGGACTTGATTACAATGACCGTCTCCGGATTGCACCGCAGCACAAGCTGGATCACAGACTCCACGGCGGAGGTGTCGAAGAAATTCTTCTGGGAATCATAGTTTGTGGGCGCGGCGATAATCACGAAGTCCGCATCCCGATAGGCACTTTCCCCATCCAGAGTAGCCTTCAGATTCAGTTCCTTTTCCGCCAGATAACGCTCGATATATTCATCCTGAATGGGGGATCTGCGCTGATTGAGCAGCGTAACCTTCTGAGGAACAATGTCCACAGCCGTAACCTCGTGCTTCTGGGCCAGCAGCACCGCTAAAGAAAGGCCCACATAGCCGGTTCCCGCAACCGCGATTTTCATAATGATACTCCTTTGTTTTTTTCGTCCCGATTTCTGCAGGCAGCCCGATAGGCGTTTTCAAAGTCGCCCAGCTCCCGGTAGCATTCTTCCAGCTGTCTGCCGCAGCCCCTGCCGCCCTTTTCAGCCATTAAAAATGCCGCAAGCGCAAGGGGATAGTCTTTTTTGCGCAGATATGCCAGGCCGGACAGGTATTCCGTCTCCGCAGTCCGCGTCTCCACCGCGCTCAGCAGCGCCAGGGCTCGTTCCGCGTTTCCCGCCTCAAGCTGCTGCTCCGCCCGGAGCAGCAGCTGTTCGTCCAGGCTCGGCAGGGCCTCGCCCTTCCGGCGCTGACCCAGGCGCTGGCGCAGAGCATCCCGGCGGGCCAGCAGCTCCTGGGTAATATAGGGGCTTTCAAAGCGTCCGCTCCGGCTCAGCAGCTTTTCCGCCACCGGCCCGCGCCGCTCTCGCGCCGCCGTTTCTGCCAGCTCCAGGCAGCTGAGATAGCCGAGAAGCCCACACTCCCAGTCCAGCGTGTCGTCCGGAGCGGCATAGTCCTCCAAAAGGTTCAGCACCAGACGGAAATTCTTTTTCTGAAAAGCTCCCCGGGCCAAGGCCATGAGCCGCTGATTATCTGTCAGCACCGTTTCTCCCAGAAAATAGCTTACAGGCTTGCCCAAGGCATCCGCCAGGTATTGCAGGGTCGCCATGGAGGGCCGGGCGGTGCCGTTCTCAATTTGCGAGAGCATATTGCGGGTGATCCGGTCGCCGCACAGCGCCCGCTGACTCAGCCCTGCCTCCTGCCGCGCCTGCCGCAGCAGCTGTCCCATCTCCATGGCTCCACCCCCCTATTTCGCTCATTATACCAAAAGAAACGCAGGAAATCCACCTTTTCAAAAAATTCATTTGCTATTTCCGCGCAAATGGTTTATAACTATTGCTATGATGTGTAATTTGGAGGAAACCGCACTATGACCTTATCCAGCCGCGATCTCAAAAGGACGGCCCATGAGAAGCTGCACAACGCAAAAAACCAGAGGGAAATCATCCTTCTTTACGCCGCCATTACTCTGGGGCTGGGACTTGTGATCCTGCTGCTGCAGCTCACGCTGAACCAGAAAATCTCCCATACCGGCGGTCTCTCCGGCATGAACAGCCGGAATATGCTCTCCGCCCTGTCGAACTTTCTGCCCCTTGTCTCCTCTATTGTGACCATGTGTCTGGCTTTTGGCTATATGGGCGGCATGCTGCGGGTCAGCCGGGGACAGTATGCCTCCCGCAATGCCCTGAAAACCGGCTTTGAGCGCTTCTGGCCACTGCTGCGGCTGAAGCTGCTGCTTGGGGCCATGATATTGGGTCTGGGCTTCGGCGCCAGCTATCTGGCCTCGCTGATTTTCATGCTCTCGCCCTTTTCCGATTCCTTTATGAACGCCGTCGCCCCGGCTGTCAGCGGCGGCAGTCTCCTGACCGGCGGAACCATCACTCTGGACGAGACTGCGCTGGACGCCATTACCGCCGCCTCCGGCCCCCTGATCGTTATTTTTCTTGCGCTGATTCTTGCCTTTGTGGTGCCCATGCTCTACCGGTTCCGTATGGCAGACTATGTGCTCTATGACCATCCAGAGGTGGGCGCCATGTACGCTCTGCTGGCAAGCCGCAAGATGATGCAGGGCAACCGCTGGCAGGTCTTCAAGCTGGATATGAGTTTCTGGTGGTACTATCTCATCACCGTGCTGACAGCGGTTCTTGCCTATGGAGACGTGCTGCTGGCTCTGGTTGGTGTTTCTCTGCCGATGGACGGCACGCTGAGCTACATTCTCTTCTACCTGCTCTCCGTTGCCGCAACCTTTGCCCAGCTGTACTTCCTGCGCAATCCCATGGAGGTCACCTACGCGCTGGCCTATGACCAGCTGAAGCCCAGGGAAGAAAAGCAGAACGGCGCGGTGCTGGGGAATATTTTCCAGATGTAACAGTAAGTCAATCCTGTACGGCGGCTGTCGGCCGCCCGCTGGACATCGAAGTTGAGTGCTCTGAAATCAGCCGCTCAATTTTGTTGTCACACGGGCAGCAGGCGGCCGTTTTTATGATATTTGTGACCATTCCGGGCGAATCGGTAGTAGATAAGTGAAGGCCTTCAAAAAATCAGAAAGGAGGACGCGAAATGACTGACAGCCAGATCGTTGACCTCTATTGGAACCGTCATGGAAACGCCGTAACAGAGACAAAGAAGAAATACGGACAGTACTTATTTTCCATTGCAAACCACATTTTGTCACAGCGTGAGGATTCCGAGGAATGCGTGAACGATACACTTTTGGGCGCCTGGAACTCTATCCCGCCCCACAGGCCAACAACTTTATCCACCTACCTTGGGAAAATCACCCGCCGATTGGCACTGAACAGGCATCGCAGAAACACAGCAGAAAAACGAGGCGGAACGGAAGCTGACCTGTCACTGGAGGAATTATCCGACTGCATTCCGGCGGGGCGATCCATTGACGAACAGTTGGATAGCCGTGAGCTGGCGGCAACCCTGAACCGTTTTCTGTCCGGGCTGGCCCCGGAACAGCGGCAGACCTTTGTATGCCGCTATTGGT
The DNA here is from genome assembly GCF_018918045.1 of Pseudoflavonifractor sp. MSJ-30. GTDB lineage: Bacteria > Bacillota > Clostridia > Oscillospirales > Oscillospiraceae > Faecousia. Next base: position 58,399 of record NZ_JAHLPU010000015.1, read on the forward strand.
ATTGCGATTCCATTGGTGAGATCGCCCGGAAATTCTCCTGGAGCGAAAGCAAAACAAAAATGACATTACTGCGAACCCGTGAAAAACTCAGGCAGTATCTGAAAAAGGAGGGAATTTTTGTATGAACGCCATTCGATTGCAGAATGCCATAGGAGATATTCAGGATACCTATATTCTGGAAGCGCACGCCCCGGCATCCCGCCCAAGTGCCAGGAAATGGCTCGGGGTACTGCTGGCGGCGGTACTGCTGGCCCTGAGCCTCATAGCCTGCGCCCCGATGCTTTTCAGCAGCATTTCCGGGGATGATCTGTCTCTCGAAGCTGCTTACATTGGGAACGGAGTCGTTGAGATCACCGTAGAAAACAAGTCCAGCAAAAAACTGAGCTTTCAGCCCACGCTGAAATTAATGCTCTGGTCCGACGGAACGGAAATTCCAGCCCACGGCAAAGTTCGTTTCGCAAATACCGAAATCGCCCCAAACAGCACCGGTGTTCTGACCATCGATCTCTCTGCCGCCTACGATATGGCAGAGCTGGAAAAGCCGATTTCAAATGACGGGTACTACTTCGTGCTGACCAACCATAGCTTTGCCTTTGGCCAGGACTGGATGTGTACTGTCCGCTTTTCGGAAACGGAAGCCGCAGTCCCGCCGGCCTATCCGGTACAGCCCAGCCCCGCGGAGGCGGACCCGGCGCTTATCCAAAAAGTTGAACCGGAGCTGCAAAGCTTCTTTGAAAGCTCCATCCTTGCGGATAAGGAAAGACGTGAGGAGATCACCGCCGCCTATTTTGCGCGCTGTACGGAAATCATCCGGGAATCCGGAAAAAATGTCATCCGCCCGGTATCGCCTGCCCCGGTCTTTCTGCTGGATGCACCGCCTGAGGGAACAATTCTGGATAATAATCTGCCAGAGGAAATGCAGTACCAGCTGATCGGACAAAGGACAGCATCCATTGACAGCTATGCCTTTCCGATCGGTGCTTCCCCCGAGGACACCGCCTGTATTTTCAGTGCAGCCGTCCCGCAGACGGAAGCCGATCTTTCCAACGCGGATGGATCCACCTTGCCCGTAACCTACGTCATGGTCTATGATTCCGCCCAGGCCCGGCAGCCGGATGCTTACGCATTTATCCGGGGACAACTGATCCCGTTTTCGGACTTGCAGCCTAAGGTTGTCTATGAAGACGATCAATACACCGCATTTAACGTCACCGACTGCTTCTTTACGGACCTGGACACCCAGATTGCGGCATTCCTGCAGTGGCGAACGGATCTGTTCTTCAATGACGACGTAGAGGAACGCATCCGGAACGTCTATGCTTACCTGCAGGATGCAATCAGGGAAATACATCTTTCCGCAGATGTATTCTGAACTGCCGGTTATCTGACGTGTAAGGGCCTGCTTCCCGGTTTTTCGGAAAGCGGGCCCTGTTACTTTCTAATCAACCGTTCGGAATATTTGTCTTTTTCCAAAAAATGTGCTATCCTTTTTCTATATTTTTTCCATTTCCCGTTTTTCTGCGTGTATAAGGGTGAAGATACCAAAAGGAGGTAAGCCCATGGAGGACAATGAGATTCTGGACCTGTATTTTGCCCGGTCGGAGCAGGCCATTGCTCAGACAGAGCGGAAATACGGGCCATACTGCTTTCATATTGCCAACCATATTCTATCCGATCCCTCGGACGCGGAGGAAAGCGTCAACGATACCTATTATGCCGCCTGGAAACTGATCCCGCCACGTCGGCCCCAACGGTTCGCCACCTTTCTCGGAAAACTCACCCGCAACCTCTCCATTGACCGCTGGCGGAAAAAAACCGCCGGAAAACGGGGCGGCGGCGAGACCCGGCTGGTGCTGGACGAGCTGGCGGAATGTGTAGCAGGCAGCGAAAGCCCGGAAACGGATGTATTGCGCAAAGAGCTGTCCGCCGCCCTGAACCGCTTTCTGCGAAAGCTCCCTGAAAAAGGCCGCACCATCTTTCTGCTCCGGTACTACTACGCCAACACCCAGGAGGAGATTGCCCAAAAAACAGGGCTGTCGTCCAATCAGGTAAAGTACATTCTGCAAAGGACCCGGAAGGACTTAGCCGGTATGCTCAAAAAGGAGGGCCTGCAATGACATCTTTTCAGCTTTTCAAGGGATTGAGCGGCGTAGATTCCGAATTGCTTATCCAGGCGGAACAGCAGGCGTTTCAGGAAGCGCCTGCCGCACGGAAACACCCCGCGAAAAAGATCTGGCTGATTGCGGCGATCATCGCGCTGGCTCTGCTGCTGGTTGGCTGCGCGGTGGCCTATGCCACAATTCTTTTCGGCAGTCCGGCGGATATGATCTCCGGCCTGTACGGTGAAAACACCGGATTCGACCGCGCCGACCCAACTGAAGTCAGCGATCCGGGTAAAATCGGCGGCAGCTGGACCGTCCCGGGATATGAAAAAAAGCCCGTGGAGGAAACGGTTGCCCAGGAGCTGGAAAAATGGGTGTCCCCCGTGGGGAAGAGTATTTCCACTGACGGCTTTAAGCTGACCGTGGACGCCTACGTCTATGACAGCACCACCCAATGCGGCTTCATGACCATGCTCCTGGAGCACGACAAGCCCATTCCGGAGGAATATCTTCTTCTGAATAACGACGGAGAGATCGGCGGGTTGAGCGGCCTTTACCTGAATTTCAATCAATATGGCCGCTGCTACCTGATCCCCGAAAAAACAACGCCTGCGCTTCTGGCGTTTACCTTCTATTTCCGGGCAGACATGACCGCAGGGACCAATCTGCTGGTCTCCTTTCCCGAACCTGTAGCATCCCGCCAGTTGGAGGCTGAACAGGCACGGGAGGCGGCGATCCCCGTCATTCGGGAGCGGCTGAAAAAAGAGCTGACCCCGGAGCAGGCCGCCGAAAAAGTCCGGGAGCTGGGCTTCCCCGGAGGGTACACAGGCGAGTATGACGACTACTATTACCTCGCGGCCTCGGAATACGACACCGCCCAGGACGACGAGCCCAGCCCCATGACGCAGGAATTACAGGCACTGGAAGCACAGCTGAAGCAGGAGCTGACTCCCGAGGAGGCCGAGCAGAAGCTGCGTTCCCTCTGGGGGGACGAGCTGGTCGAGGAGGCCTTTGCGGATCAGATGGAGAATGTTCCCATTTTTGCCTACAACATTCTGGCGGAAAGAGCCTATGAGCAGAACCATATGGACGAAATGCTCTGCGTCTCTCTCCCGGACAGCGGCAGTCTGCCCTGCAAAACCTTCGGTCAAGGGGCCGTCTATGTGAACTCTCTGTGTGTCCAAATCTCCCATTCCACGGTACCGGACGATGATCTGCGGTCCCTCGTTTTCCACATGACAGACGGCACTGACTTTGTGGTTGCAGACTCGCTGACGGACAATACCCTGTTCCGAAGAGTGATCGAGCACGGCGATTTGCTCTATATGCTCAACAGCGCCGTCAACATCGACAAGATCCAGTCTGTGGAAATCCTATGCCGGCGGTCCGACGCGGTACTGGATGCGGATGCCCAGTAATGTTTCCGCAGAATCGTTAGCGAGCTTGCCCTTTAACAGCGTCTTACATCAGCACTCCAATATTCATTGCTTTCATTACCAGTATATGTACCGGCATAGAATGACGGAAAACAAATGCTTTTTCGCAGGGGGCGATGCCCACATCGCCCCGTGGGGTGCGTCTCCAGCGCGGTCAGAAAAAACGGACACGCCCATACCGTCGGCCCCTATGATTTCCTCTTCATAAGAAACTCCCCCATTCCGAGCCCCTCGCAGATATCCTCCCGGTGGGAGATCAGCAGGAGGCCGCCCTGCCGCTGACGCAGCTTTTCTTTTACGACCTCCGCAGCCTGCGCGTCCAGGTGGTTCATGGGTTCGTCCAGCAGAAGAAAGGGCGCATCCCGTAGGAACGCTCTGGTCAGCAAAATCTTTTTCCGCTCTCCCGGGGAGAGATTCCCGCCGCCGGGTTCGACGGTGTACTCCAGCGTTTTCCCAAAGCCCATTTCTTCCAGCAGCGCTTCTGCCGCCGGACGCTTATCCTCCCCAAGGAACAGGTTTTCCCAAACCGCTCCGGAGAAAATCGCGCCGTTCTGCTCCTGCAGAGCGGTGCTTTTTCGTCTCTGCCCCACAGCCGCGCCGCCGCACACGATTCCCGACGATGGCTCGTACAGTCCCGCCAGGATGGACAGCAGCGTGGTCTTTCCGCTTCCGTTTTGGCCTGCAAGACGCACATTTTCCATACTTGTCATATGGAAATCAACGCCCGAGAGGATATTCTTTCCATCCTCCGAATAGGAAAAGCAGACATTTTCCGCATCCAAAGAGATCAAAGCCGGGGCTATACCTTTGCCGTCTTCAAATTCACCGTAAAACACGGAGATGCGATCCAGATACTTTGCTTCGTCATGCTTTTCGGTGATCCAGCCGCGGACATACGCAAAGCACCGGGTCAGCGAGGGAAGTATCAAAAAGCCTGTCAGCAGCATGCCGAGCTCCATTCTGCCCCGGGCAGCCTGGAATGTCCCCGCCAGCACAACGCAGAGCCGGGAGCCCTGACTGCTCAAAAAGTCCAGTGCCTCTACAAGGGCGTCCACGCGGCACTGGGCCTGTCCTGTTTTTTGCAGAAAAACGCGAAAACGTTTTTCCAGGCGGCTGACGAAAAAGCCATGCAGCGAGTAGCTTTTTGCGAAGTCTCTCGCACCGAAAAGCTCCTGCTCCAGCTGTTTCCGATCTTCACTATATTCCGATGCTTCCTTTTTGAGCCTTGTCCGAATCCCGGCCATGCAGGCCGTACGGGCAAGCGGCAGCGCCGCCAACGCAAAAATCGTCAGCGCAAAAATCACCGGGCAGCCGCTGCGGAACAAAGCCGCAATCACCCCCGCGCCGAAAACAGACAGCACCGGCTCTTCCTGTAGGCAGACTGCACACTGCTGTCTCGGAATGCCCAGGCGAACTTCACCGGAATCCGGCTCCTCCAGTCCCAGCAGGAGCCGCAGGAGCGTGCTCTTCCCGGAACCGTTGGGCCCATGCAGAAGAATCCGCTCCCCCTCCCGGATATCCAGGCTGGCACCTTGCAAAGCGGGTTTTCCATCGTAAGACTTCGTAACAGCATGGATACGGATAATCGATTGTCCGTCAGGCTCCGGCACATTTTCCACCCGCAATTTCAGACGCTTACAAGCCTCCTCGCTGTTGATCTGCTGAAGCCGCAGATCAAAAACAGTGCTGATAGAGGAAAACAGGCAGCCCGCCAGCACGATCAGGTACGGCGCGCGGCTCAGCTCCGCCTTTCCGCAAAGTATAAACAGCCCCACAACCAAATAGCTTCCATAGTTCAGAAGACTATCCACCGCATTGAACACGATATTCTCCACCGTTCCGGTCTTCTCGGCCCGCTTCCCGGAGTCCACAATGGCCCGGTTGAGCTGATGGTACCGGGCCATGAACCAACGCTCCATACCGTAGGCCTTCAAGGTTCGAATGCTGCGGTAGCCCTCCAGCATCCAGTTGCAGTAGGCTTCCTCATCCGAATGGGTCTGCTCGTAGATTTGCCGCGCCCAGTTTTCGTACAGAAAGATGGGCAGCAATTGGATCAGATTCAGGAAAAAGAAAATCGACCCGATCAGCAGGTTCTCCATACACAGCAGCACCGTGGCGCAGAGGATCACAACGGCGCCGCTGATTGCTTTGGGCAGCGTATTCTGGAAAAAGGCGGCCAGTGTATTTGCGTCCCCGCCGAGCTTCCCCTGCATTTCCCCCGGCGTCCCCACGCTGACCCTTCGGTCAATGACGCATCGATAAAGAAATGTCCGGAATGCCTGGGTCTGACCCTCCCGCGTCAGCAGGTCAGACAGCAGCAGCGAGCACGCCAGCACACAGCCATAACCGACAAGTTCACAGATAATTCCAATCGTTCCGGATTTTCGGAAAATGGGACTGAATTCTCTTATATCCATGGTCTATTCCTCACTGTTAGATTCTCCTTTGCGGGAGCAATTCTATCTTACTATATGGGTTCCTGTAAGGAAATAACGCAGCGGTTGAGAATTTCTCTATTTATGGTTGAGTAATCGGGCGTTCTTTATCGGACCCCTGATCTACAGCAACCACGCACTCCATCATACCCAGTACAAGCCGGTCTGCCAGCTTTGCCGGGATGATGACACACGCAGCTACATACAAAACGGGCAGGAAAGTCCCGTTCAATTGTGGTATTCGTATAGTTTTATGCATAATGTGTGCAGTGTTCCCAGAGCCTTTTCCAGTTTCTATCTCAGCGCGGTACCTCCCATTTCCATGTCACGCCGCCGGTTTTCGCGTGCCTGGTCATGAGGAAAAAGAAAACAAAGATCGGAACGTCAAAGAAATTTCCCTTTCCATACACCAGCACCCGCAGAACAGGCAGGACAGAGGGGAACACCCCTGATAAGGCCCAGCACAGCATAGACGCAATGGGCCACAAAAAGCCCGCCCAATAGGCAATCGTCAGCCCTTTGGCCTGAGTGGCGAAGTACTTGCACTCCTGTGCGTACCCTATTAACAGAAACCGTTTCCACAGCGAGCGATTCCTGCGGTTCTTTTTGAGAAAAGTCCTGCTTTTTCCCAAATCATGGATGTGGGAGACCGCCGTTCCCAGGATGATTTGGGTGAAGAACGGAATCAGGAGCAGCGCACAGAGCAGTTCTCCCGTGTCTGGTTTCAAAGTCGTGCCCCCCTCTACGCTTATTCCATCTCGTTCCTTTGTTTCGAAAAAAGGCCCGCGGTGGTGCCAATCAGCAGTCTTCCGTCAAGCAATTCCGCACAGGTTGCCCCGGCGCAATGGGCTTCCAGAACCATTTTCCCATTTTGAAAATCATACACACCGGCCCAGTCCCGCTGGTCACAGGCAGCCAATATTCCCTGAACTTCATCCACCCAGCATATTCTCGGAAGCACCTGCTTTTTCGCTCCAACCGGGCCGTTTGTCCACATTGCCGGAAGGGTGACAGGCAGAGGTTTTCCCAGATTCAGGTGATCTCTCCCGGTAAGCGGATAGGCACTTGCCCTTGGCGGAGCAACGCTGCAGTCCGCCAGAAACAGATAGTTCCCGGAATAAAATCGCGGCTGCTGTGTGCTTTCTCCTTCATAAAGGATCGAACAGGCATCACCATTGATTCGATGAATTCTGTAGAGGAGCGTCCGGCCATCTCCCTTCGCCTGGTAAGACAGGAAGGTTACTCCCTGCTCCAACGTCCACACAAGCTGCGTAACAACGCAGTAGCAGTCCGGCAGCTGCCGCACAAACATTTTCTCCCCATTATAATCTACCTTGAGCAGAAACTGCTCTTCCAGGCTCTTTTTTCCCTGGGCAACACAAAGAATTTCATCCGTCCCCCGGATTTTGCAGCAGCGCATATCCCCGGAGGCCGCAATTTCCCGAGGCCTTGGAACAGCCCAAAGGAGCCGCTTCTGAGAGACGCGGAAGAAAAACAGCTTCTGCTCCCCCGTGTAGACCATCAGGGTATCGTCATCCGCAAACAGTCCGCCATGGACCCAGCGCAGACCGGTAATGTGATATACAAGCTCCAGACTGGCGCGGTCAAATACAGATATTCCGCTCCCAATGGCTGCAATATAACGGGAATTGTGGACAATTTTCCAACAGTTTCGTATGTTTCCGATTTTTTCCATGTTCTATCACCAATTACCCGATTCTAAAATAGAATTCCATATTTGCGGAAAAGAGGCAATCAAAAGCACTTATGCATGGTATATTCAATTGTCTCTGCGCAAAAAGTGTGGCATTCCTGTTCTCCTCTTTGCATCAATCGGCGGACATTCTCCGCTTCCCGCATATAATGTCCCCGCACCGTTTCCGTCAAGAATGTAGTGCTCCGGAGGACACGCGGATATTCATCAAGAACCAGCAGGAGTTTCGAAAAGTCCCCTATATATAGATAACTAAACAGCTCCAGCCTGAAAATGTATACGGCTGGGCACAGCAAATACCGCTTTTCCTCTACGGCATCCACCAATTGTTCAGGCGCTGCGGCCCTTTGAAAGAACGGGAAAACTCTGTTTCCCAATTCCTCGCACAGGGCTTCACACCATTTTTCTATTTCCTTGTCTGACGCGTCTCGTGGCAGCAGCGGAAGCGCGCTGATTCGTTTCCCATAGGTGTAATAGCGGTGTTCACAGGGAATATAGAGCGGCATCACGAAGAAAGTCGCATAAATCAAGCTGCTCGGCATATCAAATTGAATGCAGTATGCAATATCATTTTGAATTCTATAAAAGCATTTCCTAGAGAATTGATAGTCATGGTTTTTCATGTACAGACGGAGACGATTCGTGATCTTCTGGATAGTGGTCATAAACTCCCCCCTTAAATATTGAGTTCCTCTTTCTTTACCAGCAGCGCCGCAAGCCGGGGATGTTTTTCCGCGTGGTTCAATATGTGGAAGGCAAATGCCACAAAGCACCAGTAGCAAACCACTGCCGCCCAGCATATCAGCACACCATCCGCGTTTTCCGGGCTGCACGGCACTTCCAGCGAACACCATTCTACAATGCTCCACACCGCCAGTGCCGTCAGCGCCACGCCGGGCAGACACATGAGAACGGCCTTCGGCACAGAAAAGTGTCCTCGTCGTAGCGGATACGGATGGAATAATAGGCCAAAACGCAGACAATTGACAGCAATCCCGCAGAAATGGCAATTACACTCCATAGCATTCTGCATTGAAAAAGGGAAAGAAACACGGTCAGACCCAGGCAGAAAGCGCCGCCGATCGTGCCGGCCCAAAACAGCGCCCGTGGCATGCGCACACTATCGGAGCGCACTCCATCCGTGGTCGAAAAAGCATACAGAAGCACATTGACCAATACGGGAACAAGCCCCGCAGCAATCAGCACCTGCGACAGCGGCATTCCAATGCATACCCTTTTCACTCTGCTGCCATAAGAATACAACACCTCAGCCATATTTTCAATATATATTTCACCCCGGTCAGGGATGCTGTTTCGCTCCTGTTTGGGGGTATCTTACGCCTATTTTGCTTTTCCCCATGAAAAATCCCCCGTTTCTCCCATGACGGCAGAAACGGGGGATTCTGAAATTTTACGCCAGGTAAATGGCCTTGCAGGCCTTCATGGTCTCATAGCAATCCAGCTTGCTGACAATCTCCATGGGGGCGTGCATGCACAGGACGGGGACACCCGCGTCTACGGTGACGATGTTCCGGTTTGCCATGTAGGCAGCCACGGTACCGCCGCCGCCCTGGTCTACCTTGCCCAGAGTGGCGATCTGCCACTTGACACCGGCGGCGTCCAGAGTGGAACGGACATGCTGCATAGCCTCGGCGGAGGCATCGGAAGCGCCGCCTTTGCCCCGGGAGCCGGTGTACTTGCAGATGGAAACGCCGTAGTTCAGCATGCTGTTGTTCCGGCGATCGCAGGTCTCGGCGAAGTTGGGGTCAAAGGCATTGGAAACGTCGGCAGACAGGCAGAAGGAATTGGCAAAGCAATGGCTCAGCTTTACATTCTGGCCGTCACACAGAATCTCCATGAAGTACTCAAAGGCATGGCTCTGCATACCGCTGATGCCCACAGAGCCGATTTCTTCCTTGTCGGCCAGAATGCACACGGCGGTGTGCTTGGGGGTGGGCAGGGTCAGCATGGGCTCCAGCTCGGCATAGGCGCAGACCCGGTCATCATGGCCGTAAGCACCCAGCAGGCTCCGGTCCAGGCCCACCTCCCGGCACTTGCCGGCAGGAACCACAGTCAGCTCGGCAGTGCGGAAATCGTCTTCCACAATGCCGTACTTCTCGTTCAGCAGCCGCATGATGTTCAGCTTCACCAGGTCGCTGCCCTCGCCCTCCAGAGGCTCGGTGCCCAGAATCACGTTCAGCTGCTCACCGGCAATGCCCTCGGCCAGAGTCTTCTTCATCTGGTCAGCGGACAGGTGGATCAGCAGATCGGAGACCACCAGAATGGGATCGTTCTCGTCCTCGCCGATGGTGACGGTGACCTGGCTGCCGTCCTTCTTGCAGACCACACCGTGGATGGCCAAAGGCACGCAGGTCCACTGGTACTTCTTGATGCCGCCATAGTAGTGGGTCTTGAAGTAGGCGATTTCGGAATCCTCATACATGGGCTGGGGCTTCAAATCCATCCGGGGGGAATCCACGTGGGCAGCGCAGATGTTGGCACCCTGAGCCAGGCTCTCGGTACCCACCACAGCGATCATAAAGCTCTTGCCACGATTGTTCATGTAAATCTTGTCGCCGGGCTTGACCTCCATACCGGGGACAGCGGGCTTAAAGCCGTGCTTCTCGGCCTCGACGGTAGCCCATGCGGTGGCTTCCCGCTCGGTCTTGCAGGCATCCATAAAAGCGGCGTAGCGCTTGCAATAGGCTTCCATTTCGGCACGGTCCTCATCGGACAGACCTGCGTAGCCGTTCTTGGGGCTGCTCAGCAGCGCTTCGCGGAGTTCATCAACGTTCATTTGTCATTCCTCCATAATATGAGATTCTGTCAGTGTATTTCACTCAACAACAACAGTCTTCCTATATTATACATAGATTTTGCAAAAAAGCAAGGCACTTCTCTCTGAATTGGGCCTGTGTGCCGTTGTTTTCCAGGGTACAGGTACACTTTTCCCGGAACCAGTTTTCCTCGTGCTGTGCGGCGATGCGGCTGCGGGCGTAGCTTTCCGGGATGGAATCCCGGGCCATAAGACGGCGGACCCGTTCCTCCATGGGGGCCGTGACGGCAACTGTCACATCGCAAAGGCTGTCCAGTCCGCTTTCAAACAGAGCAATAGCATCGATGGCCGCCAGCTTCGGCTTTTGGGCCAATACCTTCTCTACCTCCCGGCGAACGCTGGCGTGCGTAATGGCGTTCAGGTCGGCAAGGGCCTTGGGATTCCGGTAAACCAGGGCCCCCAGCTTTTTCAGATTTCTGCCGCCATCCTCCACCGTACCGGGGAATCGGGCCTCAATGGCGGAAAGCATGGCGGTGTCCGTCCGAAGGAGCTCATGGTAAATGGCGTCGCAGTCCATGACCACGCCCCCTGCTTCCCGGATGCAGGCAAGCAGCGTTGTTTTGCCGCAGCCGGTGCCGCCGGTAATACCCAGAATCATGCTTCCGCCTCCGCGTCCACAATGTGGAAGGCCGCGGCCTTTTTCAGTCGATTCTGCACGGCATAGGCCACGCCGCCGCCCACAGGACAGCGGGCATAGACCTGATGGATGCCTGGGTCGTCCAGGATACGCAGGGCAGAGAACAGCCCGGCGCTGAGGGTGTTCACATCCGCCTCTCTGCCATATGCCAGCGGGGCGCAGTCGGCGTACAGGGCCAACTCTTCTTCAAAGCACAGCACCCGATCCCCAGGAGTGAAGTGGGCATGGATATAAGCGGCGGCCTTCTCCCGGCTGCCGGAGACGATGACCACAGGCTCCGCCGGGGCATAATGGCGGTACTTCATACCCGGTGCCTTCACCACGGCATCTTTGTCAATCTGCGCTGTAACTGCCTTATCCACCACCAGGTCACCCAAAACCTCAATAAGCTGCTCCGGCGTGATCCCGCCGGGGCGCAGAAGGCGGGGACGGTCCTCGGTCAGATCCACAATGGTAGATTCCACACCCACCCGGCAGGGGCCGCCGTCCACAATGGCGTCGATTCTTCCATCATGGTCGTGGCGCACATGCTCGGCGGTGGTGGTAGAGGGCTTGCCGGAAATATTGGCGGAGGGGGCCGCAATGGGTACCCCAGCCAGCGCAATGATCCTACGGGTCACATCGCTGTCCGGGCAGCGGACAGCCACAGTGTCCAGACCCGCGGTGGTCCGTTTGGGCACAATATCCTTCACGGGCAGCACCATGGTCAAAGGACCGGGCCAGAATTTTTCCGCCAGACGGTAGGCGCTTTCCGGAATGTCGTGACAGAACCGCTCCATCTCCCCGGGCTGCGCCACATGGAGGATCAGGGGATTGTCCTGGGGCCGCCCCTTCGCCTCGAAAATCTTCAGGACAGCGTTTTCATCCAGTCCATTGGCCCCCAGACCGTAAACCGTCTCCGTGGGAATGGCCACCAGGCCGCCGCTGCGGATGATCTCCGCGGCAATCGCCGCAGTATCAGGGGCGTTGGCATCTAAGAATAAGGTTTTCAATTCTTTACTACCTCCATGAGGGGTGACAAATTGACAATTCACAATTGACAGCTGACAATTGCGGTATCCCCTTCGGAGATTTTTTGAAATAGTCCCGAAGGGACACCGTCATTGTCAATTATACATTGTCAATTGTCAATTTTTCTCACGCAAAAGAGGGAGAAAACACCCTCCGGTGTTTCCTCCCTTCCTGAAAGCGAAAATTATTCGTTGGGCTGGTTGGCTGCCTCAATGATCTTTACGAACTTCTCGGGAACCAGGGAAGCGCCGCCGATCAGGCCGCCATCGATGTCGGGCTGGGCCAGCAGCTCGAAGGCGTTTTTGTCGTTCATGGAGCCGCCGTACAGGATGGAGATGGCCCGGGCGTTCTTGGAGGAGTACAGCTTGCGGACAGCGGCACGGATGCTCTCGCAGACTTCCTCAGCCTGCTCAGGAGAAGCGGTGCGGCCAGTGCCGATGGCCCAGATGGGCTCGTAGGCGATGATGACCTTGCGGATCTTGTCCTCGGGGACGCCAGCCAGACCCAGCTTGATCTGCATGGTAATCCACTCGGTGGTAATGCCGGACTCTCTCTGCTCCAGAGTCTCGCCGCAGCACATAATGGGGGTCAAGCCAGCGTCCAGAGCAGCCAGAACCTTGGCATTGACATCAGCGTCGGTTTCGCCCATGGCGCGGCGCTCGGAGTGGCCGATGATGACGTACTTGCAGCCTGCATCCACCAGCATGTTGGTAGCAATCTCGCCGGTGTAAGCGCCGGAGGCATTGGCGTTGCAGTTCTCTGCGCCGATGCCGATGCGGGTCTCACGGACAGCGCGGACGGCAGCGGGGATATCCACAGCGGGAACGCACAGAGCTACATCGCACCAGCGGCCCTTGGGCATAATTGCCTTCAGCTGGGTCATAAACTCCTTGGTTTCGGAGGGGGTCTTGTTCATCTTCCAGTTGCCGGCGATGACGGTCTTGCGATACTTTCTGTTCATTGTTGATTACTCCTTGTTTCTTCTTGCATATGTCTACACTCTGAAAAGAATGTAATTGATACAATCAATTTCTGCAGGTGCGGCAGATTCGGCCAGAATCCCGATAAGATCGGGTCAATTGAACGCTGCTTTCTGCCTGTAGGGGCCGATGCCTACATCGGCCCGCATACCGAAGAATCTCGTATCAGGCAGATCATAGCCGCGCCCTAAGGGCGATGTGGGCATCGCCCCCTACGTTGACGGCCTTTTCCGGGCGGCAGATTGCCGCCCCTACAGCCATAGTTTCAAATTACGCGAACGCTTATTTATCCTGCAGGCAGGCGATGCCGGGCAGCTCCAGACCTTCCAGGAACTCCAGAGAAGCGCCGCCGCCGGTGGAGATGTGGGTGATCTTGTCAGCAAAGCCCAGCTGCTCGCAGGCCGCGGCGCTGTCGCCGCCGCCGACGATGGTCACAGCGGAGCTTTCCGCCAGTGCCTGAGCAACGGCAATGGTACCCTTTGCCAGAGTGGGGTTCTCGAACACGCCCATAGGTCCGTTCCAGACAACAGTCTTGGCGCTCTTCGCGGCATCCGCAAACAGGGCCTGACTCTTCTCTCCGATATCCAGGCCCATCTTGTCGGCAGGGATAGCGTCGGCGGGAACAGTCTGCACATCAATGGGGCCATCGATGGGGTCAGGGAAGGAAGCGGCGACCACAGCGTCCACGGGCAGCAGCAGCTTTACGCCCTTTGCCTCAGCCTTGGCCATCATTTCCTTGCAGTAGTCAATCTTCTCGGAGTCCACCAGAGACTTGCCAATGTTGTAGCCCTTGGCAGCCAGGAATGTGAAGGCCATGCCGCCGCCGATAATCAGGGTGTCTACCTTCTCCAGCAGGTTGTTGATGACATTCAGCTTGTCGGAGACCTTTGCGCCGCCCAGGATGGCGACGAAGGGCCGCTCGGGATCCGCCAGGGCCTTGCCCATGATGGAAACTTCCTTCTGGACCAGGTAGCCGCAGACGGCGGGCAGGTAGTCAGCCACACCGGCAGTGGAGGAGTGGGCACGGTGGGCAGTGCCGAAAGCGTCATTCACAAACAGGTCTGCCATGGAGGCCAGAGCCTTGCTCAGCTCGGGATCATTCTTTGTCTCGCCCTTCTCAAAACGGGTGTTCTCCAGCAGCATGACCTCGCCGTCCTTCAGAGCGGCAGCCTTTGCCTTGGCATCCTCACCCACAACGTCCTTTGCCATAATGACAGGCTTGCCCAGCAGCTCGGAAATGCGGTCAGCCACCACCTTCAGGCTCAGCTCGGGCTTCCACTCACCCTTGGGCTTGCCCATATGGGAGCAGAGGATGACCTTAGCGTTGTGGTCGACCAGATACTTGATGGTAGGCATTGCTGCCACAATACGCTTGTCAGAGGTGATTTTGCCATTCTTGGTGGGAACATTGAAGTCGCAGCGGCACAGGACCCGCTTGCCGGATACGTTGACATCCTCGATGGATTTCTTATTGTAGTTCATGTTGATTCCTCCAAATTACCGGGGTTAACCCCGCATTTTGCCAAAATCTTTCAAATGTGGAAAGGACAACTGCCGCAGTGCTTCGAATACCGTTACCGCCACCGCATTGCTCAGGTTCAGGCTTCTCGCCTCCGGGCGCATGGGAATGCGGACACAACTCTCCCGGTGAGCCTCCAGAAAATCCTCCGGCAGGCCCCTGGTCTCTTTCCCGAAGAAAAGGAACGCCCCGTCATGATACTGTGCCTCGGTATAGCTCCGGGGTGCTTTTGTGGACAGGCACCACATTTCCGTGACCTGATTTCTGGCGAAAAAATCCTCCAGATTCTCGTAGTCCAGCACCTCCACCAGATTCCAATAGTCCAGCCCGGCCCGTTTGACAGCCTTTTCAGAGATGTCAAAGCCCAGCGGACGGATCAGATGGAGGCGGCAGCCGGTCGCGGCGCACGTTCTGGCAATGTTGCCGCAGTTCTGTGGAATTTCCGGCTCCACCAGTACAACATTCAGCATCGCCGTTCACCTCGAAATTTTCTCTGCGGATTGGCAGAACCCAATCCATACAGCCCCTATTGTAAGCCAAAACCGGCCTAAAATCAATGAAAAAATGAAAAAAATCGATATTTTTTTACGATAACACCAGATGCAATTTTTTACGGCACCTTTTCTTGTGAATTTTGCACCTTACAAGCTATCTTTTCAAGCATTAAATTGTCGATTTTGGTAACGACACATAAATATGCAAAAATAACAGCGACGCCGGCGGCTGCGATTCAACACATCGTTTTTTCCAGACAAAGCAAAAGAGACCTGCTTCCGCAGATCTCTTTTGCTGGAGCGGGTGACGAGGCTCGAACTCGCTACCTCCACCTTGGCAAGGTGGCGCTCTACCGGATGAGCTACACCCGCATAAATCCTTCCGGGACGGGTCATATCTCAGAAGGATGTCTGGTGCCTCCGGTCGGAATCGAACCAACGACACGCGGATTTTCAGTCCGCTGCTCTACCTACTGAGCTACAGAGGCATATACCAGACGCTGTCTCGCACAGCTTTGGTATTATACAACAGCGAACCCTGTTTGTCAACCGCTTTTTAACATTTTCTTCACATGTCCCGCAATTCGGCCAAAACCTTTCCAAGGCTCTCATGAAAGACCAGGTCTGCCCGGTCATCATAGGGCGTGGGATCCCGGTTGATAAGCACCAGGCGATTCCCTCGATAATAACGCAGAAAACCCGCTGCGGGGTACACGGTCAGACTGGTACCCGCCACCAGCAGCAAATCTGCCCGGGCAATTGCATTGACGGCCCCTTCCACGGTCTTTTCATCCAGCCCTTCCTCATAGAGCACCACATCCGGTTTCACGATGCCGCCGCAGTCACAGCGGGGTACGTCATCGCGGTTCTTCACAAATGCGGCCGGATAGAATTTACCGCAGCAGGTGCAGTAATTGCGCAAAATGGAGCCGTGGAGCTCATAGACATGCCGAGAGCCCGCCTTCTGGTGCAGCCCATCAATATTCTGGGTCACCACCGCCAGGAGCTTCCCTTCCTGCTCCCATCTGGCCAAAGTCTTATGCGTGATGTTGGGTTCCACATCCATTGGCATCATTTTCTCCCGATAAAATCGGAAAAAATACTCCGGATTCCGGAGATAAAAACTGTGACTGATGATGGTCTCCGGAGGATACTCAAATTTCTGGCTGTACAGCCCGTCCACACTCCGAAAATCCGGCACGCCGGATTCGGTGGAGACACTGTCGTTAGGCCTCCATGTTTCGCTGTAAAGGCCATCTTTGCTTCGGAAATCTTTCACGCCGCTTTCGGTGCTTACACCAGCACCGGTGAAGGCCACAATATTGCGGCTCTCTTTCACCCATTCCCGCAAAATCTCGATCTTGTCCATAGAAACACCTCCTATGGAAATAGTAGCGCTGGTTTGCTGCCCTGTCAACAGTTTCTTCTTTTGTAACCAGATTGTTCCTTTTCTGTTGTTGCTTTTCTTCCCTGCGAAGCTACTATGAACGTAGCTTTTGCATCTTACAAATGGGGGTTGGGGAAATGTGGCCATTTGACATTTTCAGAAAGAAAAAATCAGAAAACGCAGAAGAAACGCAAGAACAGACCGGAATAGTCAATGCCGAAACACAGAAAACCATTTTAGGCGAACAAAAAGATTCTGCCACGTTTGAAGAAACAGCAGAATTTAATCCGTTGAGCATCGATAGCGTTATTGGTTATATAAAAAAGCAGAACCCGGAATCTTCGGCGCAGGACGTAGCCAATATAATTACAAAGCTATCCGAACCGGAAGAAGATCAAGACCACTTAACCCCTGAAGGTGATTTGCCGTGGGGGTGGCGTACTGCGCATGAAAAAGAAACAAAACGATATGAAGTCAAGTACAAAAAGATGTGGTCTGCGTGGTACGAAAGCCGCTATAGTTCCCCAAACACACAGCTTGAAGCATTGGAAGCATTCGTTAGTTACATGGTTAGAACGAAAAAACTGTTTGAGAAAAAAGGGGAATGTTTCAATTGTTGGCGGGATGATTTGTTTACAGATGATTATCTTGAAAAGTTGTCAAAAGAATTGGATGACTTGAAAGTAAATATTGAAAAACTAAATGCAGAATACGAAGCTAAGCAAGAGTTTGAAATCCATGTACTACCCACATTACGGGAAAATCTAGTAGAAATAATCAGAGAAAATCCAGGCATTTTACAGAAAGATATATACAAATTATTTGACCCAATAGCAAAAGCATACATTCAGGAGCAGCTTTATTCTGCCAGCAAATCAAATCAGATTGAGCGTGAAAAAAGCGGGAATACGTACAAACTTTATTGCAAATAAAAAGGGGGAAGGCCGCAAGACCTTCCCCCCTTTTGTCACAGAATATCCACATGAACGGAGTTCCCGCCGCCGATGACATAACAGTAGCGAAGTTTCCCCGCCTTTACCAGGCTGTCGCAGTATGCCTTGACCGCGGAGCCGGAAAAGCCCCTCACGATGATATCTGCCGCCTTGCCCTGCACATGGCGGGAGTTCGGGACGCTGCCACACAAGGAATCGTTGTATGTCTGACACCGCACCCCGGAACCGCCGGCATGGGGGTCATTCGGGGGCAGCGGCACGATGGTGATCGGCGCTTGAAAATGCTCCCAAATGTCCGTGTCCAGCGTCCGCATCAAGTTTTCGGCAGGCTCTACCGGGAAGCCGCCGCACTTGCCGCAGGGGCAGCGCATTTCTTCACGCTTGAAGTGCTTGAGATCATCCCAGAACGTGCCGGTCTTGCCGCTGGTCGCCGAAGAATCCTTGTCATCTGTGGTCTGCTTCTTCTCCGGCATCCCGTAGGCCACAGCATGGCGCAGGGCCTTTTGTGTGGCTGTTCCGGCCACGCCATCAACTGTCAAGCCGCCGAAGTCCAGCTGAAATGCCTTGACAGCTTTCCGGGTATTTGTACCGTCCAGCCCATCAATTTTACCGGGGGCATAGCCCAGATAATCCAACAGGTTTTGGATTTGCCGTGTGTTCATTTTATCACCACCCCGTACTTAGCAAGGATTGTGATGATATCATCCGTCAGGACTTTTTTCAGCTGGCCAGGGGGGAGCTTGGCAATACTCGCCGCAATGGCTCTCATATCCTGCTCCCCATCCTCGGCGGCACGGATCTCCACCAGCCGCTTTTTGGCTCCATTACTCCACTTCTGCATCCGGCTTCACCTCCAAGATGGTCAGCGCATTTTTCATATCTGCGCCCTCGGCTTTCATTTCTGTGATTTTTGCAAGGATTCTCTGTTTCCGTTCCTCAATGGTCATCATGTCACCCCCAGCGCAGTTTCGATTTCGGACAGGGCGGCTTCGTACTCCGCATTCTGTGCGGTCAGGTTTTCATACCGCTCCCGCTCATAGGCCCGCTGGGCGGCGTCCAGCTCCTCCCAGGGCTTCCACGGAGTGACCATTTCCCCGGAAAATACCGTTCCGTCCTCCCGCACCCAAGTAGAGCCATCTGGTACAAAACGGTATCCCTCGATGTAAGCAGCGCACTTGCCGTCAAATGCGGTAGTCTCCACAGCGGTCAGCCCGTCTCCGGCTACGGTGTGGCACTTGAAATCACTATCAATATAAATCGTCATACCCGTCACCTCACGTCAACCACATTTTGGCGATTTTGAGCCAGCCCTGCATAGACGCAACACTTGTATAGAACTTAACGTAGTAAGGACCAGATACAGATGATATGTCAATTGAATAATCTGTGAGAGTGTTACTCTTAGTGTCTATATCCTTATACGCGATATAATCATCTTTTGAGTAACCGTTAGTGTTACATATGCCAAACCTTGCGCTACCTCGTCCTCCGGAGTTGCTGTAATTGGAGTAACACCGAATATGCAGTGTCTTATATGGTCCGACATTAACCTTCTTGCCCGTACATGCCATAACATCTTTGCCGGATGTCTGCGATGTCAATCCTGTATCAAATGCGCCATCTTTTACACTGAATTTGCTCAGCGTCCAGCCTCCGGTTATGGTTGTGTACTGGTCTCCGTAATCAAACAGCGTGCCGTTCCAGAAATGCACCCACGTATTGCTATGGCACACATAAGCGTCAACGTCCACCCAGTTTCCGGTGGAACCCTGTACCTGCTGACAACGGTATGGCGTCACTTTCATTCGATTCACGATTCCGGACACTCTGGTGTTGAAAATATCCAAGACATTATTGGTCGTCAAAGGATCAGCACCGCCGATTTCACCTTGGACTGCGATAAATCCCACACCTGCGGTATCCCAAACCGGTGTAAACTCAAAGTGCGTCATAGCCACCGAAGACTTGACCCAGATTCGCCCTTCCTTTTTGGCCGGTTCCGCCGTCTGGCATACTACGTCATAATACAATTGGCTTCTGCCACCGCCAGCCCCGGCGTTTGTTCTTCCAATCATGCGCTTGTGCCCCCTCTCCAACAGATAATAGTCGGGATGGTAATAGTCGCTCCCGGCGCATCGGCAGCGTAGATATACACACCGCCGTTGTAGCACTCCGCCACCGGCGCAAAGCTGTTGTCAGCCATTGCCGCCAGCCCGAAGACCACCTCCGGAACCATGGCAGCCGTCACGCCGGACAGGGCCACAGCGGCCCGGTAGGGGTAGTCCCCGTAGGTGCTGTCAGATGCCCACTTGGATGCCGGGACCGCCGTATCCGCAAAGCAGAGCTTTGCCAGCTCCACCCCCGAACCGGCTTCCAGCTGCGCCAGCTCCTGGGCCAGACTGTCCAGCATGGCCATATACTGGGCGTTGATGGTGGTGGTGTCGATTTCCAGCCCATCCGTGACCAGCCCGCAGACAGCCGGGTCAAGCCGCTCGTCCGTGATCATGCTTGCCGTTACCGCCGTGATGCCGGCCCCTACAGCCACCCGTGCAAGGCTGATCTGCCGGACGGTGCTGTTGTTCGTCAAGGCGGGGGCTTCCGGTGTGCTGGACGCTGTGCCCTTCAGTACCTTGATTTCCGGAAGGTCAACATAGTTCGTGGTTTTCCATTCCACAATGACCCGGTCGATTCTGTCCAGTGCTCCATCCGCAATGTCAATGGACAGCTCCAAAAGCGCACCATCGTTTTTCAGGGTGTCGTTCCACCAGACGATTCCATTGCCGCCCGCATCGGTCAGCCAGCCCGTGCCGTCCGTCACTGTGACCGCCATGCCGGGCGTTTCCAGCGCCGCTACAGCGGCATTTCCAGCTGCCGAAAACACGCCGGACGTGCGTCCGTGCAGCCAGCGCATGACGGCTTCAGCGCCTACATACACGTCCTGATTGTTGGGGAAAGATTTGATATTAGCCATTCAGTTTCAACGCCTCCAATGCCGTTAAAATAGGTTCTCCAAGGGTGACTTCCGTCTTCTCCCCTGTAGCGTCAAGGGTGTATTTGATGCCCGTGACCCGTGCGTTAAACTCCACGCCGTACCTGATGGACACGCAGGAAACGATATCCCCCATGTCATACAGCCGCCCGAAGTCCTCCGGGTCAATAGTGACGGTGAAGCTCTTCCGCCGGATCTGCTCCTTCAGGGTGTCCATAGCGTCCGAAAGCACCCGCTTTTTCATGGCGGTAAAGTCCTCCCCGTCCTCCGGGGACAGATTGGAATCAATCCACAGCTCCCGGGCATTGGCCCCGCAGGTTCCCACAAGGTGCATCTGCACGGTGTCTTCCCAGTCCCAGCGAACGAAAGCCGTTGTGTAAAAGGTGCTGTCATCGTCATTGCAAACCAGGTCTTTTGCCGTCCCCTGCTCAGTCGAGAAAACAACCCTGTGAATGCCCTGCGTCCGGTCAATTCCCTTGAAGACCTCGAACGTCCATTTTTTCGTGGTATCGTCCCAGCGCATCCGCCGCCCCAGTTCGCCATATTCAAGGACGGGGGTCAGTTCATCCAGCAGCTGCCCGCCATAGACAACGCTTTCGTCCACATCTTTGGTGGTTTCGTCATCCCCTTGGTAAGTTTCTTCCAGCCCCTTGACCGGGGCAGTCTGGATTCTGCTTTCCAGTCCCCGCAGGTTGCCGTTGACGGCCTCATACACGCCGCTTTCAATGTTCGTGATCTTCGTCTTTTGGGACGCTACCCGCCGATTCAGGATTGCTTCCGCCGTGTAGCCGTTGGCCGTAATACGGCGATAGGATGTGTCGATTTTGACGTTGACCAGAATATAGGTCAGCTTTCGGTCGGTGTCGTAAATGACATTCCCCACCTTCAGGGCCTGAATATTGTGGTCATCAATGGGAGCAACCAGCATCAGCTTCCCGATATCGTTGTAATACGCCGTCATGGTGATGCTGATTGCATGGGTCATGCCGTACCGGGTGGAAAAGTCCTCCGGGTAAATTTCGATGCTCACAGCGCCACCCCCACAACCTCGGTCGCAAAATCAATGTCAACCTGCAAGTTGGGCAGGCCCGCTTCCGCTTCCGGCTTCAATACATTATCGCCAACGTTCAGCGCAAACAGATTGCTGGACAGGCTCAGAGCGCCCCGGCATTCCCCATCTACAGAGGATTCCACCGTTGTCCGGTCGTGGGTGATCCGCACCACCAGCCGTTCCCCCGCAATCAAAGACTTGTTGATAAGCAGGAATTTCCCGGTCACAGCATTGGTGATCTTGGGGTTCGTCACAGCGTCCTTCGCCCGGAAGGTCACCGTGAAGGGGCACGGAACCTGCCCACGGTTTGGCACGTTCACCCACTTCGTTTCAAACAGCTGCCCGAAAGCATACTCCCGGGAGATATTCCACGGGAACTTGAACAGCGGCTTGATGCCCGCCAGGGTGACCGATGCCGTATCGTCCCTGCACCAATACGGGTATGCAGCAGTCAGCGTGAATTGGAATTGCGCTCCCCAGCGCTTGGCCTCCACCGTGGGCGTGGCCGTAGGCCGGACAACCAGATACAGGTCATCGGCATACAGCCGCCCGCCGATATCGGGCCGAATGACCGACAGCAGCCGTTCTTTGCCCTTGGCCTGTGCGTCTCCTACCAGATAGCCCGTGATATTCACGGGCCGGGGCTGCACATTTGCGCTTTGCACGGTTGCGCCGGTCTGGTTGATGCCCTGGGCCGTGGACAGATTCACCGTAACGGTATCAACGCCGGTTGGCTTGTTGATTAAAAAGCCCCCGGCATAGTCGAAGGTCACGCTGTCCCCCTGATCGTTCACATAGCGGAACAGCTTGGAAAGATTGTTGAAATTTTTCACGTTGCCCACCTCGCAATTTCCCAGTAGGCCGCAGTCGCCGCTGCGATTTCCGCCGGGGTCTGGGGCACAGCCTGGATGTTCTGGACGATGGTCACGCCGCTGCTGCTCCTGTTTCCGCCGTGCTGCAAGGGCGCGGCGTCCGCAGAACCGGAACGCTTTCCGGCTCTCCACGCCCGGGCCTCTGCCGCCGTCAGGACAGCTTCGCCTTTGTGGAGCCGTGCTGGGTATTCATCGTATGGCACATAGTCCAGGCCGTCCTTATGGCCGAAAGCAACCATAGAAGGCTTCGAACCGCCGCCTCCACGGCCTCCCCCGCTTCCGTTTCCGCCTCCGCTTCCGTTTCCGCCACCGGCAACCACATTCACGGTCATGGTAATGGTTCCGATAGCGGCTTGCAGGGCGCTTGTCAGTTTGCTGCCAAGGTCAGACATAGCCTGTACTGCCGTGTCTCCACCCTCTGTAAGAGTGTCCCGGAAAGCGCTCATAGTAGCCGCTGCCGCAGCTCCGGCCTCCCCAGACTTGTCCCACTCGCCAATTTCCGTGTTGAACTGCTCACCCAGTTGCTTTAGCTTGTTTCCCAGGTCTGTAATGCCCTCGGTCATGGACATGGTAAGCCCGTCCTGACTTTCCTCCAGCTGGGATTGCAGCCCGGTCAGATTCTGAACGATCTGCTGCCCGCCCTCAGAGGTTGCGCCGCCCGCCTTGTCCATTGCATCCACAATCGCTTGGGCATAGGCCGCACCGTCAGCGCCCATGGATTGCAGCTGATTGGCAAAGCTGCCCAGGCCCGCTTCCGTCAGGGTCTGGATATTCTGGTTGTAGGTGGTGAAGTAGTCGATCTGGGACTGCATCCCGTCCGTCATGTCTTTCAGGGAGACTTTAGCTTGTTTCGCCACCTTCTGAAAGGGGGAGAACCAGCCGTCAATATTCTGGGAAATCTGGTTGTAGACGGAAACGGCGTTGTCCATCAGCTTTGTGACGGAATCCGTGTAATTGTTCGTGATTTCTTGCAGCCGACTGACGGGCTGTTCCGTAGCCTCTGCCGCCTCCGCCATTGTGTACGCGCCTGTTTCAATAATCTTTTTGAAATTATTGTACTGGGCTTGTGCCAAACTGTATGCGTAATCATCACTTTTCGACCACTCTGTTCCGGCGTTATCCCCGGAATAGCTGTCATTCAAAGCATCCATTACGGCCTTTGCCTTTTCCATCCCCGCAACAGCCTCTTCATAGGTCGTTGCGGACACCTGCGACTGTTCATCAAATTCCTTGACGTACTCGCTGGCATGGTGGAAAGCAAGACCCAACGCTCCTACCGTTACGGCCCCAATTGCTACAGGCCCGGCAATACTTCCGGCCCCCATTGCGGCAAACGCCAATTCAGCCGCCGTTTTAAGCTGCCCAAAAGCGTTTATTGCTTTCACAATGGCAACTCCGGCAAGCGTGGTTCCCAAAGCAATGGCAACATCCTCAACGACCCCGAGGTAGCTGTCGAAATTCGTAGTCAAATCCTGAATGATCGGAATCAGCCTGCTCAAAAGCGGATCGCCTACACCAGCCAGAAACTGCCGCCAGGTCTCCTTCAGGTTTCCGACAACATTTTCAAAGCCGTCTGCCTCTCTGGAAGCCTGCCCCATAGCACCGGAAAGCTCCTGTGCGTCCGTAACCATTTTCAGAAGCGTCTGCTGCTTCTGAATCTCGGTCAAATCCTGGTATTTCTGGCCGAACAGCTCCATCGCAGCCGCGTTTCTGGTTGTTTCCGTACAAGAAACACCCAGCGCCGCGTCATTCGCAAAATTGCCCTTCAAGAAGGATTGCAAAGATTCTGTCGCGTCTTCCAGACTGATATCGTAGTATGCCGCCGCGTCAGCCGCAGCGGTCAAGGCAGTTTGCATCAGGTCAAGAGCCTGTGCGCTGTCCGCGCCGGACGATTTCGCAAAAGCGTATATTTTCGTGCCGGAATCCTGAAGCCGTGTCGCCACAATGCCGGTTTCCTCGGCGATCGTGTTCAGAATGCTTCTGGCCGTTTTTGTCAGGTCTTTACCGCCAACGGAAAAAGTCTGCTGGAACTGCGCGTTGGATGCTTTGACCTCTGCCGCCGTTTCCACGCAGGTCTTTCCGAAGGCAACGATTCTGTCAACAGCGAAATACGTTGCGACCATTGACCCGATTTTGGAAAACGCGCCGGAAATGACGTTACTGGACTCTTCGGCGCTTCCCGCAACATCCGAAAGCGAAGTGTCAAATTTGTTTGCTTCCTTCTCCGCCTCCGACAATGCTTCCTTATTTTCCTTTAACTCTTTGGAAAGGCGGTCGATTTCCTGCGCGCACTCTTTCGCTTCTTTTGAATTCTTGCCCTGGGTCAGGTAAAAATCCTGATATTTCCGCTTCAAAAGGTTGATTTTGTTCTGCTGGGTGAAAATAGCGTTGGTCAGCTTCTCGGTGTTCTGGCCGAAGCTCTCAAAGGCCGTTCCCGCTTTTTTTGCGCTTTCAGACGCTTTCGAAAGGTCGGCCTGTGCCTTGTCCACTCCTTCCAGCGCAATCTTTCCCATCAGCGTAAATAAATCCAATCCCCTTCACCTTCTTCCTGTGAAAATAAAAAAAGCCGCCCAAGGGCAGCCGTCTACAGCTCCCCGGGCGGTACAAAGTTCAGGATTTCCCGGGACTGCTGAATAATCGATGCAAGGTCTTCCCCGCCGGTCTCCGCGGTGCTGTCCGGTTCCAGGGATTCCCGGAATTCGGTGTAGGACTGCGCAAAGTCCTTATGCAGCCAAAGTTCCCATAGCGCTTGTTCCTCCGTTTCCTCGTTCTTGATGGCCACGACCTCGCAAATAAATTCGTAAAGCCGCCCGCAACGAATCATCCGGTCAAGCAGGGGCAGCGGGTCGGAATACCGCTGGAAAAGCAGGTCAATGAAGCGAATATCCCCTACTTGAACAGCCTTGCAGCAGCCCCGAAAAAATCCCTGAATTCCTCTTTCCTGATGGTGTCAACCACCATGTCCATGAAGACCGGCATGGGCAGTGCCGCAATATCCTTCACCGGCAAACCGGACAGACCGGACAGCAGCTTGTAAATATCGCCCTTGCATTTGGGCAGGTTGGAGAAGATCACGTCCGCAATGTTCACGGCAATGGTGATGCCGATGGCCGCTGCGTCCGGCTTTTCTCCCTCCACTTCGCCGCCCGTCATGGCAGCAATAGCGGCTTTCACATCATCGGATTCAAACGCCGCCTTGAATTCCTTCAGGCCAATGCCGGAAATGATTTTGACCATGGGGAAAACATCGTCAGCAGTCATTTCCCGCAGCGTATAGGCTTTTTCTTCGCGCATTGTAAAATCCCTTTCTGGTTAGATTGGTTTAAGGCCGGGTTGCCCCGGCCCTGTGTTGCTGTCAGGAAGCCTTGGGATAGTAGATATGCCAGGGCAGCTGATCCATGTCGGTGGAGTCCCCGAATTCGGCGTAGCATTCAAAGGTGTACTTTCCTGCGGTACCTTCCTTGTTCTTGCCCTCGTGCTCAAGGCCGGACGTGCAAAGGGCGTTTTCCATAATGAAAATAATGTACTTGCCCTTCACGGTCTTGCCCACAAAGGCGATATTCTCCCAGTAATCACCCTCGGCGATCTCCGTCTTGGATTCGATCACGTCATAGGCGGCGTCCGCGGACGTGCCCGCCTGGCCCAGAGTTGCCGTCTGGATAATATCCTTGGTCAACTCCGCAAAGTTGATTTCCATTGTTGCGGTTTCACCGGTCTTCTGGGCCATACCCTTGGACTTCACACCGATACCGTCAACTTCAATGTTGGTGATTTCGGGGACAATGGAAACCTTGGAACCGCCGTTGGTAGCGCCCACAAGGGATTCCGCAAGGTTCCAGGAACCGGAACCGCCGCCGGAACCTGCCGTATACTTCAGGCCCTTGTGAATCGTGCCAGCGCCGAAAACGATATTGCCCGGGGTCTTGTTTGTTACGCCGGACTTGCCAAAAATAGCCATTAACTCACGCTCCATTCTTTGACTTGTAGATTTATCTGGATGCGGTCTAGCTCCGCATCCTCTGTGGGAATAGGCTGGGCGTTCCCGTAGGCGATCACCACAACGCCATCGCCAAACGGAAACGCCCGTCCTTCCAATGTGAAATAGTTTCTGATTTTGCCTTTTGCCGTTTCAAGGGCAGCTTCGGAACCAGCCCCACGGGCGAAGCCCGTCAGGGTAACGGTGCATTCCTGCAAGCCGTCCTCGCTCAGAGAATCGGTCTCCATGTAATCACCGACAAAGTAGGGGTATCCGGGCTTTCTGCGGAATCGCCGGAAAGCGTATTCCAGACCCATTTCCTGCATTGCCGCTTTCACGACTTTCAAAGTGTTGTCCGTCATTCACCCACCGCTTCCTTTATTGCCCGCTCGATCAGCTTGACAGCCTTGCCCTTCGTACTTTCAAAGGCTCTCTGCAAAGTGTGGTTCGGACGCTTGCCGAAGGTAAAATGCCAGTCCCCCGCAGCGTCCCGGTACACCCAGCCGCCCTTTCTGCCGTCACCACCAGCCGCATATTCGCCGGTTCCGTATTCCTCCCAGATTGCATTCTGCAATGGACTTCCGATGGTCGCTGTTCTTGCGCCCTCGTCCACCAGATATGTCCAGCTGCCTTTCAGCTGACCAGAACGCACACGGGAAAGTCTGGCCGCCTTTGATGCGATTTCAACGGCGGCTAACCGCAGGCCAGTACCAACGCCGGAATTCAGAGCTTTTTTCACCTGAATGGTGTAGTCCTTAAATTCAACGCTCATTTACTGGCCCCCCGTGTACTTCAGGTAGATTTCCAGCTGCTTGTGCATCTCCATGGGGTCATCGATCAGCAGCACGTCATACCGCTTTCCGGCAATGACGGCCCGGGAATTTTCGGCGGTGACAACCTCATTCAGGGCCACATATTCAGCCACAAAAACGTGGGTGGATTCCTGCAACTTTGCGTTGTAATTGGTATGCTTGCTGTCCCCTCCGGTCAGGTCAAGCCAGCCCCGCACCTTCTGCACGTCCACCCAGGTTTCCACCTGCGCCCCGATTTCATCGGTTTCCACAGTCCTGCGCTGGAGAAAGGCGTATACATTGCCGCCGATGCTCATACACTCACCCCTTGTCCGAATCTGGCTTTCCTGTAGGGCTTCAGAAATCCCAACAGGGACTTGGGAAAGCCCATGCTGGAATTATCCCCGTCCATATTGAAATAGGTCACAGAATGCCGGGAAATGGTTTCAGACTGTACGCCAACCTTGTCCCCGTTGTCGAGCTGCCACTGAAGCATTCGGGCCACGCCATGTTTCACATCGGCGGGGTAGACCACCTTTGTGATGACTACCCCGCTTTCGTCAAACAGTTCTTCCATGACCGTAATGCTCCCATCAGAGACCGCCGAAACAGTAACCAGACCAGAATTCAATTCCGATTCCGTAATTTCCAGGGTGTCCCCAGCCTTGAAGGGAGCTGCTCCGGGAACAAGCAGCTGATTCCCATCAGCTACAGCCACGGCAACCGTCCGGAAGGCCCGCTTCTGGAAATTGTTGTTGGTATACCCACGGACTAACAATTCCAGCGCTTGCAGACGGGCTTCAAGCACCTTGTCGGAAATGTCAGTCGTTACATACTGTTTCAGTTCGGTAACGGTCATAATCATAGCCGCACCGCCTTACTCAGCGGGGGGCGTGGGTACTTCCTCTTCGTCAGCCGTGATCTCGGTCACTTCGTAGCCCTCATGCTCCCGGAACCAATCCACCATGCGGCCCCCGGTAATCTGTGCCTTGCCATAGGCAAACTGGACACCGCCAGCGCCAACGCCGCAGAACTCAGTATTGCCCACAACCTTGATTTCATAGCCGGTAACGGCCTTCGCTTTCTTTGCTGCCATGTCGCTTCTCCTTTCCGCTTATCAGACGATCTTGATGTTCCGCAGGACACCGGCGTGTGCCGTGTTCTTCAGCACGGTAGCCGCCACCATTTCTACCTCGCCGTCCTTAACCGCACCCGGGGCGTTGAAGTCGGGCAGGTACTGCCGGATAGCGCTGTTGCCGGTCAGGGAAGCGGCGTGGAAGCCGTCATTTACATCGAACTTGACGGCGTAGATATCCGTCAGTCCGGCGGTAGCGGAAGAACCGCCCCCAATGGTGCGGCTGATGCCGGACTTCACGCAGTCGTTGCCGGTCACGGTAGTGCCGGAAACGGTGTAGTTTTTGCCAAGATCCATGAAGCGCACACCGTCCATGGAAGTGACCTTCCGGCCGAAAGCCTCCTCGCTCTCGGTCTTGTAGCCCAGAATCCGGGCCATAGTCTGCACCTTGGCAACCATGGCGCTGTTCATCAGCAGAGCGTCGGCGCTGGTGTTCTTGATCAGCAGCTGAATCTGCTCATACAGCTGGTCGGCGTTGGCCTTCAGGTTGGTCATGGTGGAAATGTCAATACTTGCGCCGGTGTTGTACTCGGTGGAAGTACCGGCCAGCATCTTATCCAGACCGTCAAACTCGGTGCTGCGGGTGGTAGCGTCACCGTTTACCAGAGTGTAGTGGAACAGGCTGATCGCGGCCAGCACCTTTTCCCGGATCTGATAGGCCATGTTGTTCCAGGGGCCTTCCGCCTGCTTCAGCACACGGTCGATCTGGAACTTGCCGCCGAAGATTTTCAGGTCCGCGGACTTCTTTTCCACGGTCGCCTGATTGGCGGTGTACTCCGCATTCAGCGCACGGAAAGCAGCCACAGAGGGAAGCTTCTTCTGGATGTAGGAATAGGTCAGCGTGCTCCCGCCCTGGGGAGAAACGCAGTTGTCAAAGGGCAGCAGCTGAAGGATTTCGGATTCCCTCAGAAAAATATCCACGATCTGCTGGGAAACCTTGTCGGACATACCGACTTTCATTTCCGCAAGGGTCATAGCCATAATAAATTACCTCATTTCTTAGTCGTTTTTCGGCCCATAGGCCAGTTTCAGAGCGTCTTCAAGGTTCTTGGGTTCTGCCTCTCCCGGCTCTCCTTCGTCCAGCTTGTTTTCAAGAATCTTCTTCTGCCCGGAAGCTTCAAACTGGGTGGGGAACTGGGTCTTCAGGCCGGAGAGCTTTTCGTCCATGCCCTTGACTTTGCCGTTTTCGTCCAGCGTCAGTTCCTCGGGCTTGTACTTCTCATGCAGCTTGTAGGCCAGATAGTCAGGGTCAACCGCCTTGGCATCCCTCAGGGCCAGTTGGATGGCGTTGTCAAGCCTGGTCTTCGCAAGCTCCGCCTGAAGCTGGGCAACGGTGTTTTCGTAGGTGGTAATCTTGCCCTGAAGTTCCTCGTTGCCCTTCGTGCCCTTTTTCAGTTCGGCAATCACTCCGTTTGCCGTGTCCAGTTCGGTTGTCTTGCCGTCAAGCTGGGCCTGAAGGGCATCATATTTGCCCTTGCCCACATACTCGCCGCTGCTCAGGTTGGCAAGCTTCACCTGCTTATCCTTGTTGGCCTCATTGCCGTTGTAGGCGTTCAGGGCCTGTTCAAACTGTGCGTAGAGGGCGTCCCCCAAAATCGCTTTCAGAAATTCCATTGCTTATCCTTCCTTTGCCATTGTTTTTTAGCGTGGTGTCTTCCACAGGCAAGCACTTTGTTGAATCCGGGAGTGCGCCGGAAATTTGTTGTCGGGCAGTTTAAGCGCCGTGCCCGGGGCATGAAAAAAGCGCCCTGTTTCCAGAGCGCCCTTTCGGCTGAATGAATATTACTCTTCGGGTTCGGTGTCTTCCTCTGCCGCTTCGGGCAGCTCGGGCACGGCCACAATTTCAAAGGCTTCCTGCTGCATCTCCCGGACGGTCGCTTCAATCAATGCGTCCACGGTGTCAATGTCCAGTTTGTAGCCCTTGGATTCCAGGAACTTGCGCACATACTTTTTC
>NZ_JAHLPU010000056.1 GCF_018918045.1 Pseudoflavonifractor sp. MSJ-30
CGTTCACAATGGGGGTCAAATCGATCATTTTTGTTTGCTCCTTTCGGATTTTGAAATATAAAAAGCAACCTCTAAGAATAACTTAGCGGTTGCCTTTTTACGGATTGTCTTTTTCGTGAGGTCACGAAAATGGTCAGAACTTGCGGCAAACTTGCAGCAAACTTACACCAAACTTGCGGCAAACTTGCAGCTTACTGAAAATGGGCATGAAAAAAGCACCATGCGAATTGCACAGTGCTTTTTACATATCAAGCTCTAATTTCTTGGTAAGAATAATCCTGCACCCACACGGGCAGGCAAAGTAGTTTGTCTCTTTCGGGTTCCCCACAGCAGAAACATACCCTTCCTTGCATCTAGGGCATTTTATTTTCCCGCCGCTTCGCATATATTCGATTCTTTGGGAGAAAGTCATAACGTCAGCCCCTTTCCAAATCTGGGTAGTTCTCCTCTACGAATTTGATTATAGCTTCTATTTCTTCGCTTGTCAATGGCCCCTTTTCGTGCAAAAGTTCAGCCTTGAAGCATTCCACTTCCTCGTTGAAAGCTGATATTCCACTACCACGCAATTTTCTGTGTGTTGCCTCATGAATTACCGTCTTACTGGTTTCTTTAATTGTTTTGGTGTTGTCACAAAAAACGGAAATTGTGTCATCGAATGGGTCATAGCAACCAAGTATATCATTTTCGTTGTCAACACCATACAATAGCCTTACTGGAACATTTTCGGCATTTATGTAATCAAGCATTGCTCGGCCATAATCAGATTTCTTCATGTCTTTCATGATGGAATATGGCCTGATTGTATCTGCGTTTGAATTGTTAAACGTTTCGAAAACGCCCTCAGAAGTCTTTCTCTTTTCTTTGATTACTTTGAAATCGGGGGCTTCTTCGGCTGCCTCCAGATACTTCGCCTTAAACTCCTCAAAATTCTCCGTCTTATCCAGCCCGAAGAATTCCGCCCGCTGCTTCAGCTCTTCCAGTTCCTCTTCATCCAGCGCCCAGCGGGCACGGGTCAGGCAGGCGCAGCGGCAGTTGATGACCTCGGCGGCAGCACCGTTGGGATCGCCGGGGTACATCAGGCCATTGGAGAACGTTTCATCCAGCTCCCGGATCTCTCCGTCAACCCGCCTGTGGGATTCCCTGGTCTTGCCGTCAAGGGTAGAATCCCACTGCTTGACCACATCGGCCCCCTTGTCCTTCGCCGCCCGCTGGGCGTCGGCGGTGGAGGTCTGCTGGATTCTGTGGCCCTCCGTCCGGGCTATGGTCTTTGTTCTGGAAAATGGGGCGCTGGTAGCGTTGGCAATGTTCCGGGCGATATCGCCGTACCCCAGCCCTGTGGCAATGCCCCGGCTGATCTCCTGCGTAACGGCCTTCTTCAGCGCGGAAACCTCAATTCCCAATCGCTTGTAAAGTCCGCCGCTGACCTTGCTGTCCACCAGAATGGCCCGGACTGCCGCCGCCTGATTCATGGGCGTTATGATTGGGATTCCCTGCTTCGCTATGTCGTACATGGTGCCCACATAGCCCGTTTCGTAGGAATCCTTCAGATAGCTTTCAATGGTGCTGTAGTTGTCGCCCCGCATCTTGTCCAGAATGCCGCTGACCTGACTTTTCAGCGCCTCCTGATACTGCTTCTGATAAATTTTAGACCGGCGCTGGGATTGGAGCAGCGCCCTTGCGGCATCGTCCAGACCCTCCTGATTCATGGCGGCGTCCAGCAGGTCAATTTCCGCCTGAAAGTCCCTGACCTTCCGGTTGATATCGGTCAGCGCCCGCTTATACTGGCTTTCCAGCGCCTTGACGGCCTCCGCCTCGCTTTTCAGCAGGGACTTCTGCACTTCGATTTGCCACTTGTTCAAACCGCATCACCGCCGAACTTGTCAAGAGCCGCCAGCGCCGCCGCTGTGGGGTCTTCCTCGGCCTTGGGCAGCTTATCCTTCAGATCGTCATAGTCCAGATCCAAAGCCTCGCAAACCAGCTGCGCCGTCAGCTCCTGCCCCAGAAGGGAAGCAGTATTCAGCAGCGTGGTGATCTTCGTCTGCTGCTCCTGGGCCTTGGTGAGGTCAATCTGGGCATTCTCCTGAGCATTGGTGATAATCTCCCGGGAGAAGTCAAAGTAAACGTCCTTCTGCTCATAGTCCGTACCCATGGCGTCGTTGATCTCCTTCAGCACCAGCTTCAGCAGCTTGCGCATGAATTGCAGCAGGAACGGCAGCAGGCCGTCACACTTCAGGTCCAGATTGGCGTAAGCGGACTTGATGGCAATGGAGACCGTGGCGCTGGTGTCCTTCAGGGCCTCCGTGTTCACGCCCTGCCCGAAACGGAAAATGTTCTTTTCGTCCACTTCCATTTTGGTCTTCCGGGCCTCCACGGGGATATCCACGGTCTTGATATCAATACCGCCGTCTTCATCCACGCCGATATGCTTCTTTGTCTTGACGTTCAGCATTAATTCGTCCAGATTGTCCCCCTGAAAGCCCTTGACCACATACAAAGCCTCGTTGGTGTCCTGAATGTTGTTGGACAGGCCCGCGTTCATCAGGTCGTAGTCATCGATCAGCGCCTTGATGGGCTTCAATCCGCTGAACCGCTTCCGCCCGTTGTCCAGCCGGAAGAAGGGAATCATGCCGTAATCGTCATAGTAGGTGCCTTCGTCCCCGTCCTTCCGGTAGAGAATATGGGGCCGGGGATTGGGGGAAAGGGAATCATCCGGGACGATAGCCCCCTCCCCTTCCTGGCAGTAAAACCAGGTCTGTTCCCTGTCCCATACCTGAATCCGTTTGATTGCCTTGTTGTCCTTATCGAACCGGTCAATGAACCAGCGGATCACATAGGCACAGCCGTCATCGGTTTCCTTCTCCCGGACTTCCACAACGCCGATGCTGTCCGCCACCTGAAACGCCGTCCGGTCGTTTTCGTCCTTGTAGGCGTACATATACTCCCAGCCCTTGGCGACTGTGCCGGAAATCAGGCCGTTCAGCTCCGCCCGGAAGCTCTCGTTGTCGTTGAAGTAGGCGTCAAGCTCCGTTTGCAGCTCCGGAATATCGGACTTCACAAAGCCGCCGTGACCGGAAAGCATATACTGGGTCTGCTGGTCAACCAGCAGCCGGAAGAACGGGTGGGAAATCTTGATATTGCTTTTCGTCCTGTCCTCCTGGAGCTTTCCCTCCCCGTTGATGAAGAAAATCCGGTAGCCCCTGATATCGTGGTCTCCCTCGAAGTACCGCAGTCCGGTTCGCGCGAACCGCTTCCGGTCACTCTGGGCATCCGCTTCAATGAACTTCCTGATTTCGTTTATGGACAGCATCTAACCACCACCGTTTCACGCTAAAAAATCGTGCTTTTTCAACCGTTCGTTGTATGTATCTTTGATTTGCGCAATGGCCGCAACCGCGATCTGATTTTCAAATTCCGGGTGCGCGTCACAGTATTTTTCGTAATGGGTGATATCCCCCAGAATCTGCTTGAAATGCTCATGGCTGTGGGGCTGGCTCAGGTAGATTTCATCGGCGAACCGAAGGATTCTGACCCGGCAGTCCTTGGCGTGTATCTCCCGGTTCTCGTCCCGGATGGTGTCAACCTCCGCCTTTACGCCCTTCATGTCCGCCTCGAAGGCTTCCATTTTGGCAAGCAGGGCCTTGTTCGTCTGGTTTCCCAGCCATTCCAGAATAGCAGACCAGGGATTTACCTTGATGGGGGCAATCTGGATCAGGGTCAGCAGCCCCACCAGTCCACCACCGAGCAGGGGCAGAATTTCTTTCAATGTCATTTGCGGCACGCTTCTTTCGTTGTGAATTTATATCAGCCATTTGCTGCCCGTAATATACTTCTCCAGGGCGTAGCGCATGGCGTCCATCAGGTGGTTGAAATCATCGATCGGCACATTCAGCTTGTTCCCGAATTTGTCCGTGTCCCAGGTGTAGTTGCTGATTTCCGTCATGAAGTTCACACACCGCGGATGAATGATGATTTCCAAATCCTGAATCCACTGAATGCCGTTTGTAATGCTGTCCTTTCCTTTCGCGGCGCCCTTGACCCGCAGGCCCAGACTCTTCAGCTCGTCAATGGACTTCGGCTCGGCGGAATCGGCTGTGATTCTTTCCTTGCCGTAGCCCATGCCCTGAATCGTCTCGGCAATGCGCTTGTTGGAAAGCCCCTTTTCGTACATTTCGTCAAACACGAACAAACGCTTTTCCTTCTGGTCCAGCAGACCGCAGAAAAGCGTTGAAGGGTCGTTTGTGTAACCGAAGTCCAGACCAAAGGCGGACACAATGCCGCCTTTCCGCCGCGTCTGGTCGATGTCGAAGGCTTCTTCCCGCCAGTTCTCATAGACCAGACCGTCCACGATCCCCCAGCCACCCAGACCCGCCACGGCGTAGCGCCGGGGATTCCGCTTCTTCATATCCTCGAAGACCTTGATATCCCCGGCGTCCAGCCACTCGTTGCACATATAGTTCGTGGTGATTGCCAGCACGTCAGGATCCGGCGGCGCGTCAAAAAACCGCTTTTTCAGCCAGTGATGCTCATTCCACGGATTGAAGGTAATTGTCCACTGCTTGAACAGCCCTTCCGGGCATTCACCACGGATGGATTCATCCAGAACGTTGAAGTCATCTTCCTTCATGACTTCGTAGGCTTCTTCCAGCCACGCCCAGCAGAGCACGCCCACGTCCACCGTAATGGACGTGACCTTTAAGGGGTCATCCAGCCCGCGGAAATAGATTTTCTGCCCTGTGGGCAGATAGGTGGCCTCCAGAGGGCTTTCCCGGAACTCCCACCAGGCGTCCACCTTCAGCCGGTGCACCGCCCATTTCAGCTCCGTGAAGCAGCTGTCCTTCAGCGTGCGGAAGGTCTTTCGGACCACCAGTGTGTTGGCCTCGGGGTATTTCATCATGTTCACGATATACCAAAGGGCCGTCGTTTTGGACTTCTTGGAGGCCCGGCTTCCCTTGACCACCCTGTAGCGGCCGCGGAACCGCCAGAAGGTGCCGTAGCCCCTGCCCACAGTCTCCGGCAGGGAGATATTCACAGTCTCAGTCTTCAAGATCATCCGCCCCCGAAATCACCACCGGCAGATTCACATCCACCTTCACCTTTTCGCTGAACAGGTTGTGCCGCCTGCCCAGCAGCTCCGCGGCCTTCAGCCGCTCCTTTTCGTCCGGTCCCTTCTCCATCTCCCGGGCCTCGCTCATATAGTCCCCCACGTTCTCCACAACCACCACAGAGGACCGGGACCGGCCCCGCATGACAGAGGTCAGATACCGGAGCACCTCGTCCTGATCGGCGATCAGCTCCGCTTCCTTCTCCGCCATGCGCCGGGCAATGTAGTTTTTGATATCAGGTTTTATAAGGTTTTCGGCGCCGATGGAGGCTGCCGTCCGCTTCGAGTAACCAGCTCTGATTGCGGCGGCCGTGGCGTTGGCGTCCACCAGATACTCGTCACAAAAGCGCCTCTGCTTGTCCGTCAGCTTCGCCACGGCTGTCACCTTGCTTTCTGCGTAAAATAGAACCGCCCAGAGCAGGAGGTAAACCCGGGGCGGTTCAGGAAGGAATCCTGTTTATTCACTTCGGCAGTTTAATCCTATCACAGGAAGATACTAAACTTCCAGCAACTTTTCAAGAAATGCCGGGAAAATTTTTTCTGCTTCCTGCAAGGCTCTTCCATGGAGCTTCAGCACACCCTGGCAGGTCATCCCCATTTCATCGGCAATGGTCTCCCAGGTCTTGCCCAGCAGGTAACGGCTCTCCAGCACACGGCGGTACTTCTCATTTTCAATCCGGCCAATGATGCCGTTCGCCGCACGCTTCAGATCTACATACCGGTCAATGTCGGCGTTCAGCTCCTCCTGGAGCGCAATGATCTTGTCTATGGTGTTCTCCATTCCCCGGGACGGGCCGGAGGTCCTTGCGCCGGCCTCGGACATCGCCGCGGTGACTTTGGTGGCCAAAGCCTTCATCCGATCCAGCTGCTCCATCTTCCCGTTGATCTGGCTGTCGATATGCCGGATCTGCTGAAAGAATTCTTTGACGTCCAACGACTTCACCCGCCCCTCTTGAATTCCAAATTTGCCTTGATTTCCTGCATATCAAACAGGTCCAGTCTTTTCAGCTGGCACGTCCAGCATCCAGGCTCCCGCAGGTGGAAGATGCACTCTCGGCAAATGCGCTGGCGCCGGCAGAACTCCCGCAGTCTCTTCATGCACTCCAACGCTTCCCGGTCATCCATCACCGCAGGCCCCCTTCTCCGGAAGCTTCCGCTTCACGTTGTAGATGGCCTCCAGAAGGGCGTCCGCGGTCTCCACGCCGGGAGCCTTCCGGTAGGCTGTGGAGGCCAGTTCAATGCGCTGCCACATGGCACTTGTGCTCTCGTTCAGTTCCTCCAGGAACTTGTTCATGCGGTAGCCGTCCAGGATGCGCTGCTTCTCCTGCTTCCCCTGCTCCTGGCTGAGGCCGTACTGCCGGGCGTACCAGTAGAGATTCCGGAAGGACTCATAGAGCAAAATCTTCGCCTGGCTCTTCATCTCCGGGATAGGCTCCTGCCGGATGGCCATATCCTCCAGCACATCCAGAGTGTAGTCCGTCATGGCAGCGTCTCCACACGGATGAAGATCCCCGGCACCTCAGCCCAGAACTTCTCCACCAGCTCAAAGGCCACACGGGCGTCGTCTTCCCAGAAGCCCAGGCCCGTCATTACGTCCTTGAGGAGCTTCTGCAAATTGTCCGTGTCCGGCTTCGTGATCCGGTAGCTGCCGTCCGGGTGGCGGCCTCTGGGGAAGCACCACTTCACATACAGCCCCACGCCGCCCTTCATTGGCTCCCCCGGGCGGAAAGGCGCCAGTGCGTCCCGCAGCTTGACCCGGGCAGCCTTCAGCTCTGCCGGCTCATAGAATCTGGGCTTGCCGCTTACCACGGCCACCTGCTTTTCCTGATGCGTCACCGTAGGCGGCACCATGGGAAGAAAGAATTGAATCATCATTTTTTCAACACCTCCGATTTTCCAACTTTTTTCACATCGGGATTTTCGCGGATCGTCCCGTACCGTGCGGGTATGGTGGGATGGGCTGAGTCTGAAGCCCATCCCACTCCATCCCGTGCGGGACGGTACACGTACACTCCCCCCGTAGGGGGGACCTATTCCGTCCCGCCGGGATTGAACAGGATTTTTCCTATTCCGTCCCGCCTGATTTGCCACGGGATGCAATAGAAATTTTCCTGTTCCGTCCTGCTGAATCCGCACACGGGACGCATCAGGAATTCTCTGTTCCGTCCTGCGAAATCGGCTCAATGACCTTCACCCAGCGTTTTTCCGAATTCAGGGAAAAACCCAACTTATTGAGGTCTTTTCTCACGGTGTCCGGCTTGACCTCCCGGCCTGTTCCGGCGAAGTATTGGATGATATCCGCCGTTGTGGGGGCCTCTCCGGCGCAGGCGTTGGCCACGGCATCGGCATATTTCCGGGTCTTCTCCTGCCGCTGGTCAGCGGCATTTTTCTTCCGGGAATGGTTGGCCTTCTTCCAGTTTGGCTGGCCGCCGTCCGCGTCCAGATCCCCCAGAATGCCGCTCTCATCCAGCTGGTGCACAGGGTAGCGGAACCACAGATCCACGGGCTTGAACTTGGGAAACTCCCGCAGCGTGCCCTCCACCCGCCAGCCGGTATAGGCC
Source organism: Pseudoflavonifractor sp. MSJ-30 (assembly GCF_018918045.1). Taxonomy (GTDB): domain Bacteria; phylum Bacillota; class Clostridia; order Oscillospirales; family Oscillospiraceae; genus Faecousia. Next base: position 7,663 of record NZ_JAHLPU010000056.1, read on the forward strand.
CCCGCCGCCTCCCGGACCTTACGGACGTGATCCATGGCCCCCTCGCACATCCAGAGGGGCAGGCTGTTCCGCACGATCCGTTCCAGAGCCGCAGGGCTGCATTCATCGTCCTGAGAGACCTTGTTCATCAGCGTAGGCTCCCGCAGACGGATCCACTCCAGCCATGCTTTCGCTGCCGCGGCGTTCTGCTGCTGCTCGATGATCTCCGGGGTCAGCTCCAGCTCCACCAGATCCAGCATGGCGTCCGGGTCCCGGGCGAACACGCCGGAACCGGACGCCCGGTCCATGGACTTCTTGCTGCCCTGAGCGCCCTTGGAGTGGTGGTGGCAGTAGATCACCGCGCAGCCCAGCTCCGTGCAGACCTTGTCGAACTGGTTGCAGAAAGCGGCCATCTGGTCGGCGCTGTTCTCGTCTCCGGTGATGATCTTGTAAATGGGGTCGATGACCACGGCGATATAGTTCTGCTTCATGGCCCGCCGGATCAGTTTGGGGGCCAGCTTGTCCATGGGCAAGCTCTTTCCCCGAAGATTCCAGATATCGATATTTCCAATGGAGGTAATGGGCCACTGCATGGCCTCATACACATCCTTGAACCGGTGCAGGCAGCTGGCCCGGTCCAGCTCCAGATTCACATACAGCACCCGGCCCTTGGCGCACCGCCACTGGAGCCACTTCCGGCCCTCGGCAATGGCAATGCACAGCTCGATCAGGGCGAAGGACTTGCCCGCCTTGGAGGGGCCGGCGATCAGCATCTTGTGGCCCTGCCGCAGGACCCCATCGATTAGGCAGGGGGCCAGCTCCGGCAGATCGTTCCAGCAGTCGCTCAGGCTCTCAAACTCCGGGAGATTGTCATTGACGCTCTCGATCCATTCCTTCCACTCGTTCCAGCTCTTCCTGCCGATGTTGGTATCTACAATGAACTGCTTCCTGCCGTTGCGGATAACGCCAGGCATCCGGGACAGTCTGGAGGGGTTTTTGTTCTGGGTGTCCACCACCATGCCGTTCTTCTGCAATACATTATATAAGTAGTCCACCCGGCTGCGGTATTCCGTCTTGTCCGCCGCGTCAATGCGGACAATGGCGTGGAGACTCTTGCCGCCGCTGTAGACCAGACAGGCAATGGGCAGCTCCAGCTCCCGGATCATGGCGTTCTGCTGCTCGATGGGCATATTGTCGCTTTCCACCAGCGCGTAGCGGAATTCCGTCACGTTCTCATCCTTGGCGCCCTTGCCGTCCAGAGGATTGAAGCGGATCCAAGCCCCCGCCTCCGGCTTGTAGTCCCCCAGCACGGAGCCGATATCGTCCCCGCACCGGCTCAGAGCCTCAATGAGCTGCCCGGCGGTCCGGTCAAAGCTGCCCTTGGTGGGCAGGTAACGGAGACCGTCCTTGTCCTCCTTCTCCCAGCTCTCCGTGACATAGCCCACGTTCTCCCCTGCCTCGAACAGCGTTTCCAGGTATGTAATGAGCTGCCGGGCGGGGTGCCACTGGGCAGGCTCCCGGACCTCCCGGCTTTCCAGCCAGGACTTGTCCACGACCACCAGATCATCCCGAATCTCATCGTTCCAGCCCAGCTCATGGCCGGAAGAGCCGCCGCCCCAGCCCTGCTCCCTGGCCAGCTGGACGATGGTTCCGCCGGTGACGGGGGCAGCGCTGCCGTTGAAGCCCCGCCACTTCCGCGCGCATTCTCCCGCATGGTACCGGCTGTCCCTCTGGGACCAGCTGTCCCAGACCTCGCAGGGGTAGCCTTCCTGCTTCAGAGCCATGCCTACGTTGACCCAATCCTGATAGTTCAGTGCCGCCGGGTCAATGCTTTGCAGCACCTCAGCCAGATTCAGCTGTTCCATTTGTCCTCCAATCGTATGTCTTCGGGTCTACCCCTCTGGGTGCGCCCCGCCACCCGGCTGCGGCGACCCGGTCGATCATCTTCTTTGCGGCCTCGAAAGTCCACTGGCCTACATGCTGGAAGCCGTACCGCTCCAGGCAGCGGATCTGTTTTGGCGTGGTCAGGCCCTCGCTGCGGCGCTTTTCCAGCTTATCCAGCAGCAGAGCCGCCTTGCCGGCACACTGAATTTCATCCGGGTTGATCCCCAGTTTCTCCAGAGTCTGCACCTGCTTGTCCGAGGGCGGTCCGATTTCCCAGCCGAAGGAAGGCACATAGCCCGAAAGGTCCTCGGCCTGAATGGACATCTCATATTGCAGGGGATCCACCAGACGGTGCTTCTTCCGCCGCTGCTCCTCCAGCTTCTTGGCCAGCGTCTCTTCCCGCTGGGCGACAACGTCCTCCCTTGCGGTCTGCTCCGCCTCGATGAGGTCCACGGGCCCGCCGGTCTCGGCAATGTCCTCGGTCATCTTCCGGGCCACCTCTTCATTCTCGCAGATCAGGGAAGCCGGGTGGCACAGCTCATGGCGCTCCGTGTGCCAGAGGAAGTCCAGCAAAAGCAGTTGGGTCTTGCCTGTGGCGGGAGACAGCCGGGTTCCCCGGCCCACCATCTGGCAGTAGAGAGACCGGACCTTGGTGGGCCGCAGCACAACCACGCAGTCAACGGTTGGGTCGTCCCAGCCTTCCGTCAGCAGCATGGAGTTGCAGAGCACATTGTATTTTCCCTCGGCGAAGTCCTGAAGCACCCGGGCCCGGTCCTGGCTCTCGCCGTTGACCTCCGCCGCCCGGAAGCCTGCCCCGCAAAGGATATCCCGGAACTTCTGGCTGGTCTTCACAAGAGGCAGGAAGACTACGGTCTTCCGCTCCCGGCATCTGGCGTCCATCTCCCGGGCGATCTGCTCCAGATAGGGGTCCAGGGCCGTGTCCAGATCGCTGGCCCGGAAGTCCCCGGACTGGACGGCAACGCCGGAGAGGTCCAGCTTCAGAGGGATGGTCTCTGCCTTGATGGGGCACAGATACCCTTCCCGGATGGCCCGGACCATGGTGTACTCATAGGCGAGGCTGTCGAAAAACTGGCCCAGATTGCGCATATCTCCCCGGTCCGGGGTGGCGGTGACGCCCAGCACGTTGGCATCCGGAAAGTGCTCCATAACCCGCTGATAACCGTCGGAGAGTACATGGTGGGCCTCATCCACAATGATGGTATCGAAGTAGTCCTCCGGGAACTTCTCCAGTCGGCTGGGCCGCTGCAAGCTCTGGACGGAACCGACCACCACCCGATACCAGCTGCCAAGGCAGCTTTCCTCCGCCTTTTCCGTGGCGCTTCGTAGGCCTGTGGATCTGTAGAGCTTGTCCGCCGCCTGCTCCAGCAGTTCCCCCCGGTGGGCCATGATAAGCACCCGGGCGCCGGTTCGGACCTGCCCCTCGGTCAGCTTGCAGAACACAATGGTCTTGCCCGCCCCGGTGGGTAGGACCAGCAGCGTGCGCCGGTTTCCCTCCCGCCACTGATCCTGTACCGCCTGAACAGCCTCGATCTGATAGGGCCGCAGCTCCATCAGAATTTACCCTGCCAGGCAGCGCCGCCGCTCTGAGGCTGGGCGCAGGTCTGCTGCGGCGCGGCGGGGGCCGTCTCCGCGTCGTAGAAGCTGGCCACATCGTTGGCCGTGCGCTCCTCCCCGTCCCGGGTGCTGTACTTCCGGGGCTTGAAGTGGGCCCGGCCTTTGGAACCAACCACCTGGTTCCATTTGGGCACAAAGGCCTCGCCGCTCTTCTTCTGGCCAATAGCCCGGAAGAACGCGGAGATCTTCCACTCCAGACTGGACCAGAGGATCAGGTCATATTTCACATTGGCCGTACCCTCCGGGGCATACACCGTCAGGGTCAGCACTGCCTTATTACAGGCGGGGATCTTCGCCGAACCGGGGAACCTCCCACGTTCAAAACCGGTCACCGTAAAGTCATAATCTCCCTCTTCCAGAACCACATACTGCTCACCGTCAACGCTGATCTGGTCGTCCCAGCCGATCTCATGGGCCGCGTTCTGATATTCACTCATTTCCATATCCTCCTTCAATTACTGAAATCTCGATAAATCTTCACCACTGCGCATAGCACTGGCCATTTCCAGAATCGTAGGCCAGAACGGCAGGATCCATCCGTCAACAAAGCCTATATCCTCCATAACGCTCCACGGGGTATCCGTGGTGAAGTACCCCTTCCAGGCAATCACGTCCCGCAGCTCCTGCTCCGTAATGCCGCCGGAATCCATCAGCACCTGAACCCTTGGCGGTACTCCCGCAGGGGCAGGCTCCGCAGGCGGGGCCGGAGGCGCCTCAGGCGCGGGCCCGGAGGGCGATGCTTGCCGGGGCTGCTTTTCTTCCCGATTTTCCTCTTGCCGCGGCGTTGGCCGGGGCGGCTCCCGCGGGGGCGCCGGAACTTCCACAGGGGCGGGGACGGCTGCCGGGGCGGGAATATCTGCCGGGGCGGGTGAACCGTCTCCGGGGATGCACTGGGCTATGGCGGCATAGTCCAGCGGCAGCTCCTCCGGCAGGTCGTGGCGGTTCTTGGCGTCCCAGCAGGGGTGGTGTGCAGTGTACATCACCCGTTTGCCTCCCTGGGCCTTGTGCTTCTTGCCTTTGTCGTCCGCCGCCACCACATAGGTCTTGTAGTTGGCGAAAAGCACCATGTCCGCCCACTCCTTCACCATGGGGGCCACCTGCTTGCTCAACTTCATCTCCCAGCGGTCATAGGCGCCCATCTCATCGGGCTGCTCGAACTTCCGCATTTTGGCGTGGGCCGTCAGCACCACGTTCATACCGGCGTTGATGACCTCCGTCAGGGTGTTCAGGAGCTTGCCGAATTCCTCCTGCAAATAGGTATAGCCCTTGCCGTAGCCGAAGTCCTCAATGCTCTTCTTCTGGTACTTGCTGACCACAGAGGCGGCGCAGATCATCTCTGCCCAGTCCGCCGTGTCCAGCACCAGAGTCTTGCAGACGCCGGGGCTTCCGGCGATCTGCCGCACCTGATCCATAAGCTCCTGCCAGGACTGGGGCTTGCTGGTGCGCTTCACGTCCATGTGGTATGTACTGCCCTCGGTGTCAATGAACACCGGATCCGGGAACCGGGCGGCAAAGGTGGTCTTACCGATGCCCTCCGGCCCGTAGATGACCACCTTCTGAGGCTTCCGGATTCTCCCGCTGGAAATATTCAACATTAAAATACACCTTCCTTCCATTTCTCAAGCGGCATACGCGGCAGGTCCGGCAGAGGCTCCGCCTCTACGCTTCCGTCCTCAATGATGACGCTGCACTCCCCGCCGGTAGAGACGCGGGTCGCAATTGCTTGCAGATTCTGGCTTTCCAGCCAAATACCAAAGTCCCGCAGGGTGGAGATATCCATCTGCTCCAGCTTGTCCAGCAGCACAAAGCCGCACTTGGGGTTCAGCTCCCGGACAATGGCGGTGGAGACCCGCAGCTGTTCGCTGGCGCTCATGCCGTCCCAGCGCTTGCCCTTATAGGTCAGCTCCCCCTCTTCTACGGAGAGTTCCGGCAGGGGCATCCGGGCGCCCCGCAGCAGGTCCATGCGGTCCTGCCGGGTCCTTTCAATGTCTCCGGTGAGCTTGTCGTACTGCTCCTGGTAGCCTTGGGCTTCCTCCTCTGCCTTGTCCCTGTCCAGATTGGCCCGGATCTTGATATTGATGGTCTCGATGTTCCGCAGATCCTCCTCCAGCTGGGCGGTGGATTCATCCTGAAGGTCCCGTGCGGATTTCCGGGCGTCCTCCAGGTCCTCTTTCAGCCGATCCAGATTGTATTGCAGCTGGGTCTTCTTCTCCAGAAGGGCCTTAATCTGCCCCTCCAGCTGGGCCATTTCCTGAATGCCCAGCGCCAGATCCCCGGCAATCTGCTGCACCCTGTCCCGTTTCCGCTGGTTGTCGGCATTACGCAGAAGAATCTCCTGCTGCCGCTGAATCAGCTCCAGAGCCGAAACCGGCGCTTCCGGAAGACCCTCATAGAAGGGCAGCTCCCGGGCGAACTTTCCCTTCTGGTCGGCAATCCGGCCGATGGCAAGGCGCTGGTTGTACAGCTGCTTTTCCTCCCGGTCCAGAGTATACAGCCGGTCCCCCACGCCGATGATCTTCAGCAGGGTGTCGGCTTTTTCCCTCCCGGATGCCTCCATGAACTTGGGCAGATTCAGAGCCAGCTCCTCCACGAAGCTGTTCAGCAGCTGCTGGCCGCCCCGCTGACCTGCGGGGTCCGTGACCTTCAGGGCGGAGTTCTTCCCGGCCCGCTCCACCACCAGACCGTTTGACAGCTCAATCCGGATCCGGGGCGGCACCACGCTACCCTCCCGGTTCGGTGTACTGGGCCGGTACCGGTCCCCGCCCAGAGCCCAGGCAATGGCATCCAGCACAGAGGTCTTCCCCTGTCCATTGTTCCCGCCGATTACCGTCAGCCCCTTCTCCGTGGGCACCAGACGGACAGCCTTGATCCGCTTTACGTTTTCCAGCTCCAGGCTGGAAATTTTGACAGATTCCATATTGCTCCTCCTGTTGTTATTTTCGCCCGTTCACGTTCCTGCGTCTCCCGCGGAACGGTTCCGTCTGTTTGATCTCTGCCTGCTCCGCCGCCTTAAACGCCTTTGCGATCTGGTAATCCGCACAGCGGTCAGAGCAGGCACCTTTCCGGCTTGGACAGTTCAGGCAGCAGCGGTAATACCGCATGCCCTGATAGGCTGCCGGCGTCGCCATCAGGCACCAGCCCTCCCCTCCAAGCTCTCCAGGAGCTTTTGGACAGCCCCACGGAGCTTTTCCGCCAACGCCGGATCCTGTACCTTCCCCAACGCCGAAAACATCTGATTGAAGTCCTCCTGAACCTGGCCGAAGAGAACCTTGAACACCGCCGCCTGGGGATCCTGAAAGGCGCTTTGCCTCCGGGCCTCTTCCAGAGCCGCCTCCGCGGCAGCGGCCTTCTTCTCCGCCATGGCACGGGCATCCTCCAGCTTCCGGAGCTTGTCCGCCGCCTCCTTTGCGGACGCTTCCGCGGCTGTCTTTTCCGCGTCCTGCCGGATTCTGGCCATCAGGTCATCTGGAACCGTGGGGGCTGTCTTCTGCCGTTCCAGCGCCTCACGGGCCTTCCGGGCATCCTTCTGGGCATCCAACAGCTTTTTATCCAGTGCCGCGGCCCTCTGTTTCGCTTCCGCGGCATCCGTCTCCGCCTTTTGCAGAGCGTCCGAAGAAGCCTTGGCGGCTTCCTCGGCGTTTTTCTGTGCCTCTCGGGCCTCGTTCCGCTCCCGGATAGCCTTCTCCAGCTCCCGGGTGGTCATCTCAGAAACGTCGTTCTCCTCCACAAAGGCCTCCCGTTCATCGGCAGGCAGGGACAGCAGCCGGATGGCACTGGTGACAGACAGATTCTCAATGGCCTGAAGGCCGCCGCCGAAGAGGCTTTCCTGCTTGTCGCCGTACTCGTTGTACAGCCGCATAAAGTTCCCGGCCTGGCTGGCGGAGAAGGCCACCTGCTCCTCCAGATACTTCCCCCATTCGCCGCGGGGAACCAGCTCCTTGGCCTCCACCAGTCGGCGCCCCAGCTCCAAAGCTCCCGAGAGGACCTCTCTGCGGACATGGGCGGTGATGGTAATGATTTCCGCGGTGACTGTTTCCAGGCTCCGGGTTTTCGTGATTGCATTCATGCGCTTTTCTCCTTTTTCTGGTGTATAAACCATGGGACAAGAATTTCACGTTCCCACCGGTCCACAAAGGCGCGGACTCTGGCGGGGATCTTGTGGCTGTGCTGCTTGTTCTTCCCGTGACGTTCATTTCCGTAGCCGTGAAGCTGAATTTCCCGGGGCTGGTCATCGGCAAAAGAGATATTTAACGTATAGTAGCTGCGCTCCGGCCGCCGGTGGCGCCGGACAAAGAGGATGATCTTCTCCCCCTTGGCGTGTTCGTTTCCATAGCCGCCTACGCAGTGCCGCAGGACCTGCCCCTCCCGGACAAGCTCCAGATTGCTTTTCGGCAACAGGATCTCCAGATCTCCGTCTGTCCATTGAAGACCGCCGTAGGTCTGAAGCACCGCATCGAAGCCCGCTTGCAGCTTCTGAGACTTGCCCGCATCCAGCCGGAGAAGCCGGGCCTCACTGAGCCGGTCATGGGTCTGCTGCAAACGCTGGGGCCACAGTTCCTCCTCCGTCAGCTTCTGCCGGGGATGGGCCTCCTGGGCGAATTTCCTGGCATCCGCCAGCAGGCCGATGCTTCGAATATCCAGTCCCTGCTTTTCAAAGTACCTGTCGTAGCGGTCCAGACTGCCGCCGTAACGCTCGATCTGGTCAAGCAGCGCCTCCCCGGCTCCTCCCCGGACTCTGGCCCATAGCTTTCCGGCATCCGATCCCGGCTCCAAGGTCCGGAATCTCTGGAACAGCCGCAGCTCCCCGGGTCTGACGCTGTGGTCAACGGATCTGTAATCCTCTTTGGACAGCCGCATCAGCTCGTGAGGCTTTCGTCTGGTCAGGTCCAGCGTCTTGCCTGCCTCCGTGGCTAGATCATAGCCATAGTTGAAGGCGGTTGCGATTATGCTTTCCAACAGTTTGTGGAATCCGGCGTATACCAGATTTTCCACCGCCGGACACTTCTGCCAGAGCTTCAGGTATTGCAGGGGCAGCTCCCCGTTGACTGCTGCCCAGTACCCCGCCAGGCCGGTCTTCTCGCCGGTGGTCCCGGCCATGTCCTCCGGCACCCTGGGCCAGCCTACAGAGCCCCCTTTCCGGCCATTGATGCTCTGCCAGTCGTAGTAGAGGGCATTCCACTTGTCTGCGAATTTTTTCACAGGCCGCCACTTCAGGCTGGGGGCGTCCATGGCATAGCCGCCGGATTGCCGGTGAGAGAAAGCCCTGATCTTCCCCTTTTCGTCCAGCGCGTAGGCGTACCGGGGCGCCAGCTCCAGCCACGCGCCGTACTGGGTGATGTGGTTCTCCGCCAGCCAGTAGAGAATGGTCGTGCAGCCATCGATGTTGGTCAGCTCCGCAATCTGCAAGCGCTTGGTTTTTCCGTTTCCGATGGTCTTTGCCCGCATGACGATGGTCTCTTCTCCACAGATGGGGCAGCACAGGCCGTCACCCTCCGTGACCTCCATGTCCATGTAGGCGTAGGCGTCCTCCTGGGTCATTTCCGGATCCGCCGTGTAGATGCCCCCGTCCTCCCCTTCCATAACGAAGAAGGAATCCGCCGTAGCCCCCTTCCGGGTAAGCCATACTTCCCCGCATTCCGTACAGGTGCAGGCCGTGGCCCAGATGTTCCTGCCGCGGATCCGATTCTCAAAGAGGTCTTCCATGGACGCCTCTCCGGCAGCCCGTTCGCAGCGGTACACCGTGTAGGCGCTGCCGCCGAGTTCTCCGCTTTGGGTTTCCCGGACCCAGGAAATCAGGTTGTAGGGGGCTTCTTCCGGCAGCAGCTCCGCAAAGGCTTCCCGATCCATCACAGAAAGTCCTCCAGATCCAGAAAGCCGCTCTTGGGCGCCGGCTGCGGCGCCGCCTCCTGCCCCCTGCCCGGCAGGCCGTAGAACTCCCGGATGATCCCCTCCGCCACATCCGGCGGGACGCAAACGCAGCTGCTCCCCTTCACCCGGTGCTTATCGGCATAGGCTTTGATTTTGGCGGCGCAGTCCGGGAGGCTCATGCCCTTCACGTCCAGATCCCTGGCCACCAGCTCCGCGCAGGCGGCGTCCCGGCAGATTTCCTTCAGCTGCTCCCCGGCCATGAAGGCGTCGGTCCCCTCCAGGCCCTTCTGGGCAGCGGTGATTTTTTCCAAACAAGTCATTTGACTTTTCCTTTCTTATGGCCTATACTAGACCTGTAATCCTTTTTCCCTTGCCGTATCCGGAGCGCCAACTCCAGATGCGGCTTTTTCATGCCCGTGTCAGGGCGGCCAGCAGCAGAAGCGCCATATTGCCGATGCCGATCAGCACCGTCAGCGCACCGCTGACCGCCCGGTACTTTTCTTCTTCGTCCCAGTCACTCAAAGTGATATACCTCCACCTTTGTGCAGCGCTTCTGAGACTGGCTGTAATTCTGGTGGACGATGGCGAAAAAGCCCTCGTTTTCCAGATCAAAGAGCCGGGCCGCCTCGCTCTGCTCCTTCCGCAGGGCCTCGCATTCCTTTTTCAGGGCCGCGTTTTCCTTCTGAAGCTGCTCCACCGCCCGCCTGGCCCGCCGCAGCTGCTCCGCCATGACCCTGTATTGAGCCATGGCCTTTGCCATTTCCTCGGGGTTCATGCTTCCTTCGCCTCCTTCTTTTCCTTCGGCGTAGCCGTAAAGGTAATCTGAACGCCGTACTTGTCCGAAAAGATCTCAGACAACACCTGCATCAGCTTTTCAATATTGAACATTATGTACCTCCTTGTTGATTTCCGGTTTTTTGACCATCATGCGACAGATTCTTTCACTGGTCACAGATTTCTCAAATCCCTGTCCCCGGCGATCATGGCGCGCTCGATGCATTCCGATGTGAAGTTCAGCACCCGGAAGCTCTCCGTATAGGTGCATTTCGCTTCGGTCAGGATCTTCACGATCTCTTTGCCCAGCTCCCGGTCTTTTTCCGTCACGGGCTGCCTGAGCTGGGTCAGGAAATCGCAGCAGCTCATTGGTTGATAGGCCATTGTGTTTACCTCCTGTTGTTGATTTTCCGGATTTTTCACCTTATAATTCATTCAGACGCCGCCGTACCCGGATGAATGAAGGGAACGTGGCTGCACAGATTCTGGGGATTCCTTGCGGGTGTGGCAACAACCATTCTTGGGGGCTCATCGTGCAATTAGCAACCGGAATGCTACGATTATGAGCACTGATACGAAAACCCCGAGAAAATAGAATTGCCAGAAATCTTTGTCCATGGCATTTGCTCCTTTCGTATCACATGATGATGTTCTGTTTCATCAGAAGGTCAAGCGGCACAAGATTCCCAAAATATGCTTTGCTGCGTCGAGGAGTTCAACCGAACGCCTGAAGGAAGGTTCATCTTCCGCAATTACGCGGATGATGCCGGAGATCAAGCGTTCATCGCCTTTCTTGAGACATTCGCTATCGTAGTCATACAGAAGGTAGTAAACCAATTCTTCATCAGTCAGTCGTTCCCTGGCTTCCGCAAGGGTTTTCACTCCTTTGAGCTTTTCATCAATTTCTTCGTACTTACTTTTTTCCATGTGTTCACCTCCGAAATTCTTGATTTTCACCTGATTCAATTTCGCGCATTTCACGTTCTCGAATATATGTTCATAGAATGTTTACACTATATGTAGTGGTCAAGACTTGCTAATGACACAATATGTAGTATAATAGAAGCATCCCGAACGAAAGGAGGACATGCGATGGCGAAACAGAACATGAAGCAGACCAGCCACACTGTTGCATCGAAAGCGTCTAAAATTCTGAACGATGGCCGCTATAGTGCAACATCCAAGAGCGTCGCTGGCAGCGCTCTGGCCCAGACAAAGCCCAGCAAAAAGAAATAAGCTCTCCCAGCTGAGCAGGATGCACCACCATCCTGCTCTATTCTTTTTTGATAATCTCGGTCGATATGCCGTAAAGCCGGCACAGATCGCAGAGGGTCTTGTACTTCGGGGAACTCTTCCCGGTCTCGATCCTGTGGAGCGTGCTTCTGGAAATGCCCAGCCGCTCCTGCACCTGCTCTTGCGTCAGTCCGGCATTTACTCGAGCCGCCCGCAGTGTGATTTCCAATGAATGTTTCACCTCCCGGCTTCAGTATATTCGTCCTATTTTTGGGACGATTGGTCTAAAAAAATAGATGCCTTCTCCTGAAGATCGTGAATCCCCAGTCTCGCGCAAATCTGCTGAATCTCCACAGTATTAAACGGGATTTTCCCATTTACCTTAGAGTTTAGCGTATTTTTTGACATACCAAGTGCTTCAGCTAATGACCTCTGCGAATACCCCGCTTCAGCAATCTTCCCTTTCAACTTATTACCTGTCACCGTACTCACCTCCGTTCGTCTCAATTTCGGGACGCCTTTATACTAGCACATGCTCATTTATATGTCAACTCTTTTTTGGGACGATTTGAAAATTTTTTTGGAAACTGTATTGCATTTTTGGGACGCATGTTGTATTATACCTGTGGAAAGGTGTGATATCATGAATGAGACATCCATGCGTATTCTCAATCTTCTAAAAGAGAAAAATATATCATATGGGGAATTATCTCAGAAAACCGGCATACCAAAATCAGCATTGCAACGATATGCAACGGGGCAAACTGAAAAAATACCAACCGACCGATTGATAAAGATTTCACTCGCACTTGGTGTTTCTCCGCTATCCATCGCAGATTTCGACACTGCCTCTGATATAATATTTCAGGACATTGCAAGAAGAGAGATTGAGGCTATCCCCACTTCCACAAACATTCATCCCCTCCCCGCCATGAAGCGCTGGCAGGTTCTGGGCGGCACAGCCTGCGGCCAGCCTCTTTTCAAGCCCCTGGAGGATGCCTCCGTCCTGGCACCGGCGGATATTGACGCCGACTTTGTCTTCCAGTGCGTTGGTGACAGTATGATCAATGCCCGGATCTTCGACGGTGATACCGTCTTTGTCAAAGAAGGCGAAGTACCAGACGGTCAGATTGGCGTGGTCCGTGTCGGAGAGGAATACACCCTCAAACGCATTTACCACGGCTCCGACTATCTGGAGCTGCGCTCCGAGAATCCAATGTACCCACCTATCATTATCCGCGGTGAACAGGAAAACGCTGAGATCGTCGGCCGGGCCGTGCAATTTTTGAGTCGAGTAATTTAAGGAGGCAGAACATGGAAGTACACCCTGAAGCCACGCCGGCAATCTACGCCGTCTGGAAGCGGGAACTCATCCGCGCAGGTAAGACGCCCCAGTCTCTTGAAGCTGAACTCCGTGGGGCCGGCGAAATTGCCCGTGCCGATGCCCTGAAGGCCACCATCGATTATTTCGAAAACCAGGGCAGACCGCAGGTACAGCTCTGAAGCATCAAACAAGTATGTTTCCGCATGAAATGGCTGACAACATAAAAAGCCCCGGCGCAATGGGCGCCAGGGCAGTAACAGAAAGGAGTAAATATGGAAAACGAGCCTTTAGCTCAGCGGCTTTTAAGCAAATCGCAGGAAGCTTTCTTGATGGCAATTGAGGTCTATAACAAACCCTCCATCCGCTATCGCGTCGAAGGATTTAGCTTTTTTATCTGCAACGCATGGGAGTTGATGTTAAAAGCACGAATCATTAACACGCAGGGAATCGACGCAATTTATTACAAGGATAACCCGTCTAGAACTAAAACCCTTGAAAACTGCATAAAGATGGTTTTCACAAATGAGCATTCACCCATTTACAAAAACCTTATGCGTATTATTGAACTCAGAAACACAAGTACACATTTCATTGTTGAAGAGTATGAGATGCTCTACGTTCCCCTGTTCCAAGCATGCGTTCTAAATTATACAGAGAAAATGCAGGAGTTTCATAATATTGACATTACCAAGCTTGTCCCCCAGAATTTCCTGACATTATCCGTCAGCATGAAAGCTCTCAATGAGACCGAACTTCGTGCAAAATACCCAGGACAAATTTCTGAGCGGCTTATCGCTTCCAATGAAACCCTCTCCGAGGAGATTGCTGAAAACAATAACACATACGCAATCCGGATTGAACATCTCCATTATCTCACGAAAGACAAGTCAAAAGCAACGGATATCCTCCATATTGAAAAGGATGCAACGGCCGGTGTTCAAATCATCAAAGAACTGAAAGACCCCAGTGAGACGCACAAATACAATACAAAGAAATGCATCCAAGAAATTAAGAATCGTCTCAAACGCAAAGGACTCACTCTTCTGCAAAAGGGAGTTCCAATCGAGTTCAACACATATCACTTCTCACTGTTTTGTAAGTATTATCATATCAAAGATGACAAAAAGTTGTGCTATACTTATACAGTCAACAAATCTCCAACCTACGGCTATTCTATGCTGGCCATTGACTTCATTGTAGCCGAAATTGAGAAAGATCCCGCCAATATCATTGATAATCTGAAAATAAAGGTAAAAAAATAAAGCTAACCCCAGGAGCTTGGGAATTCTAAGCAAAACGCCTACTCCCATTCGGGAACCCAGCTTTCATCCTTCACAAGTTAGCTTACACACAGTATATGCTAGAACTATCAAATTGTCAATTGTCAGTTTTTACAAATTGTCCTTGCTCCCTGTATCACCGGCTCCTGGTTTGGAGAGCTGAAGGACACAGCCTATTTCTGCTCCGTATCCCTGCTCCCCGGAGGAGTCGGCATTGAATGGCTCCACGGCCAGGGCATTGCTCCTCATAAGCTGTATGAGCTGAGCGTACCCGCATAAACAAAAACCGCCCCGGTGCCTGCAAGCACCGAAGCGGCCATTCCCCCAAGCGTCTGCAAACGCTTGGAGATCGTTACAGACGCACGAATATCGTCGCACATAGGGGCAGTCTGCCTTTTTATATTACCAGATTTGCCCCGGAAAGGCAAGGAAAAAATGAAGCAATCGAACGCAGAAGTCATCCGGGTGGGCATCTATCCCAGAGTCTCCACTGAAGAGCAATTCCTGAAAGGCTACAGCCTGCAAACCCAGGAGGAAGTTCTCACCCAGTATGCCCAGGAGCACGGCTATAAGATTGTGGGCATCTACCGGGACGAAGGGCACAGCGCACGAAAGCCGGCAATGAAGCGGCCTGTCATGCAACAGCTCCTTGCAGACGTAGAGGCCGGAAAGCTGGACCGGATCCTCTTCATCAAACTGGACCGCTGGTTCCGCAACGTCCGGGAATACCACAAAATTCAGGAGATTCTGGAAGCAAACCACGTTACCTGGCAGGCCACCATGGAGGATTACAACACCGCCACCGCTGACGGCCGCCTGAAGGTCAACATCATGCTCAGCGTAGCCGAGAATGAATCAGATCGCACCAGCGAACGTATCAAATTCGTCTTTGACGGCAAGCGTCGGCGCAAGGAATGGTGCTTCACCGGCGGCCTGGACAAATGGCCGTATGGCTACAGACCCGAAGTGATCGACGGTGTCAAGCGCTGCGTCAAGGACCCCGAGACGGCTCCTATTCTTCAGGACTTCTGGGACTATGTCCTGAATTACAATTCCGTCCGCAAGGCCGGAATATACTGCGACGAAAAATACGGCATCACACGCCACTACCGTTCCTGGGCCTGTACCGCCCGAAACGAGATCTACACCGGCAATTTCAAAGGCGTCGAAGACTACTGTCCGGCCTACATCAGTCGGCAGGACTGGGAACGAATCATCCTGGGCCACCAGACTATCAAGAAAACGCAACGCCCCGAACGGATCTACCTTTTTACCGGCCTGCTTCGCTGCCCGGACTGCGGCAACACTTTGAAGGCCACCTTCAAGTCTGATCCCAGAGACCGGACCAAGGAGTACCTGAGCTACCGCTGCGGCCGCGCCAACATTAATCTATGCGCATTCCACCATACCCTATCGGAACGCAAAATTGAAAAGTACCTTCTGAAGAATATCCGCATTCAACTGGAGGATTATGTTCTCACCGTAGAAGCCCAGCAGAAACAGAAAAAGCCGCAGCCGCACCTTCAGGATCTTGTCACTCTGAATGAGCAGCTGCGCCGCTTGAATGTCATCTTCATGGCAGGAAATCTCACTGATGAAGAATATGCCAGCGAAACCAAACGCTTGAAGCAATCCATTGAAGCCGCTAAGCGCGCCTCCCAACAAACCACACTTCCAAATTTACAAGCGATTCGGAATTTCCTGTCCGATAATGTCCTTGACCTTTACGGCACCCTCTCCAAAGAAGATAAACGCCGCCTTTGGCGCTCCCTCATCTCCGAAATTCAGGTTCAGGGAACCACCCCCGTCAAGATCATTCCCCGTCCATAATTCTGTCCAAAATGGAGGACTAACGTCAGATCTCTGTGCTTACGCCAGCACCGGTGAAGGCTACAATATTGTGGCTTTCGTTCACCCATTTTCGTAGAATCTCAATCTTGTCCATAGGAACACCTCCCTATGGAAATAGTAGCGCCGGTTTGCGGCTGTGTCAACAGTTTCTTCACTCCGTTCCCAGAGCGCCCCTTCGGCGGAATCATATTACGTTTCGGCTTCGGTGTCTTCCTCTGCCGCTTCGGGCAGCTCGGGCACGGCCACGATCTCAAAGGCTTCCTGCTGCATCTCCCGTACAGTGGCTTCAATCAATGCGTCCACGGTGTCAATGTCCAGTTTGTAGCCCTTGGATTCCAGGAACTTGCGCACATACTTTTTC
>NZ_JAHLPU010000068.1 GCF_018918045.1 Pseudoflavonifractor sp. MSJ-30
GGAAAAGATTTCCCGTGAGAGCCGCCTACACGCCTCCATTCCGCTCTCACGGGATGGCAGGCAACCGTCTTTTACCGCGCACCGTCTACAAGGAGGACAAAACTCAACCGTGGACGGTGGATTTCCACGCTGTCTATTATACAGGTGATCGCTCGAATGTCAAACAAATTTGCGAGCCCTCATTCCGCGTCCATGTACCGGATCCCGCGCAGGGCCGCTGTCATTCTCTTCCCGGCATCATTCAGCGATTCGCCGTTTTTGTAGGCATGATCCGCGTACTGTATGCCCCAGAAAGCCGCGTCCAGCGTTTGCGGATCCCCCAGCTCCCGTTCCCGGAGCCGGTCATCTGTCATCGCGCCTTCACGCAGCTCCCGGGCAGTGTACCGGGCTCTCCTGTACGGCGAGGTGTAAACCGCGTCAACGGTACGAAAAACATCCCGCCGGAACAGCTCCCGCGCCTTTTCATACCCCCGTTCGGACAGCGGCAGCATGGCTGTCGGCACTATCCTGTCCCTGATGGGTTCGGAATGTCTGATCAATAGGATCGTTTTCATTTGCTGTTGCCTCACCGGCCTTTCATACGGAAAATTATATTCTGGCGATCTGATCTATGGCATACAGCGGCAGATTCACAAGCCAGTCTTCCTTTTTGTAATCTGCCATAGAGGTGCGGATAGAAATCTCAGGAGAAAATTTCTCCCGATAAGTCCTCAGACTTTTTGCTTTCAGGTTTGTTTCCGCCTTGACTTCAACCGGAATGATCCGCTCACCCGTATCCACAATAAAGTCCACTTCGCAGGAGCCTCTGTCATTGGTATAATAATAGACATCCAGATCCTCTATGGTTTGCAGCTGCTGGCAGACATACTGTTCCGTCAGCGCGCCCTTGAATTCCACAAAAAGGTCGTTTCCATCAAGCAAGGTGCGCTGGCGCAGTCCGGTCATACAGCCAAGGAGGCCAACATCCAGCACAAACAGTTTGAACGCTTTCAGGTCCTCGTAGGCCCGTAGGGGGATTCCCGCCGCGTTGACCCGGCTGACCTTATGCACAAGGCCGCAGTCGCTGAGCCAAAGGATGGCAGTTTCATAGTCTTTTGCGCGGCCGCCTTCCCGGACAAGGCCGTAGATAAACTTCTTGTTTTCCTTTGCCAGCTGGGAGGGTATGCTGTTCCACAGCATCCGCAGCCTCGGCACGATCTCGTTTGGCGCATGCTTGGAAAAGTCCTGCTCATAGGCCGCAAGGATCCGCTTCTGAATTTCACGGACCTCATTAAAGTCCTTGCTTTCCGCAAAGCACGCCACCGCTTCCGGCATGCCGCCGACAAAGTAATAGTACCTCAACGCATCGATATATGTTTGCTTAAAGCTCGTGATCATCTGGAAATCCTGCTTATCCAGCAATTCAGCAAACTGCTCCTGCCCAGTGGCCATCAGGAATTCCCGAAAGGACAGCGGATAGAGCTTCAGAAAATCTACTTTGCCCACAGGAAAAGACGTACCCTGATGCAAGGCGATCCCAAGCAGGGAACCCGCGCACACAATATGATACTGCGGTGCGTTTTCATAAAAGTATTTCAAAGAGGCCAGCGCCCTCGGGACCTCCTGGACTTCATCAAATATCAGCAGAGAGCTCTCCGGGTCAATTTTATGCCCTACATACAACTCCAGCCCCAGGATCAGGCGATCTGTATTCAAGTCCGAGGCAAACAGCTCCGCCATTCTGGAGTTGGCATCAAAGTTGATATACACGGTATCCGCATAGGCCTGTCTGCCGAACTCCTTCATCAGCCAGGTTTTGCCGACCTGCCGGGCACCTTCAATAATCAAGGGTTTCCGACGCTTGCCTTGCTTCCAGTTTAACAGCTTTTCCATGGCAATTCGATACATAAGCACACCTCCGTTACCATTGTCTCTCTATACTATAACATCATACCGCAAAAATTACAACGAATTTTTGCGGTATGATTACATTTTTTACGCTGAATAATTGCCTAATGCAGCAGCTCTTCCCCACAGATACAAAAGCCGCCGTTGGGCATCCCTCCTGACAGGAGGAGCCCAACGGCGGCTGTATTGTTATTGCGGCTTACTTGCCTTCCATTTCCTTCAGGGCGTCCTTGCGGCTGAAGTTGGCGCGGCCCTTTTCGTCGAAACCCATGAACTTGACCCAGGTCATGTCGCCCAGATTCAGCACGTCCTCGACCTTTTCCACACGGCGGTTTTCCAGCTTGGAAATGTGAACCATGCCGTCGTGGCCCGGGGCGATCTCAACGAAAGCACCGATGGGCAGGATGCGGACCACCTTGCCGTAGTAGAGCTTGCCCACCTCGGGAACGAAGCAGATGTCGTCTACCATCTTCTTGGCGGCGTAGGCGGCGGCAGCGTCCACGGCGGAGATGAAGACGGAGCCGTCGTCATCGATGTCCACCTTGGCGCCGGTGTCGGCGCAGATCTTCTGGATGGTCTTTCCGCCGGAGCCGATGACTTCCCGGATCTTGTCCACGGGGATCTTCAGGCTCAGCATCTTGGGAGCATACTCGGAAACCTCGGCACGGGGCGCGGGGATGCAGGGGAGCATGATCTCATTGAGGATCTCCAGACGGGCCTTCCGGCAGCGTTCCAGAGCGTCGGCAATGATCTCCATGGTGAGCCCACGGTTCTTCAGGTCCATCTGAATGGCGGTAATGCCCTCGGTGGTACCGGCCACCTTGAAGTCCATTTCGCCGTGGAAGTCTTCCACGCCCTGAATGTCGGTAAAGGTTCTCCATTCGCCGGTCTCCTGGTCGGAGATCAGGCCGCAGGAAATACCGGCCACAGGCCGCTTGATGGGCACACCGGCATCCATCAGGGCCAGAGTAGAGCCGCAGATGGAGCCCTGAGAGGTGGAGCCGTTGGAGGACAGCACCTCGGAAACCACCCGGATGGCATAGGGGAACTCCTCCACGCTGGGAATCACAGGCAGCAGGGCCTTTTCAGCCAGAGCGCCGTGGCCGATCTCCCGGCGGGAGGTGGAACGGGCGGCACGGGCCTCGCCGGTGGAGTAGGCGGGGAAGTTATAGTGGTGGATATAACGCTTGGTGTCCTCGGGGTAGATGGTGTCCAGCTTCTGGGCGGCGGACAGGGTATTCAGGGTGCAGACGGACAGCACCTGCGTCTGGCCACGGGTGAACAGGCCGCTGCCGTGGACTCTGGGCAGCACACCAACCTCGGCATCCAGGGGACGAATTTCGTCCATGCCGCGGCCGTCTACACGCTTGCCCTGGAGCAGCCACTTCTTGACGACCTTCTTCTGCATCTTGTACAGGCACACCTCAATATGGGTATCGAAGTCCTCGTACTTGTCGGCAAACTTCTCGGCAAAGTCCAGCCGGGCGGCGGTGAGCCGCTCCTCCCGGACATTCTTGTCGGGGGTATCCAGAGCGTACTCGATCTGGTCCAGGCCGTAGTTCATCAGGTCGTCCAGCAGCTCATGGTTGACGGCAGCCTTTTCAAAGGTGAACTTGGGCTTGCCGATCTCGGCCACGATGCCATTGATGAACTTCACGATCTCCATGTTGGTCTCGTGGGCAATGCGGATAGCCTCCAGCACCACGCCCTCGGGGGCCTCATTGGCCTCAGTCTCGATCATGACCACCTTTTCGAAGGTGGAGGAAATGCAGACGAAGCAGTCGCAGGCATTGCGCTGATCCGCGGAGGGGTTGATGATATACTCGCCGTTCAGGTGGCACACATTGGTGGTGGCCACAGGTCCGTTCCAGGGCACATCGGAGGAAGCGATGGCGATGGAAGCGCCCAGAGAGGCCACGATCTCCACGGGGTTGTCGTAGTCGTTGGCCAGAACGGTGCAGGTCACAACGGTGTCGTTGCGCAGCTCCTCGTCGAAGAGGGGACGCATGGGCCGGTCAATGATCCGGCTGTTGAGGATGCCCCGCTCAGAGGGCTTGCCCTCCCGGCGGTTGAAGGAGCCGGGGATCCGGCCTACGGAGTACATACGCTCCTCAAACTCGATGGTCAGAGGAAAGTAGTCAATACCGGCCTTGGGGATGGGGTTGGAAGTGCAGGTCGTCAGCACCACGGTGTCGCCATAGCGGCAGATGCACTCGGCATTGGCCAGCTCAGCCACCTTACCGGTCTCCACGGTAAAGGGACGGCCGCCGATTTCCATTTCGTACACCTTGTGGTTGGGGAACTGCTTGTGAGTAATCATTGGTGAACCTCCTGTTGTGATTTTTTATTTTCTCGGGAGGTTTAGCACTTGAAACTGGTGGGATAACATTCTGTCATTGCGAACCAGCGCGCACGCTGGTGTGGCAATCCCCCCCGTTAAACGCACAATCTGAAAACCCGGGGGATTGCCACGGCAGTGTGCGCACTGCCTCGCAATGACACCGGTTGGGGGAAGGTTTGAAAACCCATCACTTTCAAACGCTAAAGGGACTCCCGAAAATTTGAGATGTGAAAAAGGGGCGACGGATTCCGTCGCCCCGGGGAATATTACTTACGGATACCCAGCTTGGCGATCAGAGCACGGTAGCGGTTGATGTCCTTCTTTGCCAGATAGTCCAGCATCTTGCGGCGCTTACCAACCATCATCAGCAGACCACGGCGGGAGTGGTTGTCATGCTTGTGCACGCGCAGGTGATCGGTCAGCTCGTTGATGCGGGCGGTCAGGATGGCGATCTGAACCTCGGGAGAACCGGTGTCGCCCTCGTGGGTAGCGTTGTCCAGGATAACCTGGGTCTTCTTTTCCTTCTGGATCATTGTGTTTTCCACCTTTTTATTGTATTTTCTCAGGGGCTAAGTATGGGGTCTGGTGAAATACCCGTAGGTTTTCTCCCGCAACTGAGCCCGGGGAATATGCCGACCCATAGTCAGCAGTCGCATTGTATCACAAGTATTTCCAAAAGTAAAGAGTTTCTTTCGCGCAATGCTATTTTTGTGCGTTACACGCCCCACTCTTTTGCTTGCAATTTGTCAAATCCTGTGCTATGCTGTCTGCGGTGCTACCAGTACCCCGGTAGGCGGTTCCCTCGGATCTTTTTTCGGGGGTGATACTTCTTGCCCCCAATCGAAAGAGAGGGGGTGACAGGCATGGACGTTACATGGGAAGGAATTTTTCAATTCTGCATGGTCATTATTGCTGTCATTACCCTGGTTCGCCAGGATAACAACAAGAAGAGATAATCGCCAGCTCTCCAAAGTTACGATTATCTCTTCGTGACATATACAGGGAGCCGACCTACTGGCAGCACCCTTTGTATCTACAGTATACCCCAGTTTTATTTTTTTGTCAACTGCTTCGCTGCTTTGCGGGGCAGTTGATTCTCTTATAACCGGAACATTGCGGATTTGTTGTGCAGCCCCGCCTGTGACCTCATGGGAAGTGACATCCGGGATGGTCCCGCCATGGATTTACAGGGGGTGGGACGGTCGAGTTTCATTTTGCCTCCCCCTCCGTCAGAATATCCCGTGCGATGCCGACGCCCAGAGCGCCGTAGCCCACATGGCAGCAGACGCTGATGGGCAGAGGGTCCAGACCGATCTCATATTCCGGGAAGGCCTCCCGCAGAGCAGCCTGCCAGTTTTCTCCCGCCTGCCGGTCCCCGGCATAGGCGGCCCGGATGAAAAGACGCTCTCCCTCCAGACGCCGGCTGTCCTCCCGCAAGCCCTCGATCATGGCCTGCATGGCGGAGCGCATGCCCCTTACCTTCCGGTAGGCGTCCAGCTTTCCGCTCCGGATGCACAGCACGGGCTTGATGCTCAGCATACTGCCCAGAGCCGCCCCCGCCGCCGTCACCCGGCCGCTCTTTTTCAGCAGATCCAGGGTGTTGACCGCAATGAAGATATCAGAGTTTCCCCCGTCCTGTTCCAGATATTCCCGGATTTCCGCCCCGGTTTTTCCCTGCCGGGCCAGAAAGGCTCCGTCCAGAGCCGCCTGCCGCTGGGTAACGGAGATCCGGCGGGTATCCGCCACCAGAACCCGGCCGTCATAGTCGCCCGACAGCATGGCGGCGGTCTGGTAGCCGCCGGAGAGTCCCCGCGGACATGGGGATATAGACCACCTGGTCACAGTCTTCCAGCAGCCGCTCCCAGCAGTCCGTCAGTGCCCCGGGGGCTGGCTGGGACGTGGAAACCTCCGCTCCGGAACCCAGGCAGGAGAAGATCTCCGCCTGGGTAATGGTGTCATATTCAAAATAGCACGCCCCGGCCAGATTGACAGGCATGGGGATCAGATCGATTCCCAGCCCCGCCGCCTCTTCCGGGCGCAGGCCGCTGTTGGTATCCGTGACTATGGCTGTTTGTTTGCGCATGGGTTGTTCTCCTATCTGTCAGGGCGGCTGAAAAACGGGCCGTCCGGGGTATGGGACGGTCCGTTGGAGCGATCAAAACCGGGCTTGAAGATCAGTTCCTGGGCTTCCAGTCCTTGTAGTTTTCGTAGTTGTGTACGGGATGCTTTTCCTCCGCCCAGAGCTTTTCGGCACAGGGCTTCCAGTTCTCGGCGTATTCCCGGCACTTGCCGCACAGATGCTCGGCAGACTCCGGGGATTGCAGGTCCGTGGACTTGGCACCGGTCTGGGCCACCATCTTCTGCAAAATTTCCGGGTTTTCCAGCATGGGGCAGGGCCGCAGGTGGTTTTCGTTGAAGGGCTGGTTGTCCCGGTAGGCCATGAACAGGGGGCTCTTGAGGATTTCCAGCAGGGTGTGGGTGCGGATATTGGCATTGGAGTAGTGGATGAACACACAGGGCTCCGCGTCGCCGTTGGCGTTGATGTGGAAGTAGTTCCGGCCACCGGCAATGCAGCCGCCTACAAACTCGCCATCGTTCTGGAAGTCCATGGTGAACAGGCCCTCGCCGTCCTGGAGCTTCCGGATCTGACGGATGCGGTCTTTCAAATACATCCGCTGCTCCGGGGTGGGCAGCAGATCCACGGAAGCCTCATTGCCCACGGGCATATAGTGGAAGTACATGGCGTAGCGGCAGCCCTTGTCTACCATGAGCTTTACAAACTCCGGGCTGGTGACGGACATGCAGTTCTTGGAGGTGTAGCAGATGGAGGTGCCGAAAATCAGGCCGTTGGCTTTCAGCAAATCCATGGCGTGCATGACCTTGCCGTAAACGCCCTGGCCCCGGCGCAGGTCGTTGACCTCCGGGTCGCCCTCCAGAGAGATGGCAAGCATCAGGTTGCCCACCCGCTTCATGTCGGCGCAGAAGGCCTCGTCTACCAGAGTACCGTTGGTGAAGGCCAGAAACTGGCAGTCGTTAAACTCCTGGCACAGCCGGATGACATCCTTTTTCCGCACCAGAGGTTCGCCGCCGGTGAACATATAGAAGTAGACGCCCAGATCCCGGCCCTGCCGAACCACGCCGGCAAGCTCTTCATAGGTCAGGTTCAGCTTGTTGCCGTACTCCGCGGCCCAGCAGCCGGTGCAGTGCAGGTTGCAGGCGGAGGTGGGGTCCATGAGGATCAGCCAGGGAATGTTGCACTGGTGTACTTCCCGCATTTTGCGGATGGTCATGGTGCCGTTCAGCATGGCCTCAAAGCCGAAGTTCAGCACAGTGGTCCGCAGTACATTGTGGTCCACCTCATCCAGCGCCCGGTTGATATAGCGGCTCAGGGCACTGTTTTCGTCTTTGATCAGATTCCGGTAGGCGTCTCCATTGACCTGGATGCTGCTTCCGGCAACATACTTTTCCATCAGGTCGATGAGCTTCAGCAGTTCCGTCTCCCGGTCTCCCCGGCTCACCTTTTTCAGGGTCTGGTCAATGCCGATGCCCGCGGCGGTTCTGGCCGCGATGTGCGTCAAACTTCCCATTCTTTTTTCCTCCTAATTGTATTTACGGTACTTTGGGTAACGTACAGGTTGAGCACGCCGTCAGCGGCCAGATTGGCCCCGATCAGGCGGCTGACTATATGAAAGTCCTGAAACTCCGTCAGAACCACCAGCACGCCAATGGCCACCGCCACCAGTGCCATGCCCAGAATCAGCCGCCAGCGCTCCATGCCGACGCGTCTGGCGTCAATGGCCGTCTGCACCTTGGACAGGGCATCGATCAGGAAAAACACGCCCAGTACCATGACGATATGCCCCGCCGCCTGGGGATTCCAGATCATATAGCAGCCCAGCACCGCGGAAGCAATGCCCAGAATCAGATCGAACTGAAAGGCCAGCTGCAGGATGTCCCTGGAGAAATACCCCAGAATCCGCACAATGCCGAAGCCGATCATCAGCAGTCCCCCCGCAAGCATAAACGCGTGCTCCGGCACCCGGGCCCGGATCAGCACCGTCAGCCCGAAGGCAATCAGCGCGCAGGCGAAAACGCTGTAGGCGTACTTCACAGCTTTCAGCTTCTTCAACTGCCTGCCCCCTTTCCTGTTTCGGATGTCTGGATTCTATCCTTTTTGGGGGTGGTTTTCTACGGGCAAAAAAGCGGAACCGTCCGAATTCGGATGGTTCCGCTTTTTTGTCTGAATTTCAGAGGTTCCTTAGGGATGCTCTTTGGAAAACTGAATGTAATTCTGAATGACATCATCCACAGAGGCGTAGAAGGAGCCCTCGATCCGCTCTGCCAGATTCTGATCCTCGGTCGGGATATTCTCCCGGATTCTGTGCATGGTCAGGCCCACCACGGCGTAGCTGTAGAAATGGGTCACATAGTGAATGCCCTCCTCGCTGAGGCCGTAGGGCGCCGCGGCCTTTCGGACGAACCGCTCCACAAACAGCTCCGCGCCGGTCTCCATATACCGGGAAATCCGCTCCCGGTCCTCGGACTGGTAGATATGGTAAATGGCCCGGCGGTTGTTCCGCACCACGGCGCTGAGCCGCCGGTACTCCTCCACAAAGGAATCGCTTCTCTCCGTGCTCTCCGAAAAGTTCCGGATCTCCTGAGCAAAAAGCGCGTCCAGCAGGGCAGGGATATTCTCATAGTAATAGTAAAACGTATTCCGGTTGATATCCGCTTCCTCTATGACATCCTTCACCGTGATCTTGTCCAGAGGCTTCCGGGTCAGCAGATCCATAAATGCCTGCATAATGACTGCCTGCGTCCGTCTTGCCATGGAAAATCTCCTTGTCGAAATAATAGGCGGGTAACGAAAATGTCCGCTTCCAAAGTCAGTCCATTCTTTCGCTATAATTATATCGTTTTTCCCCTTTTATTTCAAGAAGATTCTGGTCTTCTCCGTGGCAATCACATGTGTTTCCCCTACCGCAGCCCCTTCACGATCTCCGGCAGCTCCGAAAAAGCGGACATATTGAAGTCCCCCGCCTTCGCTTTGGCGGCATCGCCTACGCAGGCTACCCGAAAACCGCCGGCGTGACCGGCCTGGACTCCGGAGATTGCGTCCTCCACCACCAGGCAGACCTCCGGTTCTTCTCCCAGATACTCCGCCGCCTTCAGGAACACCTCCGGGTCCGGCTTGCTGCGGGTAATATTGTTTCCGTCCGAAAGGGCGTCGAAATAGTCCTTCAGGCCGATGCGCTCCAGAATATAAGGCGTATTTTTGCTGGAGGAGCCAATGGCCAGTTTCAGCCCCGAAGCCCGGAGAGCATCCAGAGTGGCGCGGACCTCCGGCGTCAGATCCTTGGGCCCCATGTTTGCCAGAAGCGCGCGGTAGGCGTCGTTTTTCATTGCTGCCAGCTGCTGCTTCCGCTCACCGCTCAGGGGTTCGCCGGTGTATTTCTCCAGAATGATATTCAGACTGTCCATGCGGCTGACGCCCCGGAGGCGGTTGTTGATCTCCCGGTCAAAGGGGACGCCCAGGGCGTCCGCCATTTTCTTCCAGGCGAGATAGTGGTATTCATCTGTGGAGCAGATGACACCGTCCAAATCAAAAATAATTGCTTTCAGCATTTTTCTCTCTTCTTTCTTTGCAGCCCTGTCCATCCGTCGGCTGGGTGCCTCCGGCGGGGAGCTTCTTGTCCAGCTAAGAAGCTCCCCAAGAATGCGGTTTAAGGGGGCGCTGCGCGACGCACCGCTCTCCTTAAGAATTCTTCCGGCCTCAAAACCAACAGAGTCTCTGCTTGCGTAGCTTACCGGGCCTGCTGGCTGTCATTCGATGAGGCGATTGCAAAATTATGATTCTTAAACGGATGACCTTGCTGTATTACCGCAGGACCTGTGTGAAATTCACGCAGATCCCCTGACGGATTTCCTTTTTGCGGTTCACAAAATACAGAATATAATCCGCCAGCACCATGGCTTCGTTCAGAAGGTAAAAATACACCGCCCCGTCTACGGAAACCAGCAGCTTATTCAGGATGCCGAAAATATAGGCCAGGACAATGAAGCTCATGAACAGCAGATTCTTTCCCTTTGTGGTCCCGTTTTTCCAGCTGTTATACAGGTTGATGGGCCAGGCCAGGCCGAAGCATACAATCATCAGCACTTCCAGGATCGACATGCCGCGCCCCCCTTACAGCCGGGTATCCCACAGCCCCGCGAAGGGATCCACAGGGCTGATGCCCTTGAATTCGCTGCGGCCCATGAGCTTTTCCACCACCGCGCGGACCGTGTCGGCGTTGCAGTAATAGGCGTTGATGTATGTACGGATCATGGGCACATCCACCAGATGGTAGGGATTGGAGAAGGACAGGAACAGGGACGGGAAGTCGCGGACATATTTGGGAGAGCTTTCCCCAAGAAAATCATCCCAGGTGATCCGGATGGTGGTCTGGTTGCTGCCGACCTTCATATTGGCAAAATAAATCACAAGATCTGTCTCTTTCTGATAGTCCGCCAGACTGAAATCCACATCCGGGTAGCGTCCGTCCTTGAAATAGGTAACGTGGAAGCCCTCTTTTTCCAGCAGGGCTTTCAGCAGCTCCAGCTCCGGCAAATAGCCGCTCTCCGGGAGGTTTTCGTTGGTGATCTGGATCAGCTTGACATTCGGGGTCTTCGCCGGGGAGAGCGGGAGCAGGTTTTCTTTGTTCTTGACCAGCGTGACGCAGCGGTCCGCCACGTCCGCGGCGATGGCCCGATGCTCCGGACAGCGGAGGCAGGACAGGGCCGACGCCTCCGGCACGGCGGGCTTTCTGTCCAGATGGATGCTGGCCTTCAGGGCAAGAATCCGGGTAACGGCCTCGTCCAGCCGCTTGTGGCTGAGCAGGCCCTTTTCAAGGCCCTCCAGCATGAAGCCCACGTCCTCCTTCTGGTTGATGGTGAACAGGAACATATCCGCGCCGTTTTCAATGGCGGTGGGAACCGCCAGATGCCGGGGCATGCTGCAGGTAAAGCCCACCATCTGGGTGGCATCCGTGACGATTACGCCATTAAAGCCCATTTTCTCCCGGAGGACGCCCTGCATCAGCTCCCGGCTCAGGGAGCCGGGAAGGATATCCTCATCCCGGATATCCGGGTTGATTTCCCGGCACAGAGCGGGCTGCCGGATGTGGGCGCACATGACCGTAGGCGCGCCGTAGTCGATGAGGGTCTGGTAGATGTGGCCGTAGGTGGCGTACCACTCCTCCGCCGACAGACTGTTGACGCTGCTCATCAGGTGCTGATCCCGGTAGTCCACGCCGTCGCCGGGGAAGTGCTTGATGGTGGTGACCACCTCATGCTCCCGGCAGGCGTCCATATAGCCCTTGGCCATGGCAATGATCCGCTCCGGGTCGCTGCCGTAGGTCCGGACATTGGTAATGGGGTTTTCCGGATTTCTGTCAATGTCCACAATGGGCTCAAAGGTCCAGTTGACGCCCCCGGCGCCGCCCTCCCGGCAGGCAACCTGAGCAAGCTGATAGGCAGTTTGGGGGTCGTCCGTCGCGGCGCAGCCCATGGGGCTGGCAATGTAGGTGCCGTCCGTCAGGCCGCCGTTGCCGCCGGAGCCGCCCCGCTCCAAGTTGCAGGCCACCAGCAGAGGAATCTTCGCCTTTGCCTGAAGCCGCCGGGAAAAGGCGTGCATCTTCTCCCCGGGGAAGGGCCGGTACATAACGCCGCCGGGCTCGATGAAGTCGAAGAGCTTTTCCGGCGCGGAGCCGGGGCGGTCCCACAGAATTTCGCAGAACAGCTGTCCGACCTTTTCCCTGTCGGTCATTCCCGCCAGGGTCTTTTCCACCCATTCGCAGCCCGCGTCGTCCAGACAGAAGGGCTTCTTTCTCAAATCAATCATGAATTACTCCTTATTCCGCATCCGGTCGTAAATGCGCTCGCTGTACACGTCCAGAATCACGGCGACCAGAATAATAACGCCCTTGGAGACCATCTGCCAATAGCTGGAGACGTGCAGCAGGTTCAGGCCGTTGCTGATCAGACCGATGACCAGGCAGCCGAACAGGGTGCCCACCACGGTGCCGGAGCCGCCGCCCATGGGCGTGCCGCCGATGACCACCGCGGCGATAATATCCATAACGGTGTCGCCGCCCAGAGTCGTCTGGGCAGAGGCCACACGGCCACAGCTGACCAGCGCCATAATGGCAATGGTAAAGCCCAGCAGCGCCGCCACGTAGATCCGGGTGCGCTTCACGTCAATGCCGGAGACCCGGGCCGCGTCGGGGTTGCCGCCGATGGCGATCACATTCCGGCCGAACTGGGTGCGGCTGAAAATCACATGGCCAATCAGAATGAACACCAGCATCAGCAGCACCGAGAAGGGAATGGGCCCCAGGAAGCCCTGGCCCATGAAGATGATGCCGGGATTCAGGTTGCTGATGGGAGAGCCGTTGGACAGCAGCATCAGCGCGCCCCGGAAAATCTGCTGCATGGCCAGGGTGACCAGGAAGGGCGGCAGGCCGAATTTGTTCTCGATCACGGCGTTCACACTGGAGCAGGCCATGGCGACCACAACGCAGATCAGCAATATCACCGGGAAAGGCAATCCCGTCTGGCTCAGCAGACCGGAGACAATGCCGGTCATGCACATCAGATAGCCCGCGGAAAGGTCAACACTGTCCGAGGCCAGCAGGAAGGTATAACCCACGCCGATGATGCCGTTGGCGGCAATCTGCCTTGCCAGACTCATCAGGTTGCCGGAGGTGGCAAAGGTTCTGGTCGTCAGCGTCAGCAAAGTGGAGAAAACCAGCACCAGCAGCAGCGCCCGGTTTTTCAGAAAAAATATCAGGATGCTGTCCCTGGACAGCTTTTTCTTGTTTGCTTTGGTTTCCATCGTTTATGTCCTCCGATCTCCTACTGGGCAATGCCGAACATCTCGCCCATGATCTGTTCCGCCGTCGCCCCATTGCGTTTGTGCTCCGCGACGATCTCTCCGCCCCGGACCACCATGACCCGATCACTCATTCCCATGACCTCAGGCAGGTCGCTGGAGATCAGGATAATTGCCATTCCCTGGGCCGCAAGCATATTGCAGTATTCGTAAATTTCACTTTTCGCGCCCACATCCACGCCCCGGGTGGGCTCATCCAGAATCAGGATTCTGGGCTCGTTCAGCAGTGCCCGGCCAACCATGACCTTCTGCTGGTTTCCGCCGGACAGGGACCAGATGGGCGCGTCGCTGCCCGCCGTCTTCACATGGAGCTTGCGGATCATGTCCTCCGTGTCCGCCCGCTCCCGGGCGAAATTCACAACGCCGAATTTGCAGATTTTATAGAAATAGGCCAGCGTCATATTCAGCCGGAGGTTCATCTTCTTCACAACGCCCTGCCGCAGGCGGTCCTCCGTAACCATGGCGATGCCATGGCTCAGGCCCTGTCGGGGCGTCCGGTTTTCCACCTTTTTTCCGTCAATATAGATTTCGCCGGTATCCGCCGGGACAATGCCGTAGATGCCCTGCATGATCTCCGTTCTTCCCGCGCCGACCAGCCCCGCAAAGCCCAGCACCTCTCCGGCCCGAACCCGGAAGCTGACGCCGTCGTACACGCCGCTCTTGCCCAGATTCTTTACCTCCAGAAGGACCTCCCCCGGCTCCTGCTGGATCTTGGGGTAGAGGTTCTCCACCTTTCTTCCGGCAATGCCGTTGATGAGATCGTCCATGGTCAGCTCACTGACCTTGTGCAGGCCCACCATATGGCCGTCCCGGAAAATCGTGACCCTGTCCGCCAGGTCGAAGACCTCCTCCAGCTTATGGCTGATGAAGAGCACCGAAACGCCGTTTTTCGTCAGCTGCCGGATGATCTTATAGAGCACCTTCACCTCTTTATCAGAAAGGGCGCTGGTAGGCTCGTCCATAATGACGATCTGGGAACCATAGGAAATGGCGCGGGCGATCTCCACCATCTGCATCTGGGCGGTACTCAGGTTCTTCACCTGTTCTTTGGGGTTCAACTCAATGCCGTATTCGTCAAAAAGCCGTTGGGTCTCCTCCTCGCAGAGCCTGGGGAAGTAGATGCCGCCCTTGGAAAACCGGCCGCACCGGCCGATCCATACATTATCCGCCACCGTCATGCTGGGAACAAGGCACAGCTCCTGATGGATCATGGAAATGCCTTTTTTCAGGGCGTCGCTGGGACTTTTGGGCTCATAGGGCTCCCCGTTCAGAAGCATGGAGCCCCTGCTGGGCGGAAAGCTGCCCAGCAGGATATTCATCATGGTGGATTTGCCCGCGCCGTTTTCACCTGCCAGCGCCAGTACCTCGCCCTTCTCCAGATCAAAGCTCACGCCGGAGAGCGCGTGGGTCGAGTAGAAATTCTTGCTGACGTCTTTAACTTCCAGTACCTTCATTGTATCTCTCACCTTATCTCGTTTCCCGGCCTGTCCTCCGGGGGAATAAAAGGCAGCACCGCACAATTCGGCAAGAAGGCTCAGACAGGATTTTTGCCTCAATTCAAGGTTCCGAAAATGGAGGAATACTGTATGTATTTCCCATTTTGGGAACTGCAGAAGTGGGGTAAAAAGACGGCTGAGACTCGCAGACGCAATTATGCGGTGCTGCCTTAGGATCTCACGCGCCATTTTCCGTATTTCCGGCGCGTGAGATTCTTTGGCATATTACGCGACGGGCTCCATACCGGCGGCCTTCATGACCTCCACATAGGTCTCCGGGGTAACCAGCTGGTAGTAGCCGACCACCTGATTGGTCTTCTCAACGGTCTCGCCGTTCAGAGCGGCCTCCACATAGTCCGCGGAGGAGACGGCCAGCTGCCGCATGGCCATCAGCACGGAGGCATCCAGTTCACCGCTCTTCAGGTAGCTCTGGCCCGTGGTGGAGCAGTCGATGGAGACCACGATATAGTCGTCCAGGCTGCCGCCCTTGGCCTTGATGGCGTTGATGATGCCGGCGGCCTGCTCGTCGGACTGGGTCACGAAGCAGTTGATATTCTCATAGGAGGTCAGCATATCGGTGGTGATGTCGTAGGCCTTCTGGGTATCGAACTCGGCGTACTGGCTGGCGATCAGATGCACCCGGTCCGCGTACTGGCCATTCAGGCAGTCGCTCTCGAAGCCCTCGTAGCGCTGCTGCACGGAGGAGGAACCGGACTGGCCGTAGATGAAAGCCACATTCAGCTCCAGCGCCGGATCCTTTTCCAGCAGACCGTTCAGATAACCGGCCTGAGCCTTGCCGGCCTCGTGGTGGTCGCCGGCAACATAGGTGTAGTAGCTGTCTTCCTTGGCCTCGATCTTTCTGCCGGCAATGATCACAGGGATGCCCGCGGCGCCCAGCTCCTCAATGGCGGCGGCGGAACCGGCGGTGTCGCAGCCCATGATGACCACGGCCTCGCAGCCCATATTCATCAGAGATTCCATATTGTTCAGCTCGGTGGCCACGTCGCCGTTGGCGTTCAGCAGAACAGGCTCCCAGCCATGCTCTCTGGCAACGCTCTCAAAGTAGTCCGCCATGGTCTTCATGGTGGAGTCCATGGAGTTCAGAGAGTAGCCGATGAGGTGGGTCTGGGAATCTTCGGCGGCTTCTGTGGTCTCGGTCTTGTTTTCGGTCTGGGCGGCCTGGGTGGTGGAGGCCGTATTGGAATTGCCGCAGGCGGCCAGGCTCAGCACCAGGATGACCGTCAGCAGGAGCGCTGTCAGCGCCCGCCAGGAAGAATGGATCGCTTTCATAAAATGTTCTCTCCTTTTTGTCTTTTTTGTTTGTCTGTTTCGGCAGATCTGCATCGGCTTATTTCTATGAATAACTTATGCAAATCTGTTTTGTAAATCTATTTTACTAAATGAGCGGCAATTGTCAATAGCCCCCGGGGATTTTCAGCGTTTATCACACAAGCGGCTTTCGGCTTTTGGCGATATTGGATATTGCGCGCGAGATTTTTGCAAAAGTCTTACCTTCTCCAAAGCGTTTTGGCCTTGGCTTTCAGCTTGGGGAGCAGGTCTTTCTGAATTTCCGCTGTGCGGTCCGAGACCTGCTTCTCAACCGGCAGCGCATCCGGCGCCTCCGCTTCCAGACTCAGCTGGGCCAGAGCCAGCAGGGCCGCCCGGGCAGAATCCGGCCATTTTTTCAGCAGAGCGCCCCGATACCATTGTCCGAGCGTATCCTCCAGCTTCTCCGGCCTGGTCTGGGCATAGAGTCCCTTCACCACCAGCAGCTGGTACAGCTTCTCATTTTCATTCACCGGCGCCTGGACGCAGGTCTTCAGCAGCCCCTGTTCCAGCTGCTTCTGGGCCTCTCCAAAGGGGAACACCATTTGGAGGTACGCCTCCTCCCGTTCCTTCCGTTCCTCCGGGGAGGAAAAGGAAAACCATCTTCCAATATTCAGCATTGCTCTGCCCTACCTTTCCGTATAAACTCCGTTACAGATCGTCAAAATGCCGGCCCTCCAGGTTGTCATCCAGAAAGGACGACACCAGGGTCAGCGCCACGCCCTCCGCGATTGGACTCAGGGAGGCCGTATCCGTTCGAATGCTCAGTTCCTCCTCGGACAGCACAGGATAATCCGCCACCCGGCGCCTCAGGTCCTCCATATAAGGCTCCAGCCAGGGAGCCAGCTTGCCGCCGATGACAATCCCCGTATCAAAGCTCAGGCTGATATTCGCCAGGGCCTGGGCAAACCGATTCAGATAGTCCTCCCAGCGGCGGATATGGGCCTGACTTCCGGCCCGCAATTCTGTGAAAAACCGCTCCAGATCCGGCTCCTCGCTCTGGGTCAGATTCCGCAGAGAGCAGTAGGCGGACCAGCAGCCCCGGCCGCCGCAGAAGCAGGGCAGGCCGTTGGGGTCCAGCACAATGTGGCCAAAGGCCCCCGGCTTATTGGAGGTGCCCCGGTAGATCCGGTTGTCCACAATGACGGAGCCGGCCACGCCGCTGTTGGTCACGACAATGTACACCGCGTTTTGCAGGCTTGGCTCCCGCCAGACCACGCCGAAGCCCGCCGCGCTGGCGCCATACTCCACGCTCAGCACATTTTCCACATTTTCCCGGGCGATGTTCAGCGGGATGTTCCTGCAGGCCAGAACCGTAGACCGGGACACCATGTTTTTGGATACGGATATTTCGCCGGGGAAAGCGATGCCCACCCCCAGCAGAGGCCGGGGGACCGGAGCGGCGGCGACGGTCTGCTTGATCAGCGCGTTGACCCGCTGCCAATATTCCGCGGTGTTTTCAAAGACCAGACGGTACACCTTTCCCACAACTACTGTTCCCCGCAGGTCGATCACCTGGATATCCACATGGTGGTGCCGAATCTCCACACCCGCGGAATAAAACGCATCGTAGCGGAACTCAATGAGCCGGGGCCTTCTGCCGCCGGAGGAGGGCATCTCGTCTCCCTCCCGCAGAAGCCCAAGGCCGGTAAAAAACTGCAATGCCTGGGTTACCGTCGGGCCGCTGAGCCCCAGCTGGTTTTTGATATCCATCTGCGTCAGACTCCCGGCACGAAACAGCAGTTTCAGCACCCGCACCCGATTGATCCTGCGGACAGACATATTGCTGACCGCCTGTTCCTGGTAATTTTCGTTCACAACAGACACCTCTCTTTTCCTTTACATGCCTACTATATCATACTCTTCCACGTTTTGCAAAACTATTTTATAAAAGATTTCACCAAATGCGGCGGCAGCCCCATCGATCTGGGCGGCCAAGGCGGCGGCGGAGCGCTGACTGGGCAATTATGCAAAAAGTTTACAAAAGAATCCGCCGAAGGCGCGGCCGGCTTCTTGCGGAGGCACTTTCTCCATGTTACAATGAGATATCCTGCATTCGGCTGCGAACCCAGGAAATCCATACCAAAACGGAGGAAACCGACATGAACGAAGAAATCATGGAGCAGGTAGAAGAAACTGAAAAGACCGAAACCCGTTCGGCCTCTTCCGCCACGCCCGCAAGGCCCACCATCAACAGCAAGCTCCGGCACAATATCCTGCGGATGCCGGAGGTCATCCGGGAAGCCAGCGGCATTGTGATTTATGGAAAACGCATTAAAAGTCTGGCCTTTACCACCGACCTTGCCATTATCAAAAACTGTGACGCGGACGCGGTGTTCGCGGTATACCCCTTTACCCCCCAGCAGTCCATCAGTGATGCCATTATCAAGCATTCCTCCATGCCCGTATTCTGCGGCATTGGCGGCGGCACCACCAAGGGCCTGCGGACGGTGACGCTGGCCAAGGATGTAGAGAGTCAGGGCGCCCTTGGGGCGGTGCTCAATGCCCCGGTGTCCAACCTGAATCTCAAAATGGTGGCGGAGTCCATCGACATTCCCACGGTAATCACCGTGGTGAACATGGATACGGACGTTGCCGAGCGCATCCGCTATGGCGCGGCCATCATCAATGTGGCCGGCGGCGCCCAGACCCCGGAAATCGTGAAAATGGTCCGGGATACGGCGCCGGACATCCCCATTATTGCCAGCGGCGGCAAGACCGAGGAGTCCATCCGCCGGACCATTCAGGCGGGAGCCAACGCCATTACCTACACCCCGCCCACCACCCAGGAGCTGTTCAAATCCATGATGGAAAACTACCGGGACAACGCCGTGACCAATACGGACTTCCTGCCCCTGGACGGGGACTATCGGGAGTATCTGCGGTCTCTGGGCAAAGCCCTGATTCAAAAGGCAGGGGAGTAAGACAGGAGGCAGCGGACAGCATACGTTAACGCCTTTTGTCTGTACCGCCGGGCGGGTTGATCATCAACAGCGAATTTGCTTTTATTCCGGAGCGCCGGTTTCAAACGGCGCTCCATTGTCTTCTGTTCATTGCACAGTGATTCTCTCCCAAACGCGGCCGGTTTTCTGTATGATCCAATAAGCAGTACGGTATTCTCATTCTCAGGAAGTTTCCGCGGTGTGTTCTTCCGGATTTTCGTCTGGACATCGATTCACGCGCGTTGTTTATATAAGGTTTAGTTTTTCGTATCATAATACCCCTGTGAAGAAAGAAGAAAAAGAGGATTTTACATGAGAATTACCATTGTCTGTGACGTGCTGGGAGAGGAGAACAACGGTACCACCCTGGCGGCTATGAATCTCATCCGCAGTCTGAAAGCAAAGGGACACACGCTTACGATTCTGTGCCCCGACGAACAGAAGCGGGGCGTACCCGGCTATGCCGTGGTGCCCACCCGGAATCTTGGCATCTTCAACGGCTATGTGAAGAGCAACGGCGTACAGCTGGCAAAGCCGGACGACAATATCATCCGGCAGGCCATCGAAGGGGCCGACATCGTCCACGTCATGCTGCCCTTCATTCTGGGCCGCCGGGCGGCAAAGCTGGCAAAGCAGATGGGCATTCCCGTCAGCGCGGGCTTTCACGCCATGGCCGAGAACTTTACCAGCCATATCTTTCTGGAAAACTGCGCCCTCGCCAACCGTCTGACCTATTTTGCCTTTTCCAGAACCTACAAAATGGTGGACGCCATCCACTATCCCACCCGGTTTCTCCGGGATCTGTACGAAAAGATGTATGGCCCCACCAACGGCTATGTGATCTCCAACGGCGTCAACGCCGAGTTCAAGCCCCGGCGCGCGGAAAAACCCGCGGAATATCAGGGCAGCTATGTCATCGTCGCCACAGGCCGGTATTCCAAGGAGAAGAATCAGGCCGTGCTGATTCAGGCCGTGAACATGTCCAAATACCGGGCCAGAATCCAGCTGATCCTGGCAGGCTCCGGCCCCAAGGAGAAATCCCTGCGGAAGCTCGCGAAGCCCCTGCCCATACAGCCCCGGTTCGGCTTCTTCCCTCACGAGGACATGGTGAAGCTCTTAAACTACGCGGATCTGTACGTCCACAGCGCCGCCATGGAGGCCGAGGGCATCTCCTGTCTGGAGGCCATCTCCTGCGGTCTGGTGCCCATTATCTCCGATTCCCCCCGGTGCGCCACCCAGGCCTATGCCCTGACAGACAGGAGTAAGTTCCGGTTCAACTCTCCTGCCGATCTGGCGGCGAAAATCGACTGGTGGCTGGACCACCCGGAAGAGCGGGCTGCCTGGAGCCGAAAATACGCGGAAAACGCCGCCGGGCAGTTTGATCAGGAAAAGTGCATGGACGCCATGGAGCGGATGCTCCTGGAAACGGCAGGAAAAGCATGACACCGAAGAAGATTTTTACCTATCAGGACCCGGTGCATGACGACTTTGCCGGAACCAACATCCATACCAAGCCATTGCCCGACTGGTTTCTCTACCGCCACACAAACCCCATCTGGCGCTCTTTGGCCTGCTTTGTCTACCGGGGGCTGGCAAGGCCCATCGCCTTCTGCTTCCGGAAAATCTGGGGAGCGCACCGGTTCGAAAACCGGCAGGTGCTGGAGAAGACCGCCGGGCAGGGCGTTTACGTCTACGCCAACCACACCCAGCGGGTCATGGACGCCTTTCTGCCCTGCCAGCTGCGGCGAAAGGGGCGCAGCTATATCGTGGTGGGGCCGGACGCACTGTCCATCCCTTTGATCCACAATTTTATCCAGATGCTCGGGGCCATTCCCCTTGGTTCTACCATGAAGCAAAGCCGGGAAATGGCGGAAAGCGTCCACAGCCATATTGCCCGGGGGGATCTCATCACCATTTACCCCGAGGCGCACATCTGGCTGTTCTACACCGGCATCCGTCCCTTCCCCGCCGCCTCTTTCGGCTACCCCGCCCGGGACGGCGCTCCGGTCTACGCCATGACCAGCTGCTACCGGAAGCGGCGGTTCGGAGTCTTCCCGAAGGTCGTCACCTATCTGGACGGCCCGTACTTCCCGGATATGTCCCTGTCCCTGCCGGAGCGGAAGCAAAAGCTCCGGGACCAGTGCCACACCGCCATGGTCCGGCGGGCAGAGGAGAACTCCACCTATGTGTACTACGAGTACCGGGAAGAGGCGTAGGGTAATCTTTCCAAAACACCCCCGGCGGTTTTCGCCGGGGGTGTTCAGCGTATCAGAAAGCCTTGCGGAGTTTGCCGACGGAAGTCCGGTGTTTTTGCTGCTGCTCAATCCGCGGAACACTTCTCTGTCCGTTTCTGTTCCAATTCCGCTCTCAGAATAATGCCGAGGGTCAGGCAGTAATCCGGGTCTTTGAGGTCGCTGCCCAGCATGGCGGTGATGTGGGCCAGACGGTCCAGCAGCGTGGAGCGGTGCAGAAACAGTGCCGCGGCGGTTTTTGCCACGGAGAGGTTGTTATCCAGATAGACCCGGAGGGTATGCAAATAGGACACCTGAGAGTGGTCATCATGTTCTTTCAGCCGCTTCAGCCCCTCCGTGTAAAAAACCCAGGTGGGACGTCCGGACAGCGCGCCGCTGAGAAGCTGGGGAAGCAGATAATTCTGGAAGTAGAAGATGGACGCGCCGTTTCCCTGACAAAGGCCGTTTTGCAGGGCCGCGGATGCCTGAAACCAGGCGTGATTCGCGTCGTACAGATTGGAAAAGGAAGAGGAAATGCCGCAGACGACCCCCAGCTTTTCCAGAACCGGGCGCAGAGCGTCTATGGACTCTTTTTTTGCCTGATCCACAGGGAGAAACTCCGCCACGGCATCCTCAAATTCAAAGGCCAACGCGCCCGGATGCCGCTCCTCCAGAGCGGCTGAGAGATAGGCCCCCGGAAGATGCGTACTGCCGGATTCCGGAATCAGCTTGACACAGACCCAGTCCTGCTTTCCGCTTTCCGCGCTCAGGGCCCGGCGGTATTCAAAATCGATGCTTTGCCCGGAGATGACGCTGCGCAGCGCCCGGCGCACAGCGGTCCGGGTACCGGCCAGCACCGGATTGAGCTGGATGGCCTGCCGCAGAAGCTTGGAGAAGAAAACAGCCAGAGCCTTGTCGGAATCCCGGAAAAGCCGGGTGCCTTCAAAAACGGTCAGGCAGCCCAGATACTCCTCCTGATCGAAGATATTCACAGAGAGGGTACGCTTCCCCTGCAATTCCAGCAGCAGCGGCTCCCGCACGTGGTTGGACATGTCATGCAGAGACAGGAATGTGGCCATTTTCTCCACGTCAAAGGACTGGGTATCCAGCTGTAACCCCAGCTCGTTTTGCAGATACCCCTCCTCTGTGACCCCCAGATAGCGGAAGTCCGAGCCGATGAGCAGCATGGGGTTTTCAAAAATGCTCCGGCTGGCATCCAGCATTTGCGGCAGGGCCGCGCCATGACGCAGGATGGACCAGAGCCGTTCCTCCCAGGCATCGTACAGGTTGAATACCTCCTGCACCAGATTGAACACCCGGAAAATATCCCATTGGCCCTCTACCAGAATCACGCTGCACCGGTCATAACCGGCGTTGAGGTCCCGGCGCTGCCCCAGGCACACCAGGCATACGTTTTCCCCGAAGCGGGGGCTTTGGGGCAGATGGTCCGCGGAGCAGACATACACCCTGTTTTTTTCAAAGGACTGGGTGCGGTCCAGATAAAACTCCGGCCGGTTCAGCGTCAGTTCGCTGCCGGTTTTGCCCCGCAGCGTGACCGTTGTCAGTTTTTCTTTCAGCCGCCAATAGAGAATATCCGCGCACAGCTTCATAAGGCCGCCTCCCATAGAAGATTGCATTTATTATAGTTTTTCTCCGGAACGCTGTCAAGGTACCTCCCGTACATTTTGTATGGGAGGTCCTTGCTTTATAGGGAATATTCACAAATTTCGCCCCTATAAATTGTATGGTTTGGCGGAATACAAATTGTACGGTGCAGGGTGGGCAAAAACACCGTTTTTGTAGAATACCCTCTTCGGTGTTTTTTCACTATAATGGAGCTACAGCTAAGGAAACTCTGAATAAATCGTCTGCGGCTGAGCGGCGAATCTTTTGCTCCCAGTCTGCGGTTTGAAAAATGGGAAATACATACAGTATTCCCTCATTTTCCAAACCTTGCCTGGAACCAAAATCTTTCGCCGTCAGCTCTTGTCGATTTAATCAGAGCTTCCCTAAAGAAGTTAGGAGGCACACCATGCTGAAAGAAAAACTGGATACCAGAAAATGCTTCGCCACCGCCTGGGGCAAGCTTATCACGGAAGAAGAGGCCTACCGGCAGCTGAACCGGCAAATCGCCGCCATGACCGCCAACCTCTTCCAGGTCATGCGGATCTTTGAGCCAAGCTGGGAAAAGCGCACCGCCGCCATCTGCGACATTGCCAATATGATGAATATGGCAGTGGCCGGTTCCCCGGAGGAACAAAAGGCTTATGTAAACCAAGCCCTTTATGAAGCCTTCAACATCCCGGAGCTTTGCGAAAAGTCCAGCTGGCTGGGGGGCATCACCGGCGACTCCGGTGACGAATGGGAGAATATGGCCGGTCGTGTGGTACAATTCACCCGGAACCGGGTGGAAAAGGAGCTGGATACCTGCCCCTGGGACATTGTAGGCAGCGAGCTTTGCAACATGACCACCAGCATGTTCACCGCCAACTTTGACCTGGCCTCCTCCAACGGAACGGAGAATGAGGTGGCTCTGAACATGTGTCAGGCCCGTGGCTGCGGAAACAAGCATTGCCGGGTGGTGGCGGAGCGCCGGGATGTTTATAACCTGCCCAAGCAGGATTGGCTGGAGCATATGCAGCAGCCGGTAGACCCCATCCACGATACCCCCCGGGAGCGGATGGTCAAAGAGGGGCAGTGCCTGCGCAACGGCCAGTATACCCAGAACTTCGGAGAAGAGACCTCTCTGGAAACCGCCTACCACTGGGTCGCCCAGATGGGATGGGTCTGGTCCATCCAGTTCCCCATGATGGCCATTAAGGACATGGCCCCTGACGAAGAGGAGTTCCTGCGGGTATTCCGCATTGTGTTTGCCACGGCGGGCAAGAATCAGTTTATTGACCCCTTTGCCAAGGAGGGCCTGCGGAGCTTCCTGGGCGTTCCCCACGAGATGGATGAAAACGACGGACGGCTTCTGGGCGGCTATATCCGCTATATGCTGGATGTACAGCAGGTCCCCTACGAAATGGTCCGCTGGACCAGGGACGAGACCTGGATCAAGGTCAAGAGTGAAGACTTCACCGCCCGCTACGAAATGGCCCCGCTGGATGAACTGATCGACGCCTACGAGGCCCAGTGGAACGGTGCCGCCAAGACCCTGGTCAGCCCTGAGTGGTCCTGCGTCATTGAGGACCGGGAGGAAGAAGAAATGTACATCAAGGTCATCCGCAAAGAAGATCTGCGGATGCTGTAAGGAGGTGCCGGAATATGCTGTTTAAAGAAGATACCGTTGCCCGCGCCGATGCCATGGCCATCCGTCAAGGCGTTGGCTTCTATCGATGGACCCATGATCTGGTGGAGATCACCGGTAAGGATGCCCTGGAGGTGCTGCAAAAAATCTACATCAGCGACCTGTCCAAGGTGCCTGTCGGAAAGTCCAAATACACCGCCTCTCTGGATGAACAGGGAGAGATCATCGATGATGTGATCGTCATGCACATGGCTGACGGCCTGTACTGGGTCTCTGACCTGTATGGCCCCCGGCTGCTGCCCTGGATCGAAAAGCACAAGGGGAACGCCGACATTCAGGCGAAAATCATCACCTACAACTGGGACATGTACGCCGTGCAGGGCCCGGACAGCCTG
The DNA here is from genome assembly GCF_018918045.1 of Pseudoflavonifractor sp. MSJ-30. Lineage (GTDB taxonomy): Bacteria > Bacillota > Clostridia > Oscillospirales > Oscillospiraceae > Faecousia. The sequence goes on from NZ_JAHLPU010000068.1 coordinate 24,801, forward strand.
AAGGCCATGAATGCCCTGCTGGACGCACCGGTGGACGAGCTGAAACGCTTTGCCATCTGTGAAAGAAAAATCGGGGATATTCCCGTTTATATCCACCGCTCCGGCTTCACCGGGGAAAACGGCTATGAGATTTACGCCGCCTTTGACCAGAGTCAGGCCATCCACGATGCCGCTTTGAAAGCCGTGGAAAGTGTTGGCGGCCGGGAACTGCAAACTTTGGAGGTCTATGTCCGCTCCATTCCCATGGAGAAGGGCTTCGCGCTGAAGCAGGATTTCAAGCACCTGAGTCCCTGCGAATGCGGCCTGGGCTGGGCTGTAGCCACCGAGAAAGACTTCATCGGCAAAGAGGCCGCCCTGGAACGGAAGGCCAACCCCAAATACCGGATGGTGGGTCTGGAATTCTCCCGGGAATCCACGGAGGACATTTCCATCTGGGAGCGGGTGTACTGGTATGGCGTAGAGGTGGGCCGCTGCGCCCAGACCATCTACGGCTACACCGTGGAAAAGAATATCGGCTTCGCCACAGTCCGGGCAGATGTCCCCGACGGTGCGGAGCTGACCGTCGGCTGCAACGATTCGCCCGCTGTTGTCGTAAACAAGGTTTTCTGCTGAGGAGGACATTATGGGAAGATTAGATGGTAAAGTCTGCATCGTGACCGGCGCTTCCGCCGGGATCGGGCGCGCCACGGCGGAGCTGTTCTGCCGCGAGGGCGCGAAGGTCGTGGCGGTCGCCCGCCGCGAAGAATGCCTGAAGGAGTTGGCCGAGGAATGCAAGGATGCTCCCGGTGAAATGACGTGGTACGCGGGCGACGTCGGCGCCACGGCGGTAGCCGTGGGCATGGTGAAAAAGGCAGTCGAGACGTTTGGACGGTTGGACGTTGCCGTCAACTGCGCGGGCGTGATGGACGACAATACCGCCATTGCCGATATGTCGGATGAAATGCTGGAAAAGACGTTCCGCATCAACACGTTCGGCCTGATGTACGGCCTGCGCGAGGAATGCAAACAGTATCTAGCACAGGGCGACGGCGGTGTAATCGTCAACATCTGCTCCGTCGGCGCAACGCACCAGACCGCGGGCGCGGCCTACTGCGCGAGCAAGGGCGCGGTGCTGGCGGCGACGAAGAACACGGCGTTCATGTACATGGAGGAGGGCATCCGCTGCAACGCGCTCTCGCCCGGCGGCGTCGTGACCGATATTCCGCTGGTCATGCCGCCCGCCGACGAGTTCGGCTTCGGCAGGACCAGCAAGCTGCTGGACTTCTCCGGGGAGCTTGCCATGCCGGAGGATCTGGCGGATGCCATTTTGTTCCTGGCCAGTGACCAGTCCCGCTACGTCAACGGTGAAGAACTCAAGTGTGACGGCGGCTGGACCTGTTTCTAACGTCCCGGGCCGCCCCCATAAGGGGGCGGCCCATAAAAATCAGGAGGTATCAACATGAAGAAAACCATCACAGTGGTAACCGGCGGTCACGGCGGCATGGGAAAGGCCATCTGCAAGGAGCTTGGCAAGGACTCTGCCATTGTCCTGGCCGGACGGAATGAAAAGAAAATGGCCGCCGCAAAGGAACAGTTTGAGGAACTAGGTATTGAAAGCTACATCTGCAAAACGGATATTTCGGATGCCGTCCAGGCAGAGGCTCTGGCGGCCTACGCCGCTTCTCTGGGCGAGGTCAGGCGGGTGATCCACACCTCCGGCGTTTCCCCCAGTGACACAGGTACGGAGAACATCATCCGGATCAACGCGGTGGGTACCGTGAACATGGTCAAGGCCTTTTATCCGGTTCTGGCCGAGGGCGGCGTCATGATCAATTTTTCCTCTGTGGCGGCCTATACCATGCCTCAGACAGAGGAATGGACCCAGGCCTTTGAATGCTGGGATCAGCCGGACTTCTACGACAAAATGCTGGCTCTGGCCGGAGAAGCCGAGGATGAGGAAAGCGAGTTTTTCCGTGCCGGTCTGGCCTATGCCATGTCCAAAAAATTTGTGATCTACTTTACCCAGAAGAATGTTTCCCGGTTTGCGGAAAAGCACTGCCGCATCCTCTCCATTTCTCCCGGCTGCTATCTGACCCCCATGCACCAAAAGCTCATTGACAACCAGCCGGAAACCGCAGAAAACCAGCTGGAACTGATTCCGGCGGGACGCTGGGGCCATCCCTATGAAATGGGTGCGCTGACGGCGTTCCTGTGTTCTGCCGGTGCCGGATACATCAACGGCGTGGACATTCTCGCCGACGGCGGTCAGAACGCCGGGGTTTTTGTCCCGCAGATTTGACAGGCACATAAAACGGGCGGCGCTCCAATCGGAGTGCCGCCCATTTTGAAGGGATGAACCGGGCAAAATCAGTTGGGTGCGGCGTCCAGCGCATCTGTTTCCCAGACGCTGCTCATGCCGTAGTCAAAATAAATGATCTGACCACTCATATAAGAGAAGATCTGACTGCCGATGGCGACCAGAGGATAGCCCATTTCCTCCGCGGTTGCCCAGCGACCGTTCCAGCTGTCCAGAAAAATCGCCTCAATGACGGCCTTTCCCTCGGCTGCGTCGCCGTTTGGCGAGGTGTTCCGGTTAAACTCATCGGTCAGTCCCGTGATCGTATTGCCGGGATTGATGGCATTCAGGCGAATTTTGCGGTCGATGTATTCCGGCGCGTGGACTTTCATTTTGACATACGTGCACAGGCACTGCTTGGAGAAGACATAGCCGTTCTGAATGACATCAGGGTGCGCGGCATACCAGTCGAGCGCAGCCTCATAGCTCGGGGCATTTACGACTGCTGCGCAGTCTGCAAAGGCATCCTGCCAGCCAAAGCCGCCGGTCGAGGCGATGATATTGACAGAGCCGTTCTCCGCAATTTTTGGCAGCGTCTTTTCCAGCAGATATTTGTGACCGAGGAAATTGACCTTCTGCACCTCCAGCGCATTGGAGGCATCCGCTTTCAGCGCGATACCGTGGCAGAGGAACATGGCATCGATCGTTTCCGGCAGCGCATCTGCAAGCGCATCCAGATCCGCCTTGACGCCGAAGTCGGCGTACAGCTCGCCTGCGACTGGAAAATCCAGCTTACTGTGCCGCCCGTTGCGGCGGCAGATCGTATAAACGTTTGCCCCGAGCTCCTGCAGCAGCCGTGCCGCAGCCAGTCCCATGCCGGAGTATGCTCCGGAAACGACAACCGTTTTTCCCTCATATCCAAACAGGTTTTTCAGATCCATATTGTTTTCCTTTCATGCAGCATACAAAAAGGAGCCTGTGGTCAGGCTCCTTTTTGGCTTCGGTAATTACTCGATCGCCTGAAGCTCCTTGTCCAGTTCCTCCAGATGGGGCTTGAGGAACGCCGACTGCGGGAAGCTGGCGAGCTTGCGCAGCGTCAGGCCGCCAACCAGCTTCATCTGGGGATTCTTGGAAGCATCAGGGCTGTACTTATCCAGAACCGCTGCCGCCGCCGGATTCTTCAGAATGTCCTTTACCTTGCTGTCGAGAGAAAATGCCATAATTGTTTACCTCCTGTTTCTGATTATGGTCATATTATACAAAACATTCTCCCAAAGTGACAGCCTGCAAAGTGCAGGATTTACAAACGCCCTGCCCCAACAATCTGACGGGTATCCCGTGGCATAAAAGCGCCGGGGCTGTGCTTTATTCCGTCAGATCGAATTCCTTCCAGAACTCCCGCATGGCTCTGCCGCAGGCTTCCGGGTTTACATAAAAGCTCATGGCGTGCCCCGCACCGGGGACCACCACCAGCCGCTTCCGGGCGGCGCAGGCCCGGTAGTTCCGGTAGGTCATCTCAATGGGCACAAAATGGTCCTCCGTGCCGTGGATGAAGAGAACAGGGATGCCGGTCTGCTTCATAGCCGTCAGGGTGGAATAGCTGCTGGTGGTCATATGGATCTTCTTCCGGAAATTCCGGTCGATCATATAGCTGCGCAGCCATGTGTAATTCAGGTGCAGATTCTTTTTGGCCACATGGCCCACAATGTCTCTGGGAGAGGTAAAGCCGCAGTCGGCAATGATGCCGCGGACGCTTTCCGGCATGGACAGTCCCGCCGCCATGAGCACCGTGGTGGAACCCATGGAGATGCCGGCCAGGTAAATGGGCAGGCCGAAATTCTGCCTGTCGGCCCAGATGGCCCACTGCTGGCAGTCGCTGCGCTCCAGAAGGCCGAAGCCCAGATAATCCCCCTGACTGTCCCCATGGGCCCGCTGCTCTACCAGCAGCACATTGCAGTGGTTTTCCAGCCAGAAGGGGGCTACGAGGCCAAAATCCCGACTCCAGGAGGAACGCCAGCCGTGGAAGGCGATAATCAGCCGCCGGGGGTATTTGCAGGTCAGCAAATGGCCCTTCAGGGTCAGGCCGTCCGCGGAGCGGATGGTCACATCCTGCCGGGGCAGGGCCTCCAGAGCCTCCATGGCCTTTTTCCGGGCCGCGGAGAATCCGCCGTCCGATTTTTTCTTGCCGGAGACATTGAAGAATCGGCTGTAGCCGGGAATCTTCCGGTCCATGGCCAGATCCGTCATGGCCTTGCTGGCCCCGCAGCTCACCGCCGCCGCGCCCACACCGATCCCGGCCAGGGCCCCCAAAGCGATGGCCGCCGCTGTCTTTTTCTGCATGGTAGTACCGCCTTTCCGATTTTTCTTCAGCATACCGTTTCTTTCTAAACTGAGAAGAAAGTTTCGCATCGCGCTCTTTGCGTTTTTTAGATTTATTATAAACGAAAAAGGTCAAAAAGGGAATCCCATTCTCTGCCGGGAATTGACAATTTCTTCATCCTCTGATAAAATGATCCCGGTCCTTTACAGGGCCGGGAAGGGCATTGCCATAATACGGATAAGGCGGTCTGCTACATCTCCTGCAAAAGGGGGTGAGCTCCATGCCAATTACTTTGACTGTACATATTGGTATTTTTACCATTACAATCACTGTAAAACGCGGAAACCGCCACTCTGCCAAGTGACGGTTTCTCATGTTTCGTGAAAAACTGAATCTCTGAGCAGACCGCTTTTATCGGCAATGCTCTTTTCATATTTACTATACCACACCCCGTCTGAAACGTCAAGGCGGGGTGTTTGCTTTTTCACGGTCTCAGGGCCAAGGCCCGGGCCAGCTTGCTTTTGGGTTCGGGCGTCAGGCCGTAGGTCTCCGCCAGGAACGCGCCAAAGGCAAGGGTATCTTCCTTACTCCCCCGCTTCAGCTCGGCCTCCACCTCGCACAGAGGCTCTTCCCGTCCGCCGCCGAGCAGCGCGCCCTCGTCCAGCGCCAGCTCCATTTCCGAAGCGCCGTAGGCAACCCGGCAGGCGAGCCGGGTAAATCTTGCCCCGCAGGTCGGGGCGACGCCGCCGGACACCAGTTCCTCCAGCTCTTTGGGCGCGCCGGCAGCGATCAATGCCGGGACAGCCGACAGGATATCCCCGCAGGCGACCTCCCATTCGCCCCGCTCCAGCCCCCCGCCGGGGGTTTTCAGGGTGCAGACGCTTTTTCCGTTTTCCAGACGCCGCCGCAGCGTCCACCGGCGGGCGGACAGAGCGCCGTCAGCCGCGTCATAATAGGTCGTTTCCATGGTGATGGTCTCAAAGGGGCCGCAGGCCGCCTTCAGCGCCGCCATTGCTCTGGGGGAAGAACGGTATTTTACCTCAAATTCGCTTGCCATAAGGCCTCCTGAAGGGAAAAATTTGCTTTTCCCGTATTATACCTCGGAGAATTTCCCATTGCAAGCATCTTGTTCCGACGGTTTTTCGATTCCCGGAATGCTACATTGGGCCTGTACGAAATCTATGAGAGGAGCGCTGTACTTATGACGGTAGCGGGATATCTTCGCAGGAAGAAACGGGATCTGGATCTGCTGGCGGCGTCCCCCTGGGCGGAGCGGCTCTGCAAGGGGATCGTGCTGGGCGGCGGGGCCATGCTGCTGGCGGCCATTCCGGGAAGGGGGCAGAGCCTCCCTTTCGGGGCGGCTCTGGCGGCGGCAAGCCCGGGGCCATGGTCCCTGCTGGCCGCTCTGGGCGCGGCGGCGGGCTACCGGCTCTTCTGGCAAAGCCAATGGCTGCCGGGGCTGTGCTGGACATTGCTGGCACTGGCCCTGAATTCCCTGCCGCGTGTGCTCAGGCAGGAAAATCTGCTGCTTCTTGGCGGCGGATTCGGGCTTTTCTGCGGACTGTCCGTCCCTTTCTTCCATGGGGATGCCCTTTCGGGCCTGTTCCGGGCCGCAAGCGGATGCCTGGGGGTCTGGATTCCGGGTTTCGCCCTGAAAACCGGCCACCCCACCGCGCTGCTGCTGAGCTTTGCCCTTGGGGTACGGGCTCTGGCCGCGGCGGGCCTGACCGGGCTGGCCTGCGCCGCCGCGGGGGCGGCCACGGCGGCCGGGCCCCTCCCGGCGGCGGTGCTCTCCGGGGCGGCGCTGGAATGGTCCGGCCTGCCGGGGCTGACCTTCGGGCTCTGCGCCGCCTGGATGCTGCGGCAGCTCCCTGTAAAAGAACCCTGGCGGCGGGGCCTCGGCCCCTGGGCGGGCTGCATTCTGGGCATGGCACTGGGCCGCAGCTGGAATATCGGAGCCTGGCTGGGGGTGAGTACCGGCGGGCTGCTGGGCGCGCTGATCCCCTGGAATTTATTGCTGCCCCCGGCCGTCCGGGGCACCGCCGGGGCGCAGGTGCAGCTGGAGCAGGAGGCACGGGTGCTGGCCAGAATGCAGGGGCTGCTTTTGGAGATCCCCGGCCCCGGAGACGCTTTTCCGGACCGGGCGGAACGGCTGAAGACCGCGGCCTGCGCCGACTGTCCCCGCACGGACAGCTGCCCTCAGAAGCTGTCCATGGACGACAGCGTTTTCACGGACCCGCTCTCCTTTTCCTGTCCCCATACGTCCCGGGTGCTGCGGGAGGCGGCACGGCTCCGGGACCAGCAACGGCTTCTGGAGGGGCAGCACAGGCGCCTGACGGAATACCGCATGGCGGTGGCCCAGCAATACGGGATGCTCTCCCGCTACCTGCAGCGGCTGGCGGACAGCCTGCCCCTGCGGCTCACCATGGGCCAGATCCGCTATCGGGTCTCCGTCAGCGTCCGCAGCCGGGAAAAGCTCCGGACGGATGGCGACCGCTGCGCCGCCTTCCCCGGCGTGGGCCCCCGGTTCTATATTCTTCTGTGTGACGGCATGGGCACCGGTCTTCCCGCCGCCGCGGAGGCGGGGAAAGCCCTGAGGCTCCTGCAGGGAATGCTGACGGCGGGACTTCCCCCGGGCAGCGCCCTGAAAAGCCTGAACAGTCACCTGCTCCTGACCGGCGGCGCCGGGGCCGTCACCGCGGACCTGTGCGAAATTCGTCTGGACACCGGCTATGCCAGCCTCTACAAATGGGGGGCCGCCCCCAGCCTGCTTCTCAGCAGCAAAACCGTCCGCACCATCGGCACGCCGGGGCTGCCCCCGGGCATGGAGATTGGGGCCTCCGGGGAACGGATCGCAAGGCTTTCCCTGCAAAAGGGGGAAACGCTGGTGCTTGCCAGCGACGGAGTGACCTTTGACGATCCCCCTGCGCCCCAGAGCGCCATCGAGCCCACAGGCCCCCTGGCCGAACGCCTGCTGGGCGCCTACGCCAGCGGCGAGGACGACGCCACCCTGGCCGTCATCCGTCTGGGGCCGCTGAATGTGAAGAATTGAATCCATCTGCCGGGCTGCCCTGCGGGGCGGCCCGGTTTTTGCGCAGCGGTTTTTGAAACGATTGCATTTTTTACGTTTCACTTTCCTTTCTTGCGGTATTTTCAGGGAATTACTATGGACATGGCGTTTCTTCTGTGTTATCATTGTATTCATAAAAAATTCATGTTTTCAAGATACGGAAACAGAGAAAGAAGGAAACGCCATGTTCAAACGCATCCTGTCTTCCCTGCTGGTTCTGGTGACGCTGGTCTCCTTCCTGCCGCCGAAGGTTTCGGCAGAGGGGACGGAGAACATCCAGAGCGAAAACGAAACCACCATGGAGGCCACCAATTCCTTCGGCAGCCTGCTGGTAAATACGCTGGACGCGGACCCGTCTGCCGGCCAGCCTGTGGAAAGCGGCTCGGAGGAGCCCCAAAGCGGGATCAGCGATCTGCAGATCGAGGGCACCACGGCCTACGCGGAATACTATACCGAGCGGCCCGCCAAGCTGGTTGTCGCCATCTACACCGAGGACGGCGCCAGAATGCTGGGCTCCGGCGTCACGGAGGTCAGCCCGGAGGAAACTCAGGCTGAGGTGGACATCCAGATCAGCCCCATGCCCCGGTACTATTCCGCCGGCGCCTTCCTGCTGGACGCCGAGACGAATGAGCCTCTGTCTTCAGAGTTCCGGACCCAGCTGTACACCAAAGCGGTGCAGGACGTCCGGGAGGCCACGGTGGACGACTTCGACCCCGCCAGAGTTCTGAATCTGGACGACAGCGACGAGACAAACTTCGCCGTTTTCGGAGAGAACACCCTGCTGCTGTACGAGAGCAGCACCTACGCGGACGACGAGCCCATGGCCTTCGCCCAGACCGGCGAGGGCGTGTATGTCTTTGAAAACGCCGGACCTGAACTGCTGGCCCTGAAGCCCGGGGACTCCTTCGCCTACGCCAAGGCCGACGGGGATATCGTCATTGCCAAGGCCCTTGCCGTACAGGTGACCGGTACCACCGTCACCATTACGGAGGACCCTGACGCGGATCTGTCGGACGTGTTTGAGTTGGTGAAGATCGAATCTGACGGCGACCCAAGTCAGGTCACCTATGATGACACCGACCTGGATCCCAGTCTCACGGTTTCCTCTGATGTTCAGGATTTTACTTTCCCGGAGAACGCCATTTGTTATGAGGGTGAACCTGAAACCTTTAGCAGCCGCGGGACAACAAAAGATACCTTCAGCCTCGGCTTTTCTGTGGATATGGGAGAAACCCTGAGCGGCAAGGTGTCCCTCAAAGGGACGACAGAAGTCCGCATGTACATCAAACTCAATTATGTCTATACCTCCTACAAACTGGATACATCCCTGGAATTCAGCGGCTCCGTCAATGCGAAGGTACCGATTCCGGATATTAAGTTCCCTGCTATCAAAATTCCATTGGCCTATGGCGCACGGCTGGAAATCAAGCCCAGCCTCGTCTTCGAAGTTACCGTCAGCGGCGCCGTCACCATTTCTCTCACGAAGACCGTAGGACACGCCTTTGACTCAGACCTGGGAACCACACAGGACCTTGGCAAGAAACCTACTCTGAAATTCTCCGTCACCGGCGGCGGAAAGCTGTTCGTCGGTCTGAAGATCATGATCCAAGTCGTATTCGCAAGCGAAAAGGTTTTTGCCATGGGCGGAAGTCTGAAATTTGGCGGGGAACTATCCCTGAATGATACATGGCAATCCGCATCTACAACCAGCTCTTCCGAAATCCATCTCTGCGCCGTCTGCTTGGAGGGCGAGATCGATTCCGTCATTGCGGTAGGTTTGGAAATCAAAGCATTGGGGGATTTTATAAAAGTCAATGTCACCCTTGCGGAGAAGAAAAGCAAGCTGTTTGACGCCTATGTTTCCGCCTCCTATCAGGACATGGGTCTGACCAAGTGTCCGCACAGGCTATACTGTGTGTCCATAACCGTGACCAATACAGCGGGAATTCCCAGTTCCGGCCGTCAATATCAGCTGTATAATCAAGACGGCGGCAAAATTGACGAAGTTCAGTACAGAGGCGACTATGGGCAAATCGTAGGCGGCAGCATAAAGCCCAGTGACGTAAACGGTCAAGTCTCCTTCTACATACCCAACGGGAAGTATGACCTTTGCGAAGGCGATGTCGTTGTTAAGTCCTTTACCGTACATGATGCGGAGAAAAAGCTGAAGCTTCAGGTTGCTCCTTCTGAAGTTGTCGGCCGCCTGATGCTCTCCACGGACAGCGTCGGCCTCTACGTGGGCGGCGACACCAAATCGCTTCGGGCCGTCTATAACGATACCATGGTCAACGCCAATGTGACCAACGCCTGCAGCTGGTCCTCCAGCAATCCGGGCGTTGTCCGGGTGGAGCAGGGTGTGCTCGTTCCGGTAAGTGCCGGTATGGCATGGGTAACCGCTACCTACCAGAACAGCAAGGGAACGGTAAGCGCCGCCTGTCAGGTGACCGTTGACGACCATGACCCCACCAAATGCGGCGACAACCTGTACTGGAACATTGACGACAGCGGTACCATGACCATCACCGGTACCGGCGACATGTGGGACTATTACTATTACATGGGCGACCGTACCACCGCTCCCTGGTTTGACAAAAAGCCCAAAAAGCTGGTGGTCAGCGAGGGCTGTACCTCCATCGGCGCTTCCAGCTTCTCCGCCTGCGGCAGTCTGCGGAGCATCCAGCTGCCCGACACTCTGGAGACCATCTCCGATTTTGCCTTTGCGGACTGCACAGGGCTGACCCGCATCCAGCTGCCCCAAAACCTGACCTACCTTGGGATCAGAGCATTTATGAACTGCACCGGCCTCAGCGGCAATCTGGTCATCCCGGACGGTGTCTCCGTCATCCATGAGGGTACCTTTGAAGGCTGCACATCCCTGAGCGGAAAGCTGACCCTCCCCGCCAGCCTGGATTGGATCGATGAACGGGCTTTTTACGACTGCCCGCTCACCGGCACCCTCAGCCTGCCGGACGGACTGGCCTCCATCTACAACGAGGCATTCAACGGCTGTAAATTCTCCGGCCCCCTGAAGCTGCCCGCAAGTCTGGACACAATCTACTACGACGCCTTTGCGGGCATCCATTTCACGGGAGATCTGGTCATTTCCGAAAAGCTTGCCCACACCAGCACCCGGTATGCCTTCACCTATGCGCACTTCACCGGCGGGCTGAAACTGCCGGAAAGCACCGTCTCCATCCCGGATTCCGCGTTTGAAGGCGCCAGCTTCGGCGGAGATGTGACGATTCCCGGCAAGGTGACCGTCATTGACAGCTGGGCATTCAACTCCTGCGATATTGACGGAAAGCTGACGCTTCCCGCCAGTCTGAAGGAAATCAAGGATCATGTCTTTGCCAATAGCTCCATTGGAGGCGATGTCTGGTACCTGGGCACGGCGGAAGACTGGGCCAAGGTGAAAATAGGAGAAGAAAACGAAACCTTGACCACCGCCACCATCCACTTCTCCGACGGCACCACCAACAAGGATCCGGCCAACACCGATAACGCCGTCAAGACCCAGGGGCCGGAGGCGGATCCCGCGGATACGATTCCCGAGGAAGCCATTCCCGAAACCGTTGCCCCCGAGACCACTGTCCCGGAAACCACCGTCCCCGAAACCACCGTCCCCGAAACCACTGTCCCCGAAACCACTGTCCCCGAAACCACTGTCCCCGAAACCACCGCTCCCGCGGAAGAGACCGACCCGGAGACTACCGGGGAGCCGCCCGCAGAGGACGCGGATATCCAGGCGCTGGCGGCCAGAGGCTTCTGCATCGCCCCCCATGGCGCCAGACAGACCTTCGGCACAGTAACGCCGCTGGCGGCCTACACCGGCAAGGAAACCGTGAAAAACGGCCGACGGACCGCCGCCTTTACGGGGCTGGAGCCCGGCGAGGAATATGTACTCATTGTAAGCCTGCAGCCGGGCAGCGTGGCCCCGGAGGATCTGCAGTACATCGAGCAGGCCACCGCGGACGCCAACGGCGCGGCCCAGTTCACCTATATTCCCAGAACAGACGTCACCGCCCTGACCCAGCTCTACGGCATCAGCGCCCAGCGCTCCCTGACGCTGGACCGGGAATATCTGGCGCTGACCGCGGGCGCTCTGCCCGAACAGCTTACCGCGGACCTGACGCCCCCGGAGTGGGCCGGCGACCTCGTCTGGGCCTCTGACAACGAGGAGATTGCTGCCGTGGACGAAAACGGCAATGTGACCCCCGCTGCCGCAGGCACGACCTACATTTCCGCCTCCGTCACCCACGGACGCTACACCCTCACCGCCCGGTGCCGGGTGGACGTCACGGAAGAGCTGCCCAATGAGGAGGTTCTGGGCGTAGATCTGGGGGTAAAGAAGGTCACGGCGGAACTTTACAGCACGGATTACGCCGCTCTGGATATTCTGCCGCGGCTGGCCCAGAATGAGATTGCCGTCTTCCGCATGGCGCCTCAGGACAACGGTGCGGCCGTTACCGGGGCTTACCTTGAGGACGAGGAAGCCCGGGCCCTGTTTGACCTGAAGGTCAAGGACGACCGGCAGCTGCTTCTGGTGCCCACCCGGCAGGCGCTGGACGCCCCGGCAAAGGAAATTAAGAACAGCTATACCAGCCGCCTGGTAGTGCTGATCGGCGGCGTGGAATACCGGACGGAGGACGCCGTGACCATTGCGGTCAAAAAAAGCACCCCGAAGCTGAAGGGCACAAATCTGACCTTCAATTCCTTCTATACGAACCAAAGCCAGGCTCTGAATATCACAGGCGGCACCGTCACCCGCATTGAGGGCGAGCTTCCCCAGTGGCTGGCCATGGACGGCACCCGGCTGACCCTGCGGAACGCTCCGGCTTCCGGCAGCGCCGCACTGAACCTGCAGGTCTATACCGCGGAATGGGCCATTCCCGCTCAGGTAAAGCTCACCGTGAAGCTGAGCCAGAAAGCTCCCGCCGTCAAGCTCTCCAAGTCTTCCGTTGCCCTGTCCGATCAGGACAGCACCGGCGTGACCCTGAGGCTGAACTGCGGCAAGGAGACGCCGGAGTCTCTGGGCATTCGGGATATTCTCCTGCCGGAGGGCTTCCTGAGCACCGAACTTGACCAGCTGACCGGCGAGTTCCGCCTGATTCCCACGGGCCAGGTTCCCACCGGAAAGCAGCAGATCGGCGTTCGATTCTACAACACCGACTCCGTGCTGTACCTGCCCCTTACCGTCACCGCCAAGGCTCCCGCGCTGAAGCTGAGCAAAAGCTCCGTCAGCCTGAACGGAGAGCTGGGAGACAGCATCACGCTGAAGGTGACCGCCGCTCCCGCTGACCTGGATCTGACCGCTGTCACCGTCCAAAATCCCTATGACGAACTGACGGTCTCCCCGGTCCTTGCGGACGGTTCCTTTACCGTCTCCGTGAAACCGGGCACCGCCCCGAAAGCGACCTACGCGCTGTCCCTTCAGGCCCCCACCGGCAAGGCCGCAAAACTGACGGTGAAGACGCTGGCCGCCGGCCAGAAGGTGACCATGCGCCTGAAGGCCCTGGGCAGCTTCGACCTGACCTATCCCGAAAAGGGTGTGGCGTTGGTGCCTGCCCTGAAAAACTACTCCGGCGCTCTGACGGACATCGCCTACAGCCTCTCTTTGAAGCGTGGCCGCGACACGCAGGACGTGGAACTGACTGACTACCTGACCGTAGGCGAGGACGGACTTCTCCGGCTCACCGGCCAGCTGGACGCCGGAACTGTCTGTCTGCTCACCGAAACCGGAAAGCTGCCGGACGGCACCGCCGTTTCCGCCACGGTACAGGTGAAGGTCACCCAGACCGCCATTCCCCTGAAGCTCAGCAAAACCAGCCTGAGCCTGAACAGGGCTTTGAACGAATGGGCTCAGGTACAGGTCACCACGACCGCCAAAGGCTACACTCTGGGCACTCCGGGCATTCTGGTGACGGACAGCAGGAATGTCCCCAGCGACGGCCTCACTGTTTCCTACACCCAAGGCACACTGACCCTTGCCGTCAATGACAGCACCCAGTACGGCGCTTCCTACAAAGTGCAGCTGTGGGCAACGGACAACAGGAAGTCCACGCTCACCGTAAAGGTTCCCGCGGAGAAGGCCTCCGCCGTTGTGGTAACCGCGAAAACCACCGGCTTCATCGATGTGATCCGGGACACCACCCAGATCGTGGTAACCCCCGGCTACAGGAACTATCTGGGCTATACGCCGCTGGAAAAACAGGCAAAGATCCTTTGGGCAGCGGACGGGAAGAACTACACCCAGGACGTGACGAACCTGTTTGATCTGACCTGGGCCGATGACGGCAAGCTGAAGCTGAGCCGCGCCGGAGAATTGCAGCTTACGGGCAAGTACCGGCTGGAGCTGGCAGTTCAGGGCGCAGCCAAGCCCGCGCTGGTAAACCTGACCCTGAAATCCGGCACGGCCAAGGTGACCGCCGCCCCGGCGGTGCTCTACAGCAAGGACGCCAACACTCTGGCGATCCTGCAATTCACCAGCCCGGACGGGACATTGAACACCCTGCATTCCGTAGAGCTGAAGGACGCGAAGCAGAGGGCCAATTACGCCATCCTCGATTTCGGAAACGGCCAGTTTGCTCTGGTTCCCCAGCCCGGCGCAGCGCTGAAGTCCGGCAATGTTGCTCTGAACCTGTTCTTCACCGGCAACACCACCGGAAAACCCAACGCAGCCGTAAACGTGAAGGTCGAGATCCGGTAACGCAAATCAAAAGGGCTGTCTCACTAGGCACTTTAATGGGTCAAAATAGCAAATAATGAAATGTCATTGCGAGCCAGTGACCGAGTCACTGGTGTGGCAATCCCCCGGATAGACGTAAAATTCAGGATTTTCTAACGCAGATGTTTGAAAATCGGAGGGATTGTGCCCGAAGGAAATACCCTTGGGGTACCACACCAGCGTGCGCGCTGGTTCGCAATGACATTGTTCTTTTTG
>NZ_JAHLPU010000073.1 GCF_018918045.1 Pseudoflavonifractor sp. MSJ-30
ACTCGGTCACTGGCTCGCAATGACATTTCATTTTTTGCTATTTTGACCCATTAAAGTGCCTAGTGAGACAGCCCCTTTGTTTTGTGGTGTTGCTCTAGTAGAAACACAGTGCCGTAAAGGTTCCGGCGGCAAGGTACAGCCAGAGGCGAAAGGTCTTCTTCCCGCTTCCCAGAGTGTAAAGCATCAGCAAGCAACCAGCGGCAAGAACCAGAACCGCCCAGGCAGACAGCAGCCGCAGAGGAGTAAATCCGAAACGGGCGATATAGAGCCACAGCTTCGCCCCGGCGGTAACGGCCAGGAAGATGCTCTGGACCATCAGCAGAGCCTGAGGCCACTTCCCAACCCGGTTGGGTTTCGTGAGTAGGGACAGCAGCCAAATGAGGAAGAAATTAATAGCCATTACGGTACATAGCTGGAAAAAACCGCTTCTTGCGTAATCCGATGCAGTAAGGGTTCCGGGAATGTGTCCCGAAAACACCGCAAAGAGATTTCCCGCCTGTACGCCAAAAAACAGAAAATACACACCGCAGAACAGTCCCAGAACCAGGTTTGCCCCGGTTCCCGGAAGCACACGCAGCTTTTCCAGCTGCGCTGCTGACAGTACCGGCGCATTCTCCCGCCGGGCAGCCCCCCGGAGCAGACCATAGAGATAGGCTCCAACAGGCAGGCCTATGGCAAACAGAAAGCATTCTTCCCAGAAGTGCTCCGACAAATTCCACCGGAAGAGCTTCTGAAAATCATGCACCATATTTTCAAAACCCGCATCCGCCTGACCAAGAAGATTTGTCACAAGCACCAGCAGGGGCAGGGCCAGCACCAGACACAACACGGCCAGCCAAAAATCCCGCCGCATCTTTTTACCCTCTTCCCCATTCGTAGGCTTGGCCAGTCCTGCCAGCGAGGAAACCGCATCCTGAATTCTTCCGAAGAAGTTGCCAAAGGGCAGCAGCAGGAAGGCGTCCAGACAGTCCCATGCAAAACCAAGGGCATCTTCCCCGCCCCGGTCCGCGCCGCAAAAGCTGATTGCCCAGAAAGCCGCTGCCCCGTGGAGCGCCAGAACGTCCCAGCCATCCGTCGCGTTGCAGCGCTTCAATGTTATCGCCAGACCAATCAAGACTGTGACCGCTGCCCAGAACCAATGCATTTTTCCCTTTGGTTTTTTCGTCAGGCCAATACACACACCCCAGGCGAGGAATGCCGCCACGAAAAGAACCATGGGCCATTCTTCCAGCATGGTCTTCCAGTACAGCCAGCCCACAAAATATCCGGCAAATGCCAGAAAAAAACGCTTTTTCATATCATGTCCTCCTGATACTCCAGAATGTCCCCGGGCTGACAGTCCAACACACGACATATTTCATTCAGGGTTGAAAACCGAATGGCCTTGGCCTTCTGGTTCTTGAGAATAGAGAGGTTCGCCGGGGTAATGCCGATTTTCTCCGCCAGCTCCCCGGCGGCCATTTTCCGTTTTGCCAGCATGACGTCCAAATTCACAACAATAGCCATAGCGTTTCCCTCACACCGTCAGGTCCAGCTCACTGCGCATATCGATTGCCGCGGAGAAAACATTTTTGACGATTCGCACAATAAGCCCCACGAAGCCGGCGGCCAAAGCTACAAAGCCCAGAAAGAAGATCCGCGCACAGCCCACAAGGCAGACAGCGCAGGCAATAAAACAGCAAATACTGACTATCCCCAGCAGGCGCACATTGCGGCTGTCAAATACGATTCCCTTACGGAGATTCCGCAAGAGCTTATCCATGCAGAAGATCAGCATAAACCCGGGCACGTTGCATGCATACAGGCAGACAATCAGCATTGTACCCCAGCTGCTGTGCAGAATCGGAAGGTACCGCGTCAGCATATGGGAAACAGGCCATATCGCCCAATCCAAAACCAGAAGCAATGCCCCGAACACCCAAACCAGAACCCTGCTGAAAAGAATGCTGCCGGAATCCTTTTTTTCTTTCATACGAAAAAGCCTCCTATGCTTTGCTGGAATCAGAATAGCACAGGAGACTTTGTTTGTCAATAATATTTTATTGTTTTTCGATAATTATTATCTGTATCTCAAAAAATGCGCCAGCGTAGAAGTACGCTGGCACAATGGAAATTATTCCGCCTTCTCGATGGTATCAATAACAGGGTTCACCAGATCAGTGTTAATGGTCTCCATAAGGCCGTTGTCGTAGGCTTCCGCCACCTTGGGGTCAATGGGCAGACGAGCCAGAACGGGCAGGCCAAGATTCTGGGCGACCTCGTCCAAATGGCCCTCGCCGAAGACCTTGATCTTCCTGCCGCAGTCCGGACATTCCAGATAGGAGTAGTTCTCCACGAAGCCCAGCACAGGGATATGCATCATCTCGGCCATGCGGACCGCCTTGGTAACAATCATGGAAACCAGATCCTGAGGGCTGGTGACAATGACGATACCGTCAACTGGCAGGCTCTGGAACACAGTCAGGGGCACATCGCCGGTTCCGGGAGGCATATCCACAAACAGATAGTCCACGTCCTCCCAGATGACGTCTGTCCAGAACTGCTTGACCGCGCCTGCAATGACCGGGCCTCTCCAGACCACAGGATCGCCGGGGTTGTCCAGCAACAGATTGATGGACATGACCTGAATGCCGCCCCGGGTCAATGCGGGGTACAAGCCATCCTCATTGGCGCCCTGGCACTCGGTAACGCCAAAGGCCGTAGGGGCAGAGGGGCCGGTAATGTCAGCATCCAGCACGCCCACACGCTTGCCCTTCCGTGCCATGGCCACAGCCAGCATAGAGGTAACCGTGGACTTGCCTACGCCGCCCTTGCCGGATACCACAGCGATGACCTTCTTCACGTTGGCCTTTGGGTTCAGCTGCGCCAGCAGGCTCTCCGCCTTGCGGTCGCCGCAGTCAGAGCTGCAGCTGGAACAATTTCCGTTACAGGAACTCATGAATCAACTCTCCTTATCGCTACGTTTTTTAAGGGATCTTTTTATTTCAGGAATCACGCCGTAAATTGTATTATATGCGGTTTTTCCCAATCTGTCAATTATCGCATTGTACTCTGGAATTTCACGCCTGGGCGGCTTCCCACTGCTCCATCAGCTCCAGGAGGGCTTCCTCCGCCGTTTCCTTTTCGCCCAGGAGCCGGTTCAACTCCTGATAGTCCGAAGCGGCGTTCTGAATCTGCGCTTCCAGATCGGCAACCACCTTTTCCTGCTTCTCAATCTCCCGCTCCAGCTTCTTCACCAGCTTGTCGGAATCCTTGGAACCGGACCGGGGCTTATCCTTTTTGGGCTTCGGCGCCGTCTGGACCGCGGGTAGCTGTCTGGCCTGGGCCTCATGCTCCAGGATGGAGCGGTACTTCCTGTAGCCGCAGGGGAAATCCCGGATGGTTCCGTTTTCCAGCAGCCAGATGCGCTCGGCAAACTTCTCGATAAAATACCGGTCGTGCGACACAAACAGCAGCACGCCCTCGAACTCTTCAATGGCGGCCTCCACCCACTCCCGGGAGGCAATATCCAGGTGGTTGGTAGGCTCGTCCAAAATCAGCAGGTTGATTTTCTCGTCCATGAGCATGCACAGCCGCAGCCGGGACTGTTCACCGCCGGAAAGGGTGCCGACAGTCTTGAATACATCCTCTCCCTGGAACATAAACGCGCCCAGACGGTCTCTCGCCTGCTGGGGCGTCAGGTTCTTTTCGTAGAGCATGGTGTCGTAGAGACTTCGCTCCGGATGGTCAAAATGGATGATCTGGGGCAGATATCCCCATTTCACCGTGGGACCGAACTGGATTTTTCCGCCGCAGTCCTCTTCGCCCAGCAAACACTTGATAAAGGTGGACTTGCCGGTGCCGTTGTCCCCCAGCAGGGCAATGCGCTCGCCGCCCTCTACATTCAGATTTACGTCCGAAAACAGCACCCGGTCTCCAAAAGCCTTGGAGACGTTTTTCATTTTGAATACTACATCGCCGGAGAAGTCCTTTTCCCCAAAGGAAGCCTTCATGGTCCGCTCAGCCTTAGGCCGCTCGGTCTTCTGAATACGCTCCATGCGGTGCTGAATGGACATGGCCCGGCGGTACAGCGTCCGATTGTTGATGCCCCAGCCCTTCATGCGCTCCACGGTGTAGCCCAGCTGCTTGAGCTTGGCCTGCTCCTGCTCATACTGCTTCATCTGCAAGTCGAACCGGGCCTGCTTTTCCTCCATGTAGAAGGAATAGTTGCCGGAATAAAACTCCCCGTGGCCATCCACGATCTCAATGACCCGGTCCGCCACCTGATCGATGAAATACCGGTCGTGAGAAATGGCAAGGACCGTACCCTTGAAGCCATTGATATAGGTTTCCAGCCACTCCACGCTGTTCAGATCCAGATGGTTCGTTGGCTCGTCCAGCAGCAGGATATCGGTCTTTTCCAGCAGAAGACGGGCCAGATTGATGCGGGTCTTCTCGCCGCCGGACAGGCTCTCAAAGAGCTGGGGGCGCTGCTGTGCCGTAATGCCCAGGCCGTTGCAGATCTTGTCCACGTCCACGTCCATCTCATAGCCGCCGCCGGACTGGAAGCGATTTACCAGAGTGTCATACTCCCGCAGCTGCTCCTGGGTCGCTCCCTGGGCCATGGCCGCCTCCAGAGCCTCCATTTTCTTTTTGGTGGCCGTCAGCACCGAGAATGCCGAGCGCAGCACATCCTCCACGGTGTAGCCCGCGGGAAATTTAGGGATCTGGGAGATCAGGCCCAGCTTTTTGTTGGGGTTGACGTAGACCTCTCCCCCATCGTAGTCCATTTCCCCTGTAAGGATCTTGAAGAGGGTTGTTTTTCCGCAGCCGTTCCTGCCAAGAATGGCCACGCATTCCCCTTCCTGAATGTCAAAAGAAAGCCCCTGCAACAGGTTTTCTCCAATGACAAAGAATTTATTCAAATCTTTGACTGATATATCTACCATTGTTCTTCTCCATTAAGCGTCTGCCCCGCCAGCTCCGCAAATTCCGCTCTGGTGCAGAGCAGATTCACGGCCTGCAGCATGGCGTTGCTGCTCATATGCTCCGGCAGGTCCAGCTTTTTCAGCAGCGCTTTTCGCTTCTCGCCGCTTCCGGGGCCTCCGGAAAGGCCCAGGTCCATAAAGTCCTGCTTGGTAATATGCTCCCGGGGGGCTTTATCTTCCCCATCCATGGTGGCACCGCAATCCCGCAGCGCCTTCAGTATGACCTCCGGGGTCATGCCCTCCACACCCAGTTTTCCCTCTTTCCCCGGAGCCGCCTTCCGGCGCTCCTTGCCGGGGATATCGGGAATATAGGCATGCTTCAGGTACTTTCCCGGAATGGCGCTTTTGATGTGGTTGCGGATAACAAAGCCCGCGCCATCAGAGTCCGTAAATACGATCAGGCCCTGCTTCTCCGCCACCCGGCGCAGAAG
>NZ_JAHLPU010000045.1 GCF_018918045.1 Pseudoflavonifractor sp. MSJ-30
GGCCTGTAGGGGCGGCTATTAGCCGCCCGGAAACGACCGGGCCTGAGTGTTTCGTTTTCACAGCTCACTTTCGATACCCTCCGGGCGGCTGGTAGCCGCCCCTACGAGGCTCAAAAGTTTCAAAATTCCCGGAATATTCGTGAACTTTTGGATATTTCAACTGTTGATTCGCATTGACAGTTAAGGCATTTCCTTCAGAAATGCGAAATTTCAAACCGTCACGGAGGGACACCATAATTGTCAATTGTTCATTGTCAATTGTCAATTCGTATTCCCACAGGTTTTGATTTACTCCCCCGCCGGCTTCCTCCACTTTGGCCTCGACCGCAGCTCCACCCGCAGGTTCTGGAAGAACGCCCGCAGCAGCGCCGCGGATTCCTCTTCCAGAATACCGCTGACCACCTGGGGATGGTGGTTGAAGTTCATATCGAACAGGCTGCATACGGATCTGCACGCGCCGAATTTCCGGTCACTGGCGCCATAGACCACTCTGGGGATCCGGGCACTCAAAATGGCCCCGGCGCACATGGCGCAGGGCTCCAATGTTACATACAGGGTACACTCCCACAGCCGCCAGCCCCCCAGGGCACGGCATGCCTCGTCAATGGCCTGAATTTCCGCGTGGGCCAGGGCGGACTTGTCCGTCTCCCGGCGGTTATAGCCCCGGCCTACGATTTCCGTTCCCCGTGTGATGACGCAGCCCACCGGAACCTCTCCCAATTCCGCCGCCTGCCGCGCCAGAGAAAGCGCCTCACGCATAAAATCCAAGTCTTCCATAGCAAAATCCCTTTCTGTTTTTCCGGGCCTATCATACCACGCCCCGGTGAAAAAAGAAAGCGGAAGAAGGCGGACTTTACAGCGGGAAGAAAAAATGGTATGCTATAGAAAATTAACAATTAACAATTGACAATTGACAATTGAGGTGTTTCCTGCGGAAACGATTCAAAAATTTAATTTGTCCCGGAGGGACACCGCAATAATTGTCCATTGCCCATTGTCAATTATTAAGGGGGTGCCCTATGAAAACCCGCAGGCTGGTGCTTCTGGCACTTCTGACGGCCATTGCGCTGACCATCTTCATGCTGGAGGCCCAAATCCCCGCGCCGGTGCCCATTCCGGGGGTGAAGCTGGGGCTTTCCAATATCGTGACGGTGTTTACCGTGTTTCTTCTGGGGGCTAAGGAAGGCGTGCTGGTGCTGGCGGCCCGGATTTTTCTGGGGGCAGTATTTGCCGGAAATTTCAGTACCATTCTTTACTCCGCGGCGGGAGGGACGCTGGCGATCCTGGCGACCATCGGCCTGAAGCGCGTCCTGAAGGAAAACCAGCTCTGGGTGGCGGGCTGCGCCGGGGCTGTGGCCCATTCCGTAGGCCAGATGACCGTCGCCGTCTGGGTCAGCGGAACGCCGGGACTGCTGGCCTATCTGCCCATCCTTATTGCCATCAGCCTGATAACAGGCCTTTTTACCGGGCTGTGCGCCCAGTTTTTATTGAATCGAGGAAAAAACTTTTGGAAAACTATTTTCAGATGAATATGGAGAAGCGCCGGATCGACGCCATCTCCAATTTGGGGCTGGCCCACATCGGCGACGGAGTCTTCGAGCTGCTGTGCCGCGGCTACCTGTGCGAACACGGCTTCAAGACCGTGCTGGATCTGCACAAGAAGACCGTTGCCATGGTCAACGCTCCGGCTCAGGCGGAATTTGTGGATAAGCTGCTGCCTCTGCTGAATGAGGAGGAGCTGAGCTACTACCGCCGGGGCAAGAACGCCCATGTACACGCCGTGCCCAAGGGGGCTACCCCTGCCCAGTACGCCAAGGCCACGGGGCTGGAGGCGCTGTTCGGGGCGCTGTACTTAGCCGGAAAGACGGAGCGGATCAACGTGCTGTTCCGGTCCGTTATGGAGGAAGAGCCCCATGGCATTTGACGCGACATACCTTTCCTGCGTGGCGGAGGAGATCCGCACCCGCTGCGAAGGTGCGAAAATTGAGAAAATCTACCAGCCCAGCCGGGATACCCTGATTTTCCAGCTGCGCTGTCAGGCGGGCCGGGAAAAGCTGCTGATCGCCGCCAATCCCACCGCGCCCCGGCTGCATCTGACCGCCGCCTCACCGGAAAATCCGCCGGAGCCGCCCATGTTCTGCATGTTCCTGCGCAAGCACCTGCTGGGTGCCCGGCTTTCGGAGATCACCCAGACGCCTATGGAGCGCTGCGTCCATTTTGTCTTTGACTGCACGGACGAAATGGGCTACCCGGTGCGGAAGCGGATGGTAGCGGAGCTGATGGGCCGGACCTGCAATGTGTATCTGCTGGGGCCGGACGGGAAGATTCTGGACTGCCTGCGCCGTGTCGGACTGGACGAGAGCAACCGCCCCGCCCTGCCGGGACTGAGCTATCAGGCCCCCAGTCCCATTGAAAAGCAGGACCCCGCGGCGCTTACACAGGAGGATTATGTTAACTTGCTGCGCGCCGAGGGGGCGGATGTTCTGGCCCAGCGGCTCATGGATACCCTGGGGGGCCTGTCCCCTCTGGTGACCCGGGAGGCGGCGCTCTATGCCGCCGGAGATGTGGATGGCCGGGTCGGCGCGCTGGATGCCGAAGCGGCGGGGGAGAAGCTGTATCTCTTCTTCTCCGAGCATCTGCGCCATCCGAAGCCCTGGTATTACGCCGCCCCGGACGGCACACTGAAGCAGTTCGCCTTCTGTCCCATCCGGGAATATGGAGAATGCGCCGAGGCGGAGTCCTTCAGCGCTTTGCTGGACCGGTTTTACACCCTCCGGGACCGGAAGGACGCCATGCGCCAGAAAAGCCAGGCCCTGCGCAAAAGCGTTTCCAACCAGGTCCAGCGGCTGCGCCGGAAGATGGCCGCGCAGGAAAAGGAACTGACGGCAACCTATGACCGGGAGCGCCTGCGGCAGCTGGGCGACATCCTGACGGCCAACCTGCACCGCATTCAGAAGGGGCAGACAAAGGTTCTCTGTCAGGACTTCTACGATGAAAATATGGCCGATGTGGAAATACCGCTCAGCCCCATTCTCTCCCCCCAACAGAACGCGGCCAAATTCTATAAGGACTACACCCGCATGAAAAACGCCCAGAAGGAGCTGACCCATCAGCTGGACCTGGGCAGAGAGGAATGCAGTTATCTGGAAAGCGTCCTGGAGGAGCTGAACCGGGCCCAGAGTGAGGCAGAGCTGGAGGAAATCCGGCAGGAGCTGTATGCCGGGGGCTACGTCCGCATGGACGGGGCCAGAAAGAAGATGAAGCAGTCGAAGCTTCCTCCCATGCGCTTCGAGAGCACCGACGGCTTCCCCATTTATGTGGGCCGGAACAACCGGCAGAACGACGAGCTGACCTTCAAGCTGGCCCGGAAGGACGACATCTGGTGCCACGCCTCCAAGGTCCACGGCAGCCATGTCATTATCTCCTGCGGCGGCCGGAAGCCCCCGGACGACACCGTGACCCAGGCCGCCCAGCTGGCCGCCTACTACGCCGAGACCGGCGGGGGACAGAACATCAGCGTAGATGTGACGACTGTAAAGCAGGTGAAAAAGACCCCCGGCGGCAAGCCCGGCATGGTCATCTATCACACCTACCGCACCGCCATCGTCAACCCCTACCCGGACGTCCGGGTGGACCCGCTGAACGCGGAGAACAAATAAAAAGAGGGAACAGGCTTCCTTTGGGTGAACCGCTCCCTGTCAAGTAGACAGATGAAAAAACAAAAATAGTTTTCTACCAGGGTCTCAGAAATGGGATCCTGGTTTTCTTTTAAGCAGCTTCCAGTAAGCTGCGGTAGGTTGCTGGAGGCAGGCAGTTCAGCTTGTGCTGACGCCGCTGGTGGTTGTAGTAATAGATGAACTGCTCAACAGCAGAGGCAAGTTCTTCATAAGATTCAAATTGGTTGAGATAGTACATTTCACACTTCAGAATACCCCAGAAACCTTCCATCGGCCCGTTATCAATACATCTGCCAACTCTGGACATACTTTGTTCCATTCCTTGCTTGTCCAGCTTTGCCTTAAACAGCTTGCTTGTGTATTGGAATCCACGGTCGCTGTGGAATAGCGGATGTGCATCCGGGTATTTCTTTACTGCCAAATCAAATGTCTCAAACACCAGCTGGTTATTATTGCTTTTGCCAATAGCAAAGGAAACAATATCCCTACCCTTCAGATCAAGAATGGCACTAAGATAGGCTTTCTCACCGGCAGAGCCGTATTTCATCTTTGTGACATCGGTACACCATTTCTCATTTACTGCAGTCGCTGTAAAATCTCTGTTCAGAATGTTCTCAGCGGTAACTTCCGGTGTGGATCTCTGGTAAGCAGGTCGTTTTCTGCGGATAACGGCCAGCAACCCAACAATATGTACCAGACGGTAAAATCGCTTCAGATTATACTTCTTTTCGTGTGTTTCATTATATTCATCTCCAATTCTGCGGTAGCCGTAGGTTCCGTTATGTTCTGCGTAGATCAGGCCAATCTCATGCAGCAAGGCTTCGTTTTCTTCCTCACGGCTGCTCTTGACACGGTGTGTCCAGTTGTAATAGCTGGATCGGTTTAACGCAAGAATATCGCAGATCTCGGTTACGGCATATCCCTCTTTGTGCATTTCCTGAACGCAAAGATAGAGATGCTCTTGCCGTACTCCGCTCAGCGCCACCTCCCTTCGATTTCCTCGAGTTTTTTTAGCACGGCACACTCCAATTCCAATCTTTTGTTCCGTGCTTCTAACACCCGGTTCTCAGCTCGCAGCTTCTCCAGTTCCGTCATTTCGGATTCCGGTTTACGCTTACCGCGCTTGTCTACAAGTCCTTCTGCGCCTTTCTCGTTATACTTGCGCACCCAGGAATATATCTGCTGGTAGCTGACACCGTATTTCTCGATGGCGGCAGTATAGTCGTTGCCGTGCTCAATGCAGTAGCTGACAATTTCCACTCGTTCCTCGTATGTAGTGTTTCTTCCCTTAGTCATATAGATATCACTCCCTCGACCTCTGCTGGGTCGTAATTCTCTATGACTATTATACATCTTTATCCAGTTTTGCAACTGGCTTCTGGAATAAATCTTATATTTTTTACAAATATCTGCTTGCGAACCTGCTCCGGACAGATAATCCTTTACTGCTGCCGTCTGTGTCTGTGCTGAATAGCTTGCTTTCCTGTGTTTATCTCTAAGGCCTTCCCCGCCAAATATCTGATAATTTCTTACCCATGTACGAAATGATTCTTTGGCTATTCCGTATTGCTCCAGTATTGTGTGAAGCTGCCGATCTCCATTCAGATAGGATTCAACTGCTGTTATTATTTCTTCCGGGCTTACTTTCCTTTTGAACATAAAAATACTCCCCATAGTGTAGCCTCGAAATTTTTGTTATTTCGAGTGTCTACTCTATGGGGAGCATATCAGGGCAGCGGGCTTTTGGGGCTTGGACGGAAGCCCTGTCCTCATTTCGGCTGGGAGCCTCCGGCGGGGAGCTTCTTGTCCCGCCAAGAAGCTCCGCAAGAATGCGGCTTAAGGAGGCGCTGTCGGC
>NZ_JAHLPU010000069.1 GCF_018918045.1 Pseudoflavonifractor sp. MSJ-30
GAAAATCGGGGGGATTGTGCCCGAAGGAAATACCCTTGGGGTACCACACCAGCGTGCGCGCTGGTTCGCAATGACATTATTCTTTTTGGGCATTTTGCTATTTTGAGACAGCTCCTGTTTGATCCGGAAAATCAGTCTACGCAGATCAGCGCATAGTCTCTGGTGCCGAAGCCCAGGTCCGCGGCGGCGTCGATGGTGTGGGTGCCGTGGCGGGAGTTAATGCGCTCCAGCAGATGATTCCGGCCGGGGTCATTGGAAGACTTCACCAGGTCGATGCACGCCTGATCCAGAGCTACGGGATCCAGGCTGGACAGAATGCCGATGTCCTTCATGCAGGGATCTTCGGCAACGGCACAGCAGTCGCAGTCCACGCTCATGTTGCACATAATGCTGACGTAGGCCATGTTGCTGCCGAAGTGCTTGACCACGCTGCTGGCGGCGTCTGCCATGCTTTCCAGAAAAGCATCCTGGGGAGCGACGTTGTCCCACAGCGTATTCTGATCCGTGGTCTTTCCGGCGGAGTGGATGTAGGACTTGCCGGCGGAGGAAGCACAGCCGATGGACAGCTGCTTCAGCGCGCCGCCGAAGCCGCCCATGGGATGGCCCTTGAAGTGGGAGAGTACCAGCATGGAGTCGTAGTTGTTCAGGTTTTTGCCAACCAGATTCTTTTTGATCTGCTTGCCGTTGGGGATTTCCAACTCCAGATCGGGGCCCTCGGCATCCAAGATATCCACATCAAAATAATGGCTCCAGCCATGGTACTCCATGAGTTTGACGTGCTTGTCGGTGGTGTTCCGCTCGCCGCCGTAGGCGGTGTTGCATTCCACGACGGTACCGTTGACCGCGTTAATCATGGGCTTCATGAATTCGGGCCGCAGAAAGTTCTGATTGCCCTTCTCGCCGGAGTGGACCTTGACTGCGACCTTGCCGGGCAGGGCCTTGCCCAGTGCCTCATACAGCCGGATCACATTTTCCGGGGTGATGTTCTTTGAAAAGTATACCTTTGCTTTTTCCATAAAAGAATCCCTCCTGTGTGTATTCATGTTTTTCATTATACTACAGAGGGGCCGGGGGCTGTCAAGTAAAATGCGGAAGATTTTGAACATATTTTTAAGAATTCCGTACATGCTGTATTAAGAATCTTGTTTTCCGCAATCGCCTGTGGTATGATGGCGGAAAACACACGCGGAAGGAAGTCCTGTATGAAATTTTGGAAGACAATTGTGTTGATGTGCCTGGCGTTGCTTCTGGCGGGCTGTGGGAGGGAAACAGTCCCGGAGACAACTGCGCCAACCACCGAAAGCGTCCAGTCGGTCCGGAGGGTGGTGACAGAGGATACAATCGAAGAGTTGGAGGCCTATCCCGACCTGAAGCAGGCCGACCTGTCCGGCAGCGACTGCTATGAGGCCATTGTTCAGTATCAGAAGCGTCACCCGGAGGTAGAGGTCCGGTATGACGTGGCCTTTGGTTCGACCCGGGTCAGCTGGGACGCCAAAGATCTGACGCTGGAGAATACTGACTTTGAGAGCCTGCGGGAAAACCTCTCCTATCTTCCGCGGCTGGTAACGTTAAAGCTGTCCAGGATCCAATGCACCCAGACGGAGATTCAGGAACTGCATGAGGCTTACCCAAAGCTGAAGCTGACCTATACGGTGGAGCTGCTGGGAAAGGAGATGGACTGGGACACAGAGAAACTGGACCTCTCCGGACTGCAAAGGGAAGATGTGGCCCAGACGGCGGAAAAGCTGCCGCTGCTGACCGCCCTGCGGACGGTGGAACTGATGGATGAAGCGGGCGGCTGTGATCTGACACCTCAGGATGTGGCGGCCCTGCAGGCGGGTACGGAGGCCCACTTCCACTATGTCTTCGACCTCTTCGGCAAGCAGGTCTCCACAGATGACGAGCGCATTGAATTCAGGAATATGCGTCTGGGGGAGAAATATGAGGATGAGCTGCGGCAGGGACTGGAAATTCTCCGGGACTGCGACTATCTGCTGCTGGAAAACTGCCGGTTTGACAACGAACTGCTTGCCCAGCTTCGGGATGAATACCGGGGCAGGACGAAAATCGTCTGGCGGATTTACTTCGCGAAACAGGGCAGCTGCCTGACGGACCGGACGATTCTTCGCTATGTCTACAACGTGACGAACAGCACTGTGTCCCAGCTGAAATACTGCGAGGATGTGGAGTATATCGATTTCGGTCACAATGATACCCTGCGGGACTGGAGCTGGGCGGCCTATATGCCAAACCTGAAGGCCATCATCGTCTCCGGGTCCATGATCTCAGACCTGACGCCCTTCGCCAGCTGCAAAAATCTGGAATTTCTGGAGCTGTCCAACTGCGGTTATCTGACGGATTTGACGCCCCTGGCCCAGTGTACCGGTTTGCAGAGGCTGAACATCAGCAACACCAAGGTGGAGGATCTTTCTCCGCTGGAGGATCTGCCCAATTTGGAATGCCTGGTAGATGTGCACCCCAAGGTTTCACGGGAGGTGCTGGACGGGTTCGCGGAGGCACACCCGAACTGCGTGGTTTCCTATGAGGGCTACGAATACGGCTATCCCTGGCGCTATAACGAGGACGGCAGCCCCACGGCGTATTACGCCAAGCTGATTGAAGTCTTCCACTATCCGGATGCCACAGATACGCTGTGGTAACAATTGCAAGGCCGCTGCGGGAACGCAGCGGCCTGATAATTTGTTATAAATGCAGCCATCGGGCAATTTTTTCGCCCTTGGGGAGCAGCAGACAGTCCTCTTTTCGCAGGACCTTCAGGAAAATGACGGCGGCGGCATAGACGACACCACCCACGGCCACAGGCAGGGCACAGAGAATCAGATGGCTGGTGACGCCTGCCGTCAGCAGCGCCCGATAGCACCCAAAGGCGCAGGCACCCATCAAAAGCCCGGAGAGCATGGGCCGCAGGGCGTTTTTCAATATGGCAGGAGGATCCCGGTACAGCTGCCGGATGGACAGCAGGTTCAGCAGGAAAATGAGCACATAGGCGGCAAGATTGCTGATGGGTGCGCCTATGATGCCGATTTCGGGATTGCCGGAGAGTACATAGACTCCCAGAAGCCGCAAGCAGCCCGCCAGGAGCATATTCACCACAGGATGGATGACATTTCCATGGGCCTGCATGATGGCCGTGGTCACCAGCACCACGGCGTTGAAGAACACGCAGATGCCGAGAATGGTCATGAGCCTTGCGGCCAGATTCAGACGTTCGCCGGAATAGCCCCCCAGCAGAGCCGTAATGGGCCGGGCCAGGACGGCAAGCCCGATGGCACAGGGTATGGCGATCAGACCTGTGAGCCGGACGGCGGCCTCCTCGGTTCTCCGGGCAGCTGCGTGGTCCCCGGTGGTGAGCTGGGCCGTAATGGCGGGGATGATGCTCACAGTAATGGGGGTAATGAAGGCACAGGGCATGTTGAAAATGGTCTGGGTCATGACGTGAATGCCCCGCATGGTATCTGCCGTCTGCTGGGTGACGCCGGAGGCGAGAAGACGGCCCATATAGATTTTGCTGGCCAGAGCCGTGATAATCTGCAGACAGGCGGAACCCAAAGTGATGGGAATGGCGACGGTAAGAAGGGCCCTGGCGGTGTCCCGGCGGCTCTGGGGTTCGTCTTTGGATTTTGGAAGCTCCCGGAAGTGCTTCCGAAAGACGGCGAAGAGATAGACGGCGCTGACCAGACAACTGGCGGTAACGCCCAGAATGGCTCCGCCTGCGGCCAGAGGTACGGAACGGGTGGCACGCAGCAGAAGCATGGCGGCGGCCATGCCAACGGCCAGCCGGATCACGGCCTCCATGACCTGGGAGACGGAGGTTGGCACCATATTGCCCTGACCCTGGAAGAAGCCCCGGAAGGTGGAGATAACGCAGATAAGCAGAACGCAGGGGCCTAAAAAGCCGATAGCGGCCCAGGCATCGGGCTGATTCTGGAAACGTGCCAGCTGGCGGCAGAAGACCGTCATCAGCACGCTGCCGGTGATACCGATTCCCAGAAAGATTCCCCTGGCCGTGGCGTAGACCCGCCGGACCTGGTTGTAGTTTTTCAGAGAATCCGCCTGGGAGATCATGCGGCTCATGGCCACGGGCAGCCCTGCAGTGGAGATCATCAGCAGCACATTGTAAATTTCATAGGCGGTGTTGAAATAACCGAATCCCTGTTCGCCGATGACGGCGTTCAGGGGTATTTTATACACGGCGCCCAAAATCTTCACAAGGACCGTAGCCATGGCGAGGACCGCCGTACCCTGCAAAAAGTTCTGACCTTCCTGCTTATCCGACATTCGTTTCCTCCTTTTCAAAGAGCTTGGGAATGGCGTAGGTCGTCAGCTCCTCCACCACTGCGTTCAGATCGATGGTGGGGAACTTACCGTTCTGGTAGAGAATCTTGCCCCGGACCATGGTCATGGCCACATCGCCGCCCTTTGCGGCATAGACAAGGCCTGTCAGCACATTGTGGCAGGGCATTAAATGGGGAGCGGTGAAGTCAACGAGCACCAGATCGGCGTCCATGCCCTCTTTCAGCATGCCGCATTCCCGGCTTCTGCCCTGGGCCTGAGCGCCGCAGTAGGTGGCCATCAGCAGGGCTGCGGAGCTGGGCAGGGCAGAGGGATCTTCTTTGGCGGCGCGGACCGACATGGCCGCACCCCGCATGACTTCAAACATATCCAGATTGCCTGCCTGAATGGCCCCATCAGTGCCCAGGGCAACGTTCATACCTGCCTTGACCAGATCTGTAATAGGGGCGCAATGCTGGCCGTTTTTGGCAGCGGACAGGGGCAGGGCCACGGCGCTGGCCTTCTTCTTGCCCAGCATTTTTGCCTCTTCAGGCTCCAGATAGGCGCAGCCTGCTGCCGTGGCGGGGACGGCGAAGAGCCGGTGGCAGGCCAGCAGCTCCCCGGGGGTCATGCCTGTGCGGTCCAGGCAGGAATCCACCTCGTTTCTGGCCTCCGCCAGGTGCAGCTGCAAGCCCAGACCCTTTTCGCTGGCATAGCCTGCCAGGGCTTCCCAGAGGGGATAGTTGCTGGTGTATTCGGAATAGATACCTGCGTCAATCTTGATGCGGCCATTGTCGTAGCCGTGCCACTTGTCCACAATGCGCTGGAGTTCCTGGCACTGCTCATCGGTTTCGAAGTCGAATTCCTCGTTCTCATCGATAAACCGATAGCTGGACAGGGCTAGATTGGCCTTGATGCCGCTTTCAGCTACAGCCTGGGCGGTGGCGTTTGGGTAATAATACAGGTCCGACACGGAGGTCACGCCAAAGCGCAGGCACTCGGCAATGGACAGCAGCGCGGCGGCCTTGGCACCCCGGGAGTCCATTTTGGCTTCCTTTTGCAGCAGGGCTTCCAGGGCTTCCCTGTTGGAGAGGTCGTCCGTAAAGCAGCGCAGCACAGAGGTGGCCAGGTGGGTATGGCAGTTGATGAGGCCGGGCATGGCCACCATGCCGGTGCCCTCAATAATGGTATGGGGCATTTCCTCCGGGACCTTCTTGGAGATGAATTCGATTTTTCCGTCGGTAATTCCGATATTAACCCCAAAGAGGACCTCCGCCCCGGGGGCCATGGTCACGGCGGTGACGTTGGTGATCAAAGTATCCAAAGTATGCAAGTTCCTTTCCGTTGATTTAGAAATGCGGTGAGTTTATGCTGTAGGAGTGTGTTAATGCCAAGACTCTGCTTTTCATTATTTTAGACGTAAGCCCTGTCCGTCCATAAGCTGGTTGCCTCCGGCGGGGAGCTTCTTGTTCCGCCAAGAAAGGGGGAAAGAATGCGGCTTAAGGGAGGCGCTGACCGCTGCTAGCTCCCGCCGCAGAGCCGATGTATTTATGGTGCGATTGCCACCGGCAATCGATTCATTAGATTCGCTGCGCGACGCACCGCCCTCCCTTAAGAATTCCT
>NZ_JAHLPU010000032.1 GCF_018918045.1 Pseudoflavonifractor sp. MSJ-30
CTCGGTCACTGGCTCGCAATGACATTTCATTTTTTGCTATTTTGACCCATTAAAGTGCCTAGTGAGACAGCCCCTTCTTTTGCATCCGCATATATGGGTCAAAAAAGCAGGGGCGGTTGACAACCGCCCCTGCAGGGAAGATTCTTTTACAGCAAGTCCGGGGAAAACGACTGCGGAAAAGCTGTTCTTACTTCAGACCGGCCTGCTCCAGCAGCGCGGGAATCTTGTCTTCCCAGCCCAGGCTCATGATGTGGACACCCTGGCAGTAGGGCTTGCACTCCCGGATGATCCGGGCGGCGATTTCCACACCGGTGATGCCGGCCTTGGTCTTCTCCTTGTCAGCCTGCAGCTCCTCGATGAGGGCATCGGGAATGTGGACGCCGGCCACGTTCTTGTTCATGAACTTGCACATACCGGCAGACTTGGGAATGATGATGCCCACCTGCACAGGCTTGCCGAATTGCTTGGCCTGCTCCATGAACTTGATGAACTTCTCGGGCTCAAACACAGCCTGGGTCTGGAAGTACTCGGCGCCCGCGGCGACCTTGCGCTCCATCTTTACCAGCTGGGCATCCACGGAGTCAGAGCAGGGGGACACGACAGCGCCCTTGGCAAACTTGGGGGGCTCGCCCACCAGGTCGTTGCCGCCCAGATCCTTGCCGGTCTCCAGCAGGCTTGCGGCGTAAAGAAGGGAGACGGAGTCCAGATCGAACACGGGCTTTGCCTGGGGATGGTCGCCCAGCTTGGTGTGGTCGCCGGTCAGGCACAGGATGTTGTCAATGCCCAGCATGGCGGCGCTCAGCAGATCGGACTGCAGGGCAATGCGGTTCCGGTCCCGGCAGGTCAGCTGGAAGATGGGGTTGAGCCCTGCGTCCTTCAGCACCTTGCAGGTGGCGAGAGAACCCAGCCGCATAACAGAGGACTGGTTATCGGTGACGTTGACGAAGTGGACGCCGGAGAGGTATTTCTTGGCCTCTTCTACCATGCCGTCAATATGAATTCCTTTGGGAGGGCCGACCTCGGCAGTAACTACAAACTCGCCGTTATCAAACAGTTCTGTAATTCTCATAATTCCATACGCTCCTAATTATTCAGATTCTTTGGCGGCTTTGGTAGCCTCGTCTGTATTAAAATCATGGATCTGGGTGGCACATTTCAGAACGTCCAGACGGCCCTGGGCCTTCAGACGCTGAATGATCCGCTCCCAGCCGCACTCCATATCCGGGCAAACCTCACATTTGCCGTTCTTGGTGCCGCCGCAGGGGCCGTTGACCAGGCTCTTGGAGCAGGCGGTAATGGGGCAGATGCCGCCGGTCAGGTTCAAATAGCACTCGCCGCACTGGCCGCAGTCCACTTCCAGAGGGGTAACGCCCTGGAAGCCGGGCAGCTCGATGGTATCGCAGCAGGCGTAAACAGGCTTATCCTCCAGCACCTCGGAAATGGTCTGCACGCCCACACCGCAGGAGAACACCAGAACGGCATCCGCCTCGGCGATTTTGGCCATTGGGCCGCGGAGCCGCAGAGCCAGCTCGTCGGGGTTGCAGACATAGTCGGTGGTCAGAACGCCCACGACCTTGCCTTCTTCCTGAAGTTTTTTCTGCAGAGCCGCGGCTTCCTTTTCGGGAAAGCCGACTTCCTTGCAGCCGTGGCAGTTGATGATGAAGACCTTGCCGGAAGCCAGGGAGCCGATGACCTCTTCAGATTTCAGTTTTGTCATTAACATAAGTGTTCGTCCCCCTTATTTCTTCTTCAGCAAGGGCATGACCAGGCCCTTGGCCGCGTTGATCTTGGATACCAGCGGGATCTTGGAAGAGCAGATGTACTCACAGCACTTGCAGGAGAAGCAGTCCATAACGTTCAGCTTCAGCAGGCCCTCGGCATCGCCCATCTGACCCAGCTTGTAGATCTCCAGGGGCTGCAGCTCCATGGGACATACGTCCACGCAGCGGCCGCACTTGATGCACTCTTTTTCCTCGGTATGGTCGGCGGCAATGGCGATAATGCCGTTGGAGCCCTTGATAATGGGTACATTGGTATCGTGAATGGGAGCGCCCATCATGGGACCGCCCATCTTCAGAACCACATCCTCGCCGGTAACACCGCCGCAGTGGTCGATGATCTCCTGGACGTTGGTGCCCAGCTTGACAATATAGTTGCCGGGGTTCTTGATGTACTCGCCGGTGACGGAGACAACGCGCTCCACCAGAGGCATTCCCTTCTGGATGGCATCGGAGATGGCCTTAGCGGTGGAGGTGTTGGACACCACGCAGCCCACATCGGCGGGCAGCTTGCCGCTGGGTACCTGACGGCCCATGACCTTCTTGATGAGCATCTTTTCAGCGCCCTCGGGGTACTGGGTTTTGGCAGCCACCACACGGATGTTGTCGTAGGGCTTGACCTTCTCTTCCATCAGCGCCACGGCGTCGGGCTTGTTGTCCTCAATGAGGATCACGCCCTCGGGAGCAGAGACGGCCTTCATCATGGCCCGCAGACCGTAGACGATGTCGTCCGCGTACTCCAGCAGCACCCGATGGTCGGCAGTCAGGTAGGGCTCACACTCGGAGCCGTTGATCAGCACGGCATCGATGGGCTTGCCGGGCTTCAGCTTGACGTAGGTGGGGAAGGTTGCGCCGCCCATGCCGACGATGCCCTTCTCCTTGACGATTTCCACGATCTCGTCAGGGGTCAGCTCTTCCAGAGGCTTGTTGGGCTTCACGGACGCATCCAGCGTGTTTTTGCCATCGTTCTTGATGACCACGCTCATGACGCCGGGGCCCTTGTTGGGATGGGTATGGGGTTCTACAGCCAAAACGGTACCGCTGACGCTGGAATGCACAGGCGCGCTGATAAAGCCCGCCTGCTCACCGATCAGCTGACCAACTTTCACTGTATCACCGGCCTGGACCACAGGGTTGGCGGGCGCGCCGATGTGCATGGCCAGAGGAATAATCACAGTGTCCGGCTCGGGGAACTTCCGCAGCGCCAGATGCTCGGTATACTCCTTGTGTTCCACAGGATGGACGCCGCCGTAGAAACCCTCATAGCGCTTGGCCCGGGCTTCGGCAACGTATGCCTTGATCTCATCCACATTGACCTTGGAATAATCCCGCAGCTGGATGGGCTGGTTCAGGAATTCCCGGGTTCTGCCCTGCTTTTCCAGACGCTGATAGATCTTTTCCCAGGCGCAGTCCTTCTTGGGGTCGATCTCGCATTTGCCGTTCTTGGCGCCGCCGCACTGGCCGTTGACCAGACCCTTGGAGCAGTCCACAATGGGGCAGATGCCGCCGGTGACGTTCAGATAGCACTGGGCGCAGGCGCCGCAGGTCTTCTTCGTCAGGGCCATGCCATGATGACCGGTATAGTTCAGGGAATTGGTCGCTGTGAAGACAGGCAGAGCCTCCTTCTCCGCCACGGTCTGCACACCCAGGCCGCAGGAGATCACGATCACGTTCTCCGTCCCCTCGGGGATGATATCGGCCAGCTTCTTCTCCGTCTGCACGCTGTTGCAGAGGAAGTCGATTCTGGCGGTCCCGGTGATGTGCTTTCCCTGGGCATTGGCGAAGTCGGTAAAGGCACCGACTTCCGGCTCTTCCGTCGTGTTAAATTCCTTGAAGCACTTATTGCAGGCAACTACAAAGAAGTGATCCTTTCCGGACAGGAGGTCTCCCAATTCCTTGCTGTCCTTTAACACATACTTGGTATACTCCACCAAATACCACCTTCTTATCGTTTTTATGATCCGCATGCAGGCATACGAACTTATGGTAATTATAGCACATGTGTTATGGGCTTGTCCAGAAGTTCCCGCACTTTTTTCCGCAAACTTCCGCCCTTTTCGAGCATGCGAAAAATGGCTTCCGGAGCGCTTCCGGAAGCCATTGGGTATAATCAGATATATTCCAGCACCCGTTCTTTTTTCTGGATGCTGGGGATGCCGCCGGAGTGCTCCGTGGACAGACTGGCGGCCGCCGCGGCGAAACGGCCGATATAGGCAAGGTTCTCTTCCGTCAGGGTGTTCAGCGGCTTTTCCAGCTCCAGCAGCCTTGCCATGGCGCTGCCGCCGAAGATATCTCCGGCGCCGGTGGTGTCTACCGGCCGCACCTTGGGGCAGGATGCCCGATAGGCAGCCTGACAGTTCTTCAACAGGCAGCCGTCAGGCCCCAGAGTCACCATGGCCAGGCCGACGCCGAATTCCCGCAGAAGCTTTTCCGCGCCCTCTTCCGGCGTGCAGCCCCACAGGAACTCCACCTCATTGTCGCTGATCTTCACAACGTCCGCCTGCTTCAGACTCCAGAGCATCTGCTCTCTTGCCCCATCGGCATTGGGCCACAGGGGCAGCCGCAGATTGGGATCGCAGCTGATGAGCTTTCCATGCTCCTTCGCGTAGGCAACGGCCTTCCGTGTTGCCGTCCGGACCGGTTCGTCTGTCAGACTCAATGTTCCAAAGTGGAAAACCTTTGCCTCATCAATCAGCGCCGTATCCACCTCTTCCCAGGTCAGCCGGGTATCCGCGCCGGGCTTCCGGGCAAAGGAGAAGGAGCGGTCGCCCTGGGCGTCAAAGGTCACAAAGGCAAGGGTCGTAAAAACACTGTCATCCACCCGGATGCCTCGGGTCTCAATTCCCGCCGCGTTCAGGGTGCCCAGCAGAAGATGCCCGAAGGCATCCTCGCCGACCTTGCCAAGAAACGCGGTTTTTTTGCCATAGGCGTTCAGGGCCGCCAGAAAATTGCCCGGTGCGCCGCCGGGGTTGGCCGCCATGGTGGGATACCCCGCGGCATCCGTAGACCTGGCCGCGAAATCAATGAGCAATTCACCCAAAGCTACTACGTCGATCATATTTTCCCCCTTCAATTCTTTGCTGCCGGGTATTCCGTACACAGCAGGCGGTAGGGCGGTTCATCTTCTTCAACGGCAGGGAACCGGCCCATGGGCGGATTGAAGCGGTTGTCATGGGCATCGTCATTGCACTGGCTGACCTCGCCAAGGAGCACGTCTCCCGTGCCGGGCTCCACTTCAAAATCGTGATACAGATACTGCTGGATGTAGATGGATTCGCCGGGGGTCAGACGGATCTGGGTTCCGGCAGGAACCGTGTAGGTCCGGCCGTCCGTATGGACCGTCACATCGCTTTCGTAGTCGATGTCCTCATTCGGCAGGGAGTTATACACCCGGATCAGCACATTTCCGCCGCCCCGGTTGATGATATCCTCTGTCTTATACCAGTGGAAATGGTTGGGAGAATACTGCCCTTCCTTCAAAAACAGCAGTTTTTCAGCATAAACTTTGGGGTATTTCTCCTTCATGGTCTGGCTGCCGTTGCGGATGGTAATCAGGGAAAAGCCGATCTTATCGAAGTTGCCCTGGCCATAGTCCGTAATATCCCATCCCAGACAGCAATCCCGGACCTCATCGTATTCGTGGCCCTTCTCCTGCCACTGCTCCGGGGTGAAATGGCAGAAAGGCGGCAGATAGCAGCTGTACTTTTTACACATAGACTCCAGCTCCCGCAGAGCCTTGTTGATTTCGGAACGCTTCATTGTATTTTCTCCTTTCCAGATGGATCCGCGCGGTTGAAAAAACAGTCGATTTTTTCCGTATCAACAGTATAGCACACTTTCCCGTATTTGGTAAAGTCTGAAAAGCAAAAATTCTTCAAACCCGCTGCCGGATACCTCCTCAAAAAAATTTTGAGGTTGCTCTTGACAAAGCCCGTTTTTCGATGTATCATGCAGGCACAGTTTCACATCCCACCAAATGTGTTGAATCAGAAGAGTAAGATCCCGACCCTGTGTCCAGAGAGCTGCCGGATGGTGCGAGGCAGTTGCAGACCCGATCTGAAAATCCCTGAGGAGCAGCCGGCTGAAAGTTTTCAAGTAAGCCCGGACGCAGGGCAAGCGTTACAGTGCCGCACGTTTAACTGCAAAGGCGACGTGACAGAGGGGCCGAGTTCTCGGCAAGTTGAGTGGTACCGCGGAGCATATGGATTTTTTCTACAGCTTCGTCTCAAGAAATCTTGGGACGTGGCTGTTTTTTTATTCATTTTCGGAAAAGGAGCAAATCGTATGAACACCTACACAAACTGCCTGCCCGCCTGGAGCGTGGGCCCCGACTGCTACAGGGAAGTTTACAATGTGGTCCGCCGTTACGGCAAGACCGCCGCTGTGGTCGGCGGCAAGACCGCCCTCAGCAAGGCTTATGATAAGCTGGTCGCCGCCGTGGAAGGCACCGGTCTGAGCCTGACCCGCCCCGTCTGCTACGGAGGTAATTCCACCTATGAGAACGGCGACATGGTAGCCGCTCTGGAAGAGGTTAAAAACGCCGACATGCTTTTCGCCGTAGGCGGCGGACGGGCCGTGGACACCTGCAAGTATGTGGCCGAAAAGCTGGACAAGCCTCTGTTCACCTTCCCCACCATCGCCTCCAACTGCGCGCCCGTAACCGCCATCGGCGTGTTCTACAACCCGGACGGCAGCTTCAAAGACTATTTCTATCCCTCCCGCTGCCCGCTGCACACCTTCATTGACACCCAGGTCATTGCGGAGGCCCCGGAAAAGCTGCTGTGGGCCGGTATTGGCGACGCGCTGAGCAAGGAATGCGAAGTAGAACTCTGCACCCGGGGCCGTGATCTTCCCCATACGCCCCTCATGGGCCGCACCATGGCAGCCTGCTGCACAGACCCGCTGGTGGAATACGGAAAAAAAGCCCTGGAGGAGTGCCGGGCCAATGTGGCCGGGAACGCCCTGGAGCAGGTTGCCCTGTGCATCATCGTCTCCACCGGCATCGTTTCCAACTTCACGACCACCGCAAATGATTACTATTACAACAGCTCCCTTGCCCACTGCGTCTACTACGGCGCGACGCTGGTGCCCGCCTCCGGACACAACCATCTCCACGGCGAAATCGTCTCTTTTGGTGTGCTGACCCTGCTGACCTACGACAGAAACTTTACCCGCCGGGACGAGCTGCTGGCCTTCAACGCTTCCGTGGGCCTGCCTGTGACCCTTGCCCAGATCGACCTGACAGAGGCTGACCTGCAGACCGTAGCCGACAAGGCCGCCACCGTCCTCGAATGGACCTGCTCGCTTCAGACCTTCACCAGAGAAGCCTTCATGCAGGCCATGCGGGATACCGACGCGGCGGGAAAAAGCTACCTGAGCAATGGACAATTGACAGTTGACAATTGACAATTCAGGCACTTTTTCGGAGCTGATTCAAAATAATTTCATTCGTCCCGCAGGGACACCACAATTGTCAATCGTTCATTGTCAATTGTCAATTCACTTTCTGACACAAAGGAGTTTTCCCGCCATGAATAAAACAAAATCCTCCTGGGCAACCGCCCTGAGCATCGGTTTTACCGCTTTTGCCGCCCATGCCGGCGGCGGCTTCGCCACCGGCAATCAGGCCAACACCAATTTCGTCTCTCTGGGCTGGGTGGGTATTTTCAGCGCAATGCTTGCCATGGTTCTGCTGGCCCTCTCCACACGGGAGGCCCAGCTGCTGTGGAACACCCGGGGATGCAAAAGCTACAAGGATCTGTTTTCCGTTCTGTATCACCCCTATGACAAGCTGCACCTGACCTTTGACATCTTCTATGACATCATGATCCTTATGGTCGTTGCCTCCTGCATCGCCGGTGCCGCCAGTGCCCTGCACCAGTATCTGGGGGTAAACTACTACCTGGGGGCTCTGGCTGTGGGCGTTGTGATCCTGCTGCTGTCCATCTTCGGCGCGGATCTGGTCCGCATGGGCTCCTCCTACATGGGGCTGGCAATTCTGGCCCTGTCTCTGGTGATCTATTTCTACGGCCTGGTCAAGGGCGTAAACCTGTTCGGCTGCCTGAAGGCCGGCTTCGCCGCCGACGGCTTCACCAACGTACCCAAGGCCATTTTCAACGGCGTCAACTACGCCGCCTTCCAATGGGTCACCATCCCCGGCGTTCTGGCCTGCGGCACCGTGCTGAAAACGAAAAAGGACTGCACCCGGGGCATGAACTGCATGCTGCTGTTCAACGTGCTGGGCCTGGGTCTTTCCGTGCTGATGCTCACCGCCTGGAGCGGCTACTTCACCTCCGTCGCCGGCGGCACTACCCTGCCCACCCTGACGGTGCTCATGAGCCTGGATATGAACTGGTTGGTGGTGCTGTACTGCCTGGTGCTGTTCCTGTGCATGATCTCCTCCGGCGTTGTGGTGGTCTTTGGCTTCGTCAACCGGTTTGAAAACGCCAGCTACCTGGGTTTCCTGAAGAACACCCATGTCCGCCGGGGTGTTATCGCCACCACCATCATGGCCGTTTCCATGTTCATCTCCTTCGCCGGGCTGACCAACATCGTCAAATACGGCTATGGCTACTGCGGCTACTGGGCCATTGTCTTCGTCATCGTGCCTCTGCTGACCATTGGCTACAAAAAGAACCGGGATTACCTGAAGGGTCTCCCGGAAGAGGATGAGGCGTTTCCCGCCATCAGCGCAGTGACGGTTTCCATGGACAATTGACAGTTGGGCCGGTTCTGTCCGGAAGCGTTCAAAAAGCTCTCCCTGTCCCGTGCCTTCACCACCATCGTTAGCGATTCATTTGTTTACTCCGCAAACAACGACCCCCATGGCATTCACGAGTCTGCCATGGGGGTTTTGTTTATTCAAACAGTTTGTCGAAGAAACTTCTTCCCTTGGGGGAATTGTTCTTCTCCAGAGAGCCATCCAGCTTGCGCAGGAGCTCCTTCTGCTCTCTTGTGAGCTTTGTGGGGGTCTCCACCACCACGGTGAAGCGCAGATCGCCTCTCCGGCGGCTGTTGCCGATTTCGGGAATACCCTTGTCCCGGATGACGAACTCCTTGCCGGTCTGGGTGCCCTCGGGAATGGTAAAGGGAACATTGCCCTCCAGAGTAGGCACCTGAATCTCGGCGCCCAGTGCCGCCTGCGTGAAGCTGATGGGCACGGCGCAGCGGATGTCGTTGCCGTCCCGGACGAAGGTGTCGTGGGGGCGCACCCGGATCTCCACCAGCAAATCGCCGTTGGGGCCGCCGTTGGCGCCTACGCAGCCCTCACCCCGGACACGGACGGACTGGCCGTTGTCCACACCCGCGGGGATCTTGACCTTGACCCTGTTGTTCTTCCGGACCTTGCCCTTGCCCTTACAGGTAGAACAGGGATTCTTGATGATTTTGCCCCGGCCGCCGCACTGGGAGCAGGTGGTCGTAGACTGCATCTGCATACCCATGAAGCTCTGGGTAACACGCTCCTGGCCCGTGCCGTGGCACCGGGAGCAGGTTTCCACCTGGCCGTCGGCACTGCCTGTGCCGTGACAGGTGGGACAATTTTCAATTCTGGGGGCGGTAATCTCCTTTTCCGTGCCGAACGCCGCTTCCTCAAAGGTCAAATCCAGCCGGGACATGACATTCTCGCCCCGGCGGGGAGAATTCTGAGAAGCGCTGCCGCGGCTGCTGCCGCCGCCGAAGAAATCGCTGAAAATATCGCCGAACCCACCGAAACCACCGAAGTCTCCCGTAAATCCGCCGCCGAAGCCGCCGGCGCCGGGGTTATAGTTGGGGTCCACACCGGCAAAGCCATAGGAATCATACCGGGAACGCTTATCCGCATCGGACAGCACCTCATAGGCCTCGCCCACCTCTTTGAACTTTTCCTCGGCGGTTTTGTCGCCGGGGTTCCGGTCCGGGTGGTACTTCATGGCCAGCTTCCGGTAGGCCTTTTTTATATCATCGGCACTGGCGCTTTTGTCCACGCCAAGCACCTCGTAGTAGTCACGTTTATTGTCTGCCATATCATTCACCTTCATCTTGAAAGAATTGACAATTGACAATTGACAGTTGACAATTATGGGTACTTCCTTCGAAAACAGGAGCAAATCATTTCATCTCGTCCCGAAGGGACACCTCAATTGTCAATTGTTCATTGTCAATTGTCAATTCGTACTCTACCGGCACAAGGGGCGGCGTACCGCCGCCCCTTGTGGGTCAATTGCTTAGTCAACGGTCTCGTAATCCGCGTCAACCACGCCGTCGTCGCCGGGCTTATTGCCGGTCTGGCCGCCCTGGGGCTGACCCTGCTGAGGGCCTGCCTGCTGATACAGCTTCTCGGAGACTGCGTAGAAAGCCTTCTGGACTTCCTCGGTAGCGGCCTTGATGGCTTCTACATCGGTGCCCTTGTTGACTTCCTTCAGATGGTCCACAGCGGCCTGGATCTTTGCCTTCTCGGAGGCATCGATCTTGTCGCCCAGCTCGCCCAGAGTCTTCTCGGTCTGGTAGACCACCTGGTCGGCGGCGTTGTGGGCGTCGACCTCGTCCTTCCGGGCCTTGTCCTCGGCGGCATACTGCTCAGCCTCATGGACAGCCTTATCGATGTCTTCCTTGCTCAGGTTGGTGGATGCGGTGATGGAGATCTGCTGCTCCTTGCCGGTGCCCAGGTCCTTGGCGGAAACCTTCACAATGCCGTTGGCATCGATGTCGAAGGTGACCTCGATCTGAGGCACGCCCCGGGGAGCGGGAGCAATGCCGGTCAGCTGGAAGCGGCCCAGCGTCTTGTTGTAAGCGGCCATCTCACGCTCGCCCTGCAGGACATGGACCTCAACGGAGGTCTGGCCGTCAGCGGCGGTGGAGAAGATCTGGCTCTTGTGGGTAGGAATGGTGGTATTCCGGTCGATCAGCTTGGTGAACACGCCGCCCATAGTCTCAATGCCCAGGGACAGAGGGGTAACATCCAGCAGCAGGATATCCTGCACATCGCCGGTCAGCACGCCGCCCTGAATGGCAGCGCCCACAGCAACGCACTCATCGGGGTTGATGCCCTTGAAGCCTTCGTTGCCGGTGATCTTCTTAACGGCTTCCTGAACAGCAGGAATACGGGTGGAGCCGCCAACCAGCAGAACCTTGTGCAGGTCGGAAGCGGACAGACCGGCGTCGGACATAGCCTGACGGACAGGCTTCATAGTGCGCTCCACCAGATCGGCAGTCAGCTCATTGAACTTAGCCCGGGTCAGGGTCACATCCAGGTGCTTGGGGCCGGTGGCGTCAGCGGTGATATAAGGCAGGTTGATGTTGGTGCTGGTCATGCCGGACAGCTCAATCTTGGCCTTCTCGGCAGCTTCCTTCAGACGCTGCATAGCGACCTTATCGCCGGACAGGTCAATGCCCTCGGCCTTCTTGAATTCGGAAACCAGATAATCCATGATCCGCTGGTCAAAGTCGTCGCCGCCCAGATGGGTGTCACCGGCAGTTGCCAGAACCTCGATAACGCCGTCGCCGATGTCCAGAATGGACACATCGAAGGTACCGCCGCCAAGGTCATAGACCATGATCTTCTGCTCGGATTCCTTATCCAGACCGTAAGCCAGAGCGGCCGCGGTAGGCTCGTTGATGATACGCTTCACAT
Source organism: Pseudoflavonifractor sp. MSJ-30 (assembly GCF_018918045.1). Lineage (GTDB taxonomy): Bacteria > Bacillota > Clostridia > Oscillospirales > Oscillospiraceae > Faecousia. The sequence continues at coordinate 11,389 of NZ_JAHLPU010000032.1, forward strand.
CCAGACCGGCAATCTTACCGGCGTCCTTCGTTGCCTGACGCTGGGCGTCAGAGAAGTAAGCGGGGACGGTGATTACAGCCTCGGTGACGCTCTGGCCCAGATAAGCCTCCGCGTCGGCCTTCAGCTTCTGCAGGATCATAGCGCTGATCTCCTGGGGGGTGTAGCTCTTGCCGTTCAGGGTAACATGGTAATCCTCACCCATGTGACGCTTGATGGAAGAGACGGTGCGCTCAGCGTTGGTAACCGCCTGACGCTTTGCGACCTGACCGACCATACGCTCGCCGGTCTTGGAGAATGCGACCACGGAAGGGGTCGTACGGTTGCCCTCCGCATTGGGGATGACAACGGGTTCGCCGCCCTCAAGAACGGCAACACAGGAATTGGTAGTACCAAGGTCAATACCGATAATCTTAGACATAATGATTTTCCTCCTATATATTCAGCAAAAGAATTTACGTTTTTATGATACATCCGGGGGATTGCCACACCAGTGACACCGGTCACTGGTTCGCAATGACACCCGTTCGATTTAATTCGCAACCTGAACCATTGCGAAGCGGACGATCTTGTCGCCCACCTTAAAGCCCTTCTGGAAGACCTGGGCGATCACATTCTCGCCAAGGCTTTCGTCCTCCGTGTGCATGACCGCATTGTGGAGGTTGGGATCGAAGCTGTCGCCTGCGGCTCCGAAGATTTCCACGCCCAGTCCGGTAAAAATCTTTACCAGCTCGTTCATGGTCAGCTCCACGCCCTTCTTATAGGCGGCATCCTCGGTGGGCTGGTTCAGAGCCCGCTCCAGATTGTCATATATGGGAAGCAGCTTCACGATGGCGTCCGCCTTGCCGTTGCCGTAGGACTGCTCTTTTTCCTTCACGGTACGCTTCCGGAAATTGTCATATTCCGCGGCCAGCCGCAGGAGGCTGTCGTGCTCCGCATTGTACTTTTCTTCAAAGGGATCGGTTTCCGGCTTTTCCGCTTCCGCTGCCTTGGGTTCCTCCTGGGGCGCTTCCACGGTTTCCTCGGGGATCAGTTCCTCTGTGGTCTCGGGCTGCTTCTGTTCATCCTTCTTGGCCACTTCTATACCTCCTTAGATTCTGCGCTTTCCTCATTTGGCTGAGGCAGCTGCTTTGTTTCGGGTTTTGCAAAGGCTTTGGAAAGGCTCTCGGCGAAATAGCTCAGCCGGGCCGTGACCTTTGCGTAATCCATACGGGTGGGGCCGACCACGCCGATCATGCCCTGCATCCCGTCGCCAATATCAAACTTTGTCATGACCACGCTGGTATCCTTCAGCTCCTGTGCCACGTTCTCAGGGCCAACCAGGACCTTCGTTCCGTTTTCGCTCTGCATAATGGCCGGCAGATTGCTGAGGGCATCCTCATCGATGGATTCCAGCACCTTCTGGGCTTTGTCCACATCCCGGTACTCGGGAAGTCCCAGAAGTCTTGCCTGTCCCGCCACAGCTACATTGGTGCTGGCCTGATGGCGAAGCACGTCCGTGGTAAAGTCCACAATCACAGGCACCAGACTGGACGCCTTTCCGGCGGACCGCATGACCTTGTCCAGCAGCGCCGGGGTAAAGCCCTCAGCGGGAAGCTCCGTCATGGCAGCGTTCAGAAGCGCCGCCAGAAGCTTCAGATCCGTCTCTTCCGCGGAGACGGGGAGCTTGATGAGCTTATTGAACACCTGGTCATTACTGAGCATCACCACCAGGATGATGCTGCCCTGACCGGCCTGAATCAGATCATAGCGGGTAACTGTCGCGGTGTCATTGCGGGAGGCAGCAGAGATAGCGGGAAGATCCGTGGCCTGGGATACCAGTTTTGCCACTTTTTCCACCAGCTCATCCACACGCCGGACCTTTTCCTCAATGGCATTGTTGATGGATCTTGTTTCATCCACGCTGAGGCGGTAATCCTGCATCAGTTCATCCACATACAGCCGATAACCCGCGGGGGACGGGATCCGTCCCGCACTGGTATGCGGCTGTTCCAGATAACCCATGGCAGTCAGGTCCGCCATCTCATTGCGGATGGTTGCGGAGGAATAGTTCATGTCCGGCAGCTCCGTGATCGCTTTGGAGCCTACCGGCTCGGCGGTACGGATATAAAGGTCTACTACGCTGCGCAGAACCTTCTTTTTCCGCTCGGTCAATTCCATCTTGTTTCCTCCTTAGCACTCCATCTCTCTGAGTGCTAAGCAAACTATACTACAGAGTGCTAAAAATGTCAAGGGGTTGGGATATGAACTATTTTTGAATTTTACGCGCAAACGCCATCGGCACGGCCAATCGGCTCTCTGTTTCTCCCCGGTCAATTGCGGACGCCGCTGTTCCCCTGACAGTGTATCCAGAATAAACCGCGGAAACGCCGAATTCTGCGGTGCGTGCGGTTCCGGTGATCTCCCGCAAATTCCTGTTGACTTTGTTCTTTGCGAAAGTTATGATAAACAGGAAAACTGCGGCGCGACACGGCATCTGCCGCATATAGAAAGAAGGAGGAACCCTATGAGCAACCTGAATTCCCGTTCCGGCTACAGCAGCCCAACAAAAATCATTTGTCTTGTTTTGGCGGTTCTGACCGTGCTGACCATGTTCCTGCCCTGGATGTCCATAAGCCTGGACACCAAATATGGCAAAATGGATATCAACGGAATCCTGGAAGATGTGCTTGGCAGTTCATTGGAGGACGCCATTGACAGCGTCAAAAATCTGGATGTTGAGGATCTGATCCACAGCTTCTCCGACATCACTGCCGCCCAGCTGCGCGACTTCCGTTCCGCGAAAAAAAGTGCCCTTGCTCTTCTGCGCAGCATCTCCGACGGAAAGCTGTCCCCTGTTGAGACCATGTCCGCTCTGTTCAGCACCGCAAAGGTAATGCGTGTCATGGCCAGGTACGATTCCGGCAGTGAAGACACCTACCGCACCGCCGCGGCCGCGGCAACCGCCGTTGCGCTGGTGTTCCTTGTCCTGATCCTCACAGCCGTTCTCTTCCTGGTACTGACGGTTCTGAACATCCTGCGGGATAAGCGCAAAGGCGGCGTGGCCCCATTGGTTCTCTACAGCGTTCTGTCGGCATTGTACTTCCTGATCATCATCGGTTTGAATGCCGCAATCGCCTCGGAAATCGCCAACAGCTATACGCTCCGGCTGCTGGGCATTGATCGCCTGCGGGTATTCCATTTCACCGTGTATCCCCCACTCGGCATTGGCATGCTGGTAGCCCTTCTTGTACTGCGCGTCAGCGGAAAACCCAAAACCATTCCCTATACCGCCAACGCCGCGCGACAGAACACCGGCAGCTGGGAATGCGCCTGCGGCAACGTCAATTCGGAAACAGAGTCCTGCTGCACCCTCTGCGGAGCCAATAGGCCGTAATTATCAAAGCCGGGCATTTCTCGAAACGCAAAAAACGCATAGGCCGGAACCAGTCAACCGGTCTATGCGTTTCTTTTTCTATTTCAGTTTATTCCTCACAGCCCGCGATGCGTCTCGCAACATGGACGCCGCTGGCGGAGGCGTGGGACAGGGAGTGGGTAATGCCGCTGCCGTCGCCGATGATATACAGGCCGGGATACTTGGTCTCCAGATGCTCATCCACAGCCACTTCCATATTATAGAACTTGACCTCCACACCGTAGAGCAGGGTGTCGTCGTTGGCGGTGCCCGGGGCGATCTTGTCCAGAGCGTAGATCATTTCAATGATGCCGTCCAGGATCCGCTTGGGCAGAACCAGGCTCAGGTCGCCGGGGGTGGCGTTCAGGGTGGGCGTGACGAAGCTCTCCTCCATGCGCTTGGGGGTAGAGCGCTGGCCCCGGATCAGATCGCCGAAGCGCTGGACCATGACGCCGCCGCCCAGCATATTGCTCAGGCGGGCAATGGATTCGCCGTAGCCGTTGGAGTCCTTGAAGGGCTCGGAAAAATGCTTGGCGACCAGAAGGGCGAAATTGGTGTTTTCGGTCTGCTTGGCGGGATCCTCGTAGCTGTGGCCGTTGACGGTGATAATGCCGTTGGTATTCTCATTGACCACGGCGCCCTTGGGGTTCATGCAGAAGGTGCGGACCTTATCCTCATACTTCTGGGTACGGTAGACAATCTTGCTTTCGTACAGCTCATCGGTCAGGTGGGAGAAGACCACCGCGGGCAGCTCCACGCGGACGCCGATGTCCACACGGTTGGACTGGGTGGGGATGTCCATGTCCTTGCAGATCTGCTCCATCCATTTGCTGCCGCTGCGGCCTACAGAGACCACGCAATGCCTGCATGTGTAGCTGGCATCGTCGCAGGAAATCTCATAGCCGCCCTCAATGACAGAGATGCCCCGGACAGGGGTATCAAAGTGGAAGTCCACCTTGTCCTGCAGATAGGCGTACAGATTTTCCAGCACCACATAGTTGATATCCGTTCCCAGATGGCGAACGGAGGCATCCAGCAGATGCAGGTCGTTCTGGATGCAGATGGTCTTGAACTTGGTCCCGGCGGTGGAATAGAGTTTGGTGCCCGCGCCGCCGTAGGCCATGTTGATCTCATCCACATACTTCATGAGATTCAGCGCCCGCTTCTTGCCGATGTACTCGTAGAGGGTGCCGCCAAAGTCATTGGTGATATTGTATTTGCCGTCAGAAAAAGCGCCCGCGCCGCCGAAGCCGCTCATAATGGAGCAGCTCTTGCAGCCGATGCAGCTCTTGATGGTGGTGCCGTTGATGGGGCACTTCCGCTTATTCAGAGGATGGCCTGCCTCAAAGACGCCGATTTTCAGATTGGGATCGCGCAGGGTCAGCTCATAGGCGGAAAAAATGCCGCCGGGACCCGCGCCGATGATCAGGACATCGTAATTCATGGCTTCTTGTCTCCTAATTTGATTCTTCTTTTGCCCGGAAACCGGGCTGTTCCGCTGTCAGGCCATACAAACCCAACATACAGTCTTATTATATCCCCCAGATTTCCATTCGTCAAGACAAAAATTTGCCGCGATTGCGGCAAAAAATGACAGCCAGGGGAGGCCCCTGGCTGTCATTCCTCCATTCTCAATTGTCAATTTGCTTTGCGCCCTGGAACTCCACATGGAGCGGCAGGATCTCCCAGCTGCGTTCGGTGATCTTGGGCAGCTTTTCCCGCAGGATACCGGAGAGCCTGGGGTTTCTGGTCATGACAAGCAAGGTAGGACCCGCGCCGGAGAGGCAGAAGGCCGCGCCGGTGGTGCGGACCAGTGCCTCAATCTTCTCGTAATCCGGAATCAGCTTTTTCCGATAATTCTGGTGAAGCCGATCCTGCATGGCGCTGCGCAGCAGCTTTTCGTCTCCAAGCTCCAGTGCCTTCAGCACCATGGCGCCGTGGGAGATATTATAGATGGCATCTGCCCGGGACACCTGCTCCGGCAGCACGGAACGGGCCAGAGATGTGGCCAGGTTGAAGTCCGGCACAAGGGCCAGGAATTCCCAACCGGGATGCAGGGGGAAGCTGACCGTGACCGGCAGGCCGCTGTCCACCATGGAGGCCGTCAGGCCGCCGTAAAAGGCCGGTGCCAGGTTGTCCGGGTGGCCTTCCATGGCGTTGGTGATGTTCAGCAGGCCCTGGGTGCTGAGCTTATTGCCCCGCAGCACATTTGCGCCCATGGCGCCCGCCACCAGCAGAGCGGCAGAGGACCCCAGGCCTCTGCAGATGGGGATATGGGCATCGATGTGGATCTTTACGCCCCGGACCTCCTCGCTGAGAGAGGCCAGCACGGCGCAGTAAGAGGTATAGGCCAGGTTGTCGGGCCCTGTAAATGCCTCGTCGCAGCCGGTAATCTCCAGCCCTTCCTCCGTTTCTTCGAAGGTCACATCGGTGTACAGGCTCAGCGCGCAGCCGAAAGCATCAAACCCGGGTCCCAGGTTGGCCGTGGTAGCCGGCACGCGGATGGTTACTTGGTTCTTCATCTTTCTGTCTCCTTTTACAGGTGCGGGAAGAGATTAATTGACAATTGACAATGAACAATTGACAATTATGGTGCCCCTTCCGGGACAAATTTAGTTTTTTGAATTATTTCCGGAGGAAACTCCTTAATTGTCAACTGTCAATTGTCAATTTCTTACTACCGTCCCAGCACGAACTCCAGCATCTTCTCTTTCGGAATGACCCCCGTATGCCGTTCGGGCTTTTCCCGGAGAGCGGCGAGGTTTGCCGGGATGGGTACGCCGGTCAGTGCCCGCAGGCGTTCCATGCGGTCGTATTCGCTGCCGGAAGTATCGCCCCCGATGGCAGTGAGGACGGCGGTGGAGAATTTGTAAGGGGAGGCGGTGGAGAGGACGACCATGGGGTTTTCGCCCTTCTGCCGCTCCGCCACGGCCCAGCCACAGGCGGTATGGGGATCCATAAGGTAACCGTGGTCCCGATAAACCTTCCCGATATAGTTCTCCGCCCGGGCGTCATCGCAATACCCGGCGGCGAATTCCGCCTGAATGGCAGCAAGGAGGCTGTCCGGCACCTTGTAAAAGCCCTGTTCGTTCAGGTCCTTCATGAGTCCTGCCACCAGCGCCGTGTCTCCGGACAGCAGATACAGCAGCCGCTCCAGGTTGGAGGACACCAGAATATCCATGGAGGGAGAGGTGGTCTTCAGCAGAGGACGGCGGCGGTCATAGACGCCGGTGGTCAGGAAGTCCGTCAGCACATTGTTGGCATTGGAGGCACAGATGAGCTTGCCCACAGGCAGACCCAGCCTCTTGGCCAGATAGCCCGCCAGTATATCCCCGAAATTGCCGGTGGGAACGGAGAAATCCACTTTGTCTCCCAGCGCAATGGTCTTCCGTGCCAGAAGATCCGCGTAGGAGCGGAAATAGTACATGATCTGCGGCGCCAGACGTCCGATATTGATGGAGTTCGCGGAGGACAGCAGGAAGGGCAGCCGCTTTCCCTGACAGGCAGCAAAAATGTTCTTCACGCCGGTCTGCGCATCGTCGAAGTTGCCCTCTACGGCACAGACATGGACATTGCTTCCCTCCTGGGTCACCATCTGCGCCCGCTGGACCTGGGAGACGCCGCCGTAGGGGTAGAACACACAGATGCTCACCCCGGGCACATCCCGGAACCCCACCAGAGCCGCCTTGCCCGTATCGCCGGAGGTTGCCGTCAGAATGCGGATTTCTTCCGCGATGCCCTTCTCCTTTTTCGCGGCGGTCAGCAGCTGTGGCAGCATGCTCAGTGCCACATCCTTAAAGGCGGACGTGGGCCCCCGGAACAGCTCCAGCACCTGAAAATCTCCGACAGGGACCGTAGGTGTCAGATCTTCCGTCTCGAATTTTCCTGTATAGGCGTTTTTCACCAGGGTATCCATATCGGGAATGTCCGGCAGCAGGGCCTTCAGAATTTCCGCGGACATCTGCTGGGCGGAAAGTGTCAGGCAACGCTGCCAGTCAAAGGCCGGAATGGCCTCCGGCATATACAGCCCACCGTCCGGCGCCAGACCGGACAGCACAGCCTGGGCGCTGTCAACAGCCGGGGATAACCCCCGGGTAGAAATATAATCCATAAAGGTTCCCTCCTACAGGTTGAATTGCACAAAAAGCCCCGAAAGTCAGGGGGCGCAATTGCGGTTTGTTTCAATTGCAATTTGGGCAGGTATATGATATACTGGCAGTTATAAAAAAGCAAGTGTTTTTCCCACACAAACTAATCATAAAAACAGAGCCGCAATTTGTGAAAAGAGAGTAGGTAGAGAGAAGAATGCAGATCGGACTTTTGGGCTTCGGCACTGTGGGCCGGGGCGTTTATGAGATCATCGCGGGCCGGGAGGATATAGCCATCGCACGGGTGCTGTGCCGCCGGGATCTGGAGCTGCCGGATGCCGCCGTGACCCATAACTTTGAGGATATCCTGAACGACCCGAAAATTGACACCGTGGTGGAGGCCATCGGCGGCCTGCACCCCGCTTATGAATATGTCCGCAGCGCCATTCTGGCGGGAAAGAACGTGGCCACCGCGAACAAGGCCCTGATTGCCACTTGCTTTGACGAGCTGATCCCCCTGGCGCGGGAAAAGGGCGTTTTTTTGCGCTGCACCGCCTCCGTCGGCGGCGGCATCGGCTGGCTTTCCGAACTGGAGCGGGCACGGCGCATTGAGACCATCCATCATGTAGGCGGCATTATGAACGGCACCTGCAACTACATTCTGGACTCCATGACCCGGCTGAAGCTGGGCTACAGCGAGGCGCTGAAGCAGGCTCAGGCCTTGGGCTACGCCGAGGCAGACCCCACCACGGATGTGGAGGGAATCGATACCTGGCACAAGCTCATCGTCTCCGCCAACATCGGCTTTGGTGTCAGTCTGGATATTTCCGAGGTTCCCGCCGCGGGTATTTCCCGGATCGGCGCGGAGGATGTGGCCAATTTCAGCGCAAACGGTCTGGTGTGCAAGCTGGTATCCACGGCGGACTGCCTGTCCGGCAATTATTCCGCTTATGTGCAGCCCACGCTGTACCCTCTGGGCCAGCCGGAGGCAGCAGTGCCCGCAAACTACAACCTCATTACGCTGGAGGGCAACATTTCCGGCCGCCAGAGCTTCTTCGGTCAGGGTGCGGGCAGGTATCCCACCGCATACAATGTGGTGCAGGACTGCGTGGACTTCCTCCATGGCAAGGGCTTCTATACGGCTCCCGGCCGCAAAGTCGCCATAGACAACAGTGTAAAACTGCGCTATTATGTCCGTACAGCCCAGGAGGACCTGTGGCTCAAGGAAAACACGGAAAAGCACTGGGCCGGTGCGGTTGTGACGAAGCCCGTTGAGGTCAGCGTCATGCACCAGTGGCTGAAAGCCCACCCGGACGCCTTCATGGCGGCGTTTGCGTGAAAGAAGGTCAAATATGAAAGTAGTCAAATTCGGCGGCTCCTCCATGGCGGATGCCGGGCAATATCGGAAGATCCGGGATATCCTTCTGGCGGACCCGGAGCGGAAGGTGGTGGTGGTCTCCGCCGCCGGAAAGCGGAGTAAGCAGGACCACAAAATCACGGATCTGCTGTACCTGTGCTATGCCCACACCCAATATGGCGTGGACTGCTCCGGGGTTTTTGAAATGATCACCTCCCGGTATCGGGAGATTGCCCGGGATCTGGATCTCTCCATTGATCTGGAACCGGAGTTTGCCGCTCTGAAGGCCAAGCTGGACAACAAATCCGTCACCCAGGACGAACTTGCCAGCCGGGGCGAATATTTCTCTGCCCGGCTTATGGCGGATTATCTGGGCTTTAAGTTCGTGGACGCCGCCGACTGGGTCCACTTCCGCTTTGACGGCACCGTGGATCAGGAGAGCAGCTATGAGGCCCTGCGCAATCAGGTAGACGGCATCGGCGTCGTCATTCCCGGCTTCTACGGCCAGCTGCCCGATGGTAAGATCAAGACCTTTACAAGAGGCGGCAGCGATATCACCGGCGCCCTTGCCGCCGCTGCACTGGACGCGGACGTCTATGAAAACTGGACGGACGTTTCCGGCATTCTGATGGCGGACCCCCGGATTGTGGAAAATCCCCAGACCATCCCGGAAGTCACCTATGACGAACTGCGGGAGCTGAGCTATTCCGGCGCCCAGGTGCTCCACGAGGGCACCATCTTCCCCGTGCGGGAGAAAAACATCCCCCTGAATATCCGCAACACCAACGCCCCCCAGGACCCGGGCACCATGATTCAGGAGCGGTTCGAGGGCAATTCCGATCCCCACCGGTTCATCACCGGCATTACCGGCAAAAAGGACTTCACCATCATCGCCCTGACCAAGCGTGGCATGAGCAATGAGGTGGGCGTACTGCGCAAAGTGCTGACGGTTCTGGAGCGGCATAACATCTCCGTGGACTATGTGCCCAACGGCATTGACAATGTGTCTGTGGTAATGCCTACGGAGTCCATCGCCTCCAGCCTGTACACCATTTTGGGAGAGATTCAGAAGGAAGTGGAGCCGGACAGCCTGACCGTCCACGATCAGATTGCCGTTGTAGCCGCCGTAGGCCGCAAGATGGCCTTCCGGCCCGGCGTTTCCGGCCAGATTTTTGCCGCCCTTGGCCAGGCCGGCATCAACATCCGTATGATCAACCAGGGCCCGGATGAGCTGAATATTATCTTCGGCGTGGATAACCGGGATTTCTCCGACGCCATTCGGGTACTGTACAATAGCTTTGTAAAGTAAAAGGAGGTATTCCTATGAAACTGTACACCGTTGCTGTTCTGGGCGCTACCGGCGCCGTAGGACAGGAAATGATCAAAATTCTGCAGGAGCGTAATTTCCCTGTGGGCAAGCTCCTGCCTCTGGCCAGCGCCAGAAGCGCCGGCAAAACCCTGAAATTCAAAGGTGAGGACGTTACCATTGAGGAAGCCCGGGACGAAGCCTTCCAGGGTGTGGACATTGTGCTGGGCGCTGCGGAGAATGACATCGCCAAGAAGTTCGCCCCCGCCATTGTGAAGGCCGGTGCGGTCTTTGTGGACAATTCCTCCGCCTTCCGCTTAGACCCCAAGGTGCCCCTGATTGTTCCCGAAATCAACCCTGAGGACGTGAAGAACCACCAGAGCATCATCTCCAACCCCAATTGCTCCACCATCATCACCGTGACGGCTGTCAACGCGCTGAACAGCATCTCCCCCATCCGGACCATGACCGCCTCCACCTATCAGGCAGTCTCCGGCGCCGGAGCCGGCGGCCCCATTGAGCTCATGAACGAGGTGGAGGCCATCCGGGAGGGCAAGACCTACGAGCCCAAGGTGTTCTCCCATCAGATTGCCTACAATCTGATTCCCCAGATCGGCGGCGAGCAGTTCGAGGGCTACACCAGCGAGGAAATGAAAATGCAGAACGAAGGCCGGAAAATCATGCATCTGCCGGAGCTGAAGGTCTCCTGCACCTGCGTCCGGGTTCCCGTGGTCCGCAGCCATTCCATTTCCGTAAGTCTGCACTTCGATAAGCACATCTCCGTTCAGGAGGCCCGGGAGGTCATCGCCAAAGCTCCCGGCTGCCGTCTGGTAGACGATTTGGCCAACAGGCAGTATCCCATGCCCCTGGACACCAGCGACCAGGATATCGTCTTTGTAGGCCGCATCCGTCCCGACCTGACGGACGAGAACGGTCTGTGCCTCTGGTGCTGCGGCGACCAGGTCCGCAAGGGCGCAGCTACCAATGCCATCCAGATTGCGGAGCTGCTGGTAAAGGAATAAGTGAATAAAACCAATGCACCTCGGGCAGAATTTCCGCCGGAGGTGCATTTTTATGAAATTGCGGGAAATGATGACCGGCAAGGTAATCCGCATCCGGCCGGAGGAACCGGTGGGGGTGGCCGCCCGGATGCTGGCGCAGTACAATATCGGAGCTCTGCCGGTGTGCGGCTATGACGGGAGTCTGAAGGGACTGGTGACGGACCGGGATATTGTGACCCGATGCCTAGCGGCGGGCCGCGACCCTCTGAAAACCCAGGTATCCCAGGTTATGACAGCCCGGGTGGTGACGGCGAGACCGGATATGGAGGCGGACCTGGCTGCCCACCTCATGGGCCGGGAGCAGATCCGGCGGCTGCCGGTGGTGGAGAATGGGAAACTCTGCGGTATGGTCAGCCTGGGGGATCTGGCGGGCCGGGAGGAGACCGCCATCGACGCCTCCGACGCGCTGTCAGAGATCAGCGATAACCTGTCCAGCCGGTAAAGCGTCAGAACTCCAGCTGCACCGGCAGCATATAGGCAACGATGCCTGCGCCAATGCTGAGCAGCGTGTTCCGCTTCCAGCCATGCAGCCCCGCCACCGGTTGGCAGACACAGATACGCAGCAAACCCGCCAAACATAAGAAAGGTTCTATAATAAATGTTGGGGTCAGGTGATGAGCCTGACCCCGTTGCCGATTCGCAAAACCGCAAGGTTATAGACATTCTTCCTAACCGTTATGAGAGTGATTTGATTAAATATTTCTCACAATTTGAATCCAAAAAGAGCGTAAAATACTTTGTTTGTGACATGAATCCATACTTTCGGCAGGTAGCTAATGTTTGCTTCAAAAATGTGGTTATCGTTGCAGACAGGTATCATGTTATTCGGCAAGTCTACTTGGCGATGGAACGGGTCAGAAAGAATGAACAGAATAAGCTGTCTGCCGGATTCCGAAAGTACTTCAAAAAATCCAGATATCTGCTGATGAAACCCATTGAAAACCTGACAGATGAAGAAGCTGACCGATTGGCGCTCATGTTTGAGATCGCCCCACGCCTTGCCGATGCCTATCGTCTGAAGAACGAGTTCCTTACTGTGATTCGTTCCGGATCCTCGGCTGAGGGCAAGCCAAAGATTGCAGATTGGCTGCTGGCCGTGGAAGTTATGGATCTGCCTGAATTCAACGATTGTACGAAAGCATATCGCAACTGGTTCAACGAAATCCTCAATTCTATGGATGTACCATGGTCAAACGGCTTTATTGAAGGCTGCAACAACAGAACAAAAGTCTTAAAGCGCGTCTGCTTCGGAATGCGTAACTTCTGTAACTTCAGAAATAGAATCCTCTTCTGCCGTACATAAAAATCGTGCCGGAGATTTCTCTCCGACACGACTTGCAATTATTTGTTTTTGTCTCTTCCCCAACTATTGATATAGAGCCGTTTTCCTCCATAAAAACGGGGTCGGCTGTTTTCAGCCGATCCCGGATCTATTCTTATAGCAGTGCCAGCACTTCTTCCCGGGTGGGCATGGCCCGGATGGCACCCTTGCGGGTGGTAACGATGTAGGCGGCGGTGTTGGCAAAGCGGAGCATTTCCCGGCGTTCCTCCACGGTCAGGCCCTGAATTCCGTGTTCCAGAACAAAATTCAGAACACTGGCACAGAAAGTGTCTCCGGCACCGGTGGTTTCGATGACACCCCCCAGCTTGCAGGCAGGGACAAACACAGCCGGTTCCTGGCCGTAGAAGCTGTAGCTGCCCTCTGCCCCTGCTGTGACGTTCAGCACCCGGATATTGGGATAGCGTTCCTGCAACATGGCGGCTCCCTGATAGAAATCTTTCTGGCCGGTCATAAATTCCAGTTCGTTGTCCGCAATTTTCAGAATGTCGCACTGGGCAAGACCCCAGGAAATGGCCTGGCGGGCATCCTCCAGGTTCTCCCACAGCGGGGGCCGCAGGTTGGGGTCAAAGGAAATCAGGGCGCCCCCCTCCTTTGCATTGGACACGGCCCTCACCGTCGCTGCCCGAATCCCCTCGTGGGTCATGGACAGGGTGCCAAAGTGGAAAATTCTGGCGTTTCTGATGCGCTCCAAAGGCAGTTCCTCCTCTGTGAGCATCATATCCGCACCGGGCTTGCGATAGAAAGAGAAATCCCGGTCGCCGTTGGCCATGGTCTGGACAAAAGCCAGAGTGGTGGGGATTTTTCCGTCCATGATCAGAGCATCCGCATTGATGCCTGCCTCCCGGATGGTGCTTTGCAGCAGGCAGCCGAACATATCGTCCCCCACCTTGCCTACAAAGGCGCAGGATTTATCCAGCTTCCGCAGCATGGCCAGCACATTGCAGGGTGCCCCGCCGGGGCAGGCTTCAAACAGGCCGTTGCCCTGAGCGCTTTTTCCGCTACCGGTAAAATCGATCAGCAGTTCTCCCAGCGCCACCACGTCAAAACTTTCGTTCATTTGCCCATCTCCTTATTTTGATTCAGCTTTTCCGAGCCATTCCCCAGCAGGGCCCCGCACCCCATTTTGCAGCCCCGAAATCACCAGTTCTGAAAATGCCGGGTGCGTCTGCACCGGAGCATCCGCATAACGGGTGAAGGCATAGAGCTCCAGAGTCAGGCCGGCCCGGGTGACCATGCAGCAGTCTACCGGCCCGTCCGGCGTCTCATTTTTCACCGGAGCAAAGTCCTGCCGGAACCCCAATTCTTCGTAAAAGCGGAGACTCCCGGCAAGCTCCGGCACCTGGATGCCCACATGCCCCAGGCCCCACACCGGACGCTCCGCCTTGGGCGCACTGCCCGGATGTTTCTCCGTCACCTCTATCACAACGCCAAATTCGGTAAGAATGTTGAAATAACGAAGCCCCGTCCCATAAACCTTTTGGCTCAGCCGGGGGCCGCCGTCCGGGGCCGTCTGCAAGCGCAGTCCCTGGGCCCGACACCGGTCCAAAGCCTCATGAATATCATCGGCTTCCAGGGCAATATGCCGCAGGCCGCAGAGCATGGCATCGGGCGCACAGGAATCCAGGGCTCCGTCCCAGTGGACAAACTCCATTTCAAAGCCTCCCGACCGCACCGCGGTCTGCCCCCGTTCCACCGGTTCGCACCACAGATGCTGCCGAAGGAAGGCCGCCGCCTGCTCCGGATGGGGTGTCCGGATACGGGCCACCCCTATTCGATTCAAGTGCTCCATTGGAAACGCTCTCCTTCCCGGTTTATCCGTGGTAATGTACAGAGCCATCGGGCTCTCTTGTGAAATGGCTGAACCACTCGTTCCAGGTCAGCTCCGCCATCTCCGGGGTGTAGGTATGGGGGCAGCCGCGGATCACGGTATAGCGTACCACCGGCATATGGCTGCCGTCGTACAGCGACAGGGTGCGGTAAATGCCGTTGTCATACCAGCCGCCGGAGGATACCGCGCCGTTGCTCCCGGCATAGGCCTCGATGGTCCTGCGGGCCATGGAACCCTCCCGGGGCTCCGGGTCGGCGACGTCATATTCGCCCATCATAAACCACACGGGGCAGACGAGCTTCTTCGTGGGAAGCTCCACCTGATCCTCCCGCCAGCCCAGCAGCGCGCCGGTGGGGCCGAAAGCGGCAAAGGTTTCCGGCATCTGCCGCAGCAATGCCTGTGTCATCTGGCCGCCGTTGGAGTGACCCGCGGCGTAAATGCGCTTGGAGTCAATGGCGTACTCCGCCTGCACCCCCGCCAGGAGGCGACGGAAATAAGTCAGTTCGTCCTTGAGTTCTACGTCCATGGTTTTCAGAGCCCAATGGGGCACCGGAAACCGGGCTATACCGTCGTTGTGGGGGTAGGCGCTGGCATAGACCACGAAGAAGCCCCGCGCTTCCGCCACCCGGTGCCACTCGCTTGTCTTTTCAAAATACTCCGCGTTGCAGGACATTCCGTGAATGGCCAGCACCAGGGGATACTGCTTTCCGTCCCCCGGCCGATAGCAGGAGGGCACGTAAACATCGTAAAACCGGGGCAGGCCGTTGACCTCCAGCGCCACCCGGCGCAGCCCCATCTGGGCGCTGCTCTCCTTATAGCGCAGGTGGTTGCTGCCGGAGCCGCCCCAGCGGGACCAGCGCAGCACAAAGCGCACCATGGCCTCATTCTGTTCTTCCCGGGAAAGGTCTGCCTCCCCGGTCCCGTACCACACCTCCGCAATGGGCTGGTCGTTGACGAACCAGGTCCCTACCGGAGACTTCTGGGGGTAGACCTCGCCGTAGGCGTTGCGATACGCCGCGGGGCCGTCCCAGCCCATGAGCTGCCGGAGATAGGCTTTCAAAGCGCCTCCGCAGCCCGTCCGGTCCGTCACAAAGGCGGGCATGGGAATGTCCGTCTTCTTCCGGGTGGGCACGCCGTCGGCGGGGAGGGCGCGCAGGGTGTCCAGCAGATCCGGGTCCACATCGCAGTCACCATCCACCGCAAAGGCCGGGAAGGCCGCGCTGTAGGTCAGGGCAAAGGCGGCTGCCACAGCCGCGGCATCCCCCAGCCCCAGGGGGTAAAAATAGGACTCGCATACGTCCACCGTCAGTCTTCCGGAGAACTCCCGGCTGACCACGCCCCAGGCGAAGTCAAAGTCCGCCTCCAGGCTCTCCTTTGTCCAGCCCGCCGGACCGCTTTCCAGCAGGAACACCGCGGTGTGATATTTCTCCGCCAGGGCCTGCCAGTTCTCGAAGGCGGCAAAGTCCGCCGCCCGGACCCCGGAGGGAAGAAACAGCACCAGTCCCGCCCCCTTGCTGATCATGCCGTCGGGGACGTAGATACCGTAGTGCCGCGTCCCCGTCTCCATCGCCAGCTCCTTTCGGTGCAGCCCCAGGTTGCACTGAAAATAGGGATTCCGATTCAGCTTTTCCTCGGGGATCAGAGGGAACTTGTCCCGCTTCTGATGCCCTGCCAACGCCTTGGCAAAGGCCTCCTGCTTGGGCAGCCGGGGCATCAGTATGGAGCGGTTGTTCTTGGGGTCGAAATGATAGCTATTATACTTCGTCATGGATCTCACCCAATCTGCAGCAGGCCACAAAGTGACCGGGCTTCACCTCTTCCAGCTTCTGGGGCTGGCGGCACGCCTCCGTGGCGTAGGCGCAGCGGTCTGCAAACCGGCAGCCAGGAGGAGGATCAATGGGCGATGTGATCTCGCCGTTGAGCACGATCCGCTTTCTGGGGTGCAGAATATCTGTTGAAGGAATGGCAGAGAGCAGCGCCTTGGTGTAAGGGTGCAGAGGCTCCTCAAACAGTTCCTTGGTGGGGCTGGTTTCCACCAGCTGGCCCAAATACATCACGGAAATATTGTGGGAAATATGCCGCACCACCGACATGTTGTGGGTAATGAACATATAGGCCAGGCCCTGATCCTCCTGCAGATCCATCAAAAGGTTCAGAATCTGGGCCTGAATGGACACATCCAAAGCGGAAACCGGCTCATCGCAGACGATGAACTTTGGATTCAGCGCCAAGGCCCGGGCAATGCCCACTCTCTGGCGGCGGCCGCCGTCCAGCTCGTGGGGATAGCTCATCTTGATCCGGCGGGCAATGCCCACCATATCCATCAGCCGCTCCGTCTCCGCGTCCACGTTGCTCTTATTGCACCGGCCGCTGATCAGCAGCGGCTCCCGGATGGTATCCTCCACCGTCATACGGGGGTTCAGAGAGGAATAGGGGTCCTGGAAAATGATCTGGATGTCGCTGCGCAGACGCTTCAGCTCTTCCTTTGTGGGGTTGGTGATGTCCTTGTCGTTGAAGAGCACCTGGCCGTCGGTGGCCTTTTGCAGATGGATAATGGTTCTGCCCAGGGTGGACTTGCCGCAGCCGGACTCACCCACGACACCCATAGTCTGCCCCGCGTCAATGGACATGGTGACGTCGTCCACCGCGTGTACGGCGCCCTTGGGGCCGTAGAAATACTTTTTCAGATTTTTAACTTCCAGCAGTGCCATAGTCAGCTCTCCTTTCCTACCTTGTTCCAATATCTGCAGCTGCACAGGTGGTTGGGCCGCACCTCTGCCAGGGGGCTCTTCTCCTGCCGGCATTCCTCCGTGGCGTAGGGGCAGCGGGGATTGAAGCAGCAGCCCTTGGGCAGGTCTGTGGGATCGGGGGGCAGGCCCTCGATGTTCGCCAGACGGCGGGTATCCACGGACAGATCCGGGATGGCCCCGAACAGGCCCACGGTATAGGGGTGGCAGGGATGCAGGAAAATCTCCTCCTTGGTGCCGTACTCCAGCACCTCACCGGCATAGATCACCGCCACGTCGTCGCACATTCTGCCCACCACGCCCAGGTCATGGGTAATGAGGATCATGGCCGTATTGTACTTGTTTTTCAGTTCCTCCATCATATCCAGCACCTGGGCCTGAATGGTGACGTCCAGGGCAGTGGTGGGCTCGTCAGCCAGCAGCAGATGGGGGTTGCAGGCCAGCGCCATGGCGATGACCACGCGCTGCTTCATGCCGCCGGAGAACTGGTGGGGATACTCGCCGTAGCGCTCCTTGGGGATGCCGACCATGGCCAGCATATCCTCCGCCAGCTGCCGGGCGGTCTCGCCCTGCAGGGTCTGGTGCTTGCGGATGACCTCGGCGATCTGCTCGCCGACGGTCATAATGGGGTTCAGCGCGGTCATGGGGTCCTGGAATACCATTGTCACCTGGCCGCCGCGAACCTTACGCATGGCCCGTTCGCTGAGCTCCAGCAGATTCTGGCCGTCCAGCATCACTTTACCGTCAGCAATTTTGGCCTGGGCATCCGGCAGGATCCGCAGAATGGTTTTTGCAATGGTGGTTTTTCCGGCACCGGTCTCGCCCACCAGGCCCAGGGTCTTGCCCCGCTCCAGGTCAAAGCTGACGCCGTTGACCGCGTGGACGGTCTTGCCGCCGGAAACATATTCTACCCGAAGATCCTCCACCCTCAGGAAAGCGTTTTGATTGTTCATATCGGTTCCCCCTTAGTCCTTCAGTTTGGGGTCCAGCGCGTCCCGCAGGCCGTCGCCGATCATATTCAGGCTCAGCACAGACAGGGCGATGAAGATGCCCGGGAAGATCAGCATATACGGATAGTCGCGCAGGAAGCCTCTGGCGTTGGAAAGCATGCTGCCCCATTCCGGGATGGAGGCGGGCACGCCCAGGCCGATGTAGCTCAGGGCAGCCAGCTCCAGGATCATCTTGGCAATGCCCATAGTGGCAGAGACGATCAGGGGCGACCAGCTGTTGGGGATCACATACCGCAGGATCCTCCGGGGCGTACTGCAGCCGATGGCCTCCGCCGCCTCCAGATACTGGTTTTCACGGGTCTGCATCACCGTGCCCCGAAGCAGCCGGACATTGGAGGGGATGGTGCCTACGGAAATAGCGATAATAGTCTTGTCAATGCCCACGCCCAGGGCGGCGGAAATGATAATGGTTAAAAGGATGGACGGAATTGCCTGGATGATGTCCAGCGAGCGCATGACCAGCGTGTCATAGGTTCCGCCGAAGTAACCGGCGGTCGCGCCCAGGAACAGGCCGATCACGGTGGAGAAGGCCACGGCGGCAATGCTGATGCTCAGAGAATACCGGCCGCCGTAGAAGACACGGGTGAAAATATCCCGGCCCAGGTCGTCCGTGCCGAACCAATGGGCGGCGGAGGGCGTCTGGTGCAGCGCGGTCACATCCATTTTGCTGTAGTCATAGGGGGATACCAGGGGCACGATGATGATGGACAGCACCAGCACCACAAAAATGGCCAGGCCGATCATCGCGTTGGTGTTCCGGCTCATGCGCTTGGCAAGCACAAGGAATCGATTTTCTTTTTTCTCCATGGTCACACCTGCTCTTTCGCCGCTTTGGCCGGTTTCTTTTTGCCCGTGTTCACATAGCGGGACTTGATGCGCGGATCGTTAAAGGCGTAGCACAGGTCTACCAGCAGCATAATGACCGCGAAGACCACGGCCAGCATCACCACGCAGCCCCGGACGATGGGATAATCTCTCTGGTTGATGGCGTTGATCATATACTGACCGATGCCGGGGAAGGAAAACACGTTCTCAATAACCACGCTGCCGCCGAAGATCACGGCCAGGTTGTTGCCGGCCAGGGTGATGATGGGGTTCATGGCGTTGGGCAGGGCGTGCTTGAAAATGACCTCCCGCTGGGACAGGCCCTTGGCCCGGGCCGTTACCACATAGTCGCTGCGGATGACCTCCAGCATGCTGGAACGGGACTGCCGGGCCTGGGTGGCCAGACCGCCGAAGCACAGCGACACCGTGGGCAGCACATAGTATTCCCAGCCGCCGATGCCGCTGGCGGGGAACCAGCGCAGCTTCAGGGAGAACAGCAGCACCATGAGCATGGCCAGCCAGAAGGTGGGGATGGAGACGCCCAGCAGGGCGATGATCATGCTAATCCGGTCGCCCCAGCCGTTCTGGTGTACGGCGGCGGTAACGCCCAGAGGGATGCCGATGCCGAAAGCCAGCACCATGGAGGCAATACCCAGCGTCAGGGTCCTGGGCAGACGGCTGGCGATCTCCGCGGACACCGGCGCGCCGGTGAGGTAAGAGGTCCCCAGGTCAAAGCGGATGAAGGTATTGTACAGGAACTCGCCCAGCTGGACGATATAGGGCCGGTTCAGGCCCAGCTGCTCCCGCATTTCGGCCAGCTCATATTCCGTTGCGGTACTGCCCAGCATGATCTGGGCCGGATCGCCCGGCACCATATAAAGAATTGTGAAAATAAGCGTCGCCACCAGCAGGATCACGGGGATCATCTGTAACAAACGCTTGGTAATAAATCGAAACATATCATTCCTCCGGGAGGGCCGGAAAGGCCGGTTTTCGGTTCTTTGTTACTCAGTTCACGGGAAAGGGCGGCAATACTGCCGCCCTCGGAGAAAACTTTGCGATCAGTTCCAGACGTAGGTGCAGGCGCCGGGCACCAGGTTTCCTCTGTAGTCGTAGACAGCCTCTGTTACCTTCGCGTTGCTGGTGATGCCGTAGAGCTCCTTATGGAACAGGCCGTAGTGGTAAGCTTCCTCGGTCATGTACTGCTTGGCAGCGTCGATGTCAGCGGGATCCTGAGAGACCTGCGCGGTATGGATCAGATCGTCCAGCTTGTCGTCACGGACCATGGCCATGTTGTGCTTTTCATAACGGGTGGAATCCAGCTGGTTCCAGGTTCTGGTGATGTAGCCCCAGCCGCCGTTGTAGGAGATGTTGATGTCGAACTTGGTGGGGTCGGTCTGGTAGGTGTTCCACAGGGCCTGGTCGAAGGAGGTGATCTCCGCGTTGATGCCAACCTCTGCCAGGTACAGCTTCACGACCTGGGCGATCTTCACGCGGGTCTCGTCGTTGTCGCAGAGAATGGTCAGGTTCAGGCTGCCGTCTGCCACGCCGGCATCCGCCAGCAGCTCCTTGGCCTTGTCCACATTGTAGTTGTAGTAGTCCTCGGTCTTCCACTTCTCCTGGAAGCCGATGTTGATGTCGCTGCCGTAGCAGTAGACCTTTTCGCCATGGCCCTCGGCGACTGCCTGGATCAGGCCGTCCTGGTCGATGGCGTAGAGCACTGCCTGGGCGATGCGCAGATCGTGCAGGGGGCTCTCCTCGGAGCGGTTGACCCAGATCTGCTGGAGGAACGCGTCACGCTCGGAATCCACGGTGAAGTTGGCCGCGTCCGCGCCGCCCTCCATGAAGCGGGAGGCGTTGGTGAAGTTCAGGGTGTTGTTCATATCGTAGGAGCCGGTCTCCAGGCCAATGGCAATCTGGGAAGCCTCGGAGACGAAGTAGAAGACGATCTCATCGGCGTTCTGCTTCTGATAGCTGCCGCAGAGCTCCGGCTTCTGCCAATAGTTCTCGTTCTTGGCCAGGGTCAGAGAGGTGCCGGTAGACCAATCCTTCACATAGTAAGGGCCGGTAGCCACAGGCTTGGTACGCATGCAGTCGCCGCTGTCCTCATAAGCCTTCTGGGAAACCACCAGGACCTTGGACATGGCATCTTCAAATTCGCCCGCGGAATCCCGCTTCCAGGTAAAACGAATGGAATAGTCACCGGTCTTTTCAATGGACTCCATGCCGCCGGTCAGGGCACTGTGCTGGTTGCCCTTGCCGTTGGCCAGACACTCGTTGTAGGAGAAGATGATGTCGTCAGCGGTCAGGTGGTTGCCGGCGGTATCAGTGATGTAGTCGTAGATTTCCACGTCGTACACGGCCTTGCCGTCCTTGGACAGCTCCTCGTTCTTGGCCCAATCCTTTGCCAGGATGCCCTTGAACTGGCCGTCATTGTCGATGTAAACCAGGGTCTCATAAGTGAAGGTCAGGGTGATCCAGCGGCCACTGGAAGAACCCTCGTCGTAGGTGCCGAGAGAGGCAGGGTCAGAGGTGGTCGCCACCTTGATGACCTTGTCCTGTACCTCAGAGGCAGCGGCGGTAGCGCTGGGGGCCGGGGTGGCAGAGCCGGAGCCGCCGGCGGAGGAACTGCCTGCGCCGCAGGCCGTCATCGACAGCGCGGAGGCGGCGATCAGCACGCCCGCAAGAATGTTTTTGAATTTCATGTTTTTCTTCCCTTCTGTTTTGATTTCATTTTCCTGTCCGATAAAACGTTTGCGTAAACGTTTTTCTTGATTGAATAATAACATTACTTGCAGCAAATTTCAACCGTTCATATTTCATAAGTTTTTCGTTCAAAAATTGTGCATAAACTACATATCTTTTTTGAAGGAAACCTGATATTATATAAGTAACACGGTAATGATTTGCAGTTAACAAAAATTTTTGTTCATTTAACCGTTTAACGGAGTGTCTATGAAGAATATCAGTATCAGAGATGTGGCGGCAAGGGCCGGGGTATCCATTGCTACAGTGAGCCACGTGATCAACGGGACCCGAAACGTCAATGAGCCGACTCGGCTGTCTGTAGAAAGAGCCATTGAGGAGCTGCATTATGTACCGGATTCCACCGCCCGCAGCTTCAAAACCGGCAAGCGCAATTTGGTTGCCTTTGTAGTGCCAGATATATCCAACGCCTTTTTCTCCACCATGATCGAAGAGGTGGAGGATGTTTTGGCCCAGGAGGGATACCGGCTTCTGGTTCTGAACACCCGGGAGGATCCCCAGCGAGAGCTGGACGGTCTGAATGTGCTCACCAGCGGACTGGTGGACGGGCTGATCATCGCCTCCGCCATGGCGGACGGCCAGAAACTCTCCGCCGCCATTCCCAAGGGCTTCCCCGTGGTGCTCATCGACCGGCAGTTGCCCGGCGCACCCTATGACGCGGTGTACGTCTCCAGCTACAGTGCCATGCGCATGGGCATTGACTACCTGATCCGCAAGGGGCACCAGAAAATCGGCTTTCTCACGGGCATTCACAGCATTTCCACCACCTCCGACCGGCGCAAGGGCTACCAGGACGCCATGGATGCCGCGGGACTCAGCACCGAACACCTGATCCGTGCGGGTACCTCCTCTACCAAGCTGCAAGCGGAGAACCTGGACGCACTGCTGGAGCTGGGCTGCACTGCCCTGGCCATCTCCAACAATGTGCTCACCGTGGAGGCCCGGATCCTTCTGGGCAAACGGGGGCTCAGCGTACCGAAGGACATGGAGCTGCTGGGCTTTCTGGACAGCGACCACGCCCAGTACGGACTGCAAAAACTGAGCCTTATCAGCCAGCCCACCGCCGAGCTGGGCCGCACCGCCGGAAAGCTGCTGCTCTCCCGGATGCACAGCCCGGAAGCACCGCTGCAAAACGTGATCCTGCAGGCAGCCTTTATGCCTGTGGAACAGAACAAACTGATATTTTAGAGAAAACGGAGTCCGAAACCCTTTATACGCTTTTTATCAGATTATAGTTGGAATGAGACCGGAATGGGCAGAGAAAAAGGGTTGCCCTGACGGGGTTCAACTGACGAAAAAAGAGAAAAAGGAACTCAAACCCATCGAGAAGATCAAGCTCATCATGACGCGAAATAAAGATGATGAGCCTGAGCTTTATGAAATGCTGGGAACGAAAGATGATCGCAAGGAGTTTGACCGTCAGTTTAAGAACGTTAAATCAAACTTCAAAATTGCCATCGTTGTTGATATGTGGCTTACCGGCTTCGACGTACCGGCACTCGACACAATCTACATCGACAAGCCCATCCAGCAGCACAGCCTTATCCAGACGATTTCCCGCGTCAACCGCGTCTATACCGGCAAGGACAAGGGCTTGATCGTGGACTACATCGGCATTAAGAAAAACATGAATCTCGCCCTCAAGAAATACACCAACTTTGAGAGCGATGAGTTTGAAGGCGTCGAGCAGTCTATCACGATTGTTAAAGACCAGCTCGATGTCTTGGCTCAGATGTTCCACAACTTCAATAGCACGGATTACTTCAACGGCTCACCGAAAGAGCAGCTTGCTTGCCTCAATCGGGCTGTTGAGTATGTACAGCTCACGGAAGATTTGGAAACTCGTTTTATGGCGGCAGTCAAACGCATGAAACAAGCGTTCAACCTATGCAGTTCAAGTGAGGCTATCTCTGATAAAGAAAAGGACTATCTGCACTTCTACTGTGCTGTGCGCTCTATTCTTTTCAAACTCACAAAGGGTGATGCCCCTGACATTTCACAAATGAATGCCCGCGTCCGTGAACTTCTTGAAGGTGCAATTCAATCTGATGGTATAGAGGAACTGTTTGAGACGGGAAAGCACATCTCTGTTGATATTTTCAGTGACGAGTATCTGGATAAGATCAATGCAATCCAACTTCCAAACACAAAGATAAAGGTGTTGCAGAGGCTTCTTTCTCAAGCGATTGATGAGTATAAAAAAGTCAACCGCATTATGGGCATGGAGTTCTCAGACCGCCTCAAGCGGGTTGTTGATGAGTACAACAATCGCCGTCGTGATGAGGCTTTTGCTAATGAAGTTCTTGACGATGTGGCGGAGCAGCTTGCGAAGCTCCTTGAAGAACTCAAAAAGGAAAAAGACTCCTTCAAGGGCATGGGAATTGACTACGAGGAAAAAGCCTTTTATGACATTCTCAAGGCGGTTGCCAAGAAGTATGAGTTCAAGTACCCGGACGATAAGATGATTGAATTGTCAAAGCGGATTAAGATTATTGTCGATGACAAAGCTAAATACACCGACTGGTCTACCCGTGATGACATTAAGGCAAATCTGCAAGTAGACCTGATTTTACTGCTAGATACAGCGGGGTATCCGCCAGTGACCATTGATGACGTTTATAAAGAAGTTTTAGAGCAAGCGGAAAATTTCAAAAAGTATGCGTAATAAATCACACGTATAAAGAAAAATTGATATATGTGAAAACACCATTCTAAAACGAAAGGCAGTTAGGTTATGCCCAAAAAGAAACAACAGGAAAACTCCATAACCCGCTCCTCTGCGGCTGAGTACCTGACATTCATCACCGCTACTGGCGAAAGCGATGTGAACGCCATATATGCGGACGAAAATGTATGGCTCTCCCAAAAAATGATGGGGGTTCTGTACCAGGTGGAACCTCATACCGTCAATTACCACCTGAAAAAGTGTTTTGCTGATGGTGAACTGGATGAAACTTCAGTTATTCGAAATTTTCGAATAACTGCCGCTGACGGAAAGACCTACAATACAAAGCATTACAATCTGAAAGCAATCATTGCAATAGGACACAAGGTGGATTCACCAAAGGCGGTGCAATTCCGTAAATGGGCGAATGCTGTGATTGAGGAATTCACCATCAAAGGCTTCGCCATGGATGATGAGAGGCTTAAAAACTTTGGAACCATTCTGACCAAGGATTATTTTGAAGAACAGCTGGAGCGCATTCGGGAAATCCGTCTGTCAGAACGGCGATTCTATCAAAAAATTACGGACATCTATGCAACCAGCGTAGACTATGACCCCAAAGCATACGAGACTAGGAAGTTTTTTGCCAGAGTACAGAATCAGTTGCACTGGGCAATCCACGGAGAAACAGCCGCAGAGGTGATTTACCATCGGGCGGACAGCGAAAAAGACCACATGGGCCTGACCACCTGGAAGGATGCCCCGAATGGCAAAATCCAGAGGTTTGATGTGACTGTTGCCAAGAACTACCTGACCCAGGAGGAACTCTCGGCAATGGCCAGAATCGTCAATGCGTACCTGGATTTGGCGGAGTTGCGAGCTTCTGAGCAAGTCCCAATGACAATGCAGGACTGGACTGAACAGTTTGAGGGATTGCTGAGACTATCCCGAAAAGAAGTCCTGACAAATGCAGGTTCTATTTCTGCCGAGATTGCTCAGAAGCATGCGTTGTGTGAATTTGAAAAGTTCCGTGTACGGCAGGATCAGCAGTTCCTAAGCGATTTTGACAGAATCCTGCTGGGCGGAGCAGCGGTGCAGGAAGAACCTGCGAAAGATGAGAAATAATGCCCATCAGGGTCGATGCTATGACCACAATCACAATAGAAAGCAAGTAAATAAAAGAGACAAAATATTACAAATGTACTCCATGAATAGAACATAATCGTACTATTCCAAAACCGAGTTTCTTCTTTAACGTTATGTGCCCGTAGCTTTGAAGGGTCGTTAAAGCTACGGGCACATAATTTTCGATAGGTTGGAAATCAGATACAAAACGAGAGGTGGAAAAGTTTACACACGAAAGATTGTTCCTCAAAATTCGGTAAAGATGACAAAGTTTTGTGAAAGCTTTGCACAAAGAGAAATGATTGCCTTTTGCAATACATTATTGCGAATAAAAGCATGTAGGTCGAAGAACTATCGGTAACCCCTCAATTACTAATCGTTACGTTCTGCGGTAAATCTACAGCACCTACTTTACGGATTTGCTCATAGAATTGATAAGGAACAGAAGAATGAGATACATAAACACGATATTGACCGCAAACAATCCACAGGAAATGGCAGAAACTACTCTTAAAATCAGCGTTCCAATTGTATGCCAGCCATTATTCGTTAAGAGAATCGCTATCGGTTTGGGCGTGCCGATTTTGAGGACGTATAATGTGCTAATCATAATCATTATAACCGCTAATGCACCAGCGTTCCGAAGATATGCAGCTAACACGCCGAGGCTTGTACTTGTTGTAATTTTAGAATCAACTTGCCCCTTTAATTTTTCGGCATATGTGCTTCCCAAAATAACGGAAGTTGCACTAATATAAACTGCTACTGCTATTGACATAACAGAAATACTGGCTTCCGCAATTTTCGAATAGTCCGCATTTAGGATTATTGCAGCGATAAGAACGGCAATAAAAATAATGACAATTAGGCGCTTATGACGTTCGTACATTGCCTATTTCCTCAGTTCTGCTAGCAGTAGCTCTCTCACTTCTACTGGGTCGTATTGTTCATTTTCATCTTTCACAGGGTGTATTTCGATGTGTTTAATTATTGATGAAAAGTCAAAGGTCTGCTCTACGCCTTCATCATCAACGCCAATTATAACGACATCCTGAAATTCATCTCGTTTCTTTTGAAACCTATCAATAATGCAACGACCTTCGTGAACTGGAATATCTCCGTAGCCAACTTTTAGCTGAACTTTCTCAGGCAAATCCAATCCAAAAATATTGCCTATTTGCTGAAAAATATCGCTAGCTCTACCAAATACATTGTCAATCTGTGTGAATCTAAATCCACGAATAGCCCTGACTCTAGCGCAGAATTCATCTACGGATGCATATACATTCTTGATCAAAAATTGCTTCTGGATTGTATCGGAAAGGTACGCCGTCAATGTTGCCTTGCGTGTCATGTCGGTTAAATACAGCAAGCACGTCTTTGTGTCATAGCATGCAAAAAACTGCTTTCGAGGTTCAATCTGGCTCTTGCTTCGTGGATTTACTTCTTTTTCTCCGGTACGCTGATTAATAACATAATCAACAAAGCTTGCAGCATCATCGTATTTACACGACAGCCAGAAAAACCGCTCATCGATAATTGAGGTCTCAAAACTATACAGGTTCTTTTGACCAGGGGGCTGAAAAGTTTCCTGCCCAGACTTATGTATTTTCTGTACGTCAGCTAAGGACACAGCATCTCGTTCTCCTATCAACTGAAATGTTCTAAATCTCATCAGAATAATCCACCTATCTTTTTAATAAAAAACTGCCTGATAAACAATGAACCGCTACCAACCACTTTAATCTGCCAAATGTTTCTTCTATTATAGTGCTATCTACGCCATATCGCAATATGTAAATTGCATAAGTTCTGATAGAAAATAACCGCCAGCAGCCTCTATCCTCAGACGATGCTGCTGGCACAAATTTAATAGGAAATATCCCTGACATAAACAAAAAATCCGAACCCATCCCCCACAGGGAAAAAGTTCGGATTTCTTTCGTTTGGTGGGGGAAGGTGGATTCGAACCACCGAAGCTATAAGCAGCAGATTTACAGTCTGTCCCCTTTGGCCACTCGGGA
>NZ_JAHLPU010000028.1 GCF_018918045.1 Pseudoflavonifractor sp. MSJ-30
ACTTTGTGTACCCGCAAGGGGTATGCCGCATCCGTAAGCCAGCTTGCGCTGGCAACGGCTGCGCTATATTTCCCACTTTTAGAACCGCAGCATGGAAGCAAAAGATTCGCTGTCCAGCCGCAGACGATTTGTTCAGAGTTTTCTTTATTACAGATGAAGTTCAAACTGGGTTTCCAGCAGTACATTGGCCTTTTCCCGGGAAACGTCCTGTTCCCGGTATACCCCCTGGCGGAAGCTCAGATAGGTGTCTCCCCGGAGACCCAGCCAGCCATCTTCCGTGCAGCGGTACACCGCCCGCTTGCGCCGGAACGGAGAGTCGGGATAGGCCCAATAGTAGCCGTTCAGCACCTCAAAGTCCACATCCAGGTAGGGTTCATCCCGGAATTTCAGCATCCGCACCGGGGTTTCCCCATCTAAATAGACGATGACATACTGCCCGTCCTCGGAAAGGACCTGAAAGCGTTCATAACAGCATTCCTGAACCGCCGGATTTCCCAAATCCAGAATCCCTTTGGGCCCTCTGCCGCCAAAGCCCACGTCACAGTACCACCGCTCTTCTCCAAACCGGACCACAATGCCCCGGTGAGAAATGGGCCGTGGCTCCGTTCTTCCCATGATGCAGCGGACCCCCACACAGTGGCAGTCATAGCTCAGGGATTGCAGCAGCAGATAAAACAGCTTGTTGAGCTCAAAGCAGTAGCCGCCCCGGCGGTGCAGCACCACCTTCTGAAAGAGGGACTCCGGCTCCAAAGAGGGCTGGGTCTGATTTTCCGTCAGTTCCAGGTTCTCAAAGGGCACCTGCTCCAAATGGGCACGAACCAGCTTTTGAAGACTCTGAGGGGTCAACGCCTGAGGCCGTTCCGCCCCGATACGGGCCAGATAGGCATCTACATTAAATGTGAAATCTTCCATTATTATTTCTGGTCGATTTCTGCCTGACACTGGGCGATCTTCTCCCGGGTCAGCTTGTAGCCAAAAATCAGCAGCACCGCACCCACGGCGCAGAGAATGGCGGGGATCAGGCCCAGGGCCACGGTCATGCCCCGGCGGGCAGCACCCTCCAGAACAATGCCGGAGTGCCAGCCCACGGCGGCAAGGCAGGCGGCAACAATGGTGCCCCGGAGGAACACGCCCACTTTCAGAGGCAGATTTTGCAGACCCATGATCCAGCCTGCGGCATTCTTGCCGGTCTTCCAGGTGGTGTACACCACGGTGTCGGCGTAGAGGGCAGGAGAGGTGGAGTAGGCAACGCCATAGAAGAACTGGGCCACGGTCATCAGGGCAATAACCGCCACGGCACTGCTATAGAACACGTAAATCAGCCCCAGGGCAATGGCCATGCCCAGGAACGACACGATGGTGGTGGTCCGGTTGGACAGGGCGGCGGCAATATACCGGGTGGCAAAGGAACCGGCAATGGCACCCAGGGCAATGGCCAGGGCATAGGGAACCATGAGGCCGGGGTTGCCCATGGCATCCCGGAAGTAGTAGATGGCAGCGGCGGCGGTAACGAACTTCACACACCACTTGGCCAGGTCTGCCACCATGAGGATCATCAGCTGGGGATTCTGGAACAGAGACTTGAACATGTCGGGAATGGAAACCTTGGAGCCGCTTCTGGATGCGGACTGGGTTTCGATTTCCTCGTACCCTTCGGTCATCTTAAAGTGGGCGTAGTAGCCCAGCACCATGAGAAGCCCCAGGCAGAACGCCGTAGCGGCGAACTTGTTCTTTTCCCCCACGAAGTTTGCAAGCAGGGTGGCAAAGGGCAGACCCAGATAGGTAAAGAGCAGAGAGCCAATATTATTCCAGGTGCCCCGGGAGGAGGAAAGGGTGGCCCGATCCTCAGCTGTCTTTCCCACCACGGATACCAGGGTGGCGTTGGCCACATAGGCGATGTTCCACACCACATGGGAGGCAATGGCGGCGGCAATGATCAGCACCGCCGAGAGGATTTCGTTATCGCTGATGCGGACAAACTGGAACGCGTACAGGAACGGTACCACCCAGGGTACCAGAATCAGCCAGGAACGGTAGCGGCCCCATTTTTTCGCCTTGGTGCCGTTGAGAATGCCGCCGTAAATCCAGGACAGGCAGGCATCCACAATGGAGAAAATGGAGTTGATGAGGGCGGCAATGGCCGTGCCAAAGCCGGCCAGATCCGTCAGGAAGGTCATAAAGTAGAAGGTTTCAATGTTGCTCATCAGGTTAAAGCCTGCATCTCCCACACCGAACAGGTATTTCAGGGATTTGCTCAGGCCTTTGGGTTTTTGATTCTGCTGTGCTGTTTCTTTCATCAGAAATTACCTCCAAACAGTGTCTTGGTGTCTCCCGGAAATCCGCAGGGCCCTTGCGCATTCCAGAGGAATGAATTTTGCGAGCGCTTGGAACGAACGTAGAATGTTTTGTACATTCTGTATGTGTTCATCCTATATTTTTTATCCGGACTTGTCAATTGAAACATGATGGCGAAAAGAAAGTTCCTAAATTTGTTGAGAACGGCCATTGCGTTTCCTTATTTTCTAGGATACAATAATAGCAAATGCAGAGCACCTGGGAGGGATTTGTCATGGAAGAAAGCATGATGCTGAATTTGCAGATGATTGCGGACCATTTGGAGGAGCTGTTGTGGGACTACCGCATGGAAGCCGGGGAGGATCCCCCCCGTTTTCGCTGCTGCCAGGTCTACTGGGGCCAGGAACAGCTGGGGGAGGACGCGGTTTATCTGGTGCCGGAGGAGCTGGGCAGTGCCTTTCCGGCGGATGCCTACAGCTACATCGCCTGCGGCGACCTGGATGGGGCCGCCCCCCACATTGACGGCCTCCACCGGCCTGTATACCAGGTGATGAACCTCATCGTCTCCATCTTCCAGAAATACCACGATTTTGAAAACCAGCTGAACCAGATCGTCACCGGCGGCGGCTCTCTGGTAGATTTGTGCCGGGCGGGCAGTGACTTTTTTGAAAACCCCATTTATATTCACGACAATCTGTTTTCCGTCATTGCCCTGTCCTCCCGGGTGGAGGGAATGCTGAAATTTGAGTACAACGAGAAAAGCGGCAAACTCTATATCCCTTTGTGGCTGATCAACGAATTCAAATACGACGAAGATTACCAGCAGACCCTGACCCATTCTGGGGCGGGCATCTGGGACAATGAGCAGTACCCCTATACCATGCGCAGTCTTTATGTAAACCTGTTCAGCGGTAGCTCGTACTGCGGAAGGCTCCTGATTAACGAAATCGGCTCCTCACTGCAGCCGGGGCAATATCAGGCGGCAGTCTATCTGGCAAGGTATGCAGTCAAGCTGATCGAACGGAATGAATCGAACGACAGTCTCCGCTACTGGGGCCTGGAGGATACCTTTATCGACCTGATGAAAGGTACACCGGTGGATAACCGGGATTTGCAGACGACCCTGAGCATTCTGAATTGGACCCCTCTGGACACATATCTGTGTCTCAAAATACGCAGCCAGGACGATACGCTGTCCGTCCGCTCGGATAAGGCGCTGAACAACGCGCTGACCTCCCGGATTCCGGGCTGTTTCAGCTTCAGCTATCAGAAGACGCTCTGCGTGCTCATCAACCAGACCCACCCCAGCGTTGACCGGCATACGGTACGTCATATTCTGGCGCCGCTGGTTCGGGACAGCTGTATGTATGTGGGCATTTCCAACCCGGCAGACAGCATCCACGCCATTCATACCGGCTTCCGGCAGGCGGATATTGCCCTGCAGTACATCGTGGAAGAAAAGGGCAGCCAGTGGATTGTATCTTTTCCCGAATGCGCCCTGTATTACATCTGCAAGCAGTCCACGCAGGAACTCCCCACGGAATCGCTGGCGCATAATACTTTGCTGAATATCCTGCACTACGACAAGGCCCACGATACCCAGTATTTCAGCACCCTGCGCGCTTACCTAATCAACGAGCGGAACATCCCCAAAACCGCTGCCTCCCTGATCATTCACCGCACAACACTGACTTACCGCCTGCAAAAGATTCAGGAGCTGTTCTATCTGAATCTGGATGATGATACGCAGCGGTTATATTTGCTGATGTCCCTGTTCCTGTTGGCTCCCGGAGAATATGCAGGCTGACTCCCTCCCCACACTTTGCGCCGGAATTTTTAATTTGCAGTTTTCTGACAAATATGCTATGTTGATTTAGACGTTAACGAAAGGGGGATCCCCATGACACAGATCCAGATGGAGTATTTTATAAAAACCTGCGAATTCGGCAATATTGCGCAGGCTGCAGATGCACTGTTTGTCTCCCGTTCCGCAGTTTCCAGAGCAATCTCTGACTTGGAAAAGGAATTTCAGGCAGAGCTGCTGACCCGCTCAAAAAACGGCGTAACACCCACAAATGCGGGGCAGATCGTTCTGGAGATGGCAAAAAATGTAAGCAGCAGCTATCAGGGGGTCGTGCGCCGGATCCGGGAGCTGGAGGATTGGAGACTTTTTCACCAGGTCCGGGTCGGCATTACCCCGACCAACAACCTTCAGGTTTACCAAAATTACCTGCGGCAGTACGCACTGGACAGCCCCGGCGTAAAGCTGGTCCTTACCGAGGAATGCGCCTCCAGATGTCTGGAGCTGCTCTCGCTGGGGCA
The DNA here is from genome assembly GCF_018918045.1 of Pseudoflavonifractor sp. MSJ-30. Classification (GTDB taxonomy): domain Bacteria; phylum Bacillota; class Clostridia; order Oscillospirales; family Oscillospiraceae; genus Faecousia. The sequence goes on from NZ_JAHLPU010000028.1 coordinate 4,618, forward strand.
AGTGGATGTCACCTTTATTCCCAGCGGTATCATCCGGGATCAGCCGGATATGGATTTTTTTCAGGTTTTGCCGCTCTACCGCAACCGAATCGTCCTCTGGGTCCGGAAGGACTCCCCATTGGCAAAGAAGCCCAATCTGGAGATCCACGATATTCTGGACTGTCCGCTGGGCTACCTGAACGCACCCATGCCCATGGAGCGTTCACTGGAATCCTGCTTTGAGGCTTACAGCAAGCAGCCCCGGGTAACGGTCAGAACGACCTCCGTCCCGCTGCTTCGGCAAATGGTTCTGGACGGCCAGACCTGCGCCCTGATTCCGGACGATATGTTCGAGCCAAGCCCGGAGTTGGTTGCCGTACCCATGCGTTTTTTCAGAAACTGCACCAATTACATGATCTGGAACCGCAGTATTCTCCCCGGCAGTGCCACTGCGCATTTCATCTCCCGCATGGAGCAAGATATCCGCGCTTTGTGATATTGCACAAAAACATATTGATTTCTTTTTCCTTGTTTTACATTTTGTGACACCACGTGCAATGTTTGATTCTTTTGCTTTGCGGATACGCATGATACAATGTCCTCGAAAGTTCACCGGACGCGGTTTCTTTCGGTGAAAAAAATTTTAAAAAAAGAAAAGAGGAATGGCATCATGCAAAAATCTAAAAACACCAGCTATTACATCTGGTGTGCGGTCTCCCTGTGCTTTATGTTCCTGTTCAGGGTTATCGTACCGCCTTTTGCCGGGATCACACCCGAGGGCATGACGGTATTGGGCGTCTTCTTCGGCGTGCTGATCGCAACTGTGGCCACCAACGAGACCTTCTGGCCCGCCGTCCTTGGCCTGTTTGCTCTGGTCTGGGGTAAGTTTACCACCGGCAACGCCCTGCTGGCGACCTGGTTTGGCAACGTCACCATCCAGCAGATCATTTGGGTCATGGCTCTGACCGGCGCTGTCACCGAATCCGGTGCGGTTAATGTTCTGGCCCGGAAGATGATGAAGCTGAAGGTCATGCAGGGCAACGGCGTCCGCTTCCTGATCGTCTTCTTCCTGCTGGTTATGGTCTGCGCGGCTCTGGTCAGCTCTCCCACCACCATTATCCTGCTGTTCTTCCCCATGATTGACTCCATCGCTGAGGTCTGCAAGATTGAAGACGATTCCGACCTGAAGCGTGAGCTCCTGCTGGGCACTTACATCGCTGCCATGGGCGCCTACGTGCTGCCTTTCAAGGGCGTGCACCTGTCCTCCATCGCCATCATCAGCGGCATTCTGGAAGCCAGCGGTCTGGCCTTCAACAACGCCGCCTACCTGATCACCGCAACCCTGGTGGTCCTGCTCTTCATCCTGGGTTATGTGGCCTTCATCCGCTTCGTCTGGAAAACCGACCTGTCTCCTCTGAAGAACTTCAGCTTTGAGAAGATGGGCGTTAAGGAAGAGGATCTGAAAATGAACAATCGGCAGAAGATCCTGCTGGGTGTCCTGCTGTTCGCCATCGTCTTCCTGCTGGCAAGCATGTTCATCAAGAAGGGCTCTCCTCTGTATGACTACTACAGCCGTATCGGCAATACCTGGATCTGGATTGTGCTGTTCGGCGTTCTCAGCATGTGCCGCGATGCCGATGGCAAGCCCTTCATCAACGGTGTGAAGCTGCTGCAAAGCAAGACCATGTGGGGCATCGTCGCCGTTGCAGGCTGCTTCACCATCTGCGGCAGCGCCATTGCCTCCGACGACTGGGGCATCAAGGCTGCCATCGCCGGCGTGCTGAATCCCATCATGGGCAACTCCAGCTGGCCCATTCTGGTTATCCTGTGCGTCGCCATCTCCACCGTATTTACGAACTTCACCAACGGTATGCCGGTCAGCTTTACCATCAACTCCATCTGCATCCCCATGGCTGCAACTCTGGAGCTGCAGGGCAGTGTCTGTGCTTCCATTCTGGGTGTGGCCAGTATTCTGGGCGGCATGTGCGCATTCCTGACCAACGGTGCCATCGCTTACGCCCCCCTGCTGCTGGGCCGCAAGGAGATTACCGGCAAGTTCATCTGGAGCAAGGGTGTGGTGACAAACATAATCTTTGTTGTGGTTGCCAGCGTGATCTGCATTCTGTTCGGCTATCTCTTTGCCTGATTCCATAGCCGGGATAACGGTTCAAAATTAAAAACCAATCCCGGGGTTTCATCAGAAATCCCGGGATTTACAAAAATAATACGTCTGAAAAGGAGTAATCTGATGAAAACTTATCTGGAACAGAACAGTGAAATTCCTGTATATGCCGAGTGTGACATTCTGGTAGTGGGCGGCGGTGCCGCGGGCCACTCCGCAGCCATTGCCGCAGCCCGCGCAGGCGCCAAGAACATCATCCTCATGGAACGCTATGGCTATATGGGCGGCGATGTCACCGGCGGCTATGTCATCATGGTCCCCAACCTGAGCTGGTACAATAAGTCCTTTGTCCGCGGCCTGCAGGAGGAGTGGTTCACCCGCCTTTCCAAAATCCCCGGCGCTGTCCGTGCCCCCTCTCTGGAGGAGATCGGCGAAACGGACCCTCTGAAGCTTTATAGCTGGGGTGCCATCCACGATACCGTCAGCCGCGGCGGCTTCGGCGGCTGCAAGCCTTCGCAGCTGGTGCGTGCGGTCTACTTTGAGCCGAACCAGCTGAAAATCGAAATGGACAAAATGCTTCTGGAGCACAAGGATGCCATTCGCGTGCTCTGCCATTCCATGGGCACCCGCCCCATCGTGGAAAACGGCGCTATGAAGGGCGTTATCTTCGAGAGCAAGGAAGGCCGCAAGGCGGTGCTCGCCAAAGTCGTCATCGATGCCACCGGCGACGGCGACCTGTTTGCCCGCGCCGGTGCCGGCCATGAAACGCTGGCAGACGCCGCGTGCCGCAGCAGCACGACGGCCCTGGTCTGGCGTATCGGCGGCTGCGACTGGAACGCTTTCTACGAGTGGAAGAACGCCCATCCGGACCTTGCCAATACCATGCGCACGACACTGGGCAAAATCGCCGGCTTCCGGAGCCTGCCGCTGGCATCCAATCAGAACGATATTTGCTGGATCAACAACTGGCATCCCGGCCGCGACTGCACCGTCATCAAGGACCAGACGGAAACCGAGATGGACACCCGCGATACCATGCGTGATGTCCTGGAATATCTGCGCGAAACCGTGCCGACCGCCTTTGGCAACGCCTTTATTTATGACATTGCCCCCCAGCTGGGCACGCGCTGCAGCCGCCGCCTGCGGGGTGAGTATGTCATGACTGCCAATGACTTTGCCTTCGGCATCGAGCACGACGATGTAATTGCCTGGCACTCCACCATCTGCCAGCTCAACGACTGCGGCCCCGTTGAGATCCCTTACCGGGCGATCCTGCCCAAGGAAGTGGAAAATCTTCTGTGCCCCGGCCGGCATCTGTCGGCTGACAATGTTGCCATTGACTGGCTGAACCTGATTCCCCAGTGCGTCGGTACCGGTCAGGCTGCCGGTGTCGCCGCCGCCGTTGCCGTGGCCGACGGTACGACCGTCCACGGCGTAGACATCCGCAAGGTCCAGGACATTCTGGTGGACCAGGATGTGCCCCTGCCCAGAAACGCCAAGTTCCGGGCGAAGGACCCCACCTACGAAACCTTCGTCGCGGAGCACCAGAAGGGCCTGTATACCGATATGGCCAAGAAGGCTGCTGAAGAGGCCGCAAAGAACGGCGCTGACGCGCTGAGCAAGTTCCGTCAATGGTAACGCCCGAAAAGGCCCCCGTGCCCCCGTCTCAGCCGGTAGAAGAGACGAAAACACCCCATCTGGATCCCGATTTCTTTTTGAAGCTCATCCGCCAGCCGGAGTGTATTACCAAAGGCACCTGCAACGGCTGCGGCAAATGCGAACATTGAACCCAGAAAATAACGGTCAGAAGCTGGAAGCGCTCCGTCGGGGCGCTTCCGGCAGACATAAGGAGAATGTTATGGAATACGCACCTCCCATTGGCGTAGACGCCAGCTGCCCCCACAGGCCCGATTTCCCCTTTGCTCCTCCCGAAGGAACGGACCGCCTGTGTGAGAATCTGGTAAATACCCGGTTTGACCAGCTCAGTGAGGACAATATCCGAATTTTCAAGGACCGTCTGCTGGACATTACCGGATGCATTTTCGGCGGAGCCGTCGTCCCGGAGGACCAGTTCCTGGAAACCATGCTCTCCCGCTGGGGCGGTATCCCCGAGGCACCGTTGTTTGCCAGAAAGGGCCGTCTGCCCATGCCCAGCGCAGTCATGCTGAACAGCATCACAGCACGTGCCAATGATTTTGGCAATATGTTCTTCCACGTGCTGGGAGACCGCATCGCCTCTCACTGCGGAGAGACCCTGTTCCCCATGGGGCTTACCCTTGCGGACACGCAGAAAACCACCGGTCAGGAGTTTATCGCAAATCAGGTCGCGGCGGAGGACCTTACCGCGCGGGTGCTGTACACGCTTCCCATGCGCTGGCCCACCGATATGCTGATGGTTTCCAGCGCTGCCGCCGCACTGGCCGCACGGTACTACGGCCTGGACGCAAAGCAGACAAAGGTCGCTTTGACCTATGCCGCTACCAACGCAACGGATCCCGCCAACTCCTACTATGATTACAGCCAGGAGTTCAAGTATCACAACGGTGCCAGCGCTCAGATGGGTATTTATGCCTGCGAGCTGGCAAAAGGCGGCTGGGACGGCTGGGCAGATCCCTTCTTTGGGCACTGGGGCCTTGTTACCAAGCAGATCAAGGACGGCGCGCCGGTTCCGGCACTGTACGAAAAAGCCTTTACGGGATTGGGCGAGGTATGGTATACCGAAGAGAGCTTCAAGCGCGGCCCCGGCGGCATTCCCACGACCGCTGCCGCGAAGTGCGGTGCCGGTGTCCGGGAAAAGATATTGGCGGATCGCGGCACGCTGGACCCGGCCCAGATCAAAAAGGTGCGGGTATTCCGCTCCTCCAATATGCGCTTCAATTACTATGCAAATCCCTTCAACCGCCGCAACCACACCAACGCGCTGTTCTCCTTCCAGTTCGCCGCCTGCTGTGCTCTGCTCCATGGTGCTGTCAAGGTCGCCTATGTGCAGACGCCCGCCATTGAGAAGAACCCCTACCTGATCGAGCTGGCAGAGGGCTCCTCCATGGAGGTGTTTGATTCCGGAAGTGAGAAGAGCCTTATGAAGGTGATCGTGGAAATGAAGGACGGTACCGTCTATGAGGATATTCAGGACTACAGCGGGTCCATGCACGACTATCCCAGCCGGGAGTTCCTGCTCGGGAAATTCTGGGATCAGTTCGATACGTTTGGAAAGCTGCCACACAGCGTAGGTGAGAAGATCGTGGAATTGTCCGGCAAGATTGAGCAGCTGGACGACATGCGCGAATATACACAGCTGCTCACCCTGTAATATACAAAGGCCCTGCTTTTATTTCAGCCCTATAATAAATGTTGGGGTCAGGCGATGAACCTGGCCCCTTAGCTATACAAAAAGATTGCATTGCGGGTAGGCTGCCTTATGGAGCTTGCCTATGCAAAGGGCAAGGAGTTGGGTGGCCTGATTTCCGGTGAGCACGGAATTGGCTCTGCCAAGGTGCGCTACCTGGAAGAAGACCTTGGAAGTGTTGTCATGGATCTGATGCGTCAGATCAAGAAGGTATTTGACCCCAAGCTGCTGCTGAACCCCGGCAAGGTGTGCTATCAGCTGAAGCGGGAAGGATAATGGGAGGTTTTACAAATGACATATAGAACTTTTGCTGAGCTGATTGAGCACGTGAAAGCGGCTCCCGGCCGGAAGCGCATGGTTGTTGCCTGCGCCAATGATTCCCACTCCATTGGCGCCGCGCTGAACGCCATGAAGGAGGGAATCGTCCACCCGATCCTGGTGGGCGAGACCGATGTAATGAAAACGATTCTCCGGGAACTGGATGCCGTGGATGCGGATGTAGAGCTTTATAACTGCACCGGCCTGAAAGAGACCTGCCAGCTGGCTGTGCAGCTGGTCCGGGAGGGCAAAGGCGACTTTCTGATGAAGGGAAAGGTGGATACCAGCATTTTCCTGCGGGAGGTCGTCAACAAGGAGCATGGCCTGGGCAAGGGCGGCGTTATGAGTCACGTTACTCTGTTCGAGGTTCCCACCTACCATAAGCTTCTGGTTCCCGTAGATGGCGGCATGGTACCCTATCCTACACTGGATCAGAAAAAGGCGATCATCGAAAACACCGTCAGCGTTCTGCATCGGATTGGCTACGATTGCCCCAAGGTCGGTGTGCTGGCCTGCAAGGAGAAGCTGGACCCCAAAATGCCGGAGACCGTAGACGGACGTGCCCTGCAGGAGATGAACGAGCGTGGCGAGATCACCGGCTGCATCGTTGAGGGCCCCATCAGCTATGACTGCGCTGTAGATAAAGAAATCGCAGATTTCAAGGGCTACGAAAGCCGGATCGCCGGGGATGTGGATGTGCTGTTGGCGCCTAACATCCACGCTGGAAATATCATGGGCAAGATGCTGGTCTGCACGGCGCATGCAAAAATGGCCGGATTTATTGAAGGCGCCAGGTGTCCCATCATTATGACCAGCCGCGGTTCCAGCGAGGAAGAAAAGTACCTGTCCATCGTGGTGGCGGCAGCCGCTGCGGTATAAGCATAGCCGGGGGAGGATTCGGTATGGAGTGGAAGCAGCTTGCCGGAGAACAGAAGAATTTTGTATTTCTTGGTGAGGCGGGGTGCGGAAAAAGCGAGATCGCAATGAATCTAGCCTGCGCGCTGGCTGAGCAGGACGGACGGAAAGTGCACTTCTTCGATCTGGATATGACCAAACCCCTGTTTCGCTCCCGGGATCTGGCACAGAGACTGGAGCAAGCGGGCGTTCGGGTCCATTTTGAGGAACAGTTCATGGACGCGCCAACGGTAACGGGCGGCGTTATGAGGCTGCTGCGGGATCCGGAAGCGTACGTTATCATGGATGTGGGCGGTGATTATATCGGAGCCCGCTCCATCGGTGGCTATGCACCGCTGCTCAATGCGCCGAGTACTGTTGTGTATTACATTATCAACAGCTATCGGGCCTGGTCTATGGACATTGACCATATTGATCAGGTTTTGGGTCAGGTGCTGGGTGTCAGTCACATCCGGCTGGAAAATATCCGGCTGATCGCCAATTGCAACCTGGGTATTCACACCAACGCCGAGGATGTGACCCGGGGAACCGAAAAGGTTCTGCAGACCGTAGGCGTGTACAAAGAGATCGCGTTCCGCTGCGTCTGGGAAAGGCTGCTTTCGGAGGTGACGGATCCGGAAGCCTGGCTCCCCGTGAAGCTGTTTCTGACCTACCCCTGGGAACGGGACGAACTGCGTGAGGCGATATAAAAGGAAAACCATGAAGGAGGTTTGTCAAATGGCAAAGGTTGAAATTGTGGCGGAGCGCTGCAAGAGCTGCGGCTATTGTGTGAAGTTCTGCCCCAAAAATGTGCTGGCGATTGGGACGAAGGTCAATTCCAAGGGCTATGAGGTCGTGGAGAGCGTAAACGCGGACAGCTGCGTGGGCTGCTGTATCTGCGCAAGGATGTGCCCTGACGGCGCGATTGAGGTATACAAATAATTTAAGGAGGACAAGGAAAATGGCCCGTGTGTTTATGAAAGGCTGCGAAGCGATTGCGGAGGCAGCCGTACGTGCCGGATGCCGGTTCTTCGCCGGTTATCCCATTACGCCGCAGAACGAGATTCCCGAATATTTTGCCCGGCGGATGCCGGAGGTTGGCGGAAAGTTCGTCCAGGGCGAGTCTGAGGTCGCGTCCATCAGCATGGTCTACGGTGCGGCCGCTGCCGGTACCCGATCGATGACTTCTTCTTCCAGCCCCGGAATTTCTCTGAAGAGCGAGGGCATCAGCTACTGCGCCTCTGCCCGTATTCCCATGGTTTACTGCAACGTCAGCCGCGGCGGCCCCGGCGTGGGCTCTATCCAGCCTGCCCAGATGGATTATTTCCAGGCCACCAAGGCATCCGGCAACGGCGGTTTCCGGATGCTGGTGTTTGCGCCCAGCACGGTGCAGGAGGCCGTTGACATGACCTATCAGGCATTTGACTATGCGGATCGGGACCGCAACCCTGTGTTGATTTTGGCGGACGGCGTTATCGGCACCATGATGGAGCCGGTTGTCCTGCCTGAGATGAAGAGCGAGGAAGAGGTTGCCGCCATCAAGGAATCCAAGCGGAAATGGGCCTGCGTAGGCCACCCGCTGGACTATAAGAACCGCGCCTGGATAGAGCCCGGCCAGTGGTCTACCATTGTCCAGCAGCAGAAGAACGAGGAGGCCGCGGCGCTGTATGAGAGCTGGGAGAAGGACGTTCGGGTGGAAGAGTATCTGACCGAGGATGCGCAGGTCGTTATCGCGGCCTACGGTATTTCCGCCCGTATCGCTAAGAGCGCTGTGGATATGCTGCGCAAGGAGGGGAAGAAAGTGGGCCTGATTCGTCCCATTACCGTTTCTCCCTTCCCCTATAAGGCCTTTGACCGGCTGAACTACGCAAACATCAAAGCGGTCCTGGATGTAGAAATGTCCATTCCCGCCCAGTTCGTTGAGGATGTAAAGGTCGGGGTAAAGGAGCGCAGCCCCATTCAGACCTGCCTCTGCTCCGGCGGTAATATTATGAGCCGTGAAAAGGTCATCGAGGCAGTCAATTCGATTTTGGAGGGCAAGTAAAGATGGAAAAGATCTATTCCCGTACAAAGACGATCCAGGAGGACAAGGTCTCCGGCTTTTGCCCCGGCTGTATGCACGGCACGGTTATGAAGCTCATCGGTGAGGTCCTGGACGAAATGGGCCTGGTCGATAAGACATTGTGCTGCCTGGGTATTGGCTGCTGCGGCTTGCAGATGGATTACATTGCTTATGACAACATTACCTCCCCCCACGGACGTGCCTGCGCCGTTGCAACCGGCGTCAAGCGCAGCAATCCGGATACCCTGGTGTTCACCTATCAGGGCGACGGCGACTTTGCTTCCATCGGTCTGGCGGAGAGCATGAGCGCTGCAAACCGGGGCGAAAATATCTCCGTTATTTTTATCAACAACGGTATTTATGGCATGACCGGCGGACAGATGGCCCCCACCACCCTGGTTGGAATGAAGGCCACCACCGCGCCCCAGGGACGGAACCCTGCGGAGCATGGCTATCCCATGCACATGGTTGAAATTATGGACCAGCTGAAGGCTCCCGCGTTCCTGGCCAGAACTAGCTGCAATACTCCGGCGAATGTCAACAAGACCAAGCAGTATATCAAGAAGGCGTTCCAGAATCAGCTGGATGGCAAGGGATTTTCTCTGGTGGAAGTCGTCACCAGCTGCCCCACCAACTGGGGAATGGACGCACTGAAGGCCCTGGATTTCCTGGAGGAGAAGATGCTTCCGGAATTCCCGCTGGGCATTGTGCGTGACCGATAAGGAGGAGTACTATGGAAACCAATCTGTGTGTTGCCGGCTTCGGTGGGCAGGGCGTTATGACCCTGGGAAAGTTCCTGGCGGATGCAACCTGCAATTCCACCGACAAGAACGTGACCTTTTTCCCCTCCTATGGCGCTGAGCAGCGGGGCGGCACCGCAAACTGCTTTGTCGTTATCTCCGATGAACCCATTGGCGCGCCTCTGGGCGACGTTATGGACGATCTGATCGTTATGAACGGCGCGTCCCTGAATAAATTCCTGAAAACACTGCGTTCCGGCGGTACGCTCTTCATCAACAGCAGTATTGTGAAGGGCGAGATCGACCGCAAGGATATTACAGTTGTCAGCGCTCCCGTTACCGAGCTCGCTCTGGAAATGGGAAACGCAAAGGTGCTGAACGTGATCATGCTGGGCGTTTACGTCGGCTATACCGAAGTGATCGCGCCTGAGATCGTTTGGAACACCATTGAGCACAAGCTTGCCAAGAAGGCAAAGCTGCTGCCGCTGAACCGCCAGGCATTTGAAAAGGGCCTGGAGATCGGCCGCAGCCAAAAAATTTGACAGCTCCTGGCAGCGGGTCTGAGCCCCCTCTGCCGAGCCTCCTAAAGGTGCCCATACCGCTGGTTTGAGAGGAACGGGCGGTATGGGTATTCTGCTTATCAAAAAAAGAGGTGCAAAAAATGAATAACATTCTGGTCATTAACCCCGGTTCTACCTCCACGAAAATTGCCTGGTACTGTGGAAAAGAGAAGAAGTGGGGAGAAAATATTGAGCACGATCCCGCGCAGATCAAGACCTATGCCGTGATCTATGACCAGCTGGAAATGCGTACGCAGCTGGTTCTGAAAACCATTGCGGATAAGGGGGAGACGGTCGATTCCCTCAGCGCCGTGGTCAGCCGCGGCGGACTGCTGGGGCGGGTCAGCGCCGGAGCTTACGAGGTCAACGATGCCATGGTAGAGGTCCTGCGGGACCGGCCTGTGAATCACCATGCCTCCAATCTTGGAGCGGCGATCGCGCTGCACATTGCCCGTCAGGCAGGGGTGAAGGCCTATATCTACGACCCCGTCACCGTGGACGAGATGATCGATCTGGTGCGCGTTACCGGCCTGAAGGAGGTCCAGCGCTTCGGACAGGGACATAATCTAAATATGCGTGCCGCCGCGCTGCGTCTGTGCAAAGAAGAAAATATGGACTATGGCAAGTCCAATATCATTGTGGCCCACCTGGGCGGCGGCATTACCCTGAGCCTGCACAGCCAGGGCCGGATCATTGACATGATCTCCGATGATGAGGGAGCGTTCAGCCCTGAGCGGGCGGGCGCTCTGCCCATTTACCGGATGCTCTCTGCCCTGGAGAAAAAACATCTGGATTACGCGGGCACCATGAAGCTGCTCCAGCGGGGCGGCGGTCTGACCTCCTGGTTTGGAACCTCCGACACCCGTACGGTGGAGAAAATGGCCCTGGAGGAGGGCAATGCCCAGGCAAAGCTCGTCTACGATGCCATGGCCCTGAGTGTGGCCCGGAGCATTGCCAAGCTGGCCGTGGTGGTAGACGGTTCCGTTGACCGGATCGTGCTTACCGGCGGCATTGCTTATTCCAAGTATTTCTGCGGTGAGATTACCCGCAGGGTTTCCTTCATTGCGTCTGTGACGGTCTATGCGGGAGAAAACGAAATGGAGGCCCTGGCGTTGGGTACGCTGCGCGTCCTGACCGGCGAGGAGACCGCCCATATTTTTGAAGAGAAGTAAGAGGAGAGATCAATGAACAAACTGAATCGCTGGGTATATGCGGCGGTTGGTGTGCTGGTGCTTTTCTGCGCCGGGATCATCTATGCCTGGAGTGTTCTCTCGGCGCCTATTGCCGCGGAATTTACCGAGTGGACAAAAGCACAGCTCTCGCTGACCTTTACCATTACGATGATTCTGTTCTGCATGGGCTGTATGGCCGGTGGTTTCCTGTCGTCCAAGCTCAGCCCGAAGCTCTACGTGGTTGCGGCGGCCGTGCTGTTCCTGATTGGTTTTCAGATGACCGCCAATATCCACAGCGTTATAATGCTGTACATTGGCTTTGGCGTGATCAGCGGCTTTGGCTCCGGCCTGGTGTACAATGCCGTTATGGGAACCATTACCAAGTGGTTTCCGGATAAGCAGGGGTTGATTTCCGGAGTTCTGCTGATGGGCTTTGGCGTCAGTGCCTTTGCCATCGGAAAGCTTTACCAGGCTTTCACGCCTGACGAAATCGGTGCGTGGCGAACCTCTTTCCGGTTTATGGGGATTGTGATCCCTGTCGTGCTGGCGCTCTGCGCTCCCTTTTTTGTGAAGCCGCAGCCTACAGAGGCGACCGGAAATGTGCAGAAAAAGAGTGCTGCCAATCCGGTGGCCATGGAGGCAACGACCGGGCAGATGATCCGCAAGCCCGCCTTCTGGCTGTATTATATCTGGGCGATCCTGCTGTCTGCTGCCGGCCTGGCACTGATCAGCCAGGCAACCGGAAGCGCTTCGGAGGTTGGCCCCGTTGTCAGCGCCGGAACCATTGCAACGGTGGTTGGCCTCATTTCCATTTTCAACGCCGTGGGCCGCGTCCTGTCCGGGATGCTGTATGACCGGCTTGGAAGAGCGGCAACGATGAATCTTGTAAACACATCCTTCATTGTTACCAGTGTGATCCTGACCCTTGGGCTGACAACGGGGAGCTTTGCACTGATCGTTGTCGGCTTTATCACCGGCGGCCTGTCCTATGGCAGCGTAGCGCCCATCAATTCCGCGTTTGTCAGCAGCTATTACGGACAGAAGAATTTCTCTATGAATTTTTCGGTAATCAACACCAACCTGGTGATCGCTTCCTTTGGAAGCACCATTGCCGGTTCCCTGTACGATGCCAGCCGATCCTATCTGAGTACCTATCTGCTGATGGCAGTCCTGGCACTGGGCGGATTTGTCATTACCGCGCTCATCGGTATGTGCGATAAGCGGGAGCTGGCCGCAAGAAAAGCCCGGTAAGGGCAATGATATGTACCCAGTTTTCTGGACACCGTTATTTGAACTGAATAATTAGTTTCTCATCATGGATGCTTTCCGGAATTTTACGGGAGGCATCCATTTTGTTTTGACTTGAATTTCCCTGCTGTTGTAGTAATCAATATAGTCGGCAATTGCTTTCGAGAAGATTTCAAAGGTTTTCACATAAATCGTGGGATCTTTCGTTGCCCTTTTGTGCTGCTGGTCGGTGCGAGAAAGCTTGTAAAACGCAAGGCGTTTGAAGTGTATATTGAGGGGAGGGGCGCAATTTGAACGGCCGCGGCTTTCCCCCTCCGGCGCACACCGATCTTTTCAAATTGGTGCGCACCAAAAAGGCCAAAAGTTATTGAAAGAATCTTGGTTTTATGGTATACTAAGGCATCGTGGTGAACCTACGTTTCCTGCACACAGGAAAGGAGTTCACTAAATGGGAAAAAACCTAAAAGGCAGAGAATGCGGCAAAGGCATCTGCCAGAGAAAAGACGGTAAATACGCCGCAAGATACACGTCGAAGAATGGTTCCCGCAAAGAAAAGCATTTCGATACGCTTCCAGAGGCTCGCAATTGGCTGGCCGATGTGCAGTACGAGGAGAAGCATGATCTGACCGCAGCCAACTCGGATATGACTGTGGATTCCTGGTTTGAGTTCTGGATCACAAATCTCATCGCAGATCTGGCTCCCAATACCAAACGGAATTACCGGGAACGGTATCGGATCAACATCCAGCCGGTGATTGGGACGATGCGCCTGTGCGATGTCAAACCCATGCACTGCAAAATCGTTCTGAATCGAATGGAGGCAACCTACGCAGGGTCTACCATTCGTCAGGCGTATATCACCATGGGAACCATGTTCTGGGCCGCAGTTATGAATGGCATGCTGACAAAGCACCCTATGAACGGCGTTCGTTATACGAAACCTGTTCGGGCTGTGGACGACATAAAATTCTTAACCGTAGACGAACAGGAAAAATTTCTGGAAGTAGCAACACGCTCTCACAACTACAGGCAGTATATACTGCTGTTAGAGACCGGACTGCGCACTTCGGAAATGATTGGACTCACTTGGGACGCCATCGACTGGAAAAAGCGGACATTGACCGTCAGCAAAACTCTGGAATATCGCCACGGTGAAGGTATCTGGCTTGCCGGTCCCCCAAAGACCGTAAGCAGCTACCGCACCATTCCACTGACAACTCGGGCCTACGATGTGTTAAAAATGTGCTACGATGAACGCCACATCCGTAAGGAATCAGAACTGCTGTCCCAGATCCTGGAATACGTGGATCGACGGACAGGCCAGACCAAGTACCTGTGTATGCGGGATTTGGTGTTCATAAATTACCGCACCGGCGAACCCGCTAAGAACAGCTCCTACGATACCCACCTGTACAAGCTGTGCGATGAGGCGAAAATCAAGCGGTTTAGTATGCACGCTCTGAGACACACCTATGCCACACGGGCCATTGAGCGCGGTGTCATGCCGAAAGTATTGCAAAAGCTGCTGGGTCATTCCAGTATCAAAACCACCATGGATCGTTACGTCCATGTGACGGATGCATCCTTGACCATTGCCGTTCAACAGTTTGAACAGGCCACCGTTTTAGCAGGTTAAAAATGGTGCGCCGCAGAAAAATTGGTGCGGAATTGGTGCGGTGGCTACCCCCTTAATCCAAAACACTCTAGAGAATAAAGGAGATTTTGAAAAGATGAAATTAGGTATTGTCGGTCTGCCCAATGTAGGCAAGTCCACCCTGTTTAACGCCATTACAAATGCCGGTGTTCCCGCCGACAACTATGCGTTCTGCACCATTGACCCCAATGTGGGCGTGGTTTCCGTACCGGATGAGCGGCTTGCCTGGCTGGCGGAGCTGCATCAGCCCAAGAAGGTGACGCCTGCCGTCATCGAGTTTGTAGATATTGCAGGTCTTGTAAAGGGCGCTTCCAAGGGTGAGGGTCTGGGAAACAAGTTTCTCTCCAACATCCGCACCACTGACGCCATTGTCCATGTGGTCCGGTGCTTTGAAGACGCCAACGTGACCCATGTGGAGGGTTCCACCGATCCCCTGCGGGATATCGACATCATCAATCTGGAGCTGGTCATGGCCGACATTGAAATGGTGGAGCGGCGCATTGACAAGTGCCAGAAGGCGGCCAAGGGCGGCGACAAGCGGTTCGTGAAAGAGGCCGAGCTGTTCACCGAGTTGCTGGCCCATCTGAATCAGGGCAAGCTTGCCCGAACCTTCGAGTGCAGCGAGGAGGACATGGCCCTGATTGCCACCTCCGATCTGCTGACCCTGAAAAAGACCATCTATGTCGCCAACCTGGCGGAAAACGAGGTCAACGACCCAGAGAGCAGCCGTCATTACATGGCTGTGAAGCAGCTGGCCGACGCCGAGGGCAGCCAGATCATTCCCATCTGCGCCAAGCTGGAGGCCGACATTGCCGAGCTGGACGATCCAGAGGAAAAGGCCTTGTTCATGGAAGAGCTGGGCGTAAAGGAATCCGGCCTGGACCGGCTGATCCGCAGCAGCTACACCCTGCTGGGCCTGATCTCCTTCCTGACCGCGGGCAGCGACGAGTGCCGGGCGTGGACCATCAAGAAGGGCACCAAGGCCCCCCAGGCTGCCGGCAAAATCCACACGGACTTCGAGCGGGGCTTCATCCGGGCCGAGGTCATTGCCTTTGAGGATATGAAAGCCTGCGGCACCATGGCCGCAGCCAAGGCAAAGGGACTGGTCCGCAGTGAGGGCAAGGAGTACGTCATGAAAGACGGCGACATTGTCAACTTCCTGTTTAACGTTTAAGCAGCATTTATACAATACGATTTTCAGGGGACGGTGCCCGCATCGCTCCGAAGATTCGGCATCAGAGCGGAACATTCAAACGTACCTCTCCGGAATCCGAGTCTCGGGACGACGTAGGCATCGTCCCCTTCTTTTCAAGAACAAAATGGGGCGGCAGAATTGCCGCCCTTTAGGGTTCTCTTCTCAAAAAACAATCCGCAGGGTCTATTTTAGAAGGTTCCGGCCATCCGGCCGGTTTTCCAGACGGAACTGCGTATCTCTCCCCGGCATCGTCAAAGACCGTTCAGTGGGTCATGCCGCTGTCGTCCTCTCCTGCAGGGCCGTTCCCCCTGGCTGCTCAAGGGTGACGGCAAAGAGCACATTGACCATCTGCCCTCTTCATGCCTCGTCCTGCGTAGAATCATCGTCTTCTTCCTTCAAATAAGGTGCGAACACCTTTTTCAGAATCCGTGTATTGACGTAGGCCGCCGCGGCAAACCAGATAATAACCCAGGCAAAGGACGCCTTCAAAAAGGTCATCAGGTCCGTGCAAAGCAGCACAAAGGGAAATACATTCAGCGCGCCCATAAGGATGGATCTGGGCAAATAGCCCAAACTCAGAAGCACGGCATTTTTCAGTGTGGTTATTCCATTGTTCTCAAATCGGCTTTGCAGCGGGAACACATAGCCAAAAATCAGCACAACCATGGCAAACAGCACACCAACAGGCACAAAAAGGTAGTGCGCCCAACCAGTCATCGTGTAAAACAGCAGCGTACAGACGGCGGTGCCCAGGCCCCAGGCAACAGCAACCAGCCACAGCTTTGTTGCCTGGCCGAAATTCTCCCGGAAGGCGGCGAAGTAGTCCCGGAAGGTACCGCCCTCCCGGTCAGTCCCCAGCCGGAAGCAAACGGTATACATGGCCGTCAGGGAAGCACCGATGGTGAAAAGCGGCAGGGATGTCAGCAAAAACAAAAGATTCAGAATCATCAGATCCGCAAGTCGATTCATATACCGCATAAACCGGGATTCCGGCGAAAATATACCGCTCATTGTTCATTTTTCCTTTCTGTATTTCGCGCCATGCAGCTTTTCTCGAATGATCCGCTCCGGGTCGCAGCTGATGACGGAAACATCCCGCGGGATCCGTAGTCCCGCATCCGCCAGCGCCATAAAGGCGATCCGCCGACAGCCCGGCTTGCCGGATAGTTCACGCCGGTAAAAGCGCCCCGCCCGCTATTTTTCGGAACAGTTTGGCAAAACAAAACGCGCAATTCCGTGAGATAGGGGGCGGCAGATTGCCGCCCCCTACGAGAAAACTTATTTGGCAGCAGCCCCTTTATATCCTCACAGCTCACTGACCAGTTCAGACAATTCCTTCCGCTTCTTCTCCCGCAGAGGGTCGCCCTCCTTGGCATAGCCCAAGGTGATGACCAGACGGACGGGGTGCTTCAATCCGGCAAGAGATTGGAGCTTTTCGCTGTCCAGCCAGCCCAGGATACAGGTGGAAAGGCCCAGAGAAGCGGCTTCGGAGGTCAGATAGGCCGTCAGGATGCCGATATCCAGAGACCGGTAGTCATTCTTTTTGAGTTTGGCCCCCAGCGCGGCGGACTTATTGTAATCCTCCTCCGAGAGCAGCAGCAGAACGGGGGCCTGAGCGGCAAACTTATTCATGCCCATACCGCTGACTGCCGCGGCGGCCTGTCTGGCCTTTTCGCCCCGGCAGACCGTAATATGATAGGGCTGGCTGTTGCAGGCAGAGGGGGACAGACGCCCTGCCTCCAAAATGGCAGCCAGCTTTTCCGGCTCAACATCCCGATTTTCGTCATAGCTGCGGCAGGATTGACGCAGCTTTGCCAGTTCCAGAAAATCCATGGAGCATTCTCCTTACATCCAGTGAAATTTACAGCTGCAGGGGGCAATGCCGACATTGTCCCCTGCGCTTTTCCAATACTGCCTTCAGTCGATCACCATAATCCAGCCCTCAGGGGCAGGAGTGGTGCCCATCTGGATGCCGGTCAGGGTATGATACAACTTCCCGATCACGCTGCCCATGCCGGCATAGGTGTACTCTTCGCCATGATCAACAATCTTTCCCACAGGGGAAATGACCGCCGCGGTGCCGCACAGACCGGCCTCCGCGAAATTCCCCAGCTCGTCGATGCCGACAACACGCTCCTCAACCTCCAAACCCAGATAGTCCCTGGCCACCTGAATCAGAGAACGGCGGGTAATGGAAGGCAGAATGGTGTCAGACTTGGGAACTACCAGCTTGCCCTCCCCGGTGACGAACACAATATTCGCGCCGCCGGTCTCCTCGATATGGGTACGGGTGGCAGAATCCACATACAGATTCTCGTCGTAGCCCTGCTCGTGGGCATCCACAATATTATACAGGCTCATGGCGTAGTTCAGACCTGCTTTAATGTGGCCGGTGCCTCTGGGGGCCGCCCGGTCCAAATCGGAGACGCGGATGGTCAGGGGCTTGATGCCGCCCTTGAAGTAGGGACCCACAGGTGTGCCGAAAACCCTGAACTGGAATTCGTTGGCGGGCTTCACGCCGATAATGGGGTCGCTGCCGAACATATAAGGCCGCAGGTACAGGCTCGCGCCGGAGCCGTAAGGGGGTACCCAGGCCTCATTGGCTTTCACCGTCTGCCGAATGGCATCCAGGAAGCGTTCCTTGGGGAACACAGGCATCCGCATTCTGCGGCAGGAATCCATCATTCGCTCGGCGTTCAGATCCGGACGGAAGCAGACAGTTCTGCCATCCGCGGTGGTGTAGGCCTTCATGCCCTCGAAAACGGTCTGAGCGTACTGCAGCACACATGCGCACTCATTCATGGTGATGTTGGCATCGGTGGTCAGCCCGCCTTCATCCCACGCACCGTTCTTGTAATTCGCAACATAGCGATAGTCCGTCTGGACATAGCCGAACCCAATGCTGCTCCAGTCGATTTTTTTCTTTTCCATAGCCGTACAGCTCCTCTGCTTTTCAGGATTCCACCATGTTAGCACACTTTTCTCTGCTTTTCAAGAAAAACTTCGCCTGTCATGGACATTTGTCCTTATTTATTCAAAATCAACTGCTCCGGTGTACGCTTTGGCACATAATGGGTGTCATTCTCATCCCGATAGTACGTCGTTTTTCCGTCTTCCCGGACATCCGTAAGAACAATTCTGTCCGTCCCGGCGCCCAGAGCCAGCAGAAGCTGGGGTTTCATGGTCTCCGGCAGATTCAGCGTCTCCCGCAGCTGCCCTGCCGCGAAGGAGCCGATCATGCAGCCGTTCAGGCCCATTTCCGCCGCGGCCAGAAGCATCGTCTGGGCCACAATCCCCACATCCCGCTGATAGGGCGCCGGATTTTCCGCCAGCATGCTATCCAGGCAGATAACAATAAACGCCGCGGGCTCCGCCCCTTTTCTGGGCAAATGCAGCTCCGCCAGAGCCCCCGCCCATTTGCTCAAGGGCAAAATCCGCGCCACAGTTTCGGGATCATTCGCCAGATAGTACTTCAGGACCTGGTCGTTCCGGGCAGATGGGGTGTACCGGGCGCACTCCACCAGATACCCCAGCTCCTGCCGGGTAACAGGCCTGTCCTGCCGGAAGCCCCGGTGACTCCTGGCCTTCCTTACAAGGTCAATGAACATTGCTCTACCTCCTGTTTTATTTATACAATCAGCAACCCCATGCCCATCAGCAGGCATACGGTCACAAACAATGTAAAAATAGAAGCTACACTGCTCCATACCACAATTTGGGTCGCCAGCTGCTCATCGCAGCCCATCTGCCCAGCCATAACCGCGCTGGATACCGCTGTAGGCGTTCCGAACAGAGCGATCAGCGCCGGATAATCCGCGGAGGCACAGTGCAGGACGCCGAATTGATTCAGTACAATGGCCGCCCCCAGCCCTAGTGCCGGAGCAATTACCACCCGCCAGGCGGAGCCCCAGAGGATCTCCTTCTTCATATCTCCCATGGCAGCGAAATTGAACTGCGCGCCCAGAACGATCAGCGCAAAGGGTGTGGCAATGCTGCCCGCCTGCTGCAGGGCGGAATACAGAAATCGAAGGTTCCCACCGAGGGTGAATACCACGGACCCAAAAACCGCCTTTTCCACCGCCCGCAGGGCAATGCAGAGGAATCCCGCCGCAATGCCCAATATCAAAGGATTGGTCACGATGTTTTTCAGCAGCCTCTTTCCATCCAGCTTTCCGCCGTTGGAACCATAGATGGACAGGGCCACCACCGCCAGCACATTCAGCAGGGGCACGCAGACCGCCGTTACGACCGTCGCCACCTGAACTGCCTCCTCCCCGCCCAGAGCCTGGGCCAGGGAAATGCCGATGACCGCCGTGTTGCTGCGAAATGTGCTCTGCAGCAGTGCGCCCTTGCGCCCCGGCTCCCGGGTGAGTCCGGGCGTCAGAAAATACCCCAGCAGAAAAATGACCAGCACCATTCCCGCCCCGTACAGTGTCAGATCCCAGGGCACGCTGGAAAAAGACTCAATCGTGTAGGTATTCGTAAACAGCATCAGCGGGATCAGCAGCCGGAACATCAGCTTATTGCCTCCGGCGACAAATTCCTTTGTCAGAAAGCTGCACTGCCGGAGCCCATACCCCAGGGCGATCAGCAGCACAATGGGCAAAATGGCATTGACCGCGGTCACAAAGATCGTCAGCATTTCTGTTCCCCCGTTTTCTCTTTCTCTTTGCGGGCAGTCTGGTAGCTGCGCAGGATGTTCTCCATGCTCCGCCTGATATGCAGTTCCATCGTCTCCCTGCCCCCCGGAACGTCTCCCCGGCGGATGCACTCCAGCATCTGCCGGTGCTCCCGGATGGAGATTTCTTCATGGGCCGTATCCCGGCCTGCCTTTCCGGCAGAAGGTCCGTTCCACAGGGACAGCAGCAGCGCTTTCAGCCGTTTGTTGCCGTCCGCGTCCCAGATGGCCATATGGAAGCGCTGATTGTAGGCACTGTATTCCTCCGCCGTCATGGTCCCCCGGTGCTCCTCTGCCCAGCACTGGAGTGCCTCCAGTTCCTCCAGCGGAGGTCTGGCGTGGATCGCGCCGGCCAGTGCCTCGGATTCCAGCAGCCGGCGAACCTCGAAATGATCCCGAATAAACTTTTCGTCGACACCTATTACAATTGCGCCCCGGTTCATCCGCAGCTCCAGCAATCCTTCCGATGCCAGGGACTGAAAGGCCTCCCGCACAGGCGTTCTGGAGACGCCCAGCCTTGCCGCCGTCTCCGACAAGCTCAGCTCCTCCCCCGGCGCAAACTCTCCGGAAAGCAGCGCCTTCCGCAAAATGGCGGTGATCCGCACCCGGATGGGCAATACTTCGATGGTTTCCATATACATTCTCCGATTCCGTTCATTTTTTTTTATAGTACCATGTCCGGCAGGAAAAATCAACCTTCCGCCGCCCCTGGCATCCTGTACAAACACATGTCGTAATTTTTGGATGTATTCACGAATTTATTCTGTTTTTTCATCTCCTATTGCATTGCGGATTGGACTGTGCTATACTGCGTACATGAATATTGTATACAATATTCAATTCAAGAGATTTAGGAGTGATTCCATGCATGCCATTGAAAAGATTCTTGCCCGCAACGCAGGTCTCCCTTCCGTAAAGACCGGCGAGATCGTCACCGCCAAGGTGGATTTTGCGGAGATCAACGATCTTTATTTGCAGACCGTCTATTCCTTCTACGAAATGGGCGGCGAGAAGGTCTGGGATAACACCCGGGCTGCCTTTGTGTTTGACCATTACGCCCCCTGCCCAACCATCAAGACCGCATCCAACCACAACGAAATGCGGGAATTCGCCAGGAAAAACGACCTGAAATACCACTTTGACGTGAACTGCGGCGTATGCCATCAGGTCATGGCCGAGGCGGGCGTTGTCTACCCCGGTATGATCCTGGTCGCCACGGACAGCCACACCACCACCCACGGCGCCTTCGGCGCGCTGGGCACCGGCTGCGGCGCTACGGATATGGCCTGCATTCTGATGACCGGCGAGCTGTGGTTCCGGGTCCCGGAGATCATCGAAATCCGTCTGGAGGGCAAGCCCCAGAAGGGCGTGTACCCCAAGGACGTGATTCTGAACGTGCTTGGCAGAATCAAGGCCGACGGCGCTGTCTACAAGGCCATCGACTTTACCGGCAGCTATATTGACGCCCTGGATATCCCCGGCCGCATGACTATCTGCAATATGGCCGTGGAAATGGGCGCCAAGACCGCCTATATGCAGCCCAATCAGGCTGTTCTGGACTATGTGTCCCCACGTGCCGTCCGTCCCTATGAGGTCGTGACCACCGATCCCGATTTTGTCTATGCGGAAAGCCACCTGTTCAACGTCTCCGAAATGGAACCTGTGGTTTCCTGCCCCAATGATGTGGACAATGTGCACCCCATCTCCGAGATCGCCGCCCAGAATATCCCCCTGAACCAGGCCTATATCGGCTCCTGCACCAACGGCCGCACGGAGGATCTGGGGCAGGCCGCCGCCATTCTGAAGGGAAAGCACATTCCGCCCTACGCCCGGCTGCTGGTTGTCCCCGCTTCCCGGGATGTCCTGCGGGAGAGCATGGAAAAGGGCTACATCCAGACTCTGATTGATGCCGGCGCCACATTGGTCACCCCCGGCTGCGCTGCCTGTCTGGGCACCCACGAGGGCCTGCTGGCCCCCGGTGAAAAGTGCATCACCTGCACCAACCGGAATTTCCGGGGCCGCATGGGTTCCAACCAGGCGGAACTCTTCCTGGCAAGCCCCGCCACCGTGGCGGCCAGTATTCTGAACGGCCGCATTACAGACCCCCGGCCTTATCTGGACTGAGAAAGGAGCAGCTGCGTCATGAAAACAGTATTTGAAGGAAAAGCTCTGGTTGTGGGCAATAACGTGGATACGGATCTTATCTATCCCGGCCGCTTTCTGGAACTCACGGACCCCAGGGAGATCGGCTCCCATTGTCTCGCGGGCATCTCCGAGGACATCAGTCCCAATTTTCCCGAGGGGGGCATCGTGGTAGCCGGTACCAACTTTGGCTGCGGCTCCAGCCGGGAGCACGCGCCCATCGCTCTGATCAACATGGGGGCCGCCGCGGTGCTGGCGGACAGCTTTGCCCGGATTTTTTTCCGCAACGGCATCAATCTGGGTCTGCCCCTGGTGGTCTGTAAGGGTATCTCCGGGCATGTTCAGAACGGTCAGACCTTGCGTCTGGACCTGAACGCCGGTACCGTCACCATTGCGGAAACCGGCGAAATTCTCCATGCGGAGGCTCTGGGCGGCAAGGCAATGGAAATTCTGGAGGCAGGCGGTATCAAGCCTTTGATGCGCAAACGGTTCGGAAAATAAGTTTTTCTGATTCAGGAACCACATTTGTCGTTTTACACAGTTTCCATATTCTCAAAAATACGTATCTTGGATAATTTTTCAGAAAGTTATTTACAATTTAGACATTTTCTGGTACAATGACTTTGTCGGTGACCCTGCCTGGCCATCGGCATCAGATATGTACAATTAGGAGGATTCATTATGGATTACGCAAAGGAGGCCCTGCGCCTCCACGCTGAGTGGAAGGGCAAGATTGAGGTCAAGGCAACTGTGCCTGTAGAGACCAAGGATGACCTGTCCCTGGCCTACACCCCCGGTGTCGCAGCTCCCTGTCTGGAGATCCAGGCCCATCCCGAGAAGTCCTACGAGCTGACCCGCCGCCACAACCTCTGCGCCGTCATCACCGACGGTTCCGCCGTTCTGGGTCTGGGCGACATCGGCCCCGAGGCCGGTATGCCCGTTATGGAGGGCAAGTGTGTTCTCTTTAAGTCCTTCGGCGATGTGGACGCCTTCCCTCTGTGCGTCAAGACTCAGGATGTGGACGAGTTTGTCAACGCCGTCTACCTGATTTCCGGCTCCTTCGGCGGCATCAACCTGGAGGACATCTCCGCCCCCCGCTGCTTTGAGATCGAGCGGAAGCTGAAGGAAAAGTGCGACATTCCCATCTTCCACGACGACCAGCACGGCACCGCCGTCATCACCCTGGCCGGACTGACCAACGCGCTGAAGGTCGTCGGCAAGAAGAAGGAGGATGTGAAGATCGTCACCTCCGGTGCCGGCGCAGCCGCCATCGCCATTGTGAAGCTGCTGCTCTCCGCCGGCTTCAAGAACATCGTCATGACCGACCGCACCGGCGCGATCTACGCCGGCCGTGAGAAGCTGAACTGGATCAAGGAAGAGATGGCCCAGGTTACCAACCTGCAGCATGAGTCCGGCAAGCTGGCCGACGTCATCAAGGGCGCCGACGTGTTTATCGGTGTCTCCGCTCCCGGTACTCTGACCAGGGAAATGGTTCAGACTATGAACAAGGACGCCATCGTCTTCGCCTGTGCCAACCCCACCCCCGAGATCTTCCCGGATGAGGCCAAGGCCGGCGGCGCCGCCGTTGTCTCTACCGGCCGCAGCGACTACCCCAACCAGATCAACAACGTTCTTGCCTTCCCCGGCATCTTCCGCGGCGCTTTCGATGTCCGCGCTTCCGATATCAATGAAGAAATGAAGATGGCCGCCGCTGAGGCTCTGGCGAATCTGGTCTCCCCCGAGGAGCTGAGCGCCGATTACATCATCCCCGCCGCTTTTGACAAGCGCGTCGGTCCCGCCGTGGCCAAGGCCGTGGCAGAAGCCGCCCGCAAGTCCGGAGTGGCCCGCATTTAACACTAAGCGACTAAGAGGATCTATTCATCCGCACACACATGAAAAGGAGATTTAATCATGGCTAAAGACGCAAAGACTCTGGAAAAGAAGCCTTACCAGCTGTTCAATCTGCCCTGGTACTACTTCGCCATCTTCGCGGTGGTGGTTCTGGCCGCTGCTTATCTGGGCGTTCTGCCCACCGGCATGGCCGGCTGCTTCGCCTTTATGATCGTTCTGGGCACCATCCTGAATGAGATCGGTGACCACACACCCATCATCCGCTCCTACCTTGGCGGCGGCGCCATCGTCGTTATCTTCGGCTCCGCCCTGCTGGACTACTTCCATCTGCTGCCCCACCTGCTGAAGACTCTGGAGGACGGCACGAAGGTCTACGCCAATTTCGTCAAGGCTGACGTGGTCGGCAGCATCGGTTCCTTCTTCAAGCCCACCGGCGCGTTCCTGGACTTCTACATCGCCGCTCTGATCACCGGCTCCATTCTGGGCATGAACCGGAAGCTGCTGGTCAAGGCCGCTGCCCGTTACTTCCCCGCCATCTTCGGCGGCCTGATCCTCTCCTTCGCTCTGTGCAGCCTGGTCGGCGCCGTTACCGGCTTTGGCTGGGCCAAGGCTCTGCTGCTGATCGCTCTGCCCATCATGGGCGGCGGCATGGGCGCAGGCGCTACCCCCCTGTCCAAGATTTTTGACTCCGCCGGAGCCATGACCGCCGAGGAGGCGCTGTCCGTTATGACCCCCGCTGTCGCCATCGGCAACGCCATCTCCATCGTGATTGCCGGTATCGTTGTCAAGGCCATCACCAGCAAGAGCTGGAACGGACAGGGCCAGCTGATGCAGGCCGGCAGCATTGATCCCGCCGAGTTGGAGATCAGCCCTGAGATGCAGGCCAAGCGCGACAAGATCGACGTTACCAATCTGGGCATTGGCCTGTTCGTCTCCTGCGCCTTCTTCGCCTGGGGCTACATTGTGGCCAAGGGTTGGAGCACTCTGGTTCCCAAGGTCACCATCCACGCCTATGCCTGGATGATCATCACCGTGGCCATCTGCAAGGTCACCCAGATTATCCCCGAGCGCATCGAAGTCGCCTGCTATCAGTGGTTCCAGTTCATCATGAAGAACCTGACCCCCACCCTGCTGGTCGGCATCGGCCTGTGCTATCTGGATATCGGCAAGGTCATTGATAGCTTCACCATCCAGTATCTGATTATGTGCCTGGTCACCTGCCTTGGCGCTTTCTTCGGCGCTGCTATTGTCGGCAAGTTCGTAGGCTTCTACCCCGTGGAGTCCGGCCTGACCGCCGGCCTGTGCATGTCCAACATGGGCGGCACCGGTGACGTGGCTGTTCTGTCCGCCGCAAACCGCATGGAGCTGATGCCCTTCGCACAGATCTCCTCCCGTCTGGGCGGCGCCATCATCCTGCTGCTGGGCAGCGTGATGCTGTCTACCATGGCGCAGCTGCTGTAACGCAAAATTCTTTTGGGGCGCTGCTTCGGCAGCGTCCCAATTTTTTCAGGAGAAACCATATGGATTGTATCAACTGCGGGAAAGAAACTTCCCATTACCCCTTCCACGTCCTTCAGGTTCTGACTCTTCACGTCCGGGACCTGAAGGGAGACAAACGCATTCAGGCTTTGGGGGACTTCGAGGACTACGCCGTCTGCCGGGATTGCGCCCAAACAAAACTGGACACTATTCTGAACAACCGCTCCGCCCTTCTTCGGGGCCTGGCCCCCTTTGCGGCGGCTCAGATTCTGGGAATCGTCCTGGCCGCCGTAACCTGGAACGGGGAAGGTGTCCTTCGCCTGCTGGGACTTGCCATGACCGTCTGCGGTCTGCTGGGGCTTACAGGCACCTGGCAGCGCCTGATGCAGAAAAAGCGGACTTTTTCCGCTCTTTCTCCGGAAGACGCCCTGCATCAGGCTGCCTGGGATGTTCTGCTGGACAACGCCCCCAAGAAATATGACATCAACGACATCACCTATATTCCCATCGACGAGCAAACCCTGGCCCGCAAAAACGGGGACCTGATGCTCCTCTACAACCTGCTCCCGGAGATTGCCGTCCAGGCCTATAACCGGATCCACGGTCTGGAGGAAGCCGGGGAATAAGTCAATTTTCCGAGAAAAACGCAAATACCTATTTACCTTTTCCCGAAAATGGAGTATAATGTCCCCCGGAGAAATCTACTTAAAATTTGCAAGGAGTGTTTTTTTCATGGAACTGTCCCCTCTTCAGATGGCCAGATACCAGTATAACCCCAAGCTTCCGGGTATGCTGCGCAATGGCATCTCCGATATTTGCGTCCGCGACGGCGAAGCCACCGAGAGCGTAGCCGATCAGGAAAAGATCAAGGCCCTGTTCCCCAATACCTACGGCAAGAATGAGATCACCTTCCAGAAGGGCAAGAACACCTCCGCGGCCAGAAAGCAGGTCGTGGGTGTCATCCTCTCCGGCGGTCAGGCTCCCGGCGGCCACAACGTGATTTGCGGCCTGTATGACGCACTGAAGGCCTGCGACAAGGAGAATGTCCTCTACGGCTTCAAGGGCGGCCCCAGCGGTCTGCTGGAAGACGACTACGTGGTCTTTGACGACGCATACATCAACCAGTACCGCAACACCGGCGGATTTGATATCATCGGCTCCGGCAGAACCAAGCTGGAGACCGAGGAGCAGTTTGCCGTGGCTGAGGGTGTGTGCAAAAAGCACGGCATCACCGCCATCGTCATCATCGGCGGCGATGACTCCAACACCAACGCCGCCGTACTGGCCGAGTATTTTGCCGCCCACAATTCCGGCATCCAGGTCATCGGCTGCCCCAAGACCATTGACGGCGACCTGAAGAACGAGGACATTGAGTGCTCCTTCGGCTTCGATACCGCCACCAAGACCTATAGTGAAATCATCGGCAACATCGAGCGGGACGCCAACTCTGCCAAGAAGTATTGGCACTTCGTCAAGGTTATGGGCCGTTCCGCCTCCCACGTGGCTCTGGAGTGTGCTCTGGAGACCCAGCCCAACATCTGCCTGATTGGTGAGGAAGTGGCCGCCAAGAAGATGTCCCTGGCACAGATTGCCGACTACATCGCTGATTCCGTGGCCAGCCGCGCCGCCAAGGGCTGGAACTTCGGCGTTGCCATCATTCCCGAGGGCATCGTGGAGTTCGTTCCCGAGTTCTCCGTACTGATTGCCGAGATCAATGAGCTGCTGGCCGGTGAGAAGACTGCCGAGTTCAATGCCCTGCCCACCTGGAAGGAAAAGTATGCCTTCATCAAGGCCGGTCTGACCAAGGCATCCATGGAAGTCTTTGCCATCCTGCCTGAGAGCATCCAGCAGCAGCTGTTCCTGGAGCGCGACCCCCACGGCAACGTGCAGGTCTCTCTGATTGAATCCGAGAAGCTGTTCTCCGCCCTGGTCAAGGACAACCTGGCCGCCCGGAAGGCCGCCGGCACCTACAACGGCAAGTTCTCCACCCAGCACCACTTCCTGGGCTATGAGGGCCGCTGCGCATTCCCCTCCAACTTCGATGCCGACTACTGCTACTCCCTGGGCTACAACGCCTTCATGCTGATTCAGTACGGTTACACCGGCTATCTGTCCAAGGTCTCCAACCTGTCCAAGCCCGCGGAAGAGTGGGTCGCAGGCGGCATGCCCATCACCAAGATGATGAACATGGAGCGGAGAAACGGCAAGGACAAGCCCGTTATCCGTAAGGCCCTGGTGGAGCTGGACGGCAAGCCTTTCCAGTATTTTGCAGAACACAGAGCCCAGTGGGCCGTGGAGACCTGCTATGTCTACCCCGGCGCCATCCAGTACTTCGGACCCCGTGAGGTCTGCGATCTGACCACCCGCACTCTGGCTCTGGAAAAGGCGTAACTCCATAGTTTTTCGCCCGGCTCCCTGGTGGAGCCGGGCGATTTGTTTCAGATGATTTTCCCCTCCAGATGGTCGCACTCATGCTGGATAATCTGGGCGGTGAAGCCCTGGAAGGTCTTGATCCTGTTCTGGAACGCTTCATTCTGGTAGCGGACCCTGATCTTGCGGAAGCGCGCCGTTTTCCGGGTGCCCTCCAGAGACAGGCACCCCTCTTCCGTCTGATACTCCCCTTCCCGCCTGAGAATCTCGGGATTGAACATCAGAATGTCCTCCCCTTCATTGTCCAAAACAATGATTCTTACCGCTTCCCCGATCATATTGGCCGCCATGCCAACGCAACCGTCCCGATGGGCGTTCAGCGTATCCAGCAGGTCCTGGCCGATGGCCGCATCCGTCAGGTCTGCCGGACGGGATGGCCGGCTGAGGAAAAATACATCTTTGCAAACAGGTCTTACCATATTCTGTCTTCTTCTGCCGTTTTTCCACAAAGGCTGTGGAGAACGGGCGAATTTCCTTTCTTGCGTTTTTTCCCGGTCTTTGGTATAATGGCCATACTTTTGCGAAAGGAGCGGCTCATGGGTTCCAAATACCGAAAATATATCCTTTTTTTGCTGTATTGCTCCGTCATGCTGTGGCTGCTTCTGGCAAGGACGCCCAACGAGGCAGGAGTTTCCTTCCCGCTGTACCTGCACACACATTTCAATCCGGTGCCCTTTCAGACCATCCGGCGTTTTTCCCGGCTGCTGCGGCCGCCGGTGCGGCCCTATCTTGTCCGCATCGCCCTGCGGAATCTGTTGGGGAATGTGGTGCTGTTTATTCCACTGGGATATTTCCTGCCGGAGATCTGCAACTCTCTGCGGAAGTTCTGGCTGACCTTTCTCTCCGTAGCCGTTATCATCACCACCATTGAGCTGACCCAGCTACTCTGCATGGTGGGCACCTGTGACATTGACGATCTGCTTCTCAATCTTCTGGGAGCGTCTCTGGGGTATGGGCTCTATCGACTGACCCGCAGAGATTAATCGCTCTCGTCCACACGCTGGACCTTCAGGCATTTGCCCGTGGCGGTGTCCAGGGTGAACAAAACACCCTCCATTTTGGCAGGTCCCTCCGCCCAGCGGTAGCGCTCGGTCAGGTCCCCCCGGAACCGGGCAATGGAAAGCTCCGGGCGGATGCCCAGGACGCTGTCCCGGGGGCCGGTCATGCCCAGATCCGTCACATAGCCCGTGCCCTTAGGCAGAACCCGGGTATCTGCCGTAGGCACATGGGTATGGGTGCCCCAGACGGCGCTGACCCGACCGTCCAGCATATATCCCATAGCCAGCTTTTCGGAAGTGGCCTCCGCGTGCATCTCCACCAGGATAATCCTGGCGGAGATATTTTTTACCAGCTTTTCCACCAACAGGAAGGGATTGTCCGGGGTATAGTCCATATTGCAGCGGCCGATCAGATCGATGACAGCCACATCCCCGGCCCTGGTTTCATACACGTCCCAGCCCCTGCCGGGGGCCTGCGGCGCCAGATTGGCAGGCCGCAGTACCCGGGAGGTATCCTCCAGGTAATTCACGATCTCCCGCTTGCCGAAGCTGTGGTTGCCCAGGGTGATGACGTCCGCCCCGGCATCCAGAATATCCTCCGCCTGATCCGGCGTAATGCCCACCACGCTGGCGTTTTCGCCGTTGACAACGACGAAGTCAGCCCCCGTATTCCGTTTCATCTGCCGCAGCTTCCGCCGCACCCGCTCCATCCCGGGGTTGCCAACCACATCGCCGATGGCAAGGACCTTGAATTCCATAATTTTTTCCTCTTTCTGTAGGGTTTTCTCTATTATACACGGAAAAGGGGGATTGTACAAGAGGAAATGGGAGCTAACGCCGGTCCATGGTCAGCTGCATTCGTTTTTACGCTATCACACCAGTTGCTGCCTGCGGTTCCAAAAGCTGTCCCCTCCGGGGAAGCCTTTATTTCTCTTAATCCGCATTCTTTCCTTCTTCCTGGCGGGACAAGAAGCTCCCCGCCGGAGACACCCAGCTGATGGGCGGACAGGGCTAACCACAAAAACCACAAGCCCGAGTGCGGCAATTGCTCCGCACTCGGGCTTGTGATACACAGAGGGAATTACCCCGCCTTTTTCACCAGCTTTACTACCGTTCCGGACAGCAGGAACAGAGCAATCAGGTTGGGGATGACCATCATGCCGTTGAAAGTATCGGCAATATCCCACAGAACCCCCAGGTCCATGGTTGCGCCTACAATGGCCACAAAGGAATAGACGATCATGAAGCCCCGGTTTGCCTTGGATCCCACCAGGAATTCCAGACAGCGGGTACCGTACAGGCCCCAGCCAATGATGGTGGAGAAGGCGAAGCAGCACATGGCCACAGCGGCAATGATGGAAGCCCAGCTGCCGTAAACAGAAGTAAAGCCCCCAATGGTCAGCTCCGCACCGGCCGCGGCGCCGTAGGCGATGTTCTCGCCGCCGATAAGGATCACAAAGGCGGTCATGGAGCAGATAACGATGGTATCCGCGAATACCTCGAAGATGCCGAAATAGCCCTGTCGGATGGGGTCCTCCACATCCGAAGCCGCATGGGCGATAGAGCCGGTGCCCAGGCCCGCCTCATTGGAGAAAATACCCCGGGATACGCCCTTTTTCACACATACAAAGAAGCTGCCCACCGCGCCGCCGGTGACGGCGGAGGGCGTGAAGGCTCCTTTCAGAATCATGCCGAACGTCTCCGGTACCCGATTCAGGTTCAGCAGCAGTACGCCCAGAGACATGACCACGTAAATCAGCGCCATAAAGGGCACCAGCTTTTCCGCCACGCCGCCAATACGCTTCAGTCCACCCACCAGCACCAGGGCGACCATCAAGGCAATGCCGATGCCGATGATCAGATTCATCCGGTCCAGAAACACACCGGAGACCGGATGAAAGCTCAGCAGCGCCGTATCTACCGCGGTGATAATGGCGTTGACCTGGGTGGCGTTGCCGGTGCCGAAGACCGTCAGTACGCCCAGCACCGCGTAAATAACCGCCAGAAGCCGCCACTTTTGGCCAAGACCGTTTTTGATATAGTACATGGGGCCGCCGACCCAATCTCCTTCCGAATTCCGTTCCCGGAAGTGGACTGCCAGAGTGACCTCCGCAAATTTGGTGCACATACCAAGCAGGGCGCTGATCCACATCCAGAACACCGCGCCTGGGCCTCCGATGGCAATAGCGCCCGCCACGCCGGCGATATTGCCCGTGCCTACCGTTGCCGCCAGAGCGGTGCAAACCGCCTGAAAAGGCGTCACAGTGCCCTCCGCGGCATCCTTTTTATGAAACATCCGCCCGAAGGTCTCCTTCATAGCGGCGCCGAACCGTCGGAATTGGATAAAGCTGGTGCGGAAGCTAAGCAGCAGTCCGACCCCCACGATACAGATCATAGCGGGAACGCCCCAGACGAAGCTGTTCACCGCCGAATTCACAGATGCAATGGTTTCCACGACATTC
This sequence comes from Pseudoflavonifractor sp. MSJ-30, assembly GCF_018918045.1. Taxonomy (GTDB): domain Bacteria; phylum Bacillota; class Clostridia; order Oscillospirales; family Oscillospiraceae; genus Faecousia. The sequence goes on from NZ_JAHLPU010000028.1 coordinate 35,948, forward strand.
TTCCTCTCTTTTTTTGCAAGCCATGGCCTATTGTATCACACTGACGGGCATTTGTCCACAAGAAATGCATTTTTACCGATGACAAATTTCAAGGGGACGGCAGAACCGCCGTCCCCTCACATAATAATTATTCGTGATGATAAATCCGTTTATCCAGCGCGAAGATCCGGCTGCTGAAGGAACCGGCGGGGACGGCGGGGAGGGTTTCAGCGTAGATTTCCATACGGCTGTCCACCAAGTCGATGTAGCTCAGCAGTTCCGCCTCGGCAAACATGGGCCGCACTGCCGCGCCGAACTCCGGCTCGCCGTGGTGGGAGAGAACCATGTGCTGCAAAAGCAGGCTCTTTTCCTCCGGAGTGCCCAACTCTGCCGCTACCTGGGCGATCTCCTGCGCACCCATGACCAGGTGCCCCAAAAGCTGACCCTTCCGGGAATAATCCGTAACCATTCCCAGCTGGGAGAAGGTGAATTCCCGCTCCTTGGCAAAGTCATGGAGCAGGGTGCCCGTAAGCAGCAGGCTGCGGTCAATAATCTGGGGGTACAGTCCCGCCAGAAAATCTGCCAGCCGCAGCATGTTGGCCGTGTGCATCAAAAGGCCGGACAGGAAACTGTGGTGGACGCTCTTGGCCGCGGGAATGCCGCGAAAGGTCTCCAGGTGCCGGGAGAGCATGGTCTGCGCCACCTGACGATAGTCCGGGTCCTCCAGGCTGCGGACCAGTGTCTGGACGGCCTCCAGCGTCTCGTCCCGGTCAATGGGGGCCGTGGGCACCAGGGCAGACACATCATAGCCATCCTCAGCGGTCGCCATGCGGATATTGGAGGCAGTAAGCTGGGTAGTACCCCGGTACTCTGTCACATCGCCCCGGACTTTGACCACCTTCCCCGCGTCCTCCGGCGCACCCACAGGACCGGAATAATCCCAGGCCTTCAGATCCAGATTGCCGGACCTGTCAGATAAGGTCGCGCTCAGAAAAGGCTTGCCGCTGTTGGAGGTTTTGATGGTTCCCTCCTTGAGAATGTAAAAGCCCTCGACCCGGTCCCCGGGCACCATCTGGGACAGCTGCTTATTGTATTCCATCACAATCGACTCCTTCATTTAACTGTTCCCATTATAACGGCTTTGCGGGGATTTTGCAACCGCATTACTCCACCGCCTTCAGGGATTCCGCCATGGGGATCTTACGGATGTGGCGGCGCATGACCAGCCCCACCACCCAGGCGAAGAGCACCGTGCAGACGAAGGCAGCAATATAACTGGTCCACTCAATATGCGTATTGAAGCAGGAATTGTCCACCATGACCATGCCCATAACGACGCCGTGCATGACCTTGCCCAGAGGAAGGCCCAGAATGGCCGCCAGAAAGCTGAGCACCAGATTTTCCCGCAGAACATACGCCGCAGTCTCTCTGGGATAGAAGCCCAGAACCTCCACCGTGGCGATTTCCCGGCTCCGTTCAGCCAGATTGATGTTTGTCAGGTTGTAGATGACGATAAAGGCCAGCGCCCAGGCAAAACCCACCACCAGCCAGATGATGTAGTTCAGGCAGCTCATAGCACTGTCCACCTGATCCAGCAGCACATCCATACGGCTCAGGGCGGTAACGCCGTCCAAATTCGTCAAGGCCTTGGCAATGGCATTCAGGTCACCGGATGCCTGAAGCATAATGGCGTTGTTACCCTCGTTCCCAAATCTCTCCCGGCAGCTTTCCGCCTGGACAAAGAGATAATTGCCTACATAGTTTTCAAACACACCGGCCACTCGGAAAGTGACCCGATTCAGGTCGCTGTCCTCAACCTCGATGGTGTCTCCCGCGGAGAGGGCCAGCTTTTCCGCCAGACGGCGGCTGACCAAAGCCTCCCCTGCTCCAGGTTCGGAAACATCCTGTCCATCCCAGGTCAAAGTCCAGTACTCGTTCAGGGTATCCCAACTGTCCAGGCCGATGAGCGTCACGGAGTGCATATTTTCGGTGTCGCCATACACATCCACCCGGTCCTGGATGCATGGCAGCACATCCTCCACCCCATCTACTTTAGCCGCTTCCTCCGGGGTGTCCTCTCCCTCCGTGAAGCTGAAAGCCATGGCATAGTGCTGCACGCCGCTGAACTGGTCATCGCCCACATGGAGCATGGAATCCCGGACGCCGAAAGCCGTGACCATCAAAGCCGTACAGCAGCCGATGCCCACCAGCATCATGGTCATGCGAAGCTTATAGCGAAGCATATTCCGCAAAGTGATCTTTTGCAGGAAGGACAGGGGCTTCCACAAAAAGGGAATGTATTCCAACAGAATGCGCTTGCCGCTCTTGCCCCGCTGGGGCCGGATCAATTCCGCGGGGACGCTGCGCAGACTCTTCCAGCAGGAGGTCAGTGTGGCCCCCAAAATGCCCATCAGAGACACACCCAGTGTGACCATTGCAAGGCTGCGGCTATAGGTATATTTCAGCGGGGCAAACTTATACAGCGCCCCATAGGCCCGCCAGAACACCTCCGGCAGCCCCCAGGTCCCCAGGAAGAAGCCCAACAGCCAGCCTAACAGTGTAGCGCTGAGAGCATAGAGCAGGTACTTGGCGGCAATGTCCCAGCTGTGAAACCCCATGGCCTTCAGGACGCCGATCTGGGTACGCTCTTCGCTGACCATTCGTGTCATAGTCGTAATACAGACCAGCAGGGCGATCATAATAAAGAACACCGGCAGCAGGTTTGCCATAGCGGAGACGATGGCCGTATCATTCTGAAAGCTGACGAAGCCCGCGTTCTCCCGGCGGGTCAGCACATAGGTCTCCGGCTCCTCCAGATCCACATATTTGGCGTTTTCCCGGTCCAGGCCCAGCAGATCCAGATAATTGTCATACTGGTCCCAGGCCAGTTCATAGACCCGCTTGGTGATCTCAGGCTTGTAGGTCTCCATAATGGACTCGTATTCATGGGAATAAATGGCTGCGGAACGGCGCATGCACACGTCCACCTCCGTGTAGACCTCCAGATCAAAGGCATCCGGGTGGAGGAAAAGGAGCCCCTTCAGGGCGCCGTCGCCAATGGTGGTGGTACCCCGATCCGTACTGATGTACAGTGGGGTGTTTGCAAGGCCCACAATGAGAAAACTCCGGGTATTCAGCATGTCCAGAGTGTCAGTGGCATTATCAGAAGAAAGCGTAACCACAGTGCCAATGTCGGATTCGTCAAAAGCCCGGGCATCCCCCAGACATTCGGTTTTTGTCTGGGGCATCCGTCCGGCGACCAAAGAGGGAATATTCACCTGATCCGTGATGGACAGAAGTTTAAACGCCTTATTGCCATCCTCGTAAGGAATCAGGACATCCGTGCTCCTGACGCCCTCAGCCTTGCCAACATAACCCTCACGCCGAAGCGCGTCCACATCGTCATCCGTGAAGCCAAGGGTAGAAAGCAGGCGGAAATCGCAGAAGTTCTGAGCCTCCAGATAGTCCTGGGCCGTGGCATACATGGCATCCTTCGTCACCTTCAGGCCGGCAAAAAAACTGACGCTGAGGGCGACAATCAACAGTAACGCAAGATACCGTCCGAAAAAGCTCCGGATGGTCCTGGACGTCATTTTCAGAATCGATCTCATACACTCACCACTCGATCTGATCGATGGGAACGATGTTCTCGTTCAGTTCATTGGAACGGATCTTTCCGCTTTTAATGCGGATAATCCGATCCGCCATGGGCGCAATGGCCTGGTTATGGGTAATGATAATCACAGTCATGCCGCGCTCTTTACTCAAATCGTAGAGGAGCTTCAGAATTGCCTTACCGGTCACATAGTCCAGCGCGCCGGTGGGTTCGTCGCATAACAGTAGCCGAGGATTCTTCGCCAGTGCCCGAGCAATTGCCACCCGCTGCTGTTCGCCACCGGAAAGCTGCGCGGGAAAATTCCGCGCACGTTCAGACAGGCCAACCATATTCAGCGCCTGGGCCGCCGGAATGGGGTTGCTGCACAGCTGGGCCGCGATCTCAACATTTTCAAGAGCCGTCAGATTCGGAATCAGGTTATAAAACTGAAACACAAAACCCACGTCATGGCGGCGATAGCGAGCCATTTCAAAACTGGACATATGGGAGATATCCCTGCCATCAAAGAGAATCTTTCCCTCCGTAATGGTATCCATACCGCCCAGCATATTTAACAGAGTCGTTTTGCCCGCGCCAGAAGAACCCAACAGAATGACGAACTCCCCTTTTTCCACCTGAAATGTCACGCCATCCAACGCCCGCACCTGTGCCTGGCCGGTTCCGTAAATCTTTTTCACATCTTCAAATTCAATGTATGCCATCCGATCTTCCTCCTCCAACTTTTATAATTGTATCGTATCATATGGGGGATTATAAAGTGGTAACTTTTCTGTGAAGGTTGTTTGAACAAAAAATCCCCCTGCCTTTCGGCAGGGGGATGAAGGTGTTAAGTCAGAAGCTGATTATTCAGCAACCTCGGTAACAACACCGGAACCGACGGTACGGCCGCCCTCGCGGATAGCGAAACGCAGGCCCTTCTCGATAGCGATGGGGGTGATCAGCTCAACCTGCATCACGACGTTATCGCCGGGCATGCACATCTCAGTGCCCTCGGGCAGAGTGATGATACCGGTCACGTCAGTGGTACGGAAGTAGAACTGAGGACGATAGTTGTTGAAGAAGGGAGTATGACGGCCGCCTTCTTCCTTGGACAGGACGTAAACCTGGCCGGAGAACTTGGTGTGAGGATGGATGGAACCGGGCTTGCACAGAACCTGACCACGTTCAACGTTCTTCTTGTCCACGCCACGCAGCAGAGCGCCGATGTTGTCGCCGGCTTCAGCGAAGTCCAGCAGCTTGTGGAACATTTCGATGTCGGTAACGACAGTGGGGGTCTTCTCTTCCTTCAGGCCAACGATTTCCACGGGCTCGTTCTTCTTGACGATACCACGCTCCACACGACCGGTAGCAACGGTGCCACGGCCGGAGATGGTGAAGACGTCCTCAACGGGCATCAGGAAGGGCTGGTCAGCCTTACGGTCGGGAGTGGGGATATAGGAGTCAACAGCGTCCATCAGCTCCTTGATGCAAGCATACTCGGGAGCGTTGGGGTCCTTGGACTCGCAAACCAGAGCGTTCAGAGCGGAGCCCTTGATGATGGGGGTGTCGTCGCCGGGGAAGTCGTACTCGTTCAGAGTCTCGCGGACTTCCATCTCGACCAGCTCCAGCAGCTCCTCATCGTCAACCTGATCGCACTTGTTCAGGAACACAACGATATAGGGCACGCCGACCTGACGGGCAAGCAGCAGGTGCTCACGGGTCTGAGCCATGGGGCCGTCGGTAGCGGCGATAACCAGGATAGCACCGTCCATCTGAGCAGCGCCGGTGATCATGTTCTTGATATAGTCGGCGTGGCCCGGGCAGTCGACGTGAGCGTAGTGACGCTTGTCGGTCTCGTACTCAACGTGAGCGGTGTTGATCGTGATACCACGAGCCTTCTCTTCGGGGGCCTTATCGATGGAAGCGTAGTCCTCGAACTGGGCCTGGCCCTTCAGAGCCAGATACTTGGTGATAGCGGCGGTCAGAGTGGTCTTGCCGTGGTCAACATGGCCGATGGTGCCAATGTTAACATGGGGCTTGGTTCTTTCAAACTTCTGCTTAGCCATTTGAAATAATCCTCCTGTTAATTATGAATTGTATTAACATACTTTTTGGCGATATGTGTTTCCGCACATCAAGTACATAATACAATAGATTGTGCGGAAACACAAGAGAAATTTTTCTTTTTACAGAAAATTAATCTCTGGAACGAGCCTTGATCAGCTCTTCAGTCTTGCTCTTGGGCAGCTCAGCATTGTGGCTGGGCTCCATGGAGTAGTTGCCACGGCCCTGAGTCTTGGAACGCAGGTCGGTAGCGTAGCCGAACATCTCGGCAAGAGGAACGTTGGCGTCGATCTGGACAGCACCGGTACGGGTAATCTGACCCAGGATGTTGCCGCGGCGAGCAGTGATATCACCGATAACGGTGCCCATGTACTCATCGGGAACAGTGACGGAAACCTTCATGATGGGCTCCAGGATGGTGGGATCAGCCTTCCGGCAGGCTTCCTTGAAGGCCATGGAACCGGCGATCTTAAATGCCATTTCAGAGGAATCGACCTCATGATAAGAGCCATCGTACAGGGTGACCTTAACGTCAACAACGGGGTATCCAGCCAGAACGCCGGCCTCCATTGCGCCCTGAATACCGGCGTCAACAGCGGGGATATACTCCTTGGGGATGGCGCCGCCAACAACGGCGTTGATGAACTCGTAACCCTTGCCGGGCTCATTGGGCTCGACATGGATCTTCACGTGACCATACTGGCCCTTACCACCGGACTGACGGGCGTACTTGGTCTCCTGATCCACAGCCTTGCGGATGGTCTCCTTGTAGGAAACCTGGGGAGCACCAACGTTGGCTTCGACCTTGAACTCACGGAGCAGGCGGTCAACAATGATCTCCAGGTGCAGCTCGCCCATGCCGGCGATGATGGTCTGCCCGGTTTCCTTGTTGGTGTAGGTCCGGAAGGTGGGGTCTTCTTCAGCCAGCTTGCTCAGGGCGATGCCCATCTTTTCCTGACCGGCCTTGGTCTTGGGCTCGATAGCGACTTCGATAACGGGCTCGGGGAAAACCATGGACTCCAAGATGATGGGATGGTTCTCATCGCAGAAGGTATCACCGGTGGTGGTGTTCTTCACACCGACAGCAGCGGCGATATCACCGGCGTAAACCATGTCGATATCTTCCCGGTGGTTGGCATGCATCTGCAGGATGCGGCCCAGGCGCTCCTTTGTGCCCTTGGTGCAGTTCAGAACGCTGCTGCCCTTTTCCAGAGTACCGGAGTACACACGGAAGTAGCACAGCTTACCAACATAGGGGTCGGTAGCAATCTTGAACGCCAGGGCGGAGAAAGGAGCCTCATCGGAGGCGGGACGGAAGTCCTCTTCCTCGGTCTCGGGGTTGACGCCCTTGATGCCCTTCTTATCCAGGGGGCTGGGCATATAGTCAACAACAGCATCCAGGACTTCCTGAACACCCTTGTTCTTGTAAGAGGTACCGCAGACCACGGGCACCATCTCGTTGGCAATTGTAGCCTTACGGATGACAGCCTTGATCTCGGGAACGGTGATTTCCTCACCCTCCAGGTACTTCATAGCCAGGTCGTCATCCAGAGCGGTGACGGCATCCAGCAGCTTCTCGTGGTACTCGTTGGCCAGGTCCACCATGTCCTCGGGGATGTCTTCCACACGGACATCCTTACCCAGCTCATCATAGAAGACGTTTGCCTTCATGGTCAGCAGGTCGATATTGCCCTTGAAGAAAGCCTCGGAGCCGATGGGCAGCTGAATGGGCACAGCATTGCACTTCAGACGCTCATCGATCATGGTCAGAACTCTGTAGAAGTCGGCACCCATGATGTCCATCTTGTTGACATAGATCATCCGGGGGACCTTGTACTCATCGGCCTGACGCCAAACGGTCTCGGTCTGGGGCTCAACGCCGCCCTTGGCGCACAGAACGGTAACAGCACCGTCCAGAACACGCAGGGAGCGCTCCACCTCAACGGTGAAGTCCACGTGGCCCGGAGTATCAATGATGTTCAGGCGGCAGCCCTTCCAGAAGCAGGTAGTAGCAGCGGAAGTGATGGTGATGCCGCGCTCCTGCTCCTGGGCCATCCAGTCCATGGTAGCGGAGCCGTCGTGGGTCTCACCGATCTTGTAGTTGCGGCCGGTGTAGAACAGGATACGCTCGGTCGTGGTGGTTTTACCGGCATCAATGTGGGCCATGATGCCGAAGTTTCTGGTATTTTCCAGGGAATACTGTCTAGGCATGAATTCTCTCCTTGATTACCAGCGGAAATGGGCGAATGCCTTGTTGGCTTCAGCCATCTTGTGGACATCCTCGCGCTTCTTCACGGATGCGCCGGTGTTGTTGGCAGCGTCCATGATCTCAGCGGCCAGCCGCTCCTTCATGGTGTTTTCGCTGCGGTTGCGGCTGTACAGGGTGATCCAACGCAGACCCAGGGTCTGACGGCGGTCAGCCCGGACTTCGATAGGCACCTGATAGGTGGCGCCGCCTACACGGCGAGCCTTCAGCTCCACGGCGGGCATGATGTTTTCCATAGCCTGCTGGAAGACTTCCAGGCCGTTCTTGCCGGTCTTATTCTCGACGATTTCGAAAGCACCATAGACAACTTTCTGGGCAACACCCTTCTTGCCGTCCAGCATGATGCTGTTTACGAGCTTGGTAACCAGAACGGAATTGTAATTAGGATCCGGAAGGACCTCTCTCTTGGGAACATTACCTCTTCTGGGCACTTTGCTTCCCTCCTTCATAATATAATGATTTCATCGGTACTCGAAAGTGTTACTTTCGTTGTGCCTGGCCAGAGGTTCATATAATCTATATATAAACGCTGGCAAGGCCTTGCCTTGCGAAAGGGCGTAGGGATAATTTAAGGTAGTTTGGAAGAAAAATTACTTCTTCTTGCCAGCCTTGGGACGCTTTGCGCCGTACTTGGAACGGGACTGCATCCGGTTCTGCACGCCCTGGGTATCCAGAGTGCCGCGAATGATGTGGTAACGAACACCAGGCAGGTCCTTGACACGACCGCCGCGGATCAGAACCACGGAGTGCTCCTGCAGGTTGTGGCCGACACCGGGGATGTAAGCGGAAACTTCCATACCATTGGTCAGACGTACACGAGCGATCTTACGCAGTGCAGAGTTAGGCTTCTTGGGGGTGGTGGTACGGACGGCAGTGCAAACGCCACGCTTCTGGGGGGAGGGCAGAGTAGTCGCCTTGTTCTCCAGAGTGTTCAGACCTCTCTGCAGAGCGGGAGAGTTGGACTTGTAGATGGCAGCCTTACGGCCGTTCTTTACCAGCTGATTAAAAGTAGGCATCTTATTTCTCCTTTCTTTGATTCTCGCCTTTCGGCGGGTTCTATATTCTACGGGATCATCCCGGTAGAATCGGCTTTTAATACGGCGGCAGCCGCCGTGCCCACATCGATCCCACAGGAGCGTCCCAGCTCCTTCATGGAATCAACCCAAATGGGCTGGATATCCGCCGCCTGACACAGGTCGGCAATGGGCTCCGTCACACCGGGGTCGGCGTTGCGGGCCAGGAAAACAGTCAAAACAGTGCCGGCCTTCAGAGCCTTGCGCAGCTGCTTGCTGCCCACCAGAATTCTGTTGCCTTTCAAATCCGGTATCTGGCCGGATTCAGGGATCATACATTCTCTTTTCATATCCATACAACTTAGTATTATACGCAATTTTTCCAAATTGTCAACCAATAATTCAAAATAAATATTCACAAAACCTAAGTTTTCCCAAGTTGGTTTTTGATATTTCCCACAAACGGCCCCACTCCCCTGCCCCGGGGGCAAAAAAGAAGCCCCCTGCGTTCGGTGGAGGCTCAAAAATACATGATATAATCAGGGATGCTCCGAGTAAATCGGCAAGAGCTTGCAGCGAGAGATTTTGTTTCCAGACAAATTTCGGGAAGTGGAGGAATACTTTGTGTACCCGCAAGGGGTATGCCGCATCCGTAAGCCAGCTTGCGCTGGCAACGGCTGCGCTATATTTCC